>NZ_CP170445.1:601061-1202122 GCF_042473625.1 Kineococcus sp. DHX-1 | reverse complement strand
CGGGGCGCCTTCCGCGACGCCGTCGACCTGGCCCTGCTGCAGGACGGACGTGCGGGCGGCGAGGGGGGACCCTTCGTGCTCTTCGTCGACCTCGACGACTTCAAGTACGTCAACGACGGCTTCGGGCACGGCGCCGGCGACGACGTGCTGACGGCGACCGCGGACCGGCTGCGCGAGACGGTCGGGACCGCCGGGCTGTGCGCCCGCCTCGGCGGCGACGAGTTCGCCGTGCTGCTGCCGGCGACGACGACGGACGTCGCCGAGTCGCTGGCCCGGGCCGTCGTCGACGCGGTGACGGCGCCCGTCGCCGTCGTCACCGGGGTCGCCGAGATGGCCGCCGAGGAGGTGCAGGTCGGCTGCAGCGTCGGCGTCGCCCACTGCGCCGGTGCCACCGGGGGTGTCGACGAGGTCGTCCAGCGCGCCGACGTCGCCATGTACTCGGCCAAGACCGGCGGGGGCGGGGTCGCCGTCTTCGGGCGCCGGTCCGCGGCCGCTGAGGCCGAGGCCGTGCTGCTGCGCGAACTCGCCGGCGCCACGGCGCGGGGCCAGATCGAGGTCCACTACCAGCCCGTCGTGGACCTGGCCGAGGACGCCGACGACGTCTCGTGCAGCGGCATGGAGGCGCTCGTGCGGTGGAACCACCCCGAGCGCGGGCTGGTGGGCCCGCAGGAGTTCATCACCCGGGCCGAGCGGTCCGGGGCGATCCACGAGATCGGCGCGCACGTGCTCGACCAGTCCTGCCGCGACGCGGCCGCCTGGACCGCCGCGGGCCGGCCCCTCACCGTCCACGTCAACGTGTCGGTGGCCCAGCTCGCCGACGACCGCCTGCTCACCGTCGTGGCATCCTGCTTGCGGCGCAGCGGGTTGCCGCCCGAGCAGCTCGTCCTGGAGATCACCGAGAGCATGGTCCTCGAGGCCCCCGACGCGTTGCGCCGCGTGCACGACCTCGCCGCGACGGGCGTGCAGATCGCCGTGGACGACTTCGGGACGGGCTACGCCAGCCTCACCGCGCTGCGGCGGCTGCCGGTCTCCCTCGTGAAGGTCGACCGGTCGTTCGTGGCCGGCGCGACGGGCAACCCCGCCGACCTGGCCATCATCGAGGCCGTCGTGCAGATGGCCGGGCGCCTCGGCGTCGAGGTCGTGGCCGAGGGCGTGGAGGAGGTGGCGCAGGCGCAGCTGCTCGCTGCCGCCGGCGCCCACCACGCCCAGGGGTTCCTCTACGCGACCCCGCTGCCGCGGGCCGCGTTCGACGAGTGGCTCGCCACCCGCACCCCGCTGGCCCCGCGCCCGGTCCGCCGGCGCACGACCGCCGACTGACCGTCACCACCAGCGCCCCACCCGGCTGGGTCGTTGACGCGAAGCGCCCAACCTACCGGCGCTTCGCGTCAACGACCTCCAAGGAGGGGGCCGCAGCGGTGACGCTCAGTCGCGGGTGAGCTTGCGGTACGTCACGCGGTGCGGACGGGCCGCGTCGGGGCCCAGGCGCGCGACCTTGTTCTCCTCGTAGCCCGCGAAGTTGCCCTCGAACCAGTACCAGTTCGCCGGGTTCTCCTCGGTGCCCTCGTAGGCGAGGATGTGCGTCGCGACGCGGTCGAGGAACCACCGGTCGTGGCTGACGACCACGGCGCAGCCGGGGAACTCCAGCAGGGCGTTCTCCAGCGACCCGAGGGTCTCGACGTCGAGGTCGTTCGTCGGCTCGTCGAGCAGCAGGACGTTGCCGCCCTCCTTGAGCGTCAGCGCCAGGTTGAGGCGGTTGCGCTCCCCACCGGACAGCACGCCGGTCGGCTTCTGCTGGTCCGGGCCCTTGAACCCGAACGCCGAGACGTAGGCGCGCGAGGGCATCTCCTGGTTGCCGACCTGGATGTAGTCCAGGCCGTCGGAGACGGTCTCCCACAGGTTCTTGGACGGGTCCAGCCCGCCGCGGGACTGGTCGACGTAGGACAGCTTGACCGTCTCGCCGATCTTCAGGTCGCCGCCGTCGAGCTCCTCGAGCCCGACGATGGTCTTGAACAGGGTCGTCTTGCCGACGCCGTTCGGGCCGATCACGCCGACGATGCCGTTGCGCGGCAGCGAGAACGACAGACCGTCGATGAGCGTGCGGTCGCCGAAGGACTTCTTCAGGCCCTTGGCCTCGATGACGACGGAGCCCAGGCGCGGACCGGCCGGGATCTGGATCTCCTCGAAGTCGAGCTTGCGCGTGCGCTCGGCCTCGGCGGCCATCTCCTCGTAGCGGGCCAGGCGCGCCTTGGACTTGGTCTGACGGCCCTTGGCGTTCGAGCGGACCCACTCCAGCTCGTCCTTGAGGCGCTTGGCCAGCTTGGCGTCCTTCTTGCCCTGGACGTCCATGCGGGCGGCCTTCTTCTCCAGGTACGTGGAGTAGTTGCCCTCGTAGGGGTAGGCGCGGCCGCGGTCGAGCTCGAGGATCCACTGCGCGACGTTGTCGAGGAAGTACCGGTCGTGGGTGACGGCCAGGACGGCACCGGGGTACTTGGCGAGGTGCTGCTCCAGCCACGTCACGGACTCGGCGTCCAGGTGGTTGGTGGGCTCGTCGAGCAGCAGCAGGTCCGGCGCCTCGAGCAGCAGCTTGCACAGCGCGACGCGGCGCTTCTCGCCACCGGACAGCACCGACACGTCGGCGTCCCCGGGCGGGCAGCGCAGCGCGTCCATGGCCTGCTCGAGCTGGGAGTCCATGTCCCACGCGTTGGCGTGGTCCAGCTCCTCCTGCAGCGTGCCCATCTCGGCCATGAGGGCGTCGAAGTCGGCGTCCGGGTCCTCGAACAGGCCCGTGATCTCGTTGTAGCGGTCCATCTTCTGCTTCAGCTCGCCCAGGCCGTCCTGGACGTTCTGCAGGACCGTCTTGGACTCGTCGAGCTTCGGCTCCTGCATGAGCATGCCGACGCTGTAGCCGGGCGAGAGGCGGGCCTCGCCGTTGGACGGCTGGTCCAGTCCCGCCATGATCTTCAGGACGCTCGACTTCCCGGCGCCGTTGGGTCCGACGACCCCGATCTTGGCCCCCGGGTAGAAGGAGATCGAGACGTCGTCGAGGATGACCTTGTCCCCGTGCGCCTTGCGCGCCTTCTGCATCTGGTAGATGAATTCCGCCACGGCCCCAGGCTAGTCGCAGCGGCCCGCGGGCCCACCACCCGCGGGGTCGCTACCCTGACGGCTGTGGTGGCGACCTGCTCCACCCGCCGGTCCGCCGGCGCCCTGCGCTCGTAGCTCAACGGACAGAGCGACCGGCTTCTACCCGGTTGGTTGGGGGTTCGAATCCCTCCGAGCGCGCCTCAGCGGCCCCGCAGCCGCAGCGTCAGCACGCCCGGCGTCCGCCCCGTGAGGTAGACGCGCTCCCCGCCCGCCGCGTGGCTGCCCTGCAGGTAGTCGTACTGCTCCCCGCCGTCGTAGCGCGCGGGCTGGTGCTCACCGGCCGCGCCACCCCCGCCCTCGCGGGTGAGCACCACCTCGTCGTCACCGACCCGGTGGGCCAGCTCCGGTCCGGTGAGGACCCAGCCACCGTCGGCCAGCGGCTCGACCCCGCTCAGGTCGCCCCCGGGGCGGAAGGACAGCTCGAGCGCGTACGACGTCGCGGCCCCGGCGAAGGCGACGGTGACGTCGGCGCCGTCGTCGAGCAGCTGCACCCGCACGGTCGTGGTGAGCTCGACGGCGTCGACGGCGCGGCGGTCGAAGGCCATCGCGGCGTGGAAGCGGCCCTCGTCGCCCAGCGGGTAGTCCCCGGCAGGGTCGCGGTCGGCAGCGGCGAGCGGCTGGTAGTACCCGGCGCGCAGCTCCTGACGCAGGACGAAGGCGCCGCCGGGCTCCTGCTCCAGCGTCGCGCTGCGGAAGGGGCCGAGCCCGAAGAACGCGGTCGACAGGCGCAGCGACTCCAGCACGGCCGCGCCGTGGCGGAACCGCAGGAACGTCGCGGTGTTCGCCGTGCCGGAGCGGATCGTCCCGACGGAGGGCTGGTCGCTGCCGCCGAAGACGACGGTCCGGGTGCGGCCCGCGGCGTGGACGGCCAGGCCGGACGCGGGCAGCACGGCCTCCCCCGACCACGGACGTCCCGTCCCCGCGGGGAGCACCCCGGCCAGCCACGGGTGGGCGAGCAGTTCGGGCAGCACCGCGCGGCCGTCGACGCCGTGGGACTGCAGCGACCGGGCGGCGTCGGCGAAGTCGGCGCGGTCCTCGGCGAGGGCGAAGCGCCGGTACGGCAGCAGCAGGTCCGCGCCGGGGTGCCCGGCGGTGTGCTGGTCCTGCCGGCGCGAGTGCACCGACTCCAGCACGCCGTCCTCGTCGAGCAGCGGCAGGAACGCCTCGAGGTTGCGGCGCACCGGGTCCAGCAGGTCGGGCCGGTCGAGCAGGTCGGCGAGGACGAGCAGCGACGGGCTGCTGACGGCTCCCGCGTACAGGGGGCTGCGCTCGGAGTACATGCCGTCGGCCTGCAGGTCGACGCCCTCGGCGAGCCACTCCTCGACCCGCCCGCGCACGACGTCGGGGGTCCCGAGGAGGGCGCCGAGCCGGGCCAGGGCGCTCGACAGCTCCCAGCGGTGGTTGGGCGTGTGGACCCCGCCGGCCAGCAGCGGCGGCAGCGTCCGCTCCGCGACGGCTCGCAGTCCGGCGGAGACGGCGGCCAGCGCGGACTCGCGCCCGGCGAGCTCCGCCGTCAGGCACAGGTCGTTGACGGTGAAGGCCGTGTCCGGCGGGGAGGCGAGGTTCGTGCTGTCGAAGAGTCCGCTCGGCGTCTGCGCCGCGCTCAGCAGCTCGACGAGCCGGGCCGCGACCGGCAGCAGCCGCACGTCGCGGTGGTGGGCCGAGGCCGGGTGGGAGAAGGCGGTCACCAGCCCCTTCAGCCGTGCCGTCGTCTCGCGGTGGGCCAGGGGGCTGAGCGCCAGCGCGTCGCCGCCCAGGAGAGCGTCGACGCGCCGGTCGAGGTCGGCCGCCAGCGCGGTCGTGAAGGCGGTGTCCTCGAGGTGCTCGGGCACGGGTGTCCTCCGGGGACGGTGTGGGGTGAGCGGGCGCGAGCGGCTGCGGGAGCCGCGACCCAGCGTCAGGAACCGTGACGTTAGCGTGCACATGACCTGACGTGAAGTCATCCGAACCGCGAACACCGTCGAGCCTTGACCCGGTAAGCCCTTTCCACTTACCGTCCTGGACACCGCAGGAACGGCGGTGCCGCCACCTCGACGCGCTCTGGACGACCGGTCCGGAACGGGTCCGCAGGAGGCGGCTGGGGACCGGGAGACGAGGAAGTCCAACCATGAGCCAGAACAGCACCAGCCGACGGTCCGTCCTCCTCGGCTCCCTCGCGGCCGCTGCCGCGGGTGGCGCCCTGACCGCCTGCGGCGGAGGGGACTCCGCGTCGGGCAGCGGTGGCGGCGACGCGAAGAAGATCAGCTTCTGGCTCTCGGCCAGCGACGCGCAGGCGAAGGGCTACTACGACCTCGCGGACGAGTTCAAGACCAAGCAGGGCATCACCGTCGAGATCGTCAACGTCCCCTACGACGGGTACCAGACCAAGCTGCGCCAGGCCGCGCAGGCCGACTCGCTGCCGGACGTGGCCAGCGCGCCGTCGCTGGACCCGATCTGGACCAACAAGCTGCAGGACCTGACGGCCGTGGCGACCAGCTCGACGAACAAGATCGACTCGAAGCTGTACCAGAAGACCGACGACGGCAAGATCCTCACGATCCCGTCCGACATCACCGCCGCCGGCCTCTTCATCAACACCTCGCTGTTCCAGAAGGCGGGCGTCGCCTACCCGACTGACCCCGCGAGCACCTGGACGTGGGACGCGTTCCTCGCGGCCGCCACGCAGGTCCGCACCGCGACGGGCGCGAAGTACGACCTCGTCTACGACGCCTCACCCGCCCGCATCCGCGCCTTCGTCTACGAGCACGGCGCCAAGGGCTTCCAGCTCAACTCCAAGGGCACCGAGTACTCCGCCGGCGACGGCACGGTCGAGGCGCTGCAGAAGTTCGTGGACATCAACGACGACGTCGTCATGCCCAAGTCGGTGTGGACCTCCGGCGCGGACCCGAACGCGCTGTTCAAGAGCGGTCAGGTCGTCGCGTACTTCTCCGGCGTCTGGCAGGTCGCCGACTTCGCCGAGAGCATCACCCAGTTCGAGTGGGCCGCCGTCCCGACCCCGGCCCAGCCGACCCAGGCGACGGACATCAACAGCGGCGGCAAGATCGTCGCCTTCGACAACGGCGACACCAAGGACGCGGCGATGAAGTTCGTCGAGTTCCTCTTCGACCCGACGAACTACGCCAAGGTCGCGGCCACCAACGGCTGGCTGCCGGTGGAGAACGGCCTGGACATCACGTACCCGGGCACCAACCAGGCCGCTCTCGACGGCTACGCGCTCTACCAGAAGGAGATCGAGCTCGCCGACCCGATCTCCACCTCCGGCAGCGACGCGGGTGAGAAGCTCACCCTGATGGGCAAGGCCATCACGACCGACCCCACGAAGGACGAGATGGGCAAGGCCATCAACGGTCAGCAGAGCGTGCAGCAGACGGTGGACAACATCGTCAAGCTGCTCAACGAGCAGATCGCCTGACGTCACCCGACCGGACCCGGGGTCCCCCCGGGTCCGGGACCACCCTCCAGGAGGTTCCATGACCCCCAGCGCACCGGGTCCGGTCCCCGCCGCGGTCGGGACCGACCCCGCCGCCCTCGTGCGGACCCCCCGGCCCTCCACCGGCCGCGCCGCCCGCCGGCGGGCGGCGCGGTACCGCCTCGCGCCCCTGCTGTTCGTCGGCGTCAACGTGGTGCTGTTCTTCACGTTCTTCGTCTGGCCCGCGGTCACGGGGCTGTACTACTCGTTCACGAGCTACACCGGGGTCGGGTCGGCCCCCTGGGTGGGCCTGGCCAACTACGAGAAGCTCTTCGGCGACGCCGCGTTCTACTCCGCGTTCGGCCGCACCGTCCTGTTCACGGTCATGGCGGTGCCGCTGAACTACGTGCTGTCGCTGACGATGGCGGTCCTGCTGACGAGCCCGCACGCCAAGGGCAAGACCGTCGCCCGGATCCTGTTCTTCGTCCCGTGGCTCATCTCCCCCATCGTCGCCGGCGTCATCTGGCGGTGGATCTTCGGGGAGAACTTCGGGCTGGTGAACTACCTCGTCACCTCCCTCGGCGGCTCCGCCGTCCCGTGGCAGTCCAACGCGGACCTGTCGCTGGTCATCGTCGCCATCGCCGGCGCGTGGGGCGGGACGGCGTTCAACATGCTGCTGTTCGTGGCGGCCCTGCGGAACGTGCCGGTCTCCTACTACGAGGCCGCCGCCATCGACGGCGCCTCGCCCTGGCAGCGGTTCCGGTACATCACGCTGCCGAACATCGCCCCGACGTCCTTCATCGTCATCCTCCTCGGCAGCCTCGGCGCCATGAAGGAGTACGCGCTGTTCCAGTCCCTCAACGGCGGGGGTCCGGGCACGGAGAACAACCTCATCGTCCAGTACATCTTCCGCACGGGCTTCCAGCAGGGGCAGATCGGCTACGCCAGCGCCGCCTCGTTCGTCCTCATGGCCGTCCTCATGGTCATCGCCCTGCTCCAGGTCCTCGTCAACCGACGCCGGGAGGCGTGAGATGGCCCTGTCCTCGCTGCCCCGACCCAAGGCACCCGCCCTGCGCCGCAGCACCCGCGAGCGGGAGGGTGGCTCGCCGGTCCGCACCGTCGGGGCCACCGTCCTGCTCTGGCTGCTGGCCGTGCTCTACGGCTTCCCGGTGCTGTGGTTCGTCCTGTCGTCCTTCAAGCCCGCGGGCGACCTCTTCTCCTACCCCCTGACGCTGCTGCCGAAGACCTGGACCTTCGCCGGGTACGAGCAGGCCTGGACGAGCTTCAACTTCGCGGGGTACTTCGCCAACACGCTCATCGTGGCCGTCAGCACGACGGTCCTCACCGTCGTGGCCAGCGCCATGACGGGGTACGCCCTGGCCAAGTACCAGAACTGGTGGCTGAAGGCGTTCTTCCTCTGCATCCTCGCGACCACGATGCTGCCGACCGAGGTCATCCTGTCCCCCTCGTTCCTCGTCATCCGGGACCTGGGGCTCTACAACCACCTCGCCGGCATCGTCGTCCCGTCGATCATCACGGCCACGGGCTGCTTCATGTTCCGGCAGTTCTTCTCCACCGTGCCGAACGAGCTGCTGGAGGCGGCGCGCATCGACGGCTCGAACGAGCTGACGACGTTCGTGCGCGTCATGCTCCCGATCGCCCGGCCGATCATGATCACGCTGGCGATCTTCTCGTTCCAGTGGCGGTGGAACGACTACATCTGGCCGCTCATCGTCCTCAACGACCCGAGCAAGTTCACCCTGCAGATCGGCATCCAGAGCATCGTCGGGGCGCAGAACGTCAACTGGTCGGTGCTGCTGGGCGCCTCGGTCATCTCGATCGTCCCGCTCGTCGTCATCTACCTCGTGTTCCAGCGCTACGTCATGAACGCCGACATGAACGCCGGCCTGAAGGACTGAGCGGGCCGCGAGGACACTGGCCCGGTGGACTCCTTCACCCGCGCCGGTCTGCACTTCCGCGTCGACGACCACGGCCCCTCCTCGGCACGCGAGGACGGGGCCGTTGTCGTCTGCCTGCACGGCTTCCCGCAGGGGCCGGAGGCGTACGACGCCGTGGTCCCGCGGCTGACGGCGGCGGGGCTGCGGGTGCTGGTGCCCGAGCAGCGCGGCTACGGGCCGCGGGCCCGTCCACCGCACCGACGCGACTACGCGTTGCCCGCACTCGTCGCCGACGTCACCGCGCTGCTCGACCTCCTGCCCGGGCCCGTCCACCTCGTCGGCCACGACTGGGGCGGGGTCGTGGCGTGGGCGTTCGCGGCGGCCCACCCCGAGCGCCTGGCGTCCCTCACCGTGCTGTCCCAGGCCCACCCGGCCGCCTACCGCGCGGCGGTGACGAACTCCTCGCAGGCGTGGCGCTCGGCGTACGTCGGGGCCTTCCAGGTGCCGGTGCTGCCCGAGGCGCTGCTGACGGCCGGAGGGGGTCGCCTGCTCGGCGCGTCGTTGCGGCGCAGCGGACTGCCCGCCGACCTGGCGGCCGGGTACGCACGCCGGCACAGCGCGCCGGGCGCCCTGCGCGCCGCCCTCGGCTGGTACCGGGCGCTGCCGTTCGCCGCCGGGGTCGGCCGGGTGCGGGTACCGACGACGTACCTGCACGGCTCCCGGGACCCGTTCTACTCCGCGGCCGCCGTCGAGCGGACCGCCGACTTCGTCCGCGGGCCCTACCGCCGGGTGGACCTCGACACGGGCCACTGGATCCCGGAACTGCGCCCCGACGCGGTCGCGGAGGCGGTGCTCGCCGCTGCGGACGGTGCGGACCGGACGTAGCGTCGCGCAGGTGAGCGACTCCCCTTCGACCACCGCCCTGCGCGTGCCCCTCGCCACCCTCGACGGCACCCTCCACCTGCCGCTCGTCGGCCTCGGCACGTACGGCCTGCGTGGCGACCCCGGCTACCGGTCCCTGCGCGACGCCCTCGACGTCGGCTACCGGCTGCTGGACACCGCGACGATGTACGAGAACGAGGAGGAGGTGGGCCGCGCCGTCGCCGACGCGGCGCTGCCCGACGTCCGCATCACCACCAAGCTGCACCACGAGCACGCGGGCCGCGAGGACGAGTTCCTCGAGCGCAGCCTGCGCCTGCTCCGCGTGGACGTCCTCGACCTGTGGCTCATCCACTGGCCGCCCGGGGGTCAGGCGCGGCCGGACGTGTGGGAGCGGATGGTCGCCGCCCGCGAGGCCGGGCGCGTCCGCGCCGTCGGCGTCTCGAACTACTCGCTCGCCCAGCTCGACGAGCTGACGGACGCCACCGGCGTCACCCCGGCGGTGAACCAGGTGAAGTGGGGTCCGGCCCTGCACGACGCCGACCTGCTCGCCGCGCACCGCGACCGGGGCGTCGTCCTGGAGGGCTACTCCCCCTTCAAGGCCACCGACCGGACGGCGGAACCGTTGCGGGCGGCCGCCGACCGGCACGGGGTGAGCGTCGAGCAGGTCGTGGTGCGCTGGCACGTCCAGCACGGCGTCGTCGTCATCCCGAAGTCCGGGGACCGCGGGCGGCAGGCGCGCAACCGCGACGTCGAGGGGTTCGCGCTCACCGACGACGAGGTCGCGGCGATCGACGCCCTGGGCCGCTGACCCCGCCGCTGACCCCGCCGCTGACCCCGCCGCTGACCCTGGTCAGCCCGTGACGTGCACGGTCCAGGCGCCGCCGCCCAGCTCGACGAGGTCCCCGTCGGAGAGCTGACGACCCCGGCGTTCCTCGACCTCCTCGTTGACGGTGACGTCCCCGGCCAGCAGCGCCTCGCGGGCCTGCCCGCCGGTCTCGACGGCCCCGGCGAGCTTGAGGAACTGGCCGAGCCGCACGACACCGGTGACCTCGACGACCT
Source organism: Kineococcus sp. DHX-1 (assembly GCF_042473625.1). Taxonomy (GTDB): domain Bacteria; phylum Actinomycetota; class Actinomycetes; order Actinomycetales; family Kineococcaceae; genus Kineococcus. The sequence continues at coordinate 1,191,730 of NZ_CP170445.1, read as the reverse complement.
CGGGTTCCACCTCGGGCACGACCGGACTCACTCGTCGACGGCCAGCGCGTTGAGCACGGCGGCGATGCGCTCGGCCTCGGCGTGGGTGAGGCGCTCGGGCACGAGCACCTCGACGCGGGTGCCGTCGGGCAGCGGGATGGTGTGCATCAGCATCTCGCGACCGGCGGTGACGACCTCGACGTCCTGCACGTCCGGTGCGGCGTCCGTGCTCGTGCCGGCGCCGGGGGTGCTGCCGAGGAACGACCGGAGCCGGTCGATGCCCTGCTCGGCGAGGCGTTCGGCCGTGGGGTCGAGCTTGCCCTGCTTGAGGAGTCCGCGCAGGACCGCGTCGATCGACTCGCCCTGCCGCCTGTTCTGGTTCTCGGAGTCCGACATGGCCCCAGCCTCGCACCCGCCCGGGCCCCGCGCGTCCTCCGTCCGTCGCCGCCCGCGCGACGGGGGTCAGCCCGCCAGGTGACCCCAGTCGGCCTCGAGCTCCGTCCACGGGCCGACGGCCTGCACCCGCCCGTCGGCCAGCACCACGACGCGGTCGGCGACGAGCAGGGCCGAGCGCTTGGACGAGGCCCCGACGACGGTCGTCCCGCGGTCCCGCAGCGCCTCCCACAGCTCGAGCTCGGTGCGCGCGTCCAGGGCCGAGGACACGTCGTCGGCGACGAGGAGGTCCGCGCCGGAGGCCAGCGCCCGGGCCAGGGCGAGCCGCTGGACCTGCCCGCCGGACAGCCGCACCCCGCGGTGCCCGACGAGCGCGTGCCTTCCGCCGGCGGCGGCGACGTCCCGCGCCATCCGCGCGTCGGCCACGGCGTCGTCGGCCAGGGACCGGGCGAGCTCGTGGTCGAGGGCGACGTTGTCGTCGAAGCTGCCGGACAGCACGCGCGGCACCTGCGCGACGTAGCTGACCTGCCCGGGCCGCAGGAACGTCTGCGGGTCCTGCACGGCGACCCCGTTCCAGCGCACCGTCCCCTCGTGGTCGACGAGCCCCGCGAGCGCGGCGAGCAGGCTCGACTTGCCCGCCCCCACGCGGCCGGTGAGCAGGACGAGCTCCCCCGCCTCCACGCGCAGGTCGACGTCCTGCACACCGACGGTCCCGTCGTCGTGGACGGCCGTGAGGTGGTCGAGGTCGACGTGCCGCAGCGGGGTGCGCGGCGGGGTCGGCGGCGCCGGGGCCGTGCCCCGGACGAGGTCGATCCCGGCCGGGACGCGCACGACGTCCTGCGTGCCCGCGAGCGCCGTGACGGCCCGCAGCCACTCCCGTGCGACGGGTGCCTCGGTGATGACGGCCCCCGACACCGTGCCGTAGTAGGAGGCGCCCGCGACGGCGGTGGCGACGAGCAGGGCGTCGGCCAGGGACCACCAGCCGGCCAGGTGCAGGGCCCAGGTGGCGACGATCCCCAGCTGGACGAGGACCCCCGGCACGCCTTCCAGCAGCGCGCGGACGCGCAGCTCGCGCACCGAGGCCCGCACCCGCCGCCGGTCGACCTCGACGAGGTGGCGCAGGACGTCCGGCACGGCGGCGGCGAGCTTGACCGTGCGGGCCGCGTCGACGGCGGAGCCGAGGTCGCGGCCGAAGACGGCGCGGGCGTCCCCGGCATCGCGTCCCCGCCGGCCCGCCACGGGCGCGCCCGCGACGGAGACGAGGGCCGAGCCCGCCATGACGAGCGCGACGACCGCCCCGGCGGTGACGTCGCGCGCGACGACGGAGGTGACGGTGACGACGAAGGCCCCGATGACGACGTCGACGCAGCGGTCGACGTAGAGGACGAACCGGTCCGAGTCCAGGCTGCGGGCCGTCACCTCCCCTGCGGGGACGCGGGCGAGCCGGTGCTGACGGGTCTGCCCGCGCAGGACGGCGAGCCGGGCGTTGAGGGTGATCACGTTCCACCACAACGGGTACACGCGCAGGGCCGCGGCGAGCAGGAACGGCACGGAGACGAGGCTCGTCACGAGGCCGGCCATGGGCCACCACACCTGCGCCCGCGGTGCGCCGGTCTGCAGACCCTGCACGACGAGCCCCCACAACCAGCCCGCGACGGCGCCGTACGTGCCCAGGACGGAGCAGAGGGCGAACAGCACGGCGCCGAGCAGACCCCACCGCAGGTGGCGGGTGATCGCGGTCGCGACGGCCCGGACGAGCCGGGGACGCTCCTGCGCCGCCGGCTCGGGGCGGGGGCGGCGGGGTCGGCTGGAGAGGACCTCCCCGGCGTGGTGCACGGGGTCGAGCTCCTCCGATCCCCCGGCGCGCAGGAGGTCCGCGAACGGGCCGGGCGTCGACGCGAGCTCGGACCGCGGGCCGTGCTGGACGAGCCGGCCCCCGTCGAGGACGGCGACGTGGTCGGCCCGGGCGGTCGTGGACAGCCGGTGGGCGATGAGCAGGCCCGTCCGGCCGGCGAGGAGCTGCTCGGCGGCGGCGGTGACGCGGTGCTCGGTGACGGGGTCCATCCGCGCCGTCGCCTCGTCGAGGACGACGACGCGCACGTCGCGCACGAGCAGCCGGGCGAACGCGACGAGCTGCTCCTCCCCCGCCGACAGGGTGCTGCCGCCGGGGCCGAGGCGGGTCGACAGCCCGTCGGGCAGGCCGTCGACCCAGTCCCGCAGGCCCAGGGACTCCACGGCTGACCGGACGCGGTCGGGCGCGACGTCGGCCCCCAGCGTGATGTTCTCGGCCAGCGTCCCGGCGATCAGTTCGGTCCGCTGGGTGACGACCCCGACGGACCGGCGCAACCCCTGCAGGTCGAGGTCGGTGACGTCGACGCCGCCGAGGTGCACCTGCCCCGGGGCGGGTTCCAGGGCGCGGGACAGCAGGGCCGCGAGCGTGGACTTGCCCGAGCCGCTGCGCCCCACCAGAGCACACGTCGTGCCGGCCGGGACGGTGAAGGTGACGTCGTGCAGCGCGAAACCCCCGGGGTGGGCGAAGTCGACGCCGCGGAACTCGACGCCGACGACCCCGGTGGGCGCGGGCAGGCCGCCCACGGGTTCGGACGGGGACCCCAGGAGGGCCCGGATGCGCTGCACCGCACCGAGTCCGGCCTGCACCTCGGGCAGCCGTTCGGCGATCTGGTTCAGGTCGCCGGCGAACCCCGAGCAGAGCAGGAACACCGTGACCAGTTGCGCGACGCCGAGCCGTCCGTCGCCCACGAGCGCGACCCCGCCCACGACGAGCGCCGAGCACAGCAGCGACAGCGCCAGGATCGTGCGACGCGCCACGACGGCGGAGACCTTCGTGGTCGCCCGGACGCGGTCCAGCACCCCCGCGGCCAGGACGGCGTAGCGGCGGACGACGTGCGGCGCGCCCAGGCTGGCCCGGATGTCGTCGCGACCGGCCACGGCCTCCTCGAACTGCGCCGCGTGCTCGGTCCAGGCGACCTCCTCGGCGACCTTGCGCTCCACCAGGACGGCCGCCAGGCGCCGGACGGAGAAGAACACGACGACGGCCACGAGCGGGAACACGATCCACGCGGGCCACCAGACCAGCCCGGCGACGACCCAGCCGAGCAGGCAGCGGACGCCGCCGCGCCAGAGGTCCCACAGCGCCTCCCGGACGAGCCGGGCCAACTGGCGCGGGTCGTCGTCGACGCGGTCGATGACCTCCCCGACGGCCTGTTCGCCCAGCGCCGGAACGGGTTGCGCGAAAGCGGCGCGGAGCAGGTCGGCGCGCAGCCCGCCCTCCGCGCGGCCGACGCCCGTCGCGAGGGCGACCCGGCCGAAGGTGTCCCCAGCGCTCGCGGTCAGGACGACGACACCGAACACGACGAGCAGACCGACCGACGGCCCGGCGGCGAGCCGTCCCGTCACGACGGTGCTCAGCGTCTCCGCGACCGCCGCCAGCACGCCCAGCACCGCGGCGAGGGTCGCCGGCCGGCCGGCCAGCCGGCGCCAGGACAGGGTGGGCGCGGGCACGGGGGTTCCTCTCGAGGGGCGGACGAGGCGGCGGGTGCGCCCCGTCGACGCTAGCGAGGCGGGAGACCGTCCGGCCTCCGGTTTTCGCCCGGGGGTCGCCGGAGCTCTGGCCGTCGTCGTGCCCGAACTGCCACGCTGCCGTCGTGGCCAACACCGCCGACTCGATCGTCACGTTCTTCTGCCTCGACCCGGCCGTCCTGACCGCGGTGCGCGAACAGGTCCGCCCCGCCGTGCCCAGTTCCCCGACGAACGACCTGAGCCTGGAGGCGGCGGTCCCCACCGGGCTGGACCTCGACGCCTGGGACCGCGACCGGGCCCTCGCCGCGTGGGGGACGTCCCTGCCGGAGGTGGACTCCGCACTGGTGCAGGACCTCCCCGAGCGCCTCGTCTACCGGGTGGCGACGGCGTACTCCGGGCCGGAGACGGTGTGGGCGACCCTCTCCCGTCAGCACCCCGGTCTCATCGTGCACAGCGTCTGCACCGACGGCTCGGAGTTCGCCTCCCACGGCTACCACGTGGGCGGGCGGGCGATCGGGTACGAGGAGGTCGAGCCGGAACTGTCCGAGGACGGGGACGAGGAGGTGCACCACCCGCAGGAGTGGCTGTTCTCCGAGCAGGTGGCGCGCGAGCTGCTGGCGCAGGCGGGCGGCGCGCCGGGCTGACCTCAGCCGCGCGTGGCGGTGACCTGCCAGAACCGGGCGGTCAGCCGGTAGGGGTCCCGCTCGCACAGGGCCGTCTCGAGCTCCTCCAAGCGTCCGTAGAACTCCGGGTCGTGCTTGACCTCGTCGTCGGCGACGAGGTCCATGACGCAGCGGATGCCGAAGCGGTGCCGGATCCTGCACCCGGCCGCGGTCAGGGCCTCCTCCACCGTGGCCGCCTCCACCCGTCGCATCGGGTGGTCGAACGTGACGCCGTGCACCGTCGGGGCGTCGAGCACCGCGAGCGCGGCGGCCGGATCCGTGCGGCGCACCGCGGCGGACAGGACGTCCATGGCCGGGTTCGGCGCCATGACGGAGACGACCCCGCCGGGCCGCACCAGACCCACCAGGGTGGCGACGGTCGCCTGCACGTCGTCGCGGTAGTGGACCACGTTGTGACACAGCACGACGTCGACGGCACCGGCCCCCTCGCTGTCGCGGCGCAGGTCGTCCAGGTCGGCGTGGACGGTGCGCAGCCGGTCCGCGAGCCCCGCCTCGGCGAACCGGTCCACCGCCGCCTGCAGCAGGGGCCGGGAGACGTCGACGACGGTGACCGCGTGGCCGGCCCGCGCCAGGGGCAGGGCGTCCGCCCCGTCGCCGCCCCCGACGTCGACGACCCGCAGGGGTCCGGGCAGGTGCGCCACCGCGCGGGCGGTGGTCGTGGCGACGAGGGAGTACCGCAACCGCCCCCAGGGCTCGTCCTGCCACGCCCGCCACTGCTCCGTGCGGCCGCCGAAGACGTCGGTGCCGGTGTCGCCGTCAGTCACGGCGTCCGAGCCTAGGACGCGGTGCCCGCTGGTGGTCCACCATGGGCCGGTGCGGACCCTCCTGCCCGCGGTCGCCCTCACGCCCGCCACCACCGAGCGGCTGGAGCGCCTCCAGCTCGTTCAGCACTGGGGGCGGCGGGGGTCAACCGCGTCCGGCTGACCCCGGTCCGGGAGTGGACGACGCCCCTCGAGACCGCCGAGGTCTCCGCGCACCTCGGTGTCCACCTGCCGCGGGTCCCGGCCCTGGACCGTCGGGGCTGCACGACCTCCGTCCGCGCCTTCGGCAGGCAGACGGTGCTCGACCACCCCGTGCCCCGCGCCACCGCACCACCTCCGGGCCGCGGCGCTCAGGACCTCCACTCGCTGCTCGTCGTGTTCGCGCCGCCCGGCGTCGACCCGGGCGAAGTCGTGCTCGAGGGCGACCGACCCGCCGGCGCAGGGTGGGTGCGGATCACCTGGGGGCGCAGCCTCGCGGAGCCGGGTGACCCCGGCGACGACGACCCGCAGATTCAGGCGTGGGAGGAGTCGCGAGCCGTCTCCTCGACGACGGTGCGCTCGCCGGGCAGCCCGCCCGTCCACGTCCTGCGGCGCGAGGAGGGGCGGACGAGCGCTTCCTGGCTGGCCCTGGCCGCGGGCTCGTCGTTCCGGGTGGAACTCGTGCTGCCCTTCGCTCCCCTGCACGCGGTGCAGGCCCTCGCCGAGGCCGCAGCGGCAGACCGGTTGAGGCCTACGCTGCCGGGATGACGCAGCCGGACGAGCGGGGTCCCTTCTTCCACGGCACCAGGGCCGAGGTCTCCCCCGGCGACCTGCTGGTGGCCGGGCGCCCCTCGAACTACCGCCCCGAGGTCGTCATGAACCACGTCTACTTCACGGCGCTGTGCGACGGCGCCGGGCTGGCGGCCGAGCTGGCCGTCGTGCTGGGCGGCGGCGACCCGCACGTCTACGAGGTGGAACCGACCGGCCCCTTCGAGGACGACCCGAACGTCACGGACAAGAAGTTCCCCGGCAACCCCACGCGATCGTTCCGCAGCTCGGCCCCGCTGCGGGTCGTGCGCGAGGTCCACGACTGGACCCGCCTGACGCCGGAGGCGTTGCAGCAGTGGACGGAACGCTTGACCGTGCTGCGGGACACGGACGCCGAGATCGTCAACTGACGACCCCGGCGTCCGCTCAGGCGGCCGTGGCCAGGAAGGAGTCCCACCGCGGGTCGGCCTGGTCGGCCCCGCGCACCGCCCAGGACGCCCCGCGCGGCGGGCCCGGCCGGAAGGGCAGGTGCCAGCCCATCTCCTCCGGCGTCCGGTCGCCCTTGGCGTTGTTGCAGCGCACGCAGCAGGCCACGAGGTTCTCCCAGCTGTCCGGGCCCCGACGGCTGCGCGGCATCACGTGGTCCACCGTGGTGGCGTGGCCGCGGCAGTAGGCGCACCGCTGGTGGTCGCGGCGCAGGACCCCGCGACGGCTCACCGGCACGACCTGGCCCCGGGGCACCCGGACGTACCGGGTCAGGAGGATGACGGACGGGCGTTCCAGGCTCACCGTGGCGCCGACGACGGGATCGGCGTCCGCGAGGACGACCGACGCCTTCCCCGCCAGCACCAGGACCAGGGCCCGCCGGAAGGACACGACCGCGAGCGGTTCGTAGCCGGCGTTCAGCACGAGCGTGCGCACATCCACCTCCTGAGACGACAAGAGGCGCCGTCCCCGTCGGGGGAGGCGCCTCTGAGAGCGACGACGGCCACATGGTGGTGGTGCACGCGGTGGTGCCCCACGACGTGCTGCCCGGCGGGCCCGTGCGGTATCGCTGTCCCGGCCCCCGTGGTGCGGCAGGGGGCGGCGCTGAGCTGGTGTGCGCCCATGAGCCCTCCCCGAGTCGGTGCGTCCCGTCGTCGTTGACGGCAGCGTACGTCGCAGGTGGTGGAAGAGTCAGCAACTTTCTCGTGAACGCCCGCACCAGCCGGTGCCGGACGCACAGGAGGCGTGCACCGCGTCGCGGTGCACGCCTCTGGACGGGACGGTCTCAGGCCGTGGGGGCCAGCCGGCCGAAGGACACGGCGTCGCTCCAGATCGCGCGGAGCTGGACGGGCTTCCCGGACCGGGGGGCGTCCCACATCATGTTGTCGCCGGCGTAGATGCCGACGTGGTACGCCCGGCCACCCGAGTTCGAGAAGAACACGAGGTCGCCCGGGACGGCGGCGGCGCGCGAGATGGTCGCCGCGGCCTGCTTCTGCGCGTTGGCGGTGCGCGGGATGTTCACGCCGACCTGGCGGTACACGTAGCTGGTGTAGCCCGAGCAGTCGAAGCCGGACGGCGTGGTGCCGCCGTAGACGTAGGGCACACCGGCGTAGTCGTCGGCGATGGACAGGATCTGCGCACCGAGCGGGGCCGGCGCGGGAGCCGGCGCCGGCGCGGGGGCCGGCGCGGCGGCGACCTCGACGGCGGCCGGCTGGGCCACGGCCACGGCGCTCTCGGCGACGCTGGAGGCGATGACCGGGGCGGCGTCGCCGGTGCGGGCGGCGCGCTCGATCACGGGGGCGACGACCACGGGGGCCGGGGCCGGGGCGGCGGCGAAGGTGGCGGTGGTCGCCAGCGTCGTCGCGGTGGCGGGTGCGGAGACGACCCCGGGAGCCGTGGTGCCGAAGGCGGCGGGGACGACGCCGGCGACCGAGGCGACGCTCGCGTCGACCGCGGACGGGGCGGCGGCGGGGGCCGCGCCGGCGGGCAGGGCGACCGCGACGAGCAGACCACCGGCAGCGGCCGCGACGGCGCCGGTGCGAGCGGCCCCTCCGGCAGTGCGGGCGACGCTGTCCGACAGGTCGGTGAAGGGCGTGAGCGGACGGACGGCAGCGCGGTGGCGCGCCTGGACGCGAGTCGTCAAGGTGTGGGCCTCTCCGACGCCTGCGAGGTGAGCTGTCGGGTTCGGGCAGGGAGTAGCCCGGCCGGTTCGCACCGGCTTCACCCCAAGGGCTCGGTCGACCTGGCGGTCGGCCTCACCCGGAGAACTTGGTTCCCCCACCCCTGCCATGTGATGTCTCGGGGGACCTCGTCGCGGTGGCAGGGCTCGGCGTCCGCTGGAGGGCATCCACGTGCGTGGTCGTGGCTGCGGGTGGACCATAACCCGCCGACGACGGCGATGTCACGACCCGGTGACGAACAGGTGCCGGGCTGGTGACGTCCCGTGAATCATCTCATCACGGACGGTGACCGATCGGCACTGAGCGCCGATCTGCGTGAGGGCCGAACGGGTGACGGCCCCCCGGTGGACGTCACAGGCTGCGCTGCAACGCTCCCCCAGGGGGCCGTCCGAGTGGTTCCCGGTGGCGGAAGGGTCCGCACCGTGGTGAGCGGGGGCCCGCTGCGAGGGGCCCGGGCGTCAGCCCACGGCGACGAAGATGTGCCCCGCCTCGGCCTGTGTGAGATCCACCACGGTCTCCCCCACGGTGACCTCGACGCCGGCGCCGGAGGACTTGGCGACGACCTCGACGCCGGGCACCAGCCCCGCGCTGTGGAACTTGGCCAGCAGCGGGACGTCGGTCTGCAGGGGCTCGCCCAGGCGCCGCACGACGACCGTCCGGCCCTCGACGTCCGGGGCCGTCAGCGGCTTCACCCCGGCCCGGAAGGCCTCGGACGCCTCGCCCTCCCCGAGCTCGGCGAGCCCGGGGATCGGGTTGCCGTAGGGGTCGAAGTGCGGGTGGTCCAGGATCGCGACGAGCCGCTTCTCGACCTCCTCGGACACCACGTGCTCCCAGCGGCAGGCCTCCTCGTGGACGAGGCTCCACTCCAGGCCGATGACGTCGGTCAGCAGCCGCTCGGTCAGCCGGTGCTTGCGCATGACGCGCATGGCCTTGGCGTTGCCGGCCTCGGTCAGCTGCAGGCGGCGGTCGGTGCCGACGTGCAGCAGCCCGTCCCGTTCCATGCGGGCCACCGTCTGGGACACGGTGGGGCCGGAGTGGTGCAGCCGCTCGGCGATGCGAGCGCGCATCGGCACGATGCCTTCCTCTTCCAGTTCGAAGACCGTCTTGAGGTACATCTCGGTGGTGTCGATGAGATCGCTCACCCGGTCATCATCCGGCATCGGCCCCGGTGGTCGCACCCCTGTCCCGCCCCGCGCGAGCACGGGAGCTGCGAACGTCTCCCGATAGCGGACCCGGGGCGCCGCAGCTAGCGTCGACGACCGTGGCGACCCCGTCCAAGTCCCCCGCGACGTCCCGCTCGAGTTCGCGCAGCGGCACCAGCGTCCTGTGGTTCCGGCGGGACCTGCGCCTGCACGACCACCCCGCGCTCCTCGCCGCGGTCGCGGACGGTGAGGTCCTCCCCCTCTTCGTCGTCGACCCCGCCCTGTGGGGCCCCTCCGGCGACGTCCGCCGCGCGTACCTGCTGCGCTCGCTGCGGGCTCTCGACGCCGACCTCGGCGGCCGGCTCGTCGTCGAGCGCGGTGAGCCGACCGCGGTCGTCCGCAGCGTCGCGCGCCGGGTCGGTGCCCGCCGGGTGCACGTCAGCGCCGACGCCGGGCCCTACGGCCGTCGACGCGACGACGACGTCGCCTCCGCGCTGGCCGACGACGACCGCGAACTGGTCCGCACCGGTACCCCCTACGCGATCGGGCCGGGCACCATCCTCAACGGCTCGGGCAAGCCGTTCCAGGTGTTCACGCCGTTCTCCCGCGCCTGGAACGAGCACGGGTGGCCCGAACCGGCCGAGCTGCCCGACGACGTGCGCTGGACCGGCGAGGGCGAGGGCGTCGACGGCCGGCACTGGCCGGCCGAACCCGACCTCGGTGACCTCGAACTGCCCGAGGCGGGCGAGGAGGCCGCCCACGACCGCTGGCACGACTTCCTCGAGCACGGCCTGGCCGACTACGGCGACGAGCGGAACCGCCCCGACCACGACGGCACCTCCCAGCTCTCGCACGCCCTGAAGTGGGGTGAGCTGCACCCGAGGACGTTGCTGGCCGACCTGCGCCGCAAGCGGTCCGACGGCGCGCAGACCTACCGGACCGAGTTGTGCTGGCGCGACTTCTACGCCGACGTCCTGTGGAACCGACCCGACAGCGCGCGGGAGTACTACAAGCCGCAGCTCGCCGGGTTGCGCTACACCGATCCCGGGGAGGCGTTCACGGCGTGGGCGGAGGGGCGGACGGGGTTCCCGATCGTCGACGCCGGGATGCGTCAGCTGCGGTCGGTCGGGTGGGTGCACAACCGTGTCCGGATGATCGTCGCGAGCTTCCTCGTCAAGGACCTGCACGTCGAGTGGCGCCACGGCGCGCGCGAGTTCCTGCACTGGCTGCGCGACGGCGACCTCGCCAGCAACAACCACGGGTGGCAGTGGGTCGCGGGTTCGGGCACCGACGCCTCACCGTTCTTCCGCGTCTTCAACCCGGTGACCCAGGGGCAGAAGTTCGACCCCGAGGGCGACTACGTCCGACGCTACGTGCCGGAACTGCGGCACGTGAGCGGGAAGGCCGCGCACACGCCGTGGGACGTGGCGGACGGGTACGCCCACGGGTACCCGGAACGGATCGTCGACCACGCCCACGAACGGCAGGTCGCCCTCGACGACTACGCGCGCGTCAAGGGCTGACCCACCGGACGGGCCGGGGGTCAGGGTTCCAGCTGGGCCCGGCGACGGCCGTCGGCCTCGCCCCGGGGCTCGTCGGCCGGCCGGGCGGTGACGTCGAGGTTCTCCAGGACCGAGCGCAGCACCGCCGACCCCTGACCGGCCAGCTGCGCGACGACCTCGTTCAACCCCGTCGCCCCGTTCAGGACGGTGACGTTCGCGCCCCCGAGCCCGGTGCCGGCGGCCCGCACCATCTCGGGCAGCAGTTCGATCATCCGCTGCTCCAGCGCGATCCGGTCGCTGCTGGCCGCGGCCTCGGCGCGGCGGCGGATGGCGTCGGCCTCCGCCTCGGCGGCGATGCGCACGCGGGCGGCCTCGGCCTCCGCGGGTCGGACGACCTCGGCGGTCAGCTGCTCGCGCCGGAGTTCGGCGTTGCGGCGCGCGACCTCCTGCTGGGCCTCGATGACGGCCTGCTGCGCCTTCGCGTCCGCGAGGGGACCGGCCGCCGCGGCCTTGCGCTGCTCGGCGTCCACCTCGGCCTGGTACTGGGCGCGGACGATGGCCGTCTGCCGGGCGTACTCCGCCTGGTTCCGCGCGCTCTCCTGCTCCGCCGCAGCGGCTTGCTGGGCAGCCCGGGCGGCCGCGACGGAGGCGGCCTTGTCGACCTCGGCCTGGTGCGGTTTGGCCAGGGCCGCGATGTACCCGATGTCCTTGTCGTCGATCTGGCTGATCTGCAGGGAGTCCACGACCAGGCCGATGCGGGCCAGTTCCGGTTTCGAGGCGCCCACGATGTTCTCCGCGAGCGCCTGCTGGTCGCGGATGATGCTCTCCACGGTCATGCTGCCGACGATCGAGCGCAGGTGGCCGGAGAAGATCCGCCCGACGAGGGCCGGCATCTGCCGCTGGTCGCGCCGGAAGCGCCGCGCGGCCTTGGTGATGCTCTCGGTGTCGTCGCCGACCTTGAAGGCGATGACGGCCCGGACGTGCACGGCCAGACCCTGCGTGGTGTAGCAGTCCTCGTCGACCTCGGCCTCCTGCATCGCCAGCGTGAGGGTGCTGGCGCGGCGCAGGACGGGCACGACGAACACGCCGTGGCCGGTGACGATCCGGAAGGGGGTCTCACCGCCGTCGCGGGACCGGCGACCGGAGATCAGCAGCGCCTCGTCCGGCTGCGGGATGCGGTACCCGAACATGTCAGTCCTCCTGGGACGGCGGGGTGCGCGGCGGCACCCGCAACTGGTTCACGGGGTACACCTCGACGGACCGGTCCCCCCGGCTCGAGGCCACCAGCACGGCCTCGCCGAGGTGCACCTCGCCGTCGCAGTAGGCGATGAAGCTCTCGGTGGCACCGCGGACCTGCACGGTGACCTCCCCAGGTCGGCCGGCCCCGCGGATGCGGACCGTGACACGCCCCTGGCGACCCACGACCTCGCGATCCACCGGCGCCCCCACTTCGTTCGCTCGGGACGCAGACTACTCACCCGGCCCGTCCCCGGGGGGCCGACGCAGAACTCCCGCGACGACCGGCCCACCTGGCGGAAGGCACACTGCGCCAACGGGTCCGGACACGTCACACCGCACGCCCCGAGTTCGCACAACCGGTGCACACCCGCCGCAGCGGGAGGTCACCGCCACCGGTCAGGGAACCACCTCGCGGGGCGTGCAGGAACGCACGCCGTCGCCGCGCGGCGTCAGCCGGTCCGGTCAGCGCACCGCCAGGGCGGCACGCAGACGCCGCAGCAGCACGTGCCCGTCCGGCCCCCGCACCACGGGGACCTCCCCCACGAGCTCGACCCGGTCGTCCCCGTCCTGCCCGCCGGACGGGAGCACGTCCCCGACCTCGCGCAGGGCCACGGCCTCGACGTCACCGGGGTGCTCGCGGGCGAACTCGCGGTAGATCTGCGGGTCGTGCTCCCCGTCGTCGCCGACGAGGAACCACCGCACCCCGGGGTGGTCGGTGCGCAGCCGCTGCAGGCTGCGCCGCTTGTGCAACCGACCGTCGCGGAAGAACCCCTCAGAGGACGGTCCCCAGTCCGTCAGCAGCAGGGCACCGGCCGGGAAGCCGTGGCGGTCCAGGAACCGGGTGAGCGGCTCGTTGAAGTTCCACGGCCCGTTGCTCAGGTAGACGACGGGTCCACCACCACCACTACCGGCGGGACCGTCGTGGACGGCGGTCAGGAGGTCGGCCATCCCCTCGACGGGGGCGCGCTGGGCGAAGGCCCGGGTGAAGGTGCGGCGTGCGGCGCTCAACGGCCGCTGCAGACCGGTGAGCAGGGCGGTGTCGTCGATGTCGCAGACGATGCCCGTCCGCGCCTCCGGGGCGGCGACGTGGACCGGCGCCCGCACGGCCGGGCGGTCGCCGACGCGGAACTCGACGGGGGTGCGTCCCCGGCGGCAGGTCCCACGGCAGGACGGCGTCGAGGAGACCACCCGGACCGCTGCGCACCGTCACCGGACCCGGCCCACCCTCCGCGGCGACCTCGACGTCGACCCGGGAGCGCTGCAGGGTCACCAGGCGCCGCCAGGCGGCGACGCCGCGCACCTCGCTCGGCTCGCGGCCCGGGGCGGCCAGCACGACGCGGCCCAGCACCCGCACCCGCCCGGGCGTGCCGTAGCCCGGGTAGGGCAGCACCGCGAAGCTCCACCCCCGCCGCCGCAGGAACGCCGCGAGGACGTCCCGGCGCGCCCGCCCGACGCGGAAGAGGGCGGTGCCGAGCCGGGACACGGGGAGCGGGTCGACCCCGTCTCCGGGCTCGGCGCCGCCCACCGCAGGAGTCCCCGGCGTCACGCGTCGGCCTCCTGGCGCCGCTCGAGCCGCGACTGCAGGAGCATCAGCACGACCACGCCGGCGGCACCGGCCAGGGCGAGCGCCGCGACGGGCCCGAGGTCGGCGCCCGGGGCCAGGAGCGTGCGGTCCTCGCCCTGCCACGGCCACAGCGCCCGCAGCGACCCGGCCATGAGCCCGGTCATCACCGACAGCGTGAGGTCGGTGCGCTGCACGAGCAGGTGCTGCAGGACCCGGACGAAGGAGGCCAGCCCGATCGTCGCGCCCAGGGCGAAGGCCCCGAGGTAGGCCAGGTCCCGCTCGCTGAGGGCTGCGAGCGTCACCTCGTACAGGCCGATGGTCAGCAGCAGGAAGGACCCGGAGACGCCGGGCAGGACGAGCGCGCAGACCGCGAGGGCGGCCGCCGCCGCGACCAGGGGCAGGGGCGGGTCGACCGCGGTGCCGGCCGGCACCCCCGTGAGCAGGAAGGCCGCGACGGCCGCCAGACCGGCCGTGGCCAGCCGCGCCGGGGACCACCGCCCCACCATCCGGGCCGGGACGACGAGCGAGGCGAGGACCAGTCCGGAGAACACCGCGCGGGACCCGACGGGGTGGTCCGCCACGACCGGTTCGAGGACCGTCGTGGCGGCCAGGAGCGCGACGACCATCCCGGCCAGGACCGGGACCACGACCGGCCAGCGCACCCGGCGCAGGTGCTCGCGCGCCGCCCGCGGCCCCGCCGTCAGCGCCGACCGGCCCGCGCTGACCACGTGGCCGGCGGAGTCGACGAGGTCCCCGTACACACCGGCGACCAGGGCGACCGTGCCGCCGCTGACCCCCGGGACGACTTCGGCGCAGCCGATGAGGCCGCCCCGGACGACGTCCAGCGGCACCCGGCGACGGTCGGCGCGAGGGATTTCGGGCGTCGGAGTCGTTTCGGCGTCCACGGGCCCACCGTAACCGCGCCGCGGGTTCGGACCGCCGCCCCGTCAGGGCGCGGGGTGGCGCGCGTCGTACCGCAGGAACCCCCGCTGGGCGCTCGCGAGCGCGAGCACGGCGACCACGCAGGCCACCCCACCCGCGAGCGCGGCCAGCCCCTCGCCGATGCCCGTCGCGGCGGAGCCGAGGACGAGGTCGCCGAGGCGCGGACCCCCGGCGACGACGACGATGAACACCCCCTGCAACCGGCCGCGCAGGGCGTCGGGCGTCGCGACCTGCAGGATCGTGCCGCGGAAGATCGAGCTCACGGCGTCGGCGGCCCCGGAGACGGCGAGCAGCCCGACGCAGGCCCACAGCTTCCCGCCCGCCCCGTCCGGGGCGAGCACGAGCACGACACCGAAGGCGGCGACCGAGGCGCCGTAGACGGCGACGCAGCCGACGACGACGGCGCCCTGCCGGCGGACCCCGCCGAGGGGCCCGGACAGCAGCCCCGCCAGGACGGAGCCGAGGGCGAACCCCGCCCCGAGCAGCCCGACGGTCCTGGCTCCCCCGCCGAGCTCGGCGGCGCCGAGCGCGGGGTACAACACGCGCGGCATGGCGAACACCATGGCGCACAGGTCGGCGAGGAAGGTGGCCCGGACGTTGGGCCGGGTGGCGAGGAAGCGGACGCCCTCCAGCACCGAGCGCAGGCCGGGCCGCCGGCTGCCCTCGAGCACCTCCGGGCGCATCGGCGGGAGCCGGTGCACGCCGACGAGCGCGGCCACGAACGTCACCGCGTCCACGGTGTAGGCGGCCTGGAACCCCCACGTCGCGACGAGGAACCCGGCCAGCAGCGGCCCGACGGTCAGCGCGATCGCGTTCGTCGTCCCGGACAGCGCGTTGGCGGCCGGCAGCAGGTGGCGCGGGACGATGCCGGGGACGATGGCCGAGCGGGCCGGGTTGTTGACGGCGAAGGCCGCGCTCTGCAGGGCGACGAGGACGTAGAGCAGCCCGACCGAGTCGACGTGCCACCAGGCCTGTGCGGCGATCGCGATCGAGAGGACCCACAGGACCGCCGAGGCGAGCAGCGCGACCCGGCGCCGGTCGTGGGCGTCGACGAGCGCGCCGCCGTAGAGCCCGAGCCCGACGAGGGGGACGAGCGCGACGACCCCCACGAGGCCGACGGCGAAGGTGGAGGAGGTGAGGGCGAAGACCTGCAGGCCGACGGTGACGACGGTCAGCTGGGTGCCGATGCCGGCCAGGGACTGCCCGACCCAGAGCCACCGGAAGGCGGGGACCTCTCGCAGGGGGGTGGTGTCGGCGAACAGGCGCCGCCGCGTCGCGGCGGGTGGTGAACTCACAGCGCGAGGATAGGTCGTTGTCCGGGGGAACCACCCGGCGAGGACCCGGCCCGGACGCGGAAAGTCCCCGGGTGCTTCCGCGCCGCCGGTCGTGAGACCGTCGACGTGGGCCGGTGGACAACCCGGCACCCGGGGACCCGGTGACTGCCGTGGATTCGCCGCGCTGCGCGGGGCGACCAGAGCGGTCCGCGTCCTTGCACGCAGCTGCTAGCGGGCAGCCACCTCACGCGTCCGATGAGAAACCATGTGTTCGGACCACCTCCTTCCCGTGTACCTCGACGGTACGACTGCTCCCCGGGAGTTGTCACCCCGTATTTCCGAGGTGTGGCCGGCGGACCGCCCACTCGTCCGAGCGCGCCGCTTGTCGATCGGGGACGCGGGGGCCTACAGTGCTCGCCGTCCGAGTTGTTGTCAGAACCACCCTTACTGATCCGGGGTCCGGTCGTCCCATGAGCTCGTCCCAGCAGGTGATCCTCGTCGCGGTCTCGACGGTGATCTTCGCGCTGCTGCCCGACCGCCGCGGCGACGTCCGCGTGCACCTGCCGCTGGTGCGCCGCACGCGCGACCCGTTCGGTGGCCAGTGGGCGCTGCCGGGCGGCTGGGTGCGGCAGGACGAGAGCCTGTCCGACGCCGGCCGCCGCACGCTCGCCGAGACCACGGGGCTGCGGCCGAGCTACCTCGAGCAGCTCTACACCTTCGGCCGGCCGGACCGCTCCCCCGGCCAGCGCGTCGTGTCCGTCGTCTACTCCGCCCTCGTGCGCAACCACGAGGCCGCGGCCGCGGTGGAGGGCGAGAACGTCCGCTGGACGTCGGCCGACGACTGCACGGGCCTGGCCTTCGACCACGACGGGATCGTCCAGTACGCGCTGTGGCGGCTGCGCACGAAGGTGCAGTTCGCGCACGTCGCCCAGCACTTCCTCGACGAGCAGTTCTCCCTCGCGCAGCTGCGCGAGGTGCACGAGGCGGTCCTGCAGCGGCCGCTGGACCCGGCGAACTTCCGGCGCCAGGTCGAGGGCTCGGGAACCGTCGTCGAGACCGGCGAACGGCAGACCGGCGGTCGGCACCGACCACCCAAGCTGTACCGGGCCGTCGTCCCCGACGGGTCCGCCGGCCCGCTGCGGACCGCCGGCCCCCTGGCCTGACCCGCCCCGCACCAGACCAGCACCAGCACCCCGCGACCCACGCGGGGAACTCCCGAGAGAAGGCAGCACGATGGCGTCCGTCCCCACGCAGATCGCCCTGCTCACCCGCGCCCCGGGTGGGGTGGACAGCACCTGCGATCCCGACCTGCCCACCGCGCCGTGGCAGTTCGACGCGGTCCCCGGGCAGCCCCTGCCCCTGCCGACGTACGGCGCGGGTGCGTCGCGGCAGGACCCCGCCCCCGCGGACTCCCCCGTGCAGCAGCAGATCCCCGCGCAGTACCGCCTGCTGCCGGCCGAGGAACTGGACCGGCGCATCCGTGCGGCGAAGGAGGCGCTCGGTTCCCGGGTGACGATCCTGGGGCACGCCTACCAGCGCGACGAGATCGTGCAGTACGCCGACTTCGTCGGTGACTCCTTCCAGCTGGCGCAGCAGTCGCTGAAGCACCCCGAGGCCGAGTTCGTCGTGTTCTGCGGCGTGCACTTCATGGCCGAGACGGCCGACCTGCTGACGACCGACGACCAGCCGGTGATCCTGCCGAACCTCGCGGCCGGGTGCTCGATGGCCGACATGGCCGACATCGACGCGGTGCAGGCCTGCTGGGACCAGCTGGCCGCCGTCTACGGCACCGAACCCGACGCCGACGGCCGGGTTCCCGTCGTCCCGGTGACGTACATGAACTCCGCCGCCTCGCTCAAGGGTTTCTGCGGCGCGCACGGCGGGATCGTCTGCACGAGTTCCAACGCCCGCGAGGTGCTGGAGTGGGCGTTCGAGCGAGGGCAGCGCGTCCTGTTCTTCCCCGACCAGCACCTGGGCCGGAACACCGCCAAGGCGATGGGCGTCCCGGTCGAGGACATGCCCCTGTGGGACCCCCGCAAACCCCGCGGCGGGAACTCCGAGCAGGACCTCCTGGACGCGCGCGTGGTGCTGTGGCGGGGCTGGTGCTCGGTGCACCAGCGGTTCACGGTCGACCAGATCGCGCAGGCCCGGGCGAAGAACCCCGAGGTCCGCGTGGTCGTCCACCCCGAGTGCCCCATGGAGGTCGTCGACGCCGCCGACGAGGCGGGCTCGACGCGGTACATCCAGCTCGCCGTCGACGCCGCCCCGGCCGGGACGGCGTTCGCCATCGGCACCGAGGTCAACATGGTGCGCCGGCTCGCCGACACCCGTCCCGACCTGACGATCGAGTGCCTCGACCCCGTGGTCTGCCCGTGCTCGACGATGTACCGGATCCACCCGGCCTACCTGGCGTGGGTGCTGGAGTCCCTCGTCGAGGGCCGGGTCGTGAACCAGGTCAGCGTCGACGCCGAGGTCGCGGCCAACGCCCGCACGGCGGTGGAACGGATGCTGGCGGTCGGCGCGTGACGTCGGCCGCGGAGGTCACCACCGACGTCCTGGTCGTCGGTGCGGGCGTCGCCGGCCTGACCGCGGCGCTCGAGGCCGCCCGCGGCGGCCGGGTCGTGCTGGCCACGAAGACGACGCTCGGCGAGGGCAGCACGGCCTACGCCCAGGGCGGGATCGCCGCCGCCACCGGGCCGGACGACGTCGCCGCGCACGTCGAGGACACCCTCGCCGCGGGCGCCGGGCTCTCCTCCCCCACTGCGGCGCAGGCGCTCTGCGCGGCCGGTCCCGCCGCGGTGCGGGTCCTGGCCGAACGCGGTGTCGCCTTCGACCGGAGCGCGACCGCGGGGACCGGGTGGGCGCTGGGCCTGGAGGCCGCGCACTCCCGGCCGCGCATCCTGCACGCCGGCGGCGACCGCACGGGCGCCGCGGTCTCCCAGGCGCTCGCCGACGCGGTGCGGCGCAGCGACGTCGACGTCCGCGAGGACGCGTTCCTGCTGGGCCTGCTGACGTCCGGCGGGCGCGTGACGGGTGCGGAGTTCGCCGTCGGCCCGGCGCGCGGCGGCACCCGCACCCTGCTGCGCGTGCACGCGGGCGCTGTCGTCCTGGCCACGGGCGGTGCGGGCCAGCTCTACAGCCGCACGACGAACCCGACCGTCGCGACGGCCGACGGCCTCGCCGCGGCGTTCCGGGCGGGCGCGCTCGTGGCCGACCTGGAGTTCTTCCAGTTCCACCCCACGGTGGCCGCGGTCACCTCCCCGTTCCTCGTCTCCGAGGCCGTGCGCGGTGAGGGTGCCGTCCTGCGCGACGCCACCGGACGGCGCTTCGCCCTCGAGGCCGACCCCCGGGGCGAACTCGCCCCGCGCGACGTCGTCGCCCGCGCCATCGCCACCGCGATGGCGGGCCAGGGCGGCACGCCGGTGGTGCTCGACGCGACCGGGGTCTCGACGCACCTGGGGCGGCCGTTCGCGGACCGCTTCCCGGGCATCGCATCGCTGAGCGCCGCCGCGGGCCTGGACCCCGAGCACGACCCGCTGCCGGTCACCCCCGCCGCCCACTACTGGATGGGCGGGATCCGCACCGACGCCGCGGGCCGCACGTCGCTGCCGGGGCTGTGGGCCGCGGGCGAGGTCGCGTGCACGGGCGTGCACGGCGCGAACCGGCTCGCCTCGAACTCCCTCCTGGAGGCCCTCGTCGTGGGGGGTGCGGTGGTCGCCGACATCGCGGCCGAACGGGCCACGCCCGGGCCGGCGCCGTTCCCCGACGACGAGGTCACCGAGGTTCCGTCCCCGGCCCGCCCGGTCGCCGCCCACGTCGGGCGGCTGGACCTGCAGGCCGCGCTCTGGGAGCACGCCGGGCTCGTCCGCGAGGCCGCCGGGCTCGCGGTGGCGACCAAGCTGCTCACGCCGCAGGAGGCGCCCGTGGAGCTCGACGTGGCCGCGCTCGACGTGCCCCGCGCGACGTGGGAGGACGCGAACCTCCTCCTGGCCGGGCAGTTGCTCGTCGCGGCCGCCACGGCGCGCGAGGAGAGCCTCGGCGCCCACTTCCGCTCCGACCACCCCACCGCCCCCGCGCGGCCCCGCCGCCGCAGCCTCCGGAGGACTCCGTGACCCCCACCGCCAACACCCCAGCGGGTGTCGTCGCGCTCGCCCTGGCCGAGGACGCGCCCTGGGGCGACGTGACGAGCGAGTCGCTCCTGCCGGCCGACGCCGTCGCCGACGCCCAGCTCGTCGCCCGCGAACCCGGGGTCCTCGCCGGGTCCGCGGCGGCCCGCGAGGCGTTCACCCAGGCCGCGGCGCTCACGGGCGGGACGCTGGACGTCCTCGACCTGTCCCCCGACGGCACCCGCTTCGCCGCGGGCGACGTCCTGGGCCGCGTCCGCGGCACGGCCCGCGGGGTCCTGCGCGCCGAGCGCATCGCCCTGAACCTGCTGCAGCACCTGTCGGGCGTCGCGACCCTGACGGCGGCCTTCGTCGACGCCGTCGCCGGCACGGACGCGCGGATCGTCGACACCCGCAAGACGACCCCCGGGCTGCGGGCGCTGGAACGAGCGGCCGTGCGGGCCGGCGGCGGGCACAACCACCGTTGGTCCCTGTCGGACGCGGTCCTCGTCAAGGACAACCACCTCGCGGTGCTGCTGGCGAGCGGGCTGGACGTCACCACCGCGCTGAAGTCCGTGCGGGAGAGCGTGTCCCACACGACGACGATCGAGGTCGAGGTCGACCGGCTGGACCAGCTCGAGGCCGTCCTGGCCGCCGACGTCGACGTCGTCCTGCTCGACAACTTCTCCCTGGCCGACCTCGCGACGGGTGTCGCGCTCGTCCGGTCCCGTTCCCTCGCCCTCGTCGAGGCCAGCGGCGGGGTCAGCCTCCAGACCGTCCGCGGCATCGCCGAGCAGGGCGTGGACCTGGTCTCGGTGGGCGCGCTGACGCAGAACGCCCGCACGCTCGACCTCGGGCTCGACACGACCGTGCAGGGCAGCTGACGTGGAGACCCCCGTGGCCTCCGTGGCGTACCTGGACCACGCGGCCACGTCCCCGCCCCGGCGCGAGGTCCTGGAGGCCGTCTGGCCGTACCTGACGAACGTCACGGGGAACCCCTCGAGCGCGCACGCGGTGGGACGGGCCGCCAAGGCCGGTCTCGACGCGGCCCGCGCGGCCGTCGCCGACGTCCTCGGCGCCCGGCCCGGCGAGGTCGTGTTCACCGCCGGCGGAACCGAGGCGGACAACCTCGCCGTCACGGGGATCGCCGCGGCGAACCCCCGGGGCCGGCACGTCGTCGTCTCCGCGATCGAGCACCCGGCCGTGCTGGAGACGGCGTCCGCCCTGCGCGGCAGCGGGTTCACCGTCGACGTCGTGGGGGTGGACGCCGACGGACGCCTCGACCTCGCGGAGCTGGAACGGCTGCTGCGCCCGGACACGACCCTGGTGTCGGTGATGTACGCGAACAACGAGATCGGCACGGTCCAGCCGCTCGCCGAGATCGGCGCGCTGTGCCGCCCCCACGGGATCCCCCTGCACACCGACGCCGTCCAGGCCGCCGGGCACCTCGACGTCGACGTCGAGCGCCTCGGCGTGGACGCGCTGTCGGCCTCGGCCCACAAGTTCGGCGGACTGCGGGGGGCGGGGTTCCTCTGGGTGCGCGGTTCCGTCCCGCTCGCGCCCGTCCTGCACGGCGGCGGCCAGGAGCTCGGCCGGCGTTCGGGCACGTCCGACGTCGCCTCGGCCGTCGGGACCGCCGTCGCGCTGCACCTCGCCGCGACCGCCCGCGACGTCGAGGTGCCGCGCCTGCAGGCGCTGCGGGACCGCCTCGTCGACGGTGTTCTCGCCACCGTGCCCGGCGCCCGGCTCACCGGGTCGCGCACCCACCGGCTCCCCGGCCACGCCTCGTTCTGCTTCGAGGGCGTCGGCGGGGAGACGGTCCTCGCCGAGCTGGAGGAGTCCGGCATCGTCTGCTCCAGCGGGTCCGCCTGCGCCGCAGGCTCGGACGACGCCTCCCACGTCCTGCTCGCGACCGGGTTGTCCGCCGACCTCGCGCGCACGGCGGTCCGGTTCACGCTCGGGAACGGCTCGACCGGCGACGACGTGGATCGCGTACTGGCCGCGCTTCCCGACGCGGTCCGGGTGGCGGGCGCGCTGCGCACCTGACGAGCAGAGCCTGCTGGCGGGTCGGGTGGGTGCCCACCAGCCTGCGAGGCTCCTGCGCCGGCTCCGCATCCTCGCCGGCGACGGCTGATGCCCTTCGGGCGATCGTGGCCGACCCGCGACGGCAGGCTCTCGCGATCCCCGCACCGCAGTGGACCGTCCGCGCGCCGTGGACTGCGCGTCCCGTCAGCAGGCCTGGCCCCGCGGCGCGCGGTCATCCCGCACTCAGCACGCGATCTCGTCCGACCGTGACGTCCGCTCGTGTCGATCCGCCCTGTCGCCGTTCGCCCTCAGCGCACGCTGTGACGCTGGCCGTCCAGGTGCTCTGGGCAGCACGGTGGGGGTGTGAGCGAGCCCCCCGTCCAGGTGTCCTTGCAAGCCTCACCGCAGGACGCTGGGTCCTGGGTCGACCTCGCCCGCCGCTGCGAAGACTCCGGCTTTCGCGCCTTGCTGGTCTCCGACCACCCCGGCACTGGACCCTCCCCCTTCATCGCCCTGGCCGCAGCAGCCACCGCCACCACGACCCTGCGCCTGGGCACCTACGTCCTGAACGCTGGAGTTCGCGACGCTCTCCTCATCGCCGCCGACACCGCCACCCTCGACGTCGTCTCCGGTGGACGTGCCGAGGTCGGCCTCGGAGCAGGTCACACCCCCGCGGAGTGGAAGATGACTGGGCGCACCCGCCCCGATGCCTCCGGGCGCGTGCAACACCTGATCGAGGTGGCCGGTGCGGTGCGCACCCTGCTGGAAGGGCGAAACGTGCCCGCCGCCGACATCGGCGCAGGCCGCGACGTCGTCCTCACCGCCCCCCGTCCCGTGCAGCCCCGGGTTCCGCTGCTGATCGGTGGGAACCACTCCGAGCTGCTGGCCTGGGTCGGCGCCCACGCCGACGCGGTGGGCCTTTCCGGGTTGGGACGGACCCCCGCCGATGGGCACTCCCACACCGTGGACTGGTCGCCGGCTCGCATCGGGGCCACCGTCGCCGCGGTGCACTCCGGCTCCACGGCGGCCGGCCGGGACCTGCCACCACTGGAGGCGCTGGTGCAGGTGGTGACCACCACCGAGGACCGACGCAGCACGGCGGCTGGACTGGCGCAGGAGACCGGGTCCCGCGTGGAAGATCTGCTGACCGCGCCCTACCTGTGGATCGGCACCGTGGAGGAGATCGTCGAGCAGGTGCACACCGCGCGTCAGCGGTGGGGCATCAACCGTCGGGTGGTGCGCGCAGGCGCCTTCGACACCGCGCGTGAAGTCATCGCCCGCCTCGCGAGGAACCCGTAGCCGCCTGGGAGTCGTCGCCGACCTGCCGGTCGTCCCGCCGGGCGTGAGGCCTCACTCCGGTTCTGTGCGCCCGCACGCCTTCATCTCCGCGCGCAGTTCGTGGTCGTCCTCGTGGACGCACAGCGGGCAGGCCGTCAGCCCGCCCGCCCGGGCCAGGGACGAGCACCCTGCGGATGCCCGCACCGCCCGCACACCGGGCCGGCACCGTGAGCGGGTCCCGCGACCAACTCGCGCAGCCAGCCCAACCAGCGCCCTCGGCGCTGAGCACGCCGCTGCCCCTCCTGGTTCTCACGCCGCACTCGCACTCGGGCGTCCAGGCGCTGCAGCAGTTGCACCGTGGCGACGCCCTCGACGCGCCCGCGCAGCTGTCCGACCTCGCCGTCGGTCAGCTCCGCGGTGACGGAGGACGCACCGTCGTGCAGCACCGCCGAGGCCGGCTGCCCGGCCGCGGCAGCAGCTCCACGTGGATCGACCACGCCGCGCAGGTCGCCGGCAGCGATTCCTGATCGGTGTCGGTGCGGTCGATGTCGATGCCCGTGCCGGTGTCCACACCGTCCCGTTCGCGCTGCAGGCGCCGCAGATCGTCCTGCGCCCGCTCCAGCTGCGGTGGCAGCTCATCGCGGTAGTCGCTCCACGCGTCCACGTGGGCCCACGGAGCCTGGCTGGCCAGGACCTGCAGCATCGCGGAACACACCTTGCCCTGCCGCCTCGCGAGCGAGGTCGGTCTCGACCACGGCGTAGACGCTCCGACCTTCGCTGCGCTCGCTCACCCTGCGAGCCGCGTGACGCCGTGACTGTGGCGCCCTGGAGTCGGCGGGTCAGGAAGCGCCCACCAGTCGATGGACTGATCAAGGCCAGTTGGACGAAGCGGACCCTCCTGGCGCCATGACTGCAGCAGAGGAGACAGCCGTGCTCACGCGCATGCGCGACCTGAAGGTCTCATCGAAGTTGTTCGCCGGCTTCGGCGTGGTCTGCGTGCTGCTGGTGACTCTCATCGTCCTCGGGTCGACCCGTCTGGCCGCTGCTCAGGCGAACCTCGATGACCTGTACTCCTCCTCGATGGCCTCGGTCTCGGCCGTTGACGACGTCAAGGTCAACTTCCTGCAGATGTGGAGTGTTCCCGCTTTGATGGACACAGGATCAAGCTGAGAGTTCAGCGATCTGGTCGATGTGTCGATAGCCTAACTCGAACTCTCTCGGGGTCAAGTACCCCAACGTCGAGTGGCGCCGGATCGAATTGTAGTAGTTCGCAATCCAGTCGAACGTCGCCCGCCGCAGGTCGTGCACCGTCGGCCACGGTCGGGTGTGGATCAGCTCCTTCTTGTACGTCGCGAAGAACGACTCGGCCACGGCATCGTCGTAGCAGATTCCGGTCCTACCCAGGGAGCGTCGCACACCGTTTCGGTCGCAGAACTGCGCGAACTGCTTCGAGGTGTACTGGGCTCCCCGGTCCGCGTGGAAGATCACTCCCGGTGCCGGTCGGCGGTGCACCAGAGCCATCTGCAACGCCGCGACGACCAGGTCGGTGCGCATGTGCGTGTCGATCGCGTACCCGATGACCGCGCGGGAGTGCAGGTCGATCACGGTCGCCAGGTAGGCCCATCGTCCCACGTCTTGACGTACGTGATGTCCCCGCACCAGCGGGTGTTGGCCTGCTGCGCGGTGAAGTCACGCCCGATCAGGTCCGGCGCCGACACCGGGTCGCTGCCGCCGATGGTGGTCCGCTTCCATGCCTTTGGGTGCCACCCAGCCAGTTTCAAGCCTTGCATGAGCCGGTGCACGCGCTGGAACCCGACCCGCACGCCCTGGGCGCGCAGCTGGGCCAGCACCCGTCGACGGCCGGGGTTGCCACGCAGCGCGCCGAAGATGGCCACGATCACCGCGCACAGCTGCTCCTCGGCGATGTGTCGGGTGCTGGGTCCGGCCGCGGTGCGGGCGCGCCAGGCGTAGCAGCCCGAGCGCGAGACCCCCAACTGCTGGCACATGAACGTTACGGGGTACTCATCGGCCTCGTCCCAGTCCGCGATGGCCGCGAAGATCACTTCTGGTCTTTCGCGAACCAGGACGCTACTTTTTTTGCGAACTCAGCTTCCATCCGCGCCTGCCGGACCTCGACCCGAAGCCGCTCGAGTTCGGCGCGTTCGGACTCATCCAGGGGCGCTGACTGCTGAGCCCCGTTGCGGGATTCGCGTTCCTTCTTCACCCACTTGCCTAACGTCATCTCGTGAACGCCGCTGTTGCGGGCGACCTCGCCGATCGCTCGGTGGTCATCAAGGACACAGGCTACTGCCTGGGCCTTGTACTCGGGGGTGAAGTGCCGGCGGGTAGACCCCATCGGTGCTGCCTCATTCTCGGGTCAGGCAGCCAATCCGAGTGTCCACCGAACCGGGAACGGTCCAGGTCATCCCGCGGTGCGCGCGCTCGAGACTTCACCGTCGTGGCGTTGAGCGAGGTGAGCCATGTGCAGGAACGGGCCGGACTGCAGTCGGTGCCTGCCACCGTCAGCGGGAGTGGTCCACACCAGTACCCCTGGTACCTACGGGGCAAGAGAGTCGCGGCAGCGATAGTCCTCACCGCAGACGTTGACGACCACCTTCGAGGTCGACGACCTGGACACGGACAACGGGGTTGATGCTGTCCAACGCCCGACGCTCGAAGACCAAGGCCGCACTGGCCGCGTCCACGTCCGGATACACCGGGAAGCGGAAAATCTGCCCACTACGACGCAGGCTTCGGCAGGTCGCACCGCCGGCGTCGTCCACCACCACAATGCGGCGCCGGCGGGATTTGCCCAGCGTCCTGCCCGCGGTCAGGACCATCAGCACCTCATCGTCGAAGGAACCCACCCGCCGCACATCCAAGATCACGTCGCCTCCCACCTCACGCACCAGCTCGCTCTGCAGCGCAGCCCGAAGCTGCGTCATCTGCGCTGGGCCCACCGCCCCCTCGACGGTGAGGACCTGGGCGTCACGGTGAGCACTACTGGTGATCTTCATCCGGTGCATCCTCACGAGAGGGGTGGGGTCTTCAGTCAGTCACCGGTCGGCACCGACTGCGGCCCGCTGCCGGACCACGAGGGGCGGGTAGGAGACCTACGCCGATCCCTGTTCAAGGCTCTGCTCAAGATCCGGCTCGAGTGTTGGCTGAGGGTGCCGGTGACCTGTGGCGCTGCGCGTTACCCGTATCCACGCCCCCATGTCCCCGTCCTCGATGCTGATCGCGCTGACCGCATCCACGACCACGCCCAACCGCTGCGCGGCCGCACATAGCAGGGCTTCCAGGTCAGCAGCGACCCCTGCCACGGCGAGGTCATCGACCTGCCGGCCCCGCAGGACACGAGAGCGGACCAGTACCACCGGTTCGTCCCCCGGTTCACTCACCAGGTCTCTCACCGGCACCCCTGACAGCTGCAGCACTCACCGCATCAGCGCCACACCCCCACGGTGCCTGAAGGACAAGACCCAGGCGGGAAGCGACCGACTGCGCCATGAGCAGCTCACTGCGCTGACGCACCGCCGCACTGCCGGCCTGCGTAGCCCAGACGGCTGCGCGACCCTGCGCACAGCGCACCTTGAGCTGCCGCGCGCTGTCGACGACGGCCCGAGCGATCCGGCGCTGTCGTCGTGCCTCATCAAAGAGTCGCAACTGCCTGGTCCCGTTTCGTCGGCTGACAGCCGACGGTTCGACCTGGTCGCAGTCTGCGCCTTGGCGGGCACCAGCGCCCACCGAAGCGCGATCACTGGGTCCTTGACCCATCCAGCGCATCCATCACCACAACCAGGATCGCCGCGTAGAGCAGCTAGCACTGAGATGGGCGCTCATCCCGCGGTGCGCTCGAAGCGCACGGTCATCCCGCTCTCAGTGCGCGGTCGGCGACGTCGCAGACATGTGCTTGTGTCGATGACCGAGGTGTCGTCTGCTCGGGAACACTGAAGCGGTGGACACGCTTTACCGCGCCCGAGCCCGCGCTCACATCGGCGACCTGCCCCCCGAGCTGATGCCCCAGTGGGCAGCCCTGGCCCTGACCCGCGGCTACGACTCCCCCACCTTGCGCGAACTCGCCGGCGCCCACGACGACCCGCCCACCCTGCGCGACCTGCTCACCACGGCCTTGGACGAGCTCGGCGTCCCGCGCCTGAGTGACCACCAGGCGCTGTGGGTCATGGCCCACACTCACGCCCGCGCCACCGTCGCCGGCCTCATGAGTCCCGAAGAGGGTGCCGAGCTGCTGTGGCACATCGCCCGGGACCTGGGCTACCTCGACCAGCTGGGCATCTTCGTCAACGAAGCCACTGACTGGGAGTACGCCTGGGAACTGGACCCCGAGGAGAGCCGACAGCACATCCTCCAAGCGGCCCAGACCCTACTGGCGACCATGACCACCGAGACGCTCGATCAAGAGGTTGACCCGGATCGTCTGCCCGTCTATTGGTACGAGGTGGACGAGCTACCTACGACCGAGTGAGCCAGCGCGCGTGTCTCGCAGCGATGTCGCCCTGCAGGCGACGTCTCGGTCATTTCCGCGGCGCGCGGGCGCAAGGTCATCCCGCGGTGCGCGCGGGCTTGCGACGCCCGACCTGGCCCAGGCTCCTGGTCCAACCCGACGCTGACAGGCTGCATCACGTGCTGTCGAAGCGGTGGGCCCGCGAACCACGATGGGTGCAAGCAGCCGCCACCGCCTTGGTGCTGCTGCTGACCTGGGGAGGCCTGCAGCACCTCCTGGACTTCATCACCGGCGGCCGGACCCCCTACGCCTACGCCCCCCGCTGGCTCGCGGCCTACTGGAGCGCCCTGCTCCTCCTGGACCCCTTGGCCGCCGTCCTCATCGCTCGCCGCCACCACGCCGGTCTGCTCCTGGCCCCGCTCATCCTGCTCACCGACGCCGCCGCGAACGGCTACGCCATCCACGCCCTGGACCTCGGCGGCCCACTGGCCCCGATCGGGCACGGCGTCGTGAGCGTCGTGGCCATCGCCAGCACAGCGCTGACCCCGCGGCTGCTGCGACCGGCCAACCGCCCGGCCTGAGCAGGGCGATCAGGCTCTCCAGGGGCCTGAATCACGAGGGGCCGCTACAGCGATCGCGCGGTCATCCCGCAGTGCGAGCTGACCGCGCGGCCATGCCGCACAGAGCGCAACAACACGGACGTGCAGCAGTGTGCGAGGCACGCGGCTTGCCACGCCGCGCGAGGACGCGGCCATGCGCGGGCCAGGAGCCGTCGACGTCCGCCCTATCGCCAGGTCAGGATTTCGCATCTCACCCATCAACTGAGGGCACGGTGTCATGATCAGTAGTGCAAAGTCAC
Organism: Kineococcus sp. DHX-1; assembly: GCF_042473625.1. Classification (GTDB taxonomy): domain Bacteria; phylum Actinomycetota; class Actinomycetes; order Actinomycetales; family Kineococcaceae; genus Kineococcus. Next base: position 1,163,069 of record NZ_CP170445.1, on the reverse strand, counting down.
ATGAAGAAGTGAAATACCACAAAGACTCAAAGCATGACCTTGTGGAGCGGGCATGGATACGACCTACTACCGAGTAGGAACCAGGATTTTTGGACTCCTCGCACTGTTCTTCATTGCGGGACTTTTTACCTACTCGCTCATCGACGGTCATTTCAAGGATGCGAACGAGGTGCTCGGCGTCGCCTCGATCTTGATCTTTGTGATCATCCGAGCTGGTCTCGCGCCATGCGTGAAGATCTCCGGTGACTGGGCCCTGATCGTTCAGCCCTGGACGGTGCAAGCGATCGAACGCTTCAGCTACGTGGCAGCGAACGAAGACCGCGGCGGTCTCATCCTGGAGGCGGTCGGCCAGGAGGTGCCCGTCTTCGCGTTCTCTGGGTCCTGGATCGCCTTGGTGTCGGGGGATCGCCCAAAGAGGCGTCTGATCCGCCACCTAAGCCGGTGGAGCGACGCCGGTGAGACCACGCAGGAGCAGTCCCTACGCCCGCAACCAGGCCCTTGGGGAGTTATCAAGCAGTTGGTCGTCATCACCGCCGGCGGGCAGATCCTCGCCCTTCTCCTGCAACTTTGATCGGCACAGGGCCCGCGGTTCTACCAGTCCCGCCCCGCCGAACGGGATCATCCTGACGCCGCGGAGCTTGAAGACACCGAGGCACGGTCTGCCGCTGGGCAGGACATCGGCGACCGCTCGGTCATGGCACCCCTCTATGTCAAGAGTGGGTCTTGCGGGGCCGGCGAGCACGGGTCGAGGATGGTCTCGCGGGTCCGGGAAGTGACTTCTCCGAAGAGCCGGCATCGGGGTCCGAGCCGGTCGCGCTGGAGCCAGTAGTCGCCCCCACTTGTCCTCCCGGGCCCGTCACTGGAGCCTCCTCGACGGCATCGCCGACTACGCCGTCGTCCAGGACCGCAACCAGGTCGACCACGACCTCGCTCTCCTGTGCCAAGAGCTTCGCCGCAGCGCCCACGGTGGATCCTTCAGGGGGCTCCAGGCCGAAGCGGCGCACCTCGTCGTCGACCACCATCTGGTGATAAACCACGTCCGACAGGCGCCGCTTCAACGCCCGTAACGCCTCCATCGACGACTTTCCCGCCGCCTTCTTCCGGTCGAAGTAGCGCCGGCCCTGGGTGTCGTGTCGCAGCTGGACGATGGCCATCGTGTGCAGCACCCGGTTGATGCGCCGGTTTCCCCGCCCGAAACAGCCGCCGGTGATCGCTGTCGCCGGAGGAGGCATCGATCGGAGCGGTCCCGTTCCAGGACGCGAAGTGCCCTTTGGACGGGAACCGGGCGATGTCCCCGACATCACCCGGCAGCCGCGCCGCGGTCGAAGGGCCAATGCCCTGCAAATCCACCAACTGCGACCCCGACGCGGTGACCAGCTCGGTGAGCTCCTCGTTCGCGGCCTTGATCAGCTTGTCCGTCACGGCAAGCTCATCGATCAACGCGACCACGATCCGCCGCCGCGTCTTGCCCACCACGTCCCGCGGCCGGACCGTCGCGACCAACGCTTTGGCTTGTGCTGCAGACAGGAACTTCTTCGTCCCGCCCGGCATCAGCTCCAGCAGCAGCTTGTGGATCCGGTTCACCGTCTTGGTCCGCCGGACCCCCAACTCATCGCGCCGATCAGCCAGCAGGCGCAGCGCGACGTGCTCTCCGTCGACGGTCACCGCCCGCAGGTTCGGGGTCCGCAGAGCGACGACGGCGATGGAGTGCGCGTCGGTGGCGTCGGTCTTGCGGCCCTGACCGGTGGAGAACACACGCGCTCGCGCCGACAGCTTCGCCGGGACGTCCACGACCTCCTCGCCGTCGGCAATGAGGCGTTGAGCCAGATGCTTGCCGATGCCGTTCGCGCCTTCGACCGCCCAGAGGCGGGAAGGGAACTTGCGCCCGGCGGCCAGCATGGTCCGGTAGCCGGTGGTGTCGGTGGCGAAGCGTCCCTCGCCCAGGACTTTCTCGCTGCCGCTGAGGACCTCGATGGTCGCGGAGCGTTTGTGCGGGTCCATCCCGATGACCACCACCGGCCCGGTCCTCGCGGGTCCTCCTGCGGGCTGCTCCGCCTGCTTCACGTCGGCCTCCCCGTCGCGATCCGGGGACGGCCGGTCAGTCGCCCTCGGTGGTGCTGACGGTGGTGGGCAGCGCTACTTCGAGCATGACCAGACCCCTCTTGAGCCTCACCCCGCCGGGCGGTGCCCGACGCTTCGCACACCATGAGAGAACCACACCGGTACAGCTGGTGGGCAGCCGATAAGGGAGCGTCGCGCCGGGCACCTCGACACAGCCTGGCCGGGCCGTTGCCGTGAGGGAAGTCAACAAGTAGCCGAAAGGCGCAAGATCGTCAGCATGCCCAGACGGGCTGCGCTAGCTGTACTGAGCATGGACGTTGGTGACACGCCGGACTGACGCAGTTCGGGCCGCAGGGAGGACCTCCGAGGGCGGTGTGGAGCTGCTGAAGGCGACCACACGCAAGCCACTCGGAGGTCCTCGTGTCTCACCGTAACGCCGCCCTGACCCCAGTCGGGAGACTGGAGCTGGCCCGTGTCGTGGTCGACGACGGCTGGCCCATTCGCCGCGCCGCCGAACGCTTCCAAGTCTCCTGGCCCACTGCCGCCCGTTGGGCTGACCGTCTCCTTGAACTCCGCGCCGCCGGCGGCCACGAGGAGGACGGCCTGCGCGATCGGTCCTCGCGCCCGCACCGCAGTCCCACCCGAACCCGGCGAGCAGTGGCGAAGAAGGTCGTGCACCTGCGCACCACCCGAGGCTGGGGGCCGGCGCGTATCGGACCCAAACTCGACCTGCCGGTCTCCACCGCCGCCGCAGTCATCCGCAGAGAAGGCCTGCCGAAGTTGTGCGACGTCGACCTGGCCGATCGCCAACGCATCCGGCGTGAGGTCCGACGCTATGAGCACGCTGCTGCAGGCGATCTGGTGCACATCGATGTCAAAAAGCTCGGGATCATCCCCGACGGTGGTGGCTGGCGCTTCCACGGCCGCGGCAACGCGGCCAGACCCCGCAGCCTGGGCTACGGCTACCTGCACACCGTCTTGGATGACCACTCCCGCTTGGCTTACACCGAGATCCTCAGCGACGAGAAGGGCGCGACCACAGCCTCGTTCTGGGCCCGGGCTCACGATTGGTTCGCCGACCGCGGCATCGCCATCCCCCGCTGCCTCAGCGACAACGGCTCGAATCACCGCTCCCGCGAACTCGCCGCTGCCTTGACGGCGACCGGCACCGTCCATAAACGCACCCGGTCTTACCGGCCCCAGACCAACGGCAAGGTGGAGCGGTTCCACCCCACGCTGGCAACGGAGTGGGCCTACGCCCGGCCCTACTCCTCCGAGGCAGCTCGGCGGCGGGCCTTGCCAACCTGGCTGCACATCTACAACCATCACCGACACCACACCGCTCTCGGCGGGCTACCGCCCGCCTCCCGCGTCACCAACCTGCGTGGTCAGTACAGCTAGAGCCCCCTCGAGCATCAACCAGCCGCAGCGGGCCACACTTGCAACAGCCACGTCTCCGGCGCGCCCCCAGGGTTGGGCGGCGTGCTCCACCCGTTGACCAGAACCCGGATCCTGACGCGCTCGGCGGGCAACTGGATGTAGTCCAACCCCTCATCGACCTCCAGGACCTCACACCACGCCCTGGGTCTGCCCCCAGTCTCGTTGACCCTCGTCGTTAGGGGCGGTCAGGCCGCGGCAGCGGCTTGAAGAAGTGTCTCGTACTCGATGGGGGTCAGGCGACCGAGCGCCTGCTGCCGGCGACGGCGGTGGTAGGTCCGTTCAATCCACGTCACGATCGCCAAGCGCAGTTCTTCGCGCGTCGACCAGCGCCGGCGGTTGAGGACGTTCTTCTGCAACAGAGCGAAGAACGACTCCATCGCAGCGTTGTCCGCGCAAGTCCCGACCCGCCCCATCGAGCCGCGCGCTTGCGCCGCTGAGAGGGCACGAACGTAGGCGTGGGAACGAAATTGCGACCCCCGGTCGGAGTGGACCACAACCTTCAAGACGTCAGCCCGCCCGCGCAGGGCCAGCGCGTTGCGCAGGGCCCTGACCGCGAGGTCGGCGGTCATCCGAGCATCGAGGGAGTACCCGACGATGCGGTTGGAACAAGCGGCCTTGACGGCGCAGAGGTAGAGCTTGCCTTCGGCGGTGGGGTGCTCGGAGATGTCGGTGAGCCAGAGCTGGTTGGGCGCCTGGGCGGTGAACTTCCGCCTGACGAGGTCGTCGTGGACGGGCGGGCCGGGCCGGCGCCCGGTGCCTCGCTTGCGCGAGTGGACCGACCACAGCCTTTGGAGGCTGCAAAGACGGTTCACGCGGTTGCGAGAGGCCGCCACACCCTGTTGCTCGAGCTCGTCGGCGATGAAGCGGTAGCCGAACTCGGGGTCGTCGTGGTGGATGTCGCGGGCGGCGTTGATGAGGTGGGCGTCGTTCCAGTCGCGGTCGGTGACCGGGTTGGCGCGCCACTTGTAGTAGGCCTGCTCGGAGAAGCCCAGCACCCGGCAGGTCACCGCGACGGACACTCCGTCAGCGGCGAGGTCACGGACCAGCGGGTAGATCATTTTGGGAGGACGTCGCGAGCGAAGTAGGCCGTCGCCCGGCGCAGGATCTCGTTCTCCTGTTCCAGCTGCTTGGCCCTCCGGCGCAGCTCGCGGTTCTCTGCTTCCAGGTCCATGCTCGGCGCGGAGTCTGAAGCACTGTCAGGAGCGGTCCTGCCGTCCTCCCGGTCGGCGATCTTCAGCCAACGACCCAGGCACGACTCGGAGATGCCGAAGCTGCGGGCGATGTCTGCTCGGGAGCGGCCGCCTTGGCGGGCGACGGCGATCACGTCGCGGCGGAACTCCTCGGGGAACGGCGTCGGCACGGTACTCATCCTTCCAGTGAAGACCATGATCCTCACAGGTCAGGAGTCAACCGAACCAGGGGCAGACCCGGGCTATGAGAAGCCGCGCGGGGGTCTCTGAACGCTCATCCAGAGACCCCCGCGGCGCAGGATCGGGGCTAGACCTTTTCCGGCTGCGCCAGCTCACGAATCCACGGCGGAGTCTCAACACCGTTCTTGCTGTCCACCGCGACACGCGTCCGCGCCGCCGCCACCCGAACGTCCCACGACGGCACCGGCGCGCCCGAAGCATCCTGCAGCGCCCACCGACCACCCTTGACCGGCGCGCTCGCCCCCGCTTCCGGCCCTTGACCTTGCTCTTGGCCATCACCGCTCTCCTCTCAGCCATCCCAGTGGCCGACGCAGCAGCCCGCGCGTCGAGTCCTCATCCCCGACCTGCCCACCGTCGGTGTCCACGGCACCGCTATCGGCGTCGTCGTAGGGCCCCACCGGCGGACCACCCAGGTTGTTCAGCACGTCATCGGTCACCGCCGTGATCCACGCGTCCTCGTGCACCCCCGCCCACTCGCTCTGCGACAGCGCCGTGAGCATGTTGAACCCCGTCGCCGCAACCCCGGGACGTTCGTCCAGCGTCAGGTCCAACGCCCACTGCGCCCGCTTCCACCACTGCTCCCGCCGATCCGCCAGGTCCTTCTGCTCACGGTCCTGATCCGCTGCAACCTCCCGTTGGAGACGGTCCGCATCCGCGCTCTCTTGACTCGTTCGGGCCGCCGCCAACCGCTCCTGCACGCTGACCGCGTGGGCGGCCATGTTCAGCCCGTACCGCACCCGGGCCTCCTGCGGGCTCTCTCCGGCCCGAGGACGGTCAGGCTGCACCGCCTGCTGCGCTCAGGGCTGCCGCCGCGGCCTCCCCGGCCGCGACCGCGCGCACGCAGTGCGCCAACGCCTTCTTCTCCCCGCGCACCTGTACGCTCAACCGCTCCACCCGGTTCGCCGCCGTCACCGGGTTGTTCCGCGCGTCGGTGGCCGCCGCCGCGATCCGCGCCGCCCGCCGCGCCTCCTCAGCGGCGTCGGTGTGGGCCACGCTGGCATCCATATGCACGCCCATCCGGGCCACCACCGACGCCGGCGCGGTCGGCGTCACCGCAGGGCGTCGCAGACGATGCGCCGCGGGTCGTGCTGGCCGCCTCCTGTCGTCGCAGGAGAGCATCCAGGTTGGCACCTCACGAGTACCGCTTGCCCGCATCTCAGGGCAGTGGTGTCCTGTCCACGACTTAATGTGTTGCCCCGGCCCCGGTGACGCGTTGCCTCCGACGTGAATCAGACGGGATCGATCATGACCATCAGTCAGTCCGTGAGCACGAACGGCGCGGTGCCCACGAGCCCTGCGGGACCTCGAAGTGGTGCCTCGACCCCGTCACGACCGGCACAGCGCTCCACCAGCTCCTACACCGCGCTGGCCCAGCGGGTGCGCGAAGCCGGCCTCCTGCACCGCCGCCGCGGCTACTACCTGCGCCGCATCGTCGTCGTCGCTTCGGCCCTCGCCGCGCTGGCCACGTCCGTGCAGGTGGTCGGTGACTTCTGGTGGGTTCTGTTGCTGGCTCCCGTGCTCGCCCTCACCTTGACCCAGGTCGCCTTCCTCGGCCACGACGCCGCCCACCAGCAAATTTTCAGCTCCCCTCGCGCGAACGCGATCGCCTCGCGCTGCCTGGCCAGCCTCATCGCCGGACTCAGCCACGGCTGGTGGCTGGGCAAGCACAATATCCACCACGCCGCCCCCAATCAGGTCGGGCGCGACACCGACATCGACTCCAAGCTCCTCGCCTTCCACCCCGACGCCCTGGAGGGCAAGGGGCGCCTGCACCGCTGGTTCCTCACCCACCAGGGCTTCTGGCTCTTCCCCCTGCTACTGCTGGAAGGCTTCAACCTCCACGTCGACAGCGCCACCGCGGTCCTGCGTCGCAGAAGGGACGAACCCAGGTCGGCCACGCGCGCGGTGAAGCGCCGGTACGTGGACCTCCTCATGCTCACCACTCGCTGGGCGGTCTATGCCGGGGTGCTACTGGCGGCGATGTCGCCGGCCAAGGCAGGGCTGTTCATCGTCGCTGAGCTTGCCTGCTTCGGGGTGCTGCTGGGGGGTGCGTTCGTGCCCAACCACACGGGCATGCCGATCCTGGCGCGGGGGAAGAAGATGGACTTCCTGCACCGGCAGGTCATCACCTCCCGCAACGTCGCCGGGGGTCTGCTGGTGGACTTCTTCATGGGCGGGCTCAACCGCCAGGTCGAGCACCACCTGTTCCCCAGCATGCCGCGCCCGAACCTGAAACTGGTGCAGCCCATGGTGCGCCGCCACTGCGAGGACTTGGGAGTGCCTTACACCGAAGCATCCTTCCCCGGCGCCTACGCCGCCGTCGTCACCTACCTCAACACCGTCGGGATGGCCGGACGCCGAAACATCTCCTGCCCCCTCGCTGCGCAGCTGAGGTCGTGAACGCAATCCGCGGCGCCTAACGCCCCCCACCTCCCGTCCACCTCCCCCTCCCGTCGCACCCATACCGTTTCTGCTCTTCGTCTCATCGTGCTGCGCCGCTCACACCCCTTGCAGCACTCATGTTGAACAAGGCGTGCCGGATGAGAGAAGGGCGCACCGTGAAGATCGGCTCTCCTGACGTATGTGTGAAGCCGTCAGCGGCTCCCGCGTCCCGGTAGCGGCGGACAACAACTACCCAAGGACAGCATCGCCAACCCCACCAACGGCAGGGCAACCACGCCCGGTTGCAGCGCCAGGCCGTCCGCCGCGGGGCGCAAAACCAGCTCGGTGCGTGATTGCAAGACTCGCGCCAGCAGGTCGTCGCCACGGGGGTTCTGGTGCTGGGCGACGATGAGGGCTGCGGGCAGGTTAGCGGGCAGGGCGCCGAGGATCCCGGTGAGTGCACCCAGCCCTCCGGCGGAGGCCACCAGGGCGATGACCGCCGAGGCGTCAGCGGTGGCCGGGCTGGGTTGGTGCTGCTCGACTGCGCCGTCCATATGGGGGATGCTAGAAGCTGTCCCGGTTCGCTGCGCCAACGCCAGCACCAGGACCTCTGGCCCGGTCAGGTGTCGCCGGCGTTCTTCTGTCAGCTCCACTCCGGCCGGCAGGTCGTCCTGGTCGCGCCGCTACACCGCGATCAGGCCCTTGTCCTGTAGGAGGCAGCCCGCCGTGTCAAGACTCAAGTCTGATGCAGACCTGCAAGCAAAACCCCCGAGAGCATGACGGCCGTTGCGGCTGCGCCCGGGAAGTACCCTCATGAGCTGCGTGACGGGCGATCTGCCTGACGCTGGCGCCCGCCGCGACCCCACTACCCGGGTCGGCGCCTTCCAGCGGTTCGGTACCCAGTTCGGCACCAGCTCCCAAACCCTCCGCAACCGGGTTGTCCAAGCCGGAGTCAAGGCCGATGAGCAGTCCGTCACTCAACTGGTACTACCACCGCCGGCTGCACGGCGAGCTCGGACTGCTCCCACCTGTTGAGAACGAGGCCCGCTGGGGCACAGTTCCCGCCCTGGCGGGCGGCCGAGCACCGCCTCACACCTCCCACCAGAGCCGGACCGTGACCTTGACCTTGACCTTGACCTTGACCTTGACAGTCGGTAGCAATCACAAGCCGTGGAGTTTCATCTCGCCACACGGGGTTCTGGTTGACCTGCCACAGGCGGGGACCTACGCCACGGCGTGAGGTTCGCGCACTGCTCCACACTCCTCAGCGCGAATTCGGACCGATGTCGCACTGCGCATGGTCCGCGGCCGAGGAGAACGCCCTCACCTCCTCAGCCGGTACCGGCCGGCCGAGGAAAAAACCCTGGCACGCATCGACTCCCAGATCGGTTGCCGCCTGTAACTCCGCCACGTTCTCAACGCCCTCGACGATGACCGTCATCCCCAGCTCGTGGCACAGGGCGGTCGTGCTGGCCACGATGGCCCGGCTCGCCCGCTCCCCGGGGAGACGGTGAGCGAAGCTGGGATCAATCTTCACTACGTCGAGGGGGAAGACCCGTAGGTAGTTCAGCGAGGAGTACCCGCTGCCGAAGTCGTCCAGCCACAGCTGCAGTCCCAACTTCTTCAGACCCAGGAGGACCTCGACGGTGCGACGGTCGTCGGGCAGCGTCGAACTCTCCGTCAGCTCCAGGCACAAGCAGCCCGGGTCGGCCCCAGTGTCGGCCAGGGCACGTTCGACGCTCCGTACGAATGCCGGTCCGGTGATCTGCTGGGCGGAGACGTTCACCGACGTGCGCTGCACCCCGATCCCCTGTTCCTGCCAGCGCACGGTGTCGCGACACGCCTGGCGCAGCACCCAGTCTCCGAGACCGAAGATGGCCCCGGAGCGCTCTGCCTCGGCGACCACGGCCGCCGGTGGCAGAGCCCCCGGCAGGGCAGAGCCCCACCGCAGCAGCGTCTCCACTCCGATCACCTGGCCGGTGACGGACTTGTCGTGCACCGCGACGATGGGTTGGTAGACCGTGGTGTAGCGGTCGGATTCGTGGAAGTCGCCGGCTCCCCACCGCCCGCGAGCAGACGCAGGTGAGCCCCCGCGCGGGGTTGAGGCAGGTGGACCGGTGAGTCTGGCAGTGGTGGGCAGGGACGGCGCGGTGACTGACGTCACCTCGGTGGCAGCCACAGCGGGGTGCGTCTCGGCGGGGTGCGCCCCGGCGGGGTACGACAGGGACGGGGCCTCCTGGATCAGGTGGTGTCGGCCTCCGCCGGCGCGCTTGGCCTCGTACATCGCCGCGTCCGCCGCAACGAGCAATTGCTGAGCGCCGACCGGGTGACGCCGATCCGACAACGCCACCCCGATGCTCGCCCCCAGGGTGACGTCGCGACCCTCGAGGTGGAACGGCGACACCATCGCGCTGAGCAGGCGGTGCGAGACATCAGCGGCGTGGGAATCGTCCGGCAGGTCATCGCACACGGCCACGAACTCGTCCCCACCCAACCGCGCCAGGGTGTCGCCGGGGCGCAAGGCGGCGGTGAGCCGGGCAGCGACCGCGACCAACAGCAGGTCCCCCACGTGGTGACCCAGCTCGTCGTTGACGGCTTTGAACCCGTCCAGGTCCAGGAACAGCACCGCGGTGCGCCGCCGCGAGCGCGTCGCCCGGTTCAGTGCCTCCGTCAGAAGCTCCGTCAGCAGCGTCCGGTTGGGTAGCCCGGTCAAGGGGTCGTGCAAGCTGCGGTGGTTCAGATCCGCCATGATCAGCGAGGAGTCGGCCCGGGAACGGGCGTTGACCAGATAGGCGGCAGCGACGTCGGCCAGGATCGCGACGATGCGGACGTCGGCCTCGCCCAGCGGGCCGGGCGTGGTGCGGTACAGGTCCAGCGCGCCTAGGGTACGGCCCTGAGCGCGCAGCGGGAAGGAGAAGACCGCCGCCATCCCCGCCTCCAACGCGCGGCGGGAAAACTCCGGGAAGTCCTCACCCGCCCTGAGGTCGTCCAGTACGCATGGACGGCCGGTGGCGTGGGCGTGCAGGCAGGGTCCTTGCCCGGTCTCGCGCTGCAGGACCTCGATGGTGCGGATCACGTCGTCGGTGGCGGCGAGGAAGTGCAGGGCGTCGCTGCTGTCGATAGCCATGACCCCGGCCCCGCTGACCGGGAGCAGGTCCACGATGCTGAGCACGAGGTGGTCCAAGATGCTCTGCACAGAGAAATCGGTGCACAGGTTGGCCGCGAATTGCACCAGCACCCGGTTCAGCAACGGTTCGCGGTGGCCCATCCCAGCCTCCCGGGGACGTCGATGAGTACAAGTCATCGGCGTGAACCGGGTCCGGGGCCCACAAGGAGACCAATCCTAGCGACCCGCTCGTTCCCTGTCAGCAAGACCGTGATCTGAGGTCGAGCTGGCACGACTGAGCCGCCGAGCCTCGAGCACCCCGTGCACCCCGTGCACCCCACCTCGGGCTCTGAGGAGATCCACGTCACCACCGCTGGCTGTCCAGCCTTCCCGGGGCCATCGGTTCAGCCGTCTTGGCGGGTCTCGCGCTCTGCACCAGTGCAGATCGAGTTTGGAGTCAGGACTGCCGTCGCTCAACCCTGCCGGTGACCGAGAGCGGCGACCACCTTCGAGCAGTCAGAACCGCGATCACGGGGTGACGCTGCGCAATGACTCCCACCGTGCTGAGCCGCGGCCCGGAGAGGGTGCGGGCGAGAAGCAGCGGGCGACTGGCACGATGTCGCCCAGAGCAGCTCGAAACCGTCGGTGCTGGCGGCGCGGCGATCGCACGACGCAGCGTCGTGACGTGGGGAGCGAGGGGAGCGGCCATGGCGCGCGAAGCGGACGTGATCGGGGCTCTGGTGGGCTTGGCCGACAGCCTGGTCGCCGACTACGACCCCCTGGAGCTGCTGCAGCAGCTGGTTGACGACTGCATGCGTCTGCTCGACGTCTCCGCCGTCGGGCTGCTGCTCGCCGGGCACAGCCACTACAGCAGGCGGGGCGGGCAGGGAGGGCGGTTGCAGGTCGCCGCCGCGTCCAGTGAGCAGATGCGCACCCTGGAGGTGATCCAGCTGCACGGCGACCAAGGCCCGTGCCTGGAGGCGTTCGACAGCGGGGAGCGCGTCGTGGCCGGGGACCCCGCCGAGATCGAACGGTGCTGGGCCGACTTCGCCGCCGACGTCAGCGCCGCGGGCTTTCGCAGCGTGGCCGCGGTCCCGCTGCGTCTGCGCGAGCAGCGGATCGGTGCGCTGGGTTTGTTCAGCGACCGCGACCACGTCCCGGAAGGTGACGACATCGCCGTGGCTCAGGCCTTCGCCGACATCGCCACCATCACCATCCTGCACCAGCAGGCCGTCCACGATTCCGCTCAGGTCAGCGCCCAGCTGCAGCGGGCCCTGGACTCCCGGGTCCTCATCGAGCAGGCCAAGGGCGTCATCGCCACCCAGCTGGGGGTCAGCATCACCGACGCCTTCAGCATCCTCCGCGACCACGCCCGCACACGGGGGGCGAAGTTGACTCAGGTGGCAGGAGCCGTCGTGGCCGGGGAGCTCACCGCCCAGCACCTACACACCCGTCCGGCGCGCTCGGACTCAAGGCGTTCGCGGTGACGAGCGGTTGGTGCGCAGACCCGGCTGGCGCAAGCGGTTGCTGCGGCAACGACGGGCGCAGCGACGAGCATGGGCGCAGCGACGAGAACCCTCCGATGACGAAACCGGCAGGCATCATCGGTGAGGAGCGAGGACGATGACGTCGTCTGAACGTGTCCGGACCGGGTTGACCGCTGCCGTCCAAGGGGGCGACTCTCCGTTGAGCGCGGCTGACCGACTCTGCCAGGCCTGCGTGGAACTCCTCGACGTCGACGGGGCGGCGATCTCCCTCGTGCACGAGGGCACGACACGGGGGACGTTCGGCTCCAGCAACGCGCTGAGCCGGCGCCTGGATGCCTACCAGTTCATCTACGGCGAAGGTCCCTGCCTCGACGCGGTCCAGACGCGGGCGCCGGTGCTGGCCGAAGACCTCACCGACACCGGCGAGCGGCGCTGGCCGGCGTTCACCCCCAGCGTGGTCGAAGCGGGGGTGCACGCCATCTTCGCCCTCCCCGTGGTCGTGGCTAGCGACAGCGTCGGCGCCCTGGACCTCTTCCGCCACGGCGCTGGTCCCCTCTCCACCGATGCGCTCAGCGGGGGGTTGCTCGCGGCACGGTTGGCGAGCCTGCCGGTCCTGGACCTCATCACCGAGGTCAACCTGCGCGCCGCGAAAGGTGTCGAGGAGGGCGCGCAGCCCGATCCGTGGGACCAGCTCGAATCCCTGGAACGCGTGGAGATCTACCAGGCCACCGGATTCCTCATCGCCCAACTCAACGACAGCACCTGCGACGACCCGGCATCCGCGAACGCCCCCACCAACTCGAGCACTGCCCGTGACGCTTTGGTCCGACTGCGCGGCCGGGCCTTCGCCACCGGCCAGACCGCCAGCGAGGTGTCCTGGGAGATCCTCGACGGGCGACTGAGCATCGACGCCGACGGCGAGTGGCGCCTCAGAGGCAGCGCAGGCGATTCCGGTGACACGAGAAGGCGGGGAACGCAGTGAGCAGCGAGAAGAGCACCACCGACCGAGAGAGCGACGTCACCCGCTCCTTCGTGGCCCTGGCCACCAGCCTGGCCGTCGGAGCCGACATCGTGGACCTGCTCACCCGCCTGACCGGGGACTGCGCCCGGCTGCTGGACATCACCTCCACCGGGCTCCTGCTCGATGACGGACGCGGGGTCCTGCACGTCATGGCCGCCTCCTCCGAGGAGACCTGGCGCTTGGAGTTGTTCCAGACCCAGCGCGACGAAGGGCCCTGTCTGGACTGCTTCCGTTCAGGGGAACTCATCAGCGCTCCCGACCTGGATCAGCAGCAGCGATGGCCGCACTTCGCGACCGCCGCCCGGGAGCACGGCTTCGCCTCCGTGCACGCGGTCCCGATGCGGCTGCGAGCTCACACCATCGGCGCCCTGGGCCTGTTCGGCGAACGTCCCGGGGAGCTGAACGAGCAGGATCTGAGGTTGGCGCAGGCTTTGGCCGACGTGGCCAGCGCTGCGCTGGTCCAGCACGAGGCGGGCTTGACCCCGCCCTCGATCACCCTGCGGCTGCAGGAGGCCCTGCACGCCCGGGTCCTGGTCGAGCAAGCCAAGGGCATCCTGGCCTACCGCGGCGAGATCAGCACCCACGCCGCGTTCGAGGTCCTGCGTTCCTACGCGAGCGAGCACGACCAGCGCCTCAGCGTCGTCGCCGGGTGGCTCGTGCACGGGGACCTACACGCCCGCGTGCTCCTCGAAGGCTCCACCACGTCCTGACGCCCTGGACCGGGCGCAGCGGATTGCGGATGACCACGGTCTCCCTAGGAGGTGGTCCTTTGGGGAACGGTCCTCCAAGGGCGTCCCCGAGGCGGGGGCTCCTTGTGGCCGGCGGGGGTCAGGACCTACTGTCGAGCACGCTGCACCAAGCGTCACCTCCGCAAGGTGCAGTACTCACGGTCAACGACTCACGCACTCTTGTGCCGCCCCGGACCCGGTCGCGCATTCCGCTCACCGCCCGGAGGGATGTCATGACTCACCTCGACTACCCGGCTCGCCACGCCGCGTCCGCTGCATCCTCCGTACTTCCCGGTCCCCGCACCCCATTCCCGACGTGGGCCTGGACGGGGGAACTCGACGCCGCCGACGTGGCCGCCCTGAGCACCATGTGGCGGTCCCTGCTCGAGGAACGTCCCGGATCGGTGGTCATCGACCTGAGCGCGGTAACGTTCCTGGACTGCGGCGTCCTGTCCGTCCTGGTGCGCGCCAACACCGACCCGGTCACGCGACTTCTGCTACGGGGGGTACCGGCTCGCGTGGAGCTGGTCATGCAGCTCACCGGTCTGGGTACCGCCTTCGCCCGCGCCGCCACCGCCGGCCTCCAAGAGGCTGCACCACCACCGCGCTAGCCACCGACACACAGCGAGCCTCGCCGGCCTGAGCGTCCCAGTAGCCAGTGTTTGAGGGACGCGGTAAGCACGCATCTGAGTCTGCGCAACCTAGTTGACACAAGTGGTCACCACGCTGCATCCACAGAAAACCCGCACGTCGAAAGGCCCGCAAGATGACCTGCCGGAACGCGATCCTGAGCCCGTGAGCTATCCCTTCGTGAGCAGTGAGAGCCGACCTGCTACCGACACGCCCAAGGCTGACCTCGCACAGTCGGCAGAACCACGCAGCGTCGATCGAGGAGGTGAGACCGAGACTCTTCACTCGGACGCTGACCCGGTGGGGCTGCCACCGTCAGCTCGAGCGGTTCGCCGTGCAGTGCTCCTCGCCGAACGAGCGATGGCCCAGCACCGTCGCTCCCGCCGAGGGGTCACGATCCGCCAGATGCCACTGTCGCCGTTCCCGCAGCAACGTCAGCGCGATGGCCGATGAACGACTCCAATGCACGGCAGGACGATTGTGCGCTGAGGTGCGAGAAGCGGGTCAGGTGACGATCAGCGGGTCGTTCGAGACATCGCCGATGTGCACGTGGGTGCGGACCCGCTCGGCCGCCGGGGCCAGGACGCCGAGCAGCTCGGTCAGGACGGCCACCGCGACGGTGTGGACCTGTCCGGCAACGTCGAGCAGCGGGGCGCCGTACGCCGCGATGAGTATAATGGTGACCTGCTCGAGTTCATCACGCTCACCGGTGGTGCAGGCGATCTTGTCCGCGGCCGCGTGCGGGACGGTGTCGATGCGTCGCCGCAGGTGGGCGATGACCACCTCGGCTGCTAGGAAGAAGTCACCCATGTCGTGGCGACCGCGGACCGGGGCGGAGGGCCGGAACAAAGCCAGGGTGCGGTTGATGACGCTGTCCTCGATGGCCTTCCACCCCGCATCGGTGTGCTGACGCAGCATTGCGGTGGCCTGGGTTAGCCGGTCGGTGCCTGCGTCATTGGCGAAGGATCCGCCGTCTTGGACGCCGGGCAGAGTGGATTGAGCCCGACCACGGCCGGCGTTCGGGTCGTTGATGCCGCTCACCGCCAATCCTCCATGCTCGCTGCGATCGTCGTGCGGGCCCGTTGCAGCAGACCACGCACGGAGGTGGGGGCGATGGCCGTGACCTCAGCGATCTCCGCGTAGGACAGGTCTTCAATCTCGCGCAGGATCCACACGCTGCGTTGACGTTCGGGCAGCTGCAACAGTGCCGCGTCCAAA
The DNA here is from genome assembly GCF_042473625.1 of Kineococcus sp. DHX-1. Taxonomy (GTDB): domain Bacteria; phylum Actinomycetota; class Actinomycetes; order Actinomycetales; family Kineococcaceae; genus Kineococcus. Next base: position 1,147,566 of record NZ_CP170445.1, on the reverse strand, counting down.
GCGATCAGCAACCCGCTCTCCACAGTGTCACCTTCCGGACCGGTGCGCAGATCTCGCAGGTGCTCGGTGACCTGGTGGAAATCTATAGGGGCCCGCGAACCGGACTGGGGGAACGGCGGTCGTCGCCGCTGGGACATCTTCTGCGCCTGGTGACGCCCAAGCACCAGCAGCCAGGTCCGGAACGACGAAACACCCCGGAAGGAGGCGATGGCCCGCCACGCTGCGAACAGTGCCTCCTGGGCGCAGTCCTGCGCGTCCGAGGGATCGTCCAGTAGACGCACCACGTACCGGTACAACGCGGGACCGTGACGTCGCGTCAGCTGCGCGAAGGCTTCCTTCTCGCCCAAGCTGGCCTGCCGGACCAGCACTTCGTCCGGCACCTGCGACGTCCCCGCTGGCCCCGTGGCCTGCGAGGGCGCCACCTCCCGTGCTCGGCTTGAGGCGCCGCCGGTGCCGGCATCCTCACTCACGACAGGACGGTGGCGGTGGGGGGCCTGCAGCGCCACGCTGCCCCACGATCGGATCGAGTCGCCATCGTGACTCACGAAACCTCATCCGGGACGACACGCCACCAGCATCTGCCCGTAGCGGGACCGAGTGCAGCATCTCGCCCGAGCGTCGGCAACCGGTAGCGACGTCGGTGAACAATGGCTGCGTGACCCTGCGCACCGTAGCGACCCCTACTCGGTGACCCACAAGTCGGTAGTTCTCACTGAGGGTCACTGCAGGTCGGGGTCAGGTCGCCAAGTTGATAGGTCGTGAACGATCGACGATGAGTCCTGCACAGTGACGGTCGAGTACCGCCGGCATGAGCGTCGGGTCATGAGGTGGTGCTGAGTTCGACCGCCTCCTCTTCGCGAGTGCCGCCGGCGGGAGCGGGCGCCTGGGCGGGAGCCAGGACGCGGTCGTAGAGCACCGCCGCGAGTACCCCACCGACCAGCGGCGCGAGCAAGTACACCCACAACGCGTGCAGGTCACCGGAGACCACCGCGGACCCGAAAGCCCGGGCCGGGTTCACCGCTCCACCGGTGGGGGGAGCGGCGATGAAGATGCACACCGCCAGCACGGAGCCCACGGCGACGGGGGCCACCGCGGCGGGCATCCGGGTCGTGAGTGGCCACGGAGATGACGACCAGGACCAGGACGAACGTGATGAGTGCTTCGACGAAGAACGCCCGCCCGCTGAAACCCCGTCGGCGGGGCTCGTGGTGGAGAGCGCGATGACCTGGCGTCCACGCCCGCTGTAGGCAGCCCAGGTGGCCAGGGAGGCCAGCACCGCACCCACCAGGTGGGCCAGCACGTACACCGGAACAGCACGCCAGGGAAACTTGCCTATGACCGCCAGGCCCACCGAGACCGCGGGGTTGAGGTGACACCCTGAGACGTGCCCGAGGGCGGCGACCAGTGCCGTCAGGGCCAAGCCGAACGCTGGGACGATGCTGGTCAGGTCGTACAGGGGCGGGTTGGTGGTGGCCAGTGCCACCGCCGTCGCGCCAACGGCCAGGACCAGGACGCAGGTGCCGATGAGTTCGGCGGCCCCCGCGCGCACGAGGTTCTCCCCGACCGAACTGCCGAACAGGCCGGCCGGGCGAGGGGCCGTCGCGGCCCCGCCGGCACGGGGGGGGTGAGTGGCTCGGGTGCGCCGCCTTCATCACGCCCGGGGGCCAGCTGGTGCGGCGGGGTAAGTTTGGTGGTCATGTCCGGGTCAGCGACCCAGTCCGGCGCGGTCGACACGACGGTGGAACCGCATCCCGGCCAATCCACCGAAGATGGCCCCGACCAGGGCCACCACGACAGCAGCCACGACGGCGATGATCGACCCGGTGGTCAGCGAGCCGGCGTCGATGGGGATGCGGGGAAAGCTGTTCAGCTGCCCCAGGACGTCGAACTTGCTGCCCGCGACCGCGGCGAGGACGGCGACGACGACAGCGATGACGATGGCCCACGCCCACACCGCGACACCCTGCTTGACCCCGTTGAAGCGGGCCATGCGCCCGGCGACGTAACCACCGCAGAAGTAGGCGATCAGAAGCACCACGAGCACGGCGATGCCGCCGGCGAGGCCGATGGTGGCGGCGTTGCCGCTCGCGCTGTCCTGAGCGCCGGACACGGCCTGGTCGAGCGAACCGGAGCTGGCCAGTCCGATCGCAGTGCCGGTGGCGGCGAGCAGAGCGGTCAGCAGGACGGCGGTTCCGGTGGCGGTGAGCCAGCCGAAGAACGCGGACCCGATCTTGACGCCGCCGTAGGCGTTCTTCTCCCGCTCGAGCACGTTCTTGCGGTCCATCGCAGGCTGCTGCTCACGGCGGGGGTCACGGTGGGGGTCACGGTGGGGGTCACGGCCGGCGTCATGGTCGCCACGATGGCCAGCGGGCGTCACCAAGCTGGGGGTGTCGTCCCCGGTGTCGAGGTGGTCGCTGGCGGCGTGCGCGCCGTCACCGGTGGGTGTGCTCATGACGGTCTCCTCCAAGTGCGGGAACGGGTTCGGGTACGGGTGGCGAAGGGGTTGAACGTGCAGGTGCCCCGGAAGGGCGGGTCGTCCGGGGCACCTGGTCTGGCGGGGTCGAGCGGTGTTCGGGATCGAGGTCAGAGCCCGAGCTTGCCGGCGATTCCTCCGCCGGCTCCGCCGCCGAGCTTGGACAACAGCTCTGCGGGGTTCAGGCCGAGCTTGGACAGCAGGCCCGCGTGCTCGTCGGTGTCAACGGTGTCGGGCAGTTCGCTCTCGGCCTGCTGGGCCTTGGCGTCGTCGCCCTGACCCTTGAACAGGGACAGGATCTGGTCCTTGGGGATCTGCATGATGTTTCCTCTCCTGGAGGGAGCCTCGAGGTCAGGGGCTGACGTCGAGGGTGGTGACGTCGGCTGCTTCTGCGGACAGGTCGGCGGTGATGGCCTGCTCGCCGGTCACAGTGCGTTTGCTGATCGCAACCCGTTCCACTGCAACGACTCGCATCGTGAACTCGGGGACCTCTTCGTCCAGGACGATGACGAGGTCACCGCCGCCGCCCACGGGCCCAGCATCAAGCAGAGCATCCGACATGGCATCCGACATGGCGTCCGAGCCAGCAGTGGTGACTGCGTCCTGATCGCCGAACGGTTCACGGGTGATGACGAGTTGTTCCAAGCGCACCGGCACCTCGATGGTGCGGGTGGTGGTGACGATGCGCTTGCTGATCCGCATCCGTTCGACGCCGACCCGCTGGGTCGAAACCCTCAGTTGCTCCTGGTGCAGGAGGACCTCAGGCGTGGTGGACGTGGGGCTCTCACCGTCGAGACCGGGAGACCCATCGACGACGCCGTCCCTGACGCCTTCGCTCAGAGGCTGGCCAGTGGCACTGGTGGCGCTAGTTTCGAAGGGTGTGGTCATCGGTGGTCTCCCGGTCTCGCGGTCAGTCCTGCTTCGCCGCTGCGATCAGGCGCGGTCGCGCTTGCCGGACTGTCCGGTCTTGACGCCGGCATCGGCGTCGAGGTCGATCTGCTCTTCGCGCAGCTCAGCCTGGACGGTCTCGGTGCCCTGAACGGTCTCGGTGCCCAGCTGGACGCGCTCGACGGCGACGACATCCTTCTCGGCCACAGCACGTTCCTCGGTCAGGACGACCTCGTGCTCCTCCTCGGTCAGGTCCCCACCGGAGTAGGCGTCACCGCGGTTGGCGTTGGTGATGGGCTCACGAGAAATGACGACCTCCTCGCGCGAGACCGGAACGGTGCGAGAAACAGTCTCGCTGGTGATGTACTTGCGCAGCCGCGCCCGGCCGGACTCCCGGGTCTCGGTCCCGACCCGCAGTTCTTCCTTCGAGCGGGTCATCGCGTCGTCGGTGTTGTCACCGGAGGTGTCGTAGCCCTCACCGCGGCTGTGGTCGTGGCCGGAACCGGCGGCAGTGCTGTCGCTGATGCGGTCGATGCCGTCGTCCGTCACGGTGGGCTCGGTGTCGTGGCCACCGGCGGTGCGGTCGGTGTTGTAGCCGCCACTCACGCCAGTCCCGGTGGTCTGGATGCCGGTGTTGTGGGTGCCGGTGGTCTGGGTGCTGCTGGTCTGGGCGGAGGCGCTGGTGTCGGCGATGTCGTAGTAGCGGTACAGGTCAACCTCGTCGGTCTCGCTGAGTTCCTTGCCCGGGTCGTGGTGGGGGGCGTCCTTCACGACCGACTTGGCGAACGGCACCTTGACGGAGTCACCGGACGTGCTGGCCTGGGCCAGCGGGATCAGGGACAGGCTGGAGCCAAAGAGGCCGGTCTTGACCGAGACCCACTCCGGCTGCCCGGAGGCGTTGTCTAGGTAGACCTCGTCGACCTTGCCGATCTTGTCGCCGTCCTTGTCGTAGACGGTGGTGCCGAACAGGGCGTCGGGGGAGATGTTCTGAGCCATGAGAAGTTCCGCTTCTGCAAGTGAGCGCGGGTCGTCCAGCAGGTGCTAGTCGAGGTCGAGCACCGATCACTGGTCCGGGTAGGACCTGATCGGGATGGTGGAACGCTGGTCAGCGGCGGCGGGCGCTGATGCTGCCGGCGATGGTGACCCCGACAGCAGCAACGGCGACCTGCAGGATCAGTTCGATCCAGTCGATGCCGGGAGTGTCGGCCACGTTCAGCAACCTGGCCAGGGCGGTACCGATCAGGGCGGCGATGACGCCGACGACGATGGTCAGCAGGATGGAGATGTTCTGCTTGCCCGGCAGGACGAGACGGGCCAGGGCGCCGATGATCGCGCCGATGACGATCGCGGTGATGATGCCACCGATGGTCATGGATCTCCTTCGAACAGGTCGACCGATGGTCTGATCGGCTCAGGGTGTGTGGTGCGGATGGTGCGGTGTGACGGGGCGCGGACGGGTCAGCGCGGCCGACGGCGCAGGAGCCCACCTCGGGCGTTGCGGGGGTCGTCCTTGCGGGCCCGGGAGGACACCAGCCGCCCGGCGCCCAGCAAACCCCGAGACAACTTCGTGGGGCCACTACTGGCTTCCACCCGCCGGCCCAGGCCGGCGAGCAACCGTCCGGCCACCGGGACGGCGACGGTGAAGACGACCCATCGGCGCAGACCACTGGAGAGCAGGACCCACATGGTCGATCTCCTTCAGTCGTGGTGCTGGGTCCGATCCGGTGAAGTCGGTGTGCGTGCGTGGGGATCGGCACGTGTGGATCGGTGCGTGCGGGTCAGTGCACCAGGGTTGATGAACCGAGATCAGTGCACCGAGATCAGTGCACGCGGGTTCGGTGACGGGCGCGACGGGCCACGCTCAGCTGCACCCGTGCGCGGGCATCGTCACGGCCCAGGACCTGAGCCAGGTCGGTCGCGACGTCGTCGGTGGCGGTGACCACCGACTGCAGGTCGGCGTCGGGTTCGACGGTGGCCTTCACGGCCACCACCAGCTGTCCGCGGTCGCGCACCACCCGGCTGGAGGCCGAGCGGATCCCGGGCGTCTCGGCCAGGACGTCGGCGGCGGTGGCCGCCGCCCCGGCGGGGTCGATGAGCAGTCGCCCGCTCTTGTCGGACCCCTTCAGCGACAGCTCGCCCACCCCACGTCGGGGCAGGTGGGCCAGCAGCCACCACAGGGCCAGCAGGATGCACACGGCGCCGGCGATGCCGGCGGCCCAGGGCCACCACGCGGTGGCGAAGGTGTCGGTGGCGGTCTGCAGCGTCAGCTGCTGGGGGGCCGCGGCCCACACCTGCACCAACCACCCGGCACCCCAGGCGGCGGCAGCCAGCCCGAGGACGAGCAGGACCAAGCCGACGACGATCGCGGCGAGGCGGTCCAACCCCAGGACTGCGCGGCCCATCAGTTCTCCTTCGGGGTGCGGACGGTGACGGCCACCCGCGGCGGGGACTGCAGGGGCGACAACCGCTGCGCGACGGCACCGGTCACCGACTCCCGCAGGCTCGACTCGCTGGTGCCGTGGACGGTGACGGTGACCTTCTTGCGGGTGGCGGTGGAGGAGACGTCCAGGACACCGTCGACGTCCTGAGCCGCTCCCGAGGCCAGCCGGGCGATGTCGCGGGTGTGCAGGAAGACCCCGGTGCGCGAGGTCAGCGGCAGGGTCTTGCGGGAGCGGCGACGCAGCGCGGTCAGAGCCAGCCACAGCCCGATCAGGGCCACGACGATCCCGGCGGAGATGAGCCACCACGTCGGAGCGAATCCCTCGACCCCGTCTACGCCGGCGTTCAGCCACGGCGTGCCGGACAGGGCACCGGAGGCGACGAGGGCGTCGCGCAGCAGCAGTAGACCGAGGGCCAGGAGCAGGACGGCCAGGATCGGGCCAATGGCCCCGATCGGGCCGCTGCCGCTCTTCTGGTTCGCGGCCTGCATCGGAGTTTGTGTCGGGGTGGTGGCGTCGACGCCGGAACCGGTCTGGGAGGTCACTGGACGCGTCTCCTTTCCGGAGTGGTGGGCCGCAGGACCTTGGCCACCGTGACGTCGACGACGTCGACGTCCAAGGCAGCCAGGGTGTGCAGCCGGTCGGCGACGTGGTCACGGACCGCAGCGGCGACACCGGCGGCCGGTCGCGGCCAGGCGGTGACGATCTCGATCTGTACCCGGGCACGGTGACCGGCGACGTGGACGTCGACGCGGGGGTAGGCACGACCCAGGGCGGTCGCGATGGTGCCGGCGGTGTCCTCGGCGGCGATGACGCCGGGGACCTCGAAGACCGCGGCCTCGGCGATGCGCTCCACCGCCTTGTCCTTGACCTCCAGCGCTCCACGCGATGCGGTTTCGGTGCGCTCTTCGGCCGTGAGTTCGGCTGCCGCCTGAGCGGGGCCGCTCCAGCGCCGCACGCTCGGTGTGCTCGAGGTCCGTGCGTGTCGGGCTTGGCCGTCGCGGGGGTTCAGGGTGTTGCGGCTGCTGGCCGCGGCGGTCCCGGTAGGAGTCGTGACGGCGGTGGCGCCATCAGCCACGGCTGCGGCCGGGGATGAGGGCGGCCAGGTCCAGCTTGCCTTCCAGGTGGGCGCCGACGACGTAGCCGACGGCGGCGAACAGCAGGGCCAGGACGAACCAGCCGAAGCCACCTTGGATGGCGATGATGGCCAGGAGCAGGCCGGCGAAGATGCCGACGATCGAGGCGGACACGAGTTCCTCCAGGGGAAGGGAGTGGGGCCTGCCGGATCCAGTCAGAACCAGCAGGTAGTGCTGCCGAGCGGGACTGTGGCGCAGCAGCACCTGGTGTCGTAGTACCTGGTGCGGCAGCACCTTGTGCCGTCACGTTTGAGGCCGCAGGAAGACGTCAGGCGGCGCGGGCGGCGGCGAGGTCTTCGACGTAGACCTGCACCGGCACGTCCACCACGGCGGCGACGGCGGCGTGAATCTGCTGGGCAACGGCTCGGATGGGGGTGTCGTAAGCCAGGACGACGTGAACCTCCACCGCCTGCTCGGAAAGCTTGACCCCGGCCACCCGCCGACCAGGCAGGTAGGTCGCGACCTCACCGAAGCGGCCCGGGTGCAGCTGGACCACCCCCTCGACCGCGAGCACCAGGGCAGCAATCTCATCGGCGGCCGTAACCTCCGGCACCCCGGTGGTGGAGACGACCTCGAACTCCGTGACCGCGGGGGACGCCGCCGATGCGGTGGCCGCGAGGTCGAAGGAAGGTGCGCCGACCGGCGCCCCGGTGGCCGAGCCGGCGCCCCGGAGGGCGCCGGTCGGCGTGGTGGGCTCGATCACCGGACGCGGGGAGCGGAGTCGGTGTCCTCGTTGTCGTCGGCGTCCTCGTCGGGCAGGTGCACGTCGGCGACGGCGATGTTGACCTCGGTGACCTGCAGACCGGTCATCCGCTCCACCGAGGCGATGACGTTGCGGCGCACACCGGCGGCGAGGTCGGCGATCGCGACGCCGTACTCGGCGATGAGGTTGATGTCCACGGCGGCCTGGGTCTCCCCGACCTCCACCGACACGCCCTGGGAGTGGTTGACCCGGCCACCCGGGATCCGTTCACGCAGGGCACCGACCGCGCGGGAGGCGCCGCCACCGAGGGCGTGGACACCGGAGACGTCCTTAGCGGCCAGGCCGGCGATCTTGGAGACGACCGTGTCGGCGATGGAGGTGGTGCCCTGGTTGGAGACCAGTGCGCCGGTGGGGACGTCGTCGCGGCTGACGGCCAGGGTCGACGAGCCGGGGGTGGACATCGCCTTGGGGGTGGTCTTGGTCTGCTCGCTCACGGGTGCTCCTTCAAGAGAGTGGGTGAGCCCTCCTACAAGCCGGTCGGGCTGTGCAGTGGGGCTTTCACAGGGATAGAGACAGAACCGGGCCAAACTGCACGCCACCTTGAGTGTGACCTGCGTCATATTTGTTCGTCAGTGCGCCATGGTCGCCGGACCGCCAGGCTCTGACGCCGCCGATGCAGGTCTCCTTGCATGGGTCTCAGTGCGGACCCATAGTGCTCTTTCACTTGCCGACGCCATCGGGCGCCCCGCCGAGAAACTGCAGCTGAACCGGTGGCAGCACCAGCCTGCCGGCTGCTGGTGAGCACCTGCTCACGATTGCTGGTGCCGGTTGCTGTGTCAGTTGGCGCGCAGTTGCGGTCAGACGGCGACCCGTCGAAGGGGTGAGCGCCCTGGCCGATCAGCGTCTCGTTGACGACGGCCTGCAGCTGGGCAAGGTCGGGCAGCCCGGCCCGCTGCTCGGCGCTGAGCGCGTCGTAGCTGGCGACCGCCATCGGCGAGGTCGAACTGCCCAGGGCGTACCGCACCAGCTGCTCATCCCCGCCGGTGCACAGCAGGATCCCCACCGTGGGGGCGTGCTAAGCGTGGTCCCGCAGCTGGTCGTCCACGACGGCGACGTAGGTGCCGAGCTGGCCAAGGTAGGAAGGGCTGAAGCGGCCCATCTTCAGCTCGACCACCACGAACCGCAGCTGCGTGTAGGAGAACAGCAGCAAGTCCACGTTGAGGGTCTCCTCCCCCACCTCCAACCGGTGCTGACGGCCCACGAACGCCATCCCATGCCCGAACGCGGTCAGCATCTGCTGCAGCCGGTCCATCAGCGCCTGGGTCTGCTGCATGATCAGGTGACAGCTACGTCACGCGGTCAGGGCGACCGACGTGGTCATGATGGTCTCGTACTCGATGGGGGTCAACCGACCTAGACCGCTCTGCCGCCGGCGGCGGTGATAGGTCCGTTCGATCCAGGTCACGATCGCGATCCGCAGCTCCTCCCGGATTGACCACTGCCGGCGGTCCAGGACGATGTTCTACAACAGGCCGAAGAAGCTCTCCATCGCCGCGTTGTCCCCGGCCGCACCGACACGGCCCATCGACCCGACCAGGCCGTGACGGTTCAGAGCCTGGACGTAGCGCCGGGATCGAAACTGCGATCCTCGGTCCGAGTGCAGCGTGCAGCCAGCCGCGTCGATCCCCTCAACTCGCCGCCGCGCAACGGCATTGGCCAACGCGCGGACCGCCAGACGCGACGTCATCCGCGAGTCGATGGAGTACCCCACGATGCGCCGGGAGAACATGTCCTTGATGGCGCACAAGTACAGCTTGCCCTCGCCGGTCCAGTGCTCGGTGATGTCGGTCAGCCACAACTGGTTCGGGCTGTCCGCGGTGAACTTCCGCTGCACCAGGTCGTGGTGAACCGGTGGGCCCGGTCGCTTCCCGTTCATGGACCGTCTCTTGGAGAAGGCGCTCCACCAGCCGTTGTCCGAGCAGATCCACCAGGCCGTCCGCGCCGCCATCGGCTGCCCGGCCTCGGCGGCTTCCTCGTGCAGGTAGCGGTAGCCGAACTCCGGGTCCTTGCGGTGGGCATCGTGCAGGGCGTTGGCGCGGTGAGCCTGCTCGATCTCAGTGTCGGTGACCGGCTGAGCCAGCCAGCGGTAGTAGACCTGTCGAGCGATGTTCAGTACCCGGCACGTGAGGACCACCGAAATACCCTCGGCGGCCAGCTCCCTCACGAGCGGGAAGATCCTTTTCCCGAGCCGCCGGGCAGGTTGGCCTGGGACAAGTAGGCCGCCGCGCGGCGCAGGACCTCGTTCTCCTGCTCCAGCAGCTTGATCCGCCGCTGCGCCTCACGCAGCTCGGCGTTGTCCGTTGTGCTCGTCCCAGGCTTCACGCCGGCATCCACATCCGCTTGGCGCATCCACTTCGACAGCGTCATGACGTGGATGCCGAAGTCGGCGGCGATCTGCTCCAACGTCACGCCGGGGTCGCGGTCCCGGGCGACGCGCACGACGTCGTCCCGGTACTCGCGGGGGTAGGGCTTGGGCACAGCGACATCCTTCCAGGCCTGCTGAGGAGCAAGCCAGCTCGGTTGCCACCGATCATTGCAGCAGACCCCTATGCCGTGATTTCGGCGGTCGTGTCGAGCGTGGTCGTTGTGTCTGAGCCCGCGCGCAGCGCGGGCGTTGGCAGGACGCTCGGTTCCGGCGGGGTCAGCAACGCCATCGACGACTCCGAGAGGTAACGCCGTTCCCCGGACTGCCACTCATCGTGCGTCTCGATCAGCACGCAGCCGGCTAAGCGGAGCAGGGCCTTGGCGTTGGGGAAGATCCCGACGACGTCGGTGCGGCGCTTGACCTCACGGTTCAGTCGCTCCAACGGGTTCGTGGACCAGATCTTCTTCCAGTGCGCTTCAGGGAAGACAGCGAACGCCGTGACATCCGGCCCGGCCTGATCGAGCATGTCGGCGACGGCCGGGAACTTGGCGCGCAGGCTGTCGGCGACGACCCGGACCTGCTCGCCCACCGCCGCCGCAGAGGGCTGAACGAAGATCGTGCGGACCATGGCCGCCACCGCGTCCGACTGTCCCTTCACCACTCGAGACAGCAGGTTGCGCATGAAGTGGACGCGGCAGCGCTGCCAGGCGGCGCCGGCCATGCTCTGCTCGATCGCCGAGACCAAGCCGCGGTGTTGGTCGGAAATGACGAGCTGGACCCCGTGCAGACCCCGATCACGCAACGAGCCGAGGAACTCTTTCCAGAACACCAGAGTCTCAGCGTCACCGACGTTGCAGCCCAGCACTTCTCTATGACCGTCGGCGGTGACACCAGTGGCAATGACAACCGCTTGGGATACGACCCGGCCGCGGATGCGGGCCTTGCAGTACCTGGCGTCGAGGAAGACGTACGGGGTCGCCTGGGCGTCCAACGGGCGGGTCCGGAACGCATCGACCTCGGTGTCCAAGTCGGCGCAGATTCGGGAGACCTCGGACTTGGAGATGCCCGACTCCACCCCAAGAGCTTCGACGAGGTCGTCAACTTTGCGAGTCGAGACGCCGTGGACGTAGGCCTCCATCACCACGGCGTGCAGCGCCCGGTCGATCCGGCGGCGGGGGGCCAGCAGGGTCGGGAAGAACGACCCGGTGCGGGTCTTGGGGATCTTCACGTGGACGTCGCCGGCGGTGGTGGCCACGAGCCGGTCGCGGGTGCCATTGCGGTGCGTCGTGCGGGCCGTCGTGCGCTCGTGCAGGCCAGCACCGATGTGTTGCTCGGCCTCGGCGTCGATGAGGCCTTGCAGGGCTCCTTGCAGGATCCGACGCATCAGGGCCCCGCCGTCGGCGGTGGTGAGTGCGTCGGCGAGGTCGGACAGGGCAGACTGGGCTCGAGGGCCATCGTGTGGTCTCCATCTACGAGTTGCTTGGCGGCTACTCGCAGAGCTTCACGCGGTGGCCCTCACCCACGTCCCGGACACGCCGGACCCCGTCAGGCTGGGACCGAGTTACACCACTCCAGGGGACTCACCCACCACGACGACGCAGCAGAGAGCCCCTGATCGCAAAGATCGCGAGCACCACAACGACCATCTGCACCACGACGACCGTGTTCGGCTCCCACCCTCGACTGCTCGGGACCGTAGCGCGGCCCTTCGCCGCACTGATCTTGCGGTCATCCCGCGGTGCGCGCGGGGGCACGGTCACGTCGCAAGTCGGAGTCCAACCGCGGGCTGCGGTGACCTCACCGCTCCTGACGGCGTTCGAGGTCATCGACGCGCCGGCGCAGCTCGTCAAGGTCTTCGTCCAGCCGCCGCGAGACGGATCGGCCGGCCCAGTACCGCGAAGGGCCTCGTTTCCGCGGTTCGCCGCCTGGGGCGTAGGAGAGCCCGAGGTACTGCATCACGCGGCGCAGCCCCGCGGTGCGCTGACCGGCTTGGTCGTCGCGGTCGATGCTCATGAAGCCATGGTCCCGCCGCTGTTCACCCCAGGCAGCGCGGCTAGATGTACTGAGCACGGAGGTTGGTAACGCGGCTGATCGGTGGCCGGCCTCCGAGGGCGGTGTGGTGCCGGTGATGGTTGTACAGGTGGAGGAACTTCGGCAAGGCCCGAACCCTCGCCGTCTCTGAGGCGTAGGGGCGGGCGTAAGCCCACTCGGTGATCAACGTCCGGTGGAACCTCTCGACCTTGCCGTTGGTCTGCGGCCGGTAGGGCCGGGTCCGCTTGTGCACGACGCCGGTCGCCACCAGCGCGGCGGCCACGTCCCGCGAGCGGTAGTTCGACCCGTTGTCGGTCAAGACCCGCTTGATGCGGACACCGCGGTCGGCGAACCAGGAGCAGGCCCGATGCCAGAACGCTGCGGTCGTGGGGCCCTGCTCATCACGCAGGATCTCGGTGTAGGCCAGGCGGGAGTGGTCATCCAGCACGGTGTGCAGGTAGGCGTACCCCAGTCGGCGGCGGCTGGCCAGGGCCTTCGCCGCCCGGCCCGCCTCACTGTCGCGGCCGTGGACACGCCACCCGCCCCCGTCGGGGATCCGGCCCAACTTCTTGACGTCCATGTGCACCAGTTCCCCCGGAGCAGAACGCTCGTAGCGTCGGACCTCACGACGGGCACGTTGCCGGTCGGCCAGGTCCACATCGCGCAGGCGGGGTACGCCTTCACGGCTCAGGATCTTGGCCACGGTCGAGACGGGGATGCCTGCGTGCGGTCCGATGCGGGCTGGTCCCCACCCGCGCCGGCGTAGGCGCAGGACCTTCTTGACCTGCCGTTTGCTGGTCCGGTGCGGGCTGCGCCGCGGAGTCGAGGGGGCGTCAGGCAGCCCGTCGCGGTCCAGGTCGGCTTCGCTGGCTCCTGCTCGGCGTAGCTGACGCAGGCGGGCGGCCCAGCGGCGGGCGGTGGTGTGGGAGGTCTGGAAGCGTTCGGCGGCGCGGCGTTCGTGCCAGCCCTCATCGACGATGAGGCGGGCCAGCTTCAGGCGTGCCTTCGGCACGAGGGCAGCGTTACGGTGAAGCACGAAGACCTCCGGGTGGTGGTGCGGTTCCTCGACAGCTCCACACCCCACTCGGAGGTCTTCTCCGTGTCACGGACCGGTAGTCACCGGCGTGTCACCAACGTGCGTGCTCAGTACAGCTAGACCGCACGGTCATCCCGCGGCGCGCGGGCGCACGGTCATCCCGCAGACGTCGCGCACTCACGTCGGGCGGTGACCTCAGCGTGGTCGCCCTGGTCGTCGTCGCCCCCATCGCCTCCGAGCGTGGACACGTGTCCGACCCTGCAGAGAACCAGCGACGGACGACGCCCCTTCGGCTCTGGCTACCACTCGCGATGCTCGCCTTCGCCGTGATCAGCGCCACCACCAGGGAGATCGGTGACTCCCTCGGCTGGCGCCACTGGACACGCCCTCGTCAGCGGCGGAACCTTCGCCATCTTCACCTTCACCATCTCGCCTCGGACGACTCGTGCCCGGGAGTCTCCACGGAGCGGCGACGCCTGAAAGAGGCACCACGGCAGTAGGGCACTGCGCGTGATCGGACGGAGCGCGCCGACGCTTGGTCGTGCCGCCGTCCGGGCGCAGCGCGGTCATGGCGCCGATCGAGTGAGGAGTCACCGCAGCTGGTGCTGCTGCCCCAAGATGCGTCCATGCCGCTGACCGCGTCACCTCCCGCTACCCGAAGCGGCATCGCCCGGTGGAAGCGCGGCACTGCCCCCAAGCACGGAGCCTTCGTCGCCGTCCACGTCATCCTGGCGATCATGATGCCTGCCCTGGCCTTGCTCGCCTGGCTGAACCACTTCGGCTGGTGGCTGAGCATCCCGGCGGCCATCGCCGGCGCCGGATCCATCGCGACCGCAGTCCACGAGGTGCACCTGCTCCGACGCGGGGAGGGCTCGCCCTCCTCCTAGGGCATCTCAGCTGCCCTCTGGCCAACCACACGGTCATCTCGCCTTCCACGCGCTCGACGACTTCGCGGACAGGACGTCGACCGTGTGGTCGTGGACGTCTGCTGCTGAACCTCCACGGTCGAGGGAATCGCGTCCTCCTCCACTCAGGTGCGGGACCATCGTCAGGTGCAGTTCACCTCCACCGACGGCGCCGCCTTCGAGCTGCGCCCCACCGGCTACGAGTACCCGGCGACCAACACCCCCGGCGACTGGGATGCGAACTGGCTCATCGTCCACGGACAGGTGCACACCGCCGCCGGCGAGTCGTGGACGTTCCACGACCCGAGCCTCACGACCTGGGAGGCCCGAGAACTGCACCGCTGGCTGCAGAGAACTGCCCGGGGCAGGGTCGAGCCGACCGACAACCCTGGCGAGGACGCTGCGGACGTGCTCGCCTTCACCGAGCCGAACCTCGCCTTCAGCGTGGCCTCGGTGATCGACGGGGAGACCGTGCTGCGTGTCCACCTCTCCCTGGAGGCGGTCGCGAGCAAGCCCGGCTGGACGAGGGAGACCGGGCCCAGGCTCTACGAGTACAGCGTGCTCCTCAAGCTCGACCAGCGTCAGCTACGGGCGGCCGCAACACAGTGGAGCCATGACATCTCGCCGTTCCCACCTCGTTGACATGGGCCGAGACCCATCCCGTGGACACGGTCCGCCCGCCGCTGATGTCAAGCGCGTCCCGCGGTCCGAGCGAGGACGGCCACCAGCGACACACTGAGGGCCCTACTCGAACAGGACCGTCTCGACGTGGTCCCACGGGCCCCCCGCGTAGCGGTGCACCGCCAGGCCCGTGACGGTGAACTCCCACGGCGTGATCTCCGCGCTGAGCCGTTCCACGGTGGCGCGGGCCGTGGCCGGGTCGACGAAGTTCTGCACCGTGACGTGCGGGGAGAACCCGTGCCCGTCCTGACGGGTCAACCGGCCGGCGAAGTCCGCGGCCACGGCGGCCCGCGCGGCGACCAGGTCGGGGCTCGCCACGACGAGCGCCGCGCCGCGCCCCAGGGACCGCACGCCCGTCACCTCCGCCGTCGGGGCGGGCCGCGCGCAGACCCGGCGCACCGCGTCCAGGACGTCGCCGAGCGCGTCGCCCGGCAGGGCGTGGAACAGGGTCAGGTGGGCCGCGAGCCGGTTCCGCTCCGGCGGGAAGTGCGTGCGGCGCAGGCGGTCGAACGCGGCCTGGGTGGGTTCGTCGACCTCGGCGGCGACGATGAACGGGTTCACCCGAAGACGACGACCGTCGCCGCGACGCCCACGACGACGCACACGACGGCGAGGGCGAGGGCGGCCGTCCACCAGCCGCGGTCGGGGTGCCCGGTGCGCAGGGCCCTCACCCCGAAGCCCACGACGACGAGGCCCATGACGATCGACAGCGGGGCGATGACGAGGGAGACGACCAGGCCCGCCAGGGAGGCGACGACCCCGCCGATGGCCCCGGTGTTCGTGGGTTGCGCGGGCTGGTTCGTGGGCTGAGCCCCCCGCGGGGTCCCTGACTGCTGCACCGGGCCACTGTGCCACGGCCCTGCGCGTCGAGCCGCCCGTGCCCCGCACGCGGCACGGCCCGGCCACCTCCGAGAGGTGACCGGGCCGTGGTCCGGGGGTGGTGGCTGGCGCTGGGTCAGCCGACCGTGACGACCGTCCGCAGCGGGGTGTCGCCGTAGCCGATCGTCCCGAGGTAGCGCTTGGACGGGTCGACGCCCTTCCACGACGCCGTGACGGTCGCCGGGCGGCCCTGCGTCAGGGGCAGCGGGTCCGGACGGACCGTGAAGCTGCCGGTCCCGGCGCCGGTCCCGAGGACGTACGACGTCACCGCGTACCCGGCGTCGGAGGCACCGCCGGCCCCGGCGTACCCGGAGACCTGCAGCACGTACCGGCCGGGTTCGACGAACCCGTCGATCCGCTCGTCGGCAGCGGTCGTCGCGGACTGCGCGACGAGGGTTCCGCCGTCGGTGTAGAGGAACAGGTCGACGTCCGACCCGGCCTGGCCGACGAGGTCGAAGCGGGTGAACGAGGTCCCCTCGGGGATCGTCACCGGGAACTCGCGGACGTCGCCGACGGGGACGCGGCCGCTGCGGGTGTCACCGGCCACGAGACCCGTGGCCGTGAGGTCCAGCGACCCCGTCGTACCCGGCAGCACGGTCGCGCGGACCGAACCCGACGCCGCCGCGGGGGCGGTGAGGTCCGCCGGGACGCCACCGAGCGTCAGCGGCTTGAGCGCCACGGGCGAGCGGACGGTGAGGCGCTGACCGCCGGTCCACGTCAGCCACCCCGAGGACCACTGGTCGACGGGCGCGGTGGTCCGCGAGAACGTCACCCGGAACTGACCGGTCTGGCCCGGCTGCAGGTTCAGCACGCTCGGCTGGACCTGGACGTCGAACCCGGGGACGGAAGCCTTGGCGTAGTACAGCCCGCCGGTGACCGCCGTGACCGACCGGGTCACGGTGCGGGTGCCGACGAGGTCGCCTACGGCGATGGACGCCTGGTTGAGGTCGCTGGGGTCGACGGCGGGGAGACCGGTCCCGGTGTCGACGCCCGAACCCTCGAGCCAGCTCAGCCAGTCGACCGGCGTGGAGTCGTAGACGAGCCCGGGCGAGAGCATCTTCGTCGGGTCGACGAAGCCCGCCCCGGCCGACAGCACCTGGCGGACGGCCTTGCCGTCGGATCCGACGACGTCGCGCGCCGTGGTCATGAGAGCCGACTTGACCATCATGGGCGTGAACTCGGGGTGCGCCGCCATGTACAGGGCTGCGAGCCCGGTGACGTGCGGGGCCGACATCGACGTGCCGGACTCGGGGGCGAACAGGTCCTTGCCGTTCGTCGAGGCGACCGGCGAGTACCCGGCGATGACACCGGAACCGGGCGCGGTGACGTCGGGCTTCAGGACGTCGCCGTCGTCGACGAGGGCAGGACCGCGCGAGGAGAACGCGGAGATCTGCGGCGTCGCGGTGGCCCGGCCCGTGGTGTTGCCGACCTGGAAGGAGGCCGTGGCGTTGCGGGTGCCCTTGACGTACGCGACGACCCGCTCACCGGCCGTCGTGTCCAGGTGCACCGTGGGCACCGAGTGGGCGTCGGGTTCCAGGGAGTTCGGCGTGGGGTTGTAGAGGACCATCCCCACCCCACCGGCCCGGGCGACCTCAGCGGACTTCGCGACGCGGGCGGTGATGGCCCGTTCGCAGACGACGACCTTGCCCTTGGCCTTGGCCGGGTCGAGCGAGCCGTCGAGGCACTTGTCCGCGTCGTCGGCGGGTGCCTGCCGGATCCGCACGGCCGAGCCCAGGACGATCGGGGCCGAGGCCAGCGGCTTCTGCTGCAGGCGGGCACCGACGAGCTTCGTGCCGTCGCCGAGGACGACCGTGCCCTCGTGCAGGACGGAGGTGGCGGCGGCGACCGTGGTCACCCAGGGGCTCTGGTGGTCGACGGTCGAGGCGGCGGGCCCGGAGTTGCCGGCCGAGGCCGACACGAAGATCCCCGCGGAGGCCGCGGACAGGAACGCCAGTTCGACCGGGTCGGTCGGGTCGGGCGAGGGGTCGGAGCCGATGGAGTAGTTGATGACGTCGACGTTGTCGGCGACGGCCTGGTCGATCGCGGCGACGAGGTCGGAGGTCTGGCAGCCGTTGTCGCCCTCCTCGCTCGTCCAGCACACCTTGTAGACGGCGAGGGCGGCGGCGGGCGCGATGCCGGTGACGTTCCCGTAGGAGTCGCCCTGGATGGTCGCGGGCACGCCGTTGCGGCCGACGGCCGTCGTGCCCGTGTGGGTACCGTGCCCGTCGCTGTCGCGGGCCGAGTTGAACTCCTCCGGCGCCAGGGCGTGGGCGTCGAGGAAACCCTCGTCGAAGGTGCGTGCCCCGACGACCTTGGTGGAGCAGTTCGAGGCGCTCCACTGCTCACCGGTCTGGCAGACCCCGGTGTAGGTGCCGCCGTCGGCCTTGGTCATCCGGATCGTCGACCCGCTGCGGTACGCCCCGTAGGGGTCGTTCGCGGGCGCCTTCGTCGGGAGCTTCGCGCCCGCGACCGACGGGTGCTCGGGCCACAGGCCGGTGTCGAGGTCGGCGACGACGACGCCGCGGCCGGCCTGGGCGACCCCGCCGAGCTGGTCCCACACACCGCCCTTGCCGGTGAGGCCGAGGTAGTCGGCGGTGGTCCGCGTCGACGCTGCGGCCGGGGCGGCGGCCGACGCGGTGGTGCTGAGGGTCGTCGCAGAGCCCTGGTTCTCGCTCGTTGTGTCGGCGAGGTGCCGGGTGACGTCGGGGGCGACCGAGACGACGCCGGCCGTCGCGGCCAGCCGCTTCGCCTGCGCTCCGGACAGGTGCGCGCTGAACCCGTTGAGCGCCACGGTGAACCGCTGCTGCGGCCTGGCCCCGACGACGTCGGCGACCTTCGTCTGGGCCGACAGGAGCAGGTCCCGGTAGCGGCGGGTCGTGGACTGGGTCATGTCCAGCTCCCCGCCCGCGGACTTCAGCTTCGGGATGCCCGGGACGGAACCGTCGTAGCTCGCGATGGGGTCCTGGGCGAGGGTGACGACGTAGTTGCCGGCGGCGAACGTCGTCGCCGGCGTGGACGGTGGGGCGGCGGTCGCGGGGAGCGCGGGCGCGACGGTGAGGAGGATCCCCACCCCCATCGCGAGCGCTGTGGTGGTGAGTGGACGTCGGGCGACCACGGTGGCCTCCAGCGGGGCAGGAGTGAAGGATTACTAGAAGTGTGCATCGTGTGACAGTCGGTGAAGACGTGACGCGGGGCAGCCAATCGGGTGACGGACGAACCGTCAAGACCGACACGACCTCCGGTGCCCGGGGCCGCAATCCCGGCCGTCTCCGACGCTCCGTAGTCTTGGGCCGTGCCGACCACCGACGCCCCCCGGTCCACCGCCGCCCCGACCCGCTCAGGTCCTCGCCGTGCGCTGCTGGCGACGGCGGCCGGGGTCCTGGCGCTCGCCGGCGGACTGGTCACGGCCGGCCCCGCGGCCGCCCACGACCGCCTCGAGTCCACCAACCCCGCGGACGGCGCCACCGTCGACACCGCCCCGGACGCCGTCGTCCTCACCATGTCCTCGACCCCGCTGGCGCTGGGCACGCTCGTGCGCGTGACCGGCCCGGACGGCACCGTCGTCTCCAGCGGGGACCCCCAGATCGTCGACGCGAACGTCACCGAACCCCTCACCGGCGCCCGGCCCGCCGGCACCTACACGGTCGACTGGCGGATCACGTCGTCCGACGGACACCCCGTCTCGGGCACCTTCTCGTTCACCGCGTCCGGCGCGGCGGGCGGGACGGACAGCCCGTCCACCTCCGCGCCGAGCACCACGGCGAGCGACTCCCCCAGCCCCTCCTCGAGCAGCTCGAGCGCGGCCGTCGTCGACCCGTCCAACCCCGTCGCCTCCGAGGGCAACGGCGGGCTCATCGCCGCCGGCATCGCCGTCGTCGTGGTGGTCGGCGGCATCGGCGGGATCATCGGGTACCGGCGCCGGCGGCGCTGAGCGCCCGTCCAGACCGCTCCAGGCGCAGGTCGAGGAACCAGACGAGCACCACGAGGACCCCGAAACCCGCGCCGACGCCGCTGACGAGCGGCCAGCCGCCCGCACCCCACGCCGCCGAGCCGACGGCCGATCCCAGTGCGCCCCCGGCGAAGTAGGTCGTCATGTAGACGGAGTTCAGCCGGGCCCGGGCGTCCGGGCGCAGCGGGTAGACCACGTTCTGGTTCGAGACGTGGACGGCCTGCAGGAACATGTCCGCCAGGCCGAACCCGAGGACGAACAGCAGCAGCGACGTCAGCCACACCGAGCTCGACAGCCCCAGCAGGCCCCAGGTCGCGACGAGGCCCACGGCGCCGATGCCCGTCGCCCACTGCCCCTTGCCCGCGTCCGCCATCCGGCCGGCGAGCGAGGCCATCGACGCACCGGCCACGCCCGCGAGCCCCACGAGCCCGATCTGCAGCTCGGACAACCCGAAGCGGGGACCGGCCAGCAGGAACGTCGTCGTCGCGAAGAGGACCGAGACGCCGGCGAAACCCAGCCCGCCGAGCAGGGCTCTCGTGCGCAACCGCGGCAGTTCGGCGACCAGGCGCGCCCCCGAGGCGAGCGTCGCCAGGTACCCGCCGGGCGCGGTCGGGACGCTGCGTGGGAGCCTGCGGCGCAACAGGACCGCGATGACGAGCAGCCCCGTCGCGACGAGCGCGTAGGGCGCGTGCCAGCCGCCGACCTCGGCCAGCGCGCCGGACACGCTGCGCGCCAGCAGGGCCCCGATGAGCAACCCGCTCATGACCGTGCCGACGGCGCGGCCCTCCCGTCCGGGTTCGGCCAGTTCCGCGGCGAACGGGACGAGGACCTGCGCGGCGACGGAGAACACCCCCGCCACCGCCGTCCCGACGACGAGCACCGCGTACGAGGGGGCGAGGGCGCAGACGGCGTGCCCGGCCGCCGCCAGCAGGGCGAGGGTGACCAGCAACCGGCGCCGCTCGAGCAGGTCGCCGAGCGGGACGACGAGGAGGAGACCGAGCCCGTAGGAGACCTGGGCCACGGTCACGAGCGCTGCGGCGCGGCCGTCGGAGACCCCGAGGTCGGTGGCGATCGTGTCGAGCAGCGGTTGGTTGACGTAGTTGCCACCGACGGTCAGACCGGTCGTGACGGCCATGAGCAGCAGCAGCGGGCGGGTCAGCACCGGCCCATCGTGCGCCGGGGCCCAGCCCCTGTCCAAGCGATCGGAGGGCTCCCACCGATCGCGATCCGCGATCGACGGGTGGTGCTCGCCCGAGGAGACTGTTCGCTGTGACCCCGTTGCAGCTGCGGTGCGTCCTCGCGGTCGCGCAGGACCTGCACTTCACGCGCGCCGCGGCCGCGCTCGGGATCGCGCAGTCCGCCCTGAGCCACCAGGTCGCGGCGCTGGAGGCCGAGCTCGGGGCCCGGTTGTTCGAGCGGACGAGCCGTCGGGTCCGGCTGACGGCCGCGGGTGCCGCCCTCCTTCCCCGCGCCCGCTCCGTGCTCGCCGAGCTCGACCGGTTGCGCACGGACGTCGTCGCCGCCGGCGGGGCCGTCGCGGGCCGACTGCGCATCGGGACGGTGCCGACGCTGCCGGAGGTCCGGCTGGCCGACGTCCTGGCCGACCTGCACCGCCGCCACCCCGCGGTCCGCGCGTCCGTGGTGGTGCAGGGCAGCGACGCGACCCTGGCCGCGGTCGCGGACGGCTCGCTCGACGTCGGCTTCGTCGGGCTGGCCCTGTCCGAACCGCCCGCCGGGGTGGAGCGCCGCCTCCTCGCCGTGGAGCGGCACGTCGCCGTCGTCGCGGCCGAGGACGCCTGGCGCACCCGGCGCCGCGTCCGGCTCCGGGACGTCGCCGCCCGGCCGTGCGTCGACTTCCCCGCCGGCACCGGTGGCCGTCGGCAGACCGACGCCGCCTTCGCCGCCGCCAGCCTCGTGCGGGACGTCGTCGTGGAGTCCGACGACGTCGGGCTCGTGCTCGACCTCGTCCGCCGGGGCGTGGGGACCGCGCTGCTGCCCGCGTCCACCGTGCCCGGGTCCAGCGGTCTGCACACCGTCGCGGTCGTCGACGGCCCGGCCCGCCGCGCGTCCGTCCTGCACGCCGGCGACGGCGCCTCGGCCGCGACGCGCGCCTTCCTCGCCGAGCTCGACCGGCACCTGCCCGCCGGGTCCGCGGCCGGGTGAGGACGGCGGGGTGAGGGCGCCGCGCGCCCCCGGGAACACCCACGAGCACACCCACGCGCACACCCACGTGGAGTGAGACGTGGGTGTCCCGCACCGGTCGCCCCGACGACGCCGAACGGACACCCACCGGTGTTCCCACGCCCGGTCCCACCTCGTTGCAGCCGTCGGACCGGCCCGCCGGTCGTCAGGACGACGCCCGCCCCGGTCCCATCCCCGGTCCCACCCCCGGTCTCACCCCCGGTCCCACGACCCGCGCCGCGCGACGGGTCCGCGCGACGGGTCCGCCCGACGGGTCCGCGCGACGGGTCCGCGCGACGGGTCCGCGCGACGGGTCCGCGCGACGGGTCCGCGCGACGGGTCCGCGCGACGGGTCCGCGCGACGGGTCCGCGCGACGGGTCCGCGTGACGGGTCCGGACGCAGCGAGGGGCGGGACCCGGTCGGGTCCCGCCCCTCGCTCACCGCCGGTCGGCGCGGCTCCTCATCAGGGGAGGATGAGGCCGTTCGTCTGGGTGCGGGCGCGGTCGAAGCGCTGCTGGGCGTCGGCCCAGTTCACGACGTTCCACCAGGCCTTGACGTAGTCGGGCTTGACGTTCTTGTAGTCCAGGTAGAACGCGTGCTCCCACATGTCCAGCACGACGATCGGGACCAGGCCCAGGGCGATGTTGCCCTGCTGGTCGTACAGCTGGACGTTGATGAGCTTCTGGCCGATGGAGTCCCAGGCCAGGATCGACCAGCCCGACCCCTGGATGCCCAGGGCGGTGGCGGCGAAGTGCTTCTGGAAGCCGTCGAAGGAGCCGAAGTCGGCGTCGATGGCCGCGGCCAGCTCACCGGTCGGCTTGTCGCCCCCGTCGGGGGACAGGTTGGGCCAGAACACGGAGTGGTTGACGTGCCCGCCGAGGTTGAACGCCAGGTTCTTCTCGTGCAGGTTGACGGTGGCCAGGTCGTCCTTGGAGCGGGCCTCGGCGAGCTTCTCCAGGGCGGTGTTCACCCCGGCCACGTAGGTGGCGTGGTGCTTGTCGTGGTGCAGCTCCATGATCGCCCCGGAGATGTGGGGCTCGAGCGCGGAGTAGTCGTAGGGCAGATCCGGAAGGGTGTACTCAGCCATGCCTTCTCCTCGTCAGCGATCCTCGGCGCGCGGCGGGCGGCGGCTCGCGACCGCTCACGACCGCCTCGCACCCGTGACCTTCGCGCAGCTCCCAGGGGTGCGCAACCGGCGTCCGCAGCTTCTCACCGCGTGATCACCGACCCGCGTCCGGGGTCCGGCCCCGGGAGGTGCCCCGTAGGGTCGCCCCCATGACGTCCGCGCCGGCCTCCGCGCCCGAGCCCCGCACCGACGACGTCGCCACCCCCGGCCCACGGACCGACGACCCGGCCGCGGTCGGCGCCGCGCCGGTGCCCGTCGTGGGGTTCGACCTCGACATGACGCTCGTCGACTCCAGTGACGGCATCGCGGCGACGTTGCGGGCCGTGCTGGGTGAGGTGGGCGTGACGGTCACCGCAGCCGACACCTGGCCCTACGCCGGGATGCCCCTCGACCTCATCCTCGCCGGACTGGCCCCCGGGACACCGGCCGAGGAGATCGAGGCCCTGCAGGCGCGCTACCGCCACCTCTACCCCTCCCTGGGCATCTCCTCGGTCCGCCCCTACCCCGGAGCCGCCGCCGCGCTCGCCGCACCCGCCGCGCACGGGGGGCGCAGCGTCGTGGTGAGCGCCAAGCACACGCCCAACGTCCACCGCGTCCTGGCGGTCGCGGGGCTGGCCGGAGCGGTCGACGACGCCGACGTGGCCGGCGACCTGTTCGCCGAGGAGAAGGGGGTCCGGCTCGCCCAGCTGGGGGCCACCGCCTACGTCGGGGACCACCCCGGCGACGTGCGCGCGGCCTGCGTGGCGGGGGCGGTCGCCGTGGCCGTCACGACCGGGTCGCACGACACCGCCGCCCTGCTCGAGGCCGGCGCCGACGTCGTCCTGTCCTCCCTGACCGACTTCCCGGACTGGCTGGCCACGCACGTCGAGGACCTGCGCACCGGCGCGGCCGGGCCGAACGGTGAGCGGACGGCACCGCTGCCCGGTTAACCTGGACCGACGGCCCACGGACCGCCGACCCCACGGTCGGCCGGACGCCGGGCCCGCTCAGACACTGGACGCACCCGCCGGTGCGCGCGGACCCCCGCGGCGCCCGGCACCGCAGGCTGGAGAAGTTCGTGCCGACTGGCAAGGTCAAGTGGTTCGACGCCGACAAGGGTTTCGGCTTCCTCGCCGCAGAGGGCGGTGAGGAGGTCTTCGTGCACGCCTCGGCGCTGCCGACGGGCACCGCGACCCTCTCGAAGGGCACCCGCGTGGAGTTCGGCGTGGTGCAGGGCAAGAACGGCAACCAGGCGCTGTCCGTGCGCCTGCTGGAGCCCGTGCACTCGGTGAGTCGCGCCACCCGCAAGAAGCCCGACGAGATGGTCCCGATCGTCGAGGACCTCATCAAGCTGCTCGACGGCGTCTCCGGCTCGTTGCGCCGCGGCCGCTACCCCGACGCCTCCGGCGCGCGCAAGACCGCCGCCGTGCTGCGGGCCGTCGCCGACGACCTGGAGGCGGGAGCGTGAGCGTGGACTCGGTCGAGGACGAGACGACCACTCAGGGCGGCACCCCGGGCGGCACCGCGGCCAAGCGCGTCCGCAAGCCGCGCAAGCCCACCCTGGACGCCGCCGCGGCCGGTGCGGTCGACCTGGCTCGCGCCGCGGCCGAGGAGGTCGCCGACGAGGGCACCGTCGGCGAGCACCTCGGCACCGTCCCCGAGGGCGACCGCATCGTCAGCCACACCTTCGCGTGCCTGCTGCCCGGCTACCGCGGCTGGCGCTGGACGGTCACCGTCACCCGCGCCTCCCGCGCCCGCAACGTCACCGTCAGCGAGGTCTGCCTCCTGCCCGGCGACGACGCGCTGCAGCCGCCCGTGTGGCTGCCCTGGGCCGAACGACTCGCGCCCGGCGACGTCGGACCGCAGGACACGCTGCCGCGCAAGGCGGACGACCCGCTGCTCGAACCGGGCTTCGAGGAGACGGGCGACGAGGACCTCGACCGCGTCGCCCTGCACGAGCTGGGCCTCGGCCGCGAGCGCGTGCTGTCCCCGCTGGGCCGCGACGAGGCCGCGACCCGCTGGTACGAGGGCGACCGCGGTCCGCGCACCGAGATCGCCGAGAACGCCAAGGGCCAGTGCTCCACGTGCGGGTTCTTCCTCGCGCTCGCGGGGTCGCTCCGGCAGGTGTTCGGCGCGTGCGCGAACGAGTGGTCCCCCGAGGACGGTCGCGTCGTGAGCGTCGACCACGGCTGCGGCGCGCACAGCGAGACCGACGTCGAGGTGACGCCGGACGAGCCGTCCGTGACGGTCGTCGACGACCTGTCCTCCGACGCCTTCGAGGTCGTCGAGACCGCGTCGCTGCTGGCCGACGACGCCCCGCCCGCCACCCCGTCGGCGCCGGAACCCGTTGCCGTCCAGGACGAGACCGAGGACGACGCGGTCGAGGCGACCAGCTGACCACGCCGGACCCCTTCGGGACCGGGGCGCTGCGCGACCGCGTCCTCGCGGCCTGGAACGCCTCCCCGGCCCGGCTGCGCGAGGACGCGAACGCCGAGGAGGACGCCGCCCTCGGCGCCTACCGCGACCGGCTCGTCGTCGAGCTGGCGCAGAACGCCGCCGACGCCGCGACCGCGGCGGGCGTCCCCGGCCGGGTGCTCCTGCGCCTCGTGGACGGTCCCGCGGGCGGGTCCGGCACGCTGCTGGCCGCCAACACCGGCGCCCCGCTGACCGCCGCCGGCGTCGAGGGCCTGTCGACCCTGCGGGCCAGCGCCAAGGCGGATGCCGACGGGAGCGGATCGGTCGGCCGCTTCGGCGTCGGGTTCGCCGCCGTCCTCGCCGTCACCGACGCCCCCGCCCTGCGCTCGCAGGACGGCGCGGTCCGCTTCTCCCGCACCGAGTCCGTCGACCTCGTGCGGCAGACGGGCAGCGCCGGCGCCGGCGCCGAGCTCGCCGCCCGCGACGGTCACGTCGCCGCGCTGCGCCTGCCCTTCCCGGCCCCCGACGCCGCCGCCGTCCCCACCGGTCACGACACGGTCGTCGAACTGCCGCTGCGCGACGACGCCGCCCGCGCCCTCGTGGAGTCGCAGCTCGACGAGCTCGCGGCCGGCGGGGGCGACGTGCTGCTGCTGGCCCTGCCGGGGTTGGCCGAGGTCGTCGTGGAACGCCCCGGCGCGTCCCCCGTGCGCATCGGCGACGTCACCGACCGCTGGCGGGTGCTGCGTCGCAGCGGCCGGTTCGACCCGGCCGACGTCGCCGACCGCGGCGTGGAGGACCGCCGCCGCCTGGGCTGGCAGCTGACGTGGGCGGTGCCCGTCGAGGGCTCCGGTGCGCGCGCGCCGGGCGTGCTGTGCAGTCCGACCCCGACCGACGAGGACCTGCCCTGGCAGGCGCTGCTCGTCGGCACGTTCCCCCTCGGCCCGGACCGGCGGCGGCTCGCCCCGGGCCGGGCGACGGACGTCCTGCTCGACGCGGCCGCGGAGGCCTACGGCGACCTGCTCGCCGGCGTCGCCGCGGACGGCGGCGACGCGCTGGAACTCGTCCCGTACGGCGCCGCCGCGGGCCGCGTGGACGCCGAGCTGCGTCGCCGGGTCCTGGACCGCGCGCGTGACGTGCCGCTGCTGCTGTGCGTGGAGCGCGTCGACGGTGCGCCCCTGCCGGTGCGGCCGTCGTCGGCCGTCGCCCTCACGGGGCCGGGTGCGGACGACCCGGTCCTGCTGGCGGCTCTCGCGCCGGCGCTCGCCGGTCTCGTCGCCGCGCCGCGCGGGGCGGACCGGCTGCTGACCGAGCTCGGCGTCGTGCGCATGGTCCTGTCCGAGGTGCTGGACGTCCTGCCCGGGCAGGACGCCGCGGCCAGCCGCGCGCTCTTCGCCGCGCTCGCCCCGCTGGCGGCGGCCGACCCCGTGGCCCGGGAGGCCATGAGCGGTCTGGCCGTGCCGCTGCTCGACGGCCGCCGCGTCCACGGTGCGCGAGGGCTCGTGCTCCTCGACGCCGCGCCCGACGGGGCGGACCCCCTCGCCCCGGACGCTGCAGAGGTGCTGGCGCAGCACGGGTTGCGGGTCGTGGACCCGGCCGTCGCCGACGGTCCCGCCCGCGACCTGCTCGTGCGGCTCGGCGCCCGGGAGGGCGGTCCGTGGGCCCTCCTCACCGACCCGGCCGTCCGCGCGGCGGTCGCCGCCTCCCCCGACGCCGAGGACCCGGACGCCGTCGCCGAGGCCGTCCTCGGCGTCGTCGAGGCCGTCGTCGGCGCCGACGCACCGGACCCGGCGACCGCCGACCGGGTGGCGCGGGACCTGCCGTGGCTGGCCGACCTCGCGCTGCCCGATGACGCCGACGACCTGGCGCCGGCGGGGTCCCTCGTCGTCCCCGGCACCCTCGCCGCGCGGGCCTACGACCCCGACGAGGTCGCCCCGGTGCACCCGGACCTGCTGCAGGAGTGGGGGCTCGACGTCCTGCGCGCGGTCGGTGTGCTCACCGGACCGGCGCTCGTCGCCCTGCCCGCGCTGGACCTCGCGGACCCCGCTGCCCTCGAGGAGGCCACCGACCGCGGGCTCGCGGACGTCGCGCAGTACGTCGAGGAGGTGTGGGCGGACGTGGTCGAGGGGGTCGACGAGGCCCTGGAGGGGACGACCGTCGAGGGCGTCGTGGCCGTGCGCGACCTCGACCTCGTCGCGGACGCGTGGCCCGACGTGCTCGACGCGCTGGCCCAGGACCCGGCGGGCACGCACGCCCTGACGGCGGACTGGGTCCTCGGCCCGCACCGCCGCCCGGGGCTCACCGCGTGGTGGCTGCGCCGGCACGGTCCGTGCGCAGACGTCGTCCGCGACCCGGCGGGCTCGGCCCCCACCTGGTTGCCGCCCGCCCCCGACTGGCTGGCTGCGCTGCCCGGCCCCGTCCGCCGCGCCCTCGGCGCCCTGGACGACCTCGCCACCGCGGGCACCCCCGACCTGGCCGGCCTGCTCCGGCGCACCGCCCGTGAGGTCGGCACCCCCGGCGGTCCCACGGCCGCCGACCTGCTCAGCCTGTGGAGCGCTCTGGCCCGCGCCGTGGACGAGGCCGCGGAGCTCGACGTCCCGCGGTTGGCCGCCCTCGGTGCGGACGGCTCGCCCGTCGTCGCGGAGACCGCCGACGTCGTGGTCCCCGACGACGCCGTGTGGGCGCAGCGGACCGACCTCGGTCCGCGCCTGCTCGTCCCGGCGGCGCACGCCGTCCGGGTGGCCGACCTGCTCGACCTGGACCTCGCCTCCGACCGTGCGGACGGCGAGCTCACCCACCCCGCGGGAACGGTCCGCGGGGTTCCCGCCACCGCCCACGCCCTCGTGCCGGGGCTCGCTCGGACGTGGACCGAGGTGGGCGAGCTGACCTGCGACGGCGTGTCCGTGGGCTACTGGGTACGGGACGGCGAGGTCCTGGCGACGTCGGTCGCTGGCGCGGCCGCGGGGCTCGCCGCGTCGGCGGGTGTCTGGTGGGCGCGGACGGCGCTGGCCGGGCTCCTCGGCGACGACGGTGACGTCGCGGCACGGGTGCTGGGGGAGGAACTGCCGGGACTGGGCTGACGCGCTCGCGTCGGCTGTCCCGGTGACGGTTCACCTCGGACGGGTCGTCCTCACGGCGGTGGCCTGGTGGTAGACCGCCTCCCACCCTTGCGCAGCGCGCCGCCACAGGGTCATCCGGTGGGACGTCCTCCCGCCCCGGCGCAGCTCGTAGGTGACCAGGAAGGTGTCCTGACCCAGAGCGCGGCAGTGGAAGTCGTCCGCCTGCCACGTCTGCAGCTCCCGCGCCGCGCGGCGGCGCGACAGCACGGCGACGACGGATCGTCGGTCGTGGCGCCGGCCGGTGGGTCCGACGGCGACGAAGTCGGCCGCCAGGTACGGGTGGGGGTCACCGGTCTCCGGTCTCGGTGTCGGGCGGTGCAGGAGCGGTTCGCGGGCCTGCAACTCGCGGAGCACCGGCACGACGTCGGGGTCCGTCGGCGGGGGCCACGTGCTGCCGTCCGTGGCACCGGCGGGTTCCTCGTCGTGCGGTTTCGACGGACTGGCGGCGGGCCGACCGCTGCCGCTCTCTGATCGTCCTGGCTCGCTGCGGCGGATCGTCTGCCCCAGCGGACCGGTGCCCTCAGCCGCCACCTCCCCGTCGGCGGCCACGGCCCGCCAGGAGGTGCGCTCGATCGTCCGCTCCGCGGTGACGTCCAGCCAGACCGCCGTCCACCACAGGCCCGCCGCCGTGGGGGCGAAGTGCTCGGTGCCGTCGGGTGTCCTGAGCATGACGGCGATGACGGTGGGGTCGGCGTGGCCGAAGAAGTGGGCGATGCCGCCGTCGGGGTGCCCGCTGGGCTCGAAGCGGTCCCAGGTGGCGGCGGCCCGCTGCGACGGCGCGGTCAAGGAGGCGGCGAACCAGCTGCGGCTGCGGGAGCTGCGGTGCCCGTAGGCGAGGTAGGTCCGGTCACGCCCCGGGGCGCGGAACGCGGTGGCGTGGGCGACCGGCGTGGGTTCGCCGGGGACGTGGGCGGCGAAGACCGCCCGCAACCCCTCGGGTGCGGGAGTGCGGGACCGCGGCACCTCGTCGTCCAAGGGGGCCCTGCGCCGGTGGGAGTTGACGACGGCGTCGAAGCAGGTGGTGGCCGCCCGTTCGGAGACCGTCGCGGGGTCCAGCAACCGGGGCACGGGCAGCTTCACCGGCTCGACGTCAGCCACGGGGTCAGCGCGAGCGACGCTCGCGACGGTGCACGTGGAAGAGCCCGATGAGCCCGAGCACGAGGCCGGCGATGCAGGAGCCGAGCCAGCGCCCCTCCCCCGTCGCCCGCACCTCCGGCACGACGAGCGCGACCACGAGCAGCAGCGCCCAGACGCCGAGTCCGACGAGGACGGCGCGGCGGTCGTCGGTCTTCATCGGCGGCGGGGGCGGTTTCGCCTTCGACGGCGGCAGGAACAGCGGCACCCGCCCAGTGTCCCCCACCGTCGGGTCTGCTGGGAGGTCTGCTGGGATGGGCGCATGGCCTCCTCCTCGCCCCAGCCCTTCCCCCCGCACACCGAGAACGCCCCCGGCCGCACCGCCCTGGTGACGGGCGCGAGCAGCGGCATCGGTGCCGCGACGGTGCGGGCGCTGGCCGCGGCGGGGTTCCGGACCATCGCGGCGGCCCGGCGGGTCGACCGGTTGCAGGCGCTGGCGCAGGAGGTGGGCGGCACGGCCGTCGCCCTCGACGTGACCGACCCGGAGTCGGTGGCCGCGATGGCGGCACAGGTCGGTGACGTCGACGTCGTCGTGCACTCCGCCGGCGGCGCCCTCGGCAGCGACCGGATCGAGGACGGCGACCCCGAGGGCTGGAAGGCGATGTACGACACCAACGTCGTCGGCGTCCTGCGTGTGCACCAGGCCCTGCTGCCCGGCATGCGCCGCGGGGGCAACGCCCACGTCGTCGTGATCGGTTCGATCGCCGGGTTCGAGGTGTACCCCGGCGGGGGCGGGTACACGGCCGTGAAGCACGGGGTGAACGCCCTCGTCCGGACGTTGCGGCAGGAACTCCTCGGCGAACCCGTCCGGGTCACCGAGATCGCGCCCGGCATGGTCGAGACGGAGTTCTCCCTGGTGCGGCTCGGTTCCCAGGAGGCGGCCGACAAGGTCTACGACGGCCTCACCCCGCTGAGCGCCGAGGACGTCGCGGACGTCATCGCGTTCGCGGTGACGCGCCCGCCGCACGTCGACCTCGACAAGGTCGTGCTCCGGCCGATCGCGCAGGCCGACGCGGCCCACGTGCACCGCGTCTGAAACCCGCCCCCGGGCGGGCGTAGGATCGCGGGCAGCGTTCCGCACCCCGGTCGCGTCCCACCGTCCCCGCCGGCGTCACCATCGCCCGCGCGGGACGGTCCCGCCGCACACCACCTCCCGGGGAGCCCGTCGTGACCGCACCCTCGCTGAACCCCCGCCTGTCCGGGGTCCGTTCCTCCCCCGTCCGCGACCTGCTCGCGCTCACGGGTGTCGAGGACGTCATCTCCTTCGCCGGGGGCCTGCCCGCACCGGAACTGTTCGACGTCGACGGTCTGCGCGCCGCCTACGACCGCGCCCTGTCCGGTCCGGCGGCGCGGCGGAACCTGCAGTACGCCGCGACGGAGGGCGACCCGCGGTTGCGCTCCCTCGTCGCGGACCGGCTCACGCGACGCGGCCTGCCGACGGACCCGGACGACCTGCTCGTCACCACGGGTTCCCAGCAGGCGCTGACGCTGCTGACGACGGCCCTGCTCTCCCCCGGCGACGTCGTCGCGGTGGAGGAACCCAGCTACCTCGCTGCGCTGCAGTCGTTCACGCTCGCGGGTGCGGAACTCGCGGGCGTCGCGAGCGACGACGACGGCGCCCTGCCCGAGGCCGTCGAG
The DNA here is from genome assembly GCF_042473625.1 of Kineococcus sp. DHX-1. Taxonomy (GTDB): domain Bacteria; phylum Actinomycetota; class Actinomycetes; order Actinomycetales; family Kineococcaceae; genus Kineococcus. The sequence goes on along the minus strand of NZ_CP170445.1, from coordinate 1,116,432 downwards.
GAGGTGTTCCGCACCCGGCGGCCGGCGGTCCTCTACCTCGTCCCGAACTTCGCGAACCCGACGGGGCGCACCCTCACCCTCGAGCGCCGCGCCCGGATCGCCGAGCTCGCCGCCGAGCACGGCGTGTGGGTCGTCGAGGACGACCCCTACGGGGAACTGCGCTACACCGGCGCCCCGGTGCCGCCGCTGGCCGTGCAACCCGCTGCGGCGCAGAACGTCCTGCACCTCGGCAGCTTCTCCAAGATCGGCGCGCCGGGGTTGCGGCTCGGGTGGGCGCGGTTGCCGCGGGCCGTCCGGCCGGCGGTCGTCGTGGCCAAGCAGGCCGCGGACCTGCAGACGTCCACGGTCGACCAGGCCGCCGCGGCCGAGTACCTGGCCGCCACCGACCTCGACGCCCACGTGGCCGGGGTCGTCGCGGCGTACTCCGAGCGTCGCGACGCGATGCTCACGGCGCTGGAGGCCGCACTGCCCGTGGGGAGCACGTGGTCGCGCCCGGACGGCGGGATGTTCACGTGGGTCGACCTGCCGGGGCCGGTCGACACGGCGGAGTTCCTGCCGGCCGCACTGCGCCGAGGTGTCGCGTTCGTGCCCGGCGAGGCGTTCTTCGCCGGGGAGCCGGACCGTTCGACGTTGCGCCTGTCGTTCACGACGCACGCCCCCGACCGCATCGCCGAGGGGGTGTCCCGGCTCGGCCGCGCGCTACGGGCGTGAGAGCGCGATCGGGCCGGACGGCAGCCGGTGCGCCTCGACGGGGCGGCCGAACAACCACCCCTGGGCCCGGTCGCACCCCATGTCCCGCAGCATCTTCGCCTGCAGTTCCGTCTCCACGCCCTCGGCCGTGACGACCATGCCGTGGGCGTGCGCCAGGCTGATGAGCGCCCGGACGACGGCCTCGGCCCGGTCGGAGGAACCCAGGGGACGCACGAAGCTCATGTCGATCTTGAGGAAGCTCAGCGGGAACTTGTCGAGGTAGGACAGCGAGGAGTACCCCGTCCCGAAGTCGTCGAGGCCGACGCGGGCGCCGATGCTGCGCAGTTCCCCCAGGCTGGCGCGCGTCGACGTCGACAGGTCGATGAGCGTGCGTTCGGTGACCTCGGCGAGCAGGGAACTGCCGGAGGCGCCGGTGGACTCCACGCTGTGGGCGAGGCGGTGCGCGAACGCGGGGTGCTCGAGCGTCTTGCCGGAGACGTTGAAGGAGACCTGCAGTCCGACGCCGTCGCGCCGCCACTCGCGCAGCTGCCTCAGGACCTCGCCCAGGACCCACGTGTCGACGTCGACGATGAGCCCGGTGTCCTCGGCGGTGTCGACGAAGTGCTTGGGTTCCAGGATGCCCTCGACGGGGTCGTCGAGCCGGACGAGCGCCTCGGCGGCGACGAGTTCGGACGTGCGCAGGTCGACGATCGGCTGCCAGACGACGCGCAACCCGTCGGTGCGCAGCGCACGGCGGACGCGGTGCTCGGCGACGTGGCGGGCCTGCGCCTCCTCGCGCATGGCCGAGTCGTAGACGGCGACGCGGTCGCGCCCGCCGTCCTTGGCCCGGTACAGCGCCATGTCGGCGCTGCGGAACAGGTCGTCGGCCGTCCCGTCGTGGCCGATCGCGATGCCCGCGCTGGACGTGCAGACGAACGGCTCGGGCAGACCGGGCAGGAGCATCGGCGCCCGCAGGCGCCGCAGGACGTCGCGCGCCATGATCGAGGCGGCCTCGACCCGGCTGACACCCGGGACCATGACGACGAACTCGTCGCCACCGAGACGGGCCAGGACCGCACCGGGCGGGGCGGCGTCCTCCAGGCGGACGGCGACCTGGCGCAGCAACGCGTCGCCGATCTGGTGCCCCAGGGTGTCGTTGACGAGCTTGAACCGGTCGAGGTCCAGCAGCACGAGGGCCACGGCGTCCTGCGGTGTCGCCCGATCGAGGGCCTCGGCGAGGCGGACGTCGAGCACGGAGCGGTTGGCCAACCCGGTGAGGGAGTCGCACTGGGCGAGGCGGACGAGTTCACCGGTCGACTTCTCCCCCGCGGAGACGTCCATGACGAGGCCCTGCACGACGCTGGAACTCGTGGTCGCCAGCGGCACGCTCATGCCGAGGAAGGTGCGCTCGGTGCCGTCGGCGGAGGTCACCCGGAACGGGTAGGGCGCGGAGGTCCCGGCGTGGGCGGCGGGGTCCTCGACGCCGGTGAAGGGCCCGCGGTCGTCGGGGTGGATGCGCGAGCGCCACGTCTCCAGGTCCGGGTCGGGCTCGGCGCCGGACAGGCCGAGCATCTCCCGCAGGCGGTCGTCCAGGGTCACGACACCGCTGGCGGGGTTCCACGACCAGGACCCCAGGCCGGCGAGGCGCAGCGCCCCGGACAGCAGCAGCCGCGCGCCCGCGGACTCCCGGTCGGCACGGGCGGCGTCGGCCGTCGCGACGAGCGCGCGCCAGGCGGCGCCGGCCGAGGCCGTCAGGACCTCCAGCCGCGGGAAGCGGGTACCGCCGGCCCCTTCGCCGCCGCCCCAGACCGCGAGCCGCGGGGCCCGGGGGTGGCCCGGGACGAGCTCCACGACGGCGGACGGGCACATGCGCGTGAGGTCGGCCCCGGCCAGCCGCGACCCCGGGACCAGCAGCAGGTCGCCCTGGGCGGCGATCACCTCCAGCTCGCGGTGGCGGGACCGGGCGACGGTCTCCAGCAGCAGGACGCGGGCGTAGCCGGCCTCGTGCACCTCGGCGACGAGCTCCTCGGCGAGCGCGGCGACGTCCGAGCACTCCGTGAAGCGCCGTTGTGCCCGCAGCACGGCCGCCCCCAGGTCCGCCGGGGGAACGGCGACGGCGGGACCGGACAGGTCGACGCCGAGGCGCGCGTCCTCCACGTCCCGCGCAGGGTCCTCGGCGACGGCCGCGGCCGCGCGCTCGCGGGCCCGTCGTGCACGCAGGGTGGCCGCCGACGCTGGCAATCCGCTCACTTCCCGGTTCCACCCTCCGCCGTGCGGGCCGACAGCCCGACCGTCACTACGCAACGTGACTGACTCTAACGCCGAGTGCACAACTTCGGTACCTCGACCGGCGTTCCACCAGATCGTTCGCAGTAGTAATTAGCGAGAGCAAGGACTATGGTGTCCCCATGCCACCATCTCCCTCCCCCGACACCCGGGGCGCGGGCTCCGTGCGCACCACCGACCGCCCGGGCGACGACCACGAAACCCCCGGCGCCCCCCTGGACCGCCTCGCCGTCGACCTGCGGGTGTCCCTGTTGCGCACCGCCCGGCGGCTGCGGGCCCAGAAGAGCGTCGACGACCTCACCGACGGCCAGTTCTCCGTGCTCGCCCAGCTCGTCAACGGCGGGCCGCGCACCCCCGGTGAGCTCGCGGACGCCGAGCACGTGCGGCCCCCGTCGATGACGCGGACCATCGCCGCCCTCGCCGACGCGGGGCTCGTCTCGCGCACCGACCACCCGGTCGACGGCCGTCAGGTCCTCGTCGCCGTCACCGACGCCGGCCGCGACGTCGTCCTGGAGACCAGGGCCCGCCGCGCCGCGTGGCTGAGCCGCCGCCTGGAGGACCTCAGCCCCGCCGAGCGCGCCACCCTGGCCGAGGCCGCCGCCATCCTCACGCGGGTGATCAGCGAGTGAACCAGACCTTCCGCTCGCTGCGGCACCGCGACTACCGGCTCTGGGCCGGCGGCGCGATCGTCTCCAACACCGGCACGTGGATGCAGCGCGTGGCCCAGGACTGGCTCGTCATCCAGGTCCTCACCCACGGCTCCGGCACCGCCGGCGGGATCACCACGGGCCTGCAGTTCGGTCCGATCCTGCTGCTCGCCCCCGTCGCGGGCACGATCGCCGACCGCTTCGACCAGCGCCGCACGCTCATGGTCACCCAGGCCGTCATGGGGTTCCTCGGGCTCGTCCTGGGCGTCCTCGTCGTGAGCGGGACCGCCCAGTTGTGGCACGTCTACGTGCTCGCCGTCCTGCTCGGGTCGGCCTCCGCCATCGACGGTCCCGTCCGGCAGACGTTCGTCGGGCAGTTGGTGCCCCGCGAGGACCTGCCCAACGCCATCGGACTGAACTCGGCGTCCTTCAACTCCGCCCGGCTCATCGGCCCGGCCCTGGCCGGCGTCCTCATCGCCTGGGTCGGCACGGGCCCGGTCTTCCTCATCAACGCCGCCTCGTTCGTCGCGCCGCTGGTGATGCTGCACCTCATGCGGCCGGCGCAGCGCGCGCCGCGGGTGAAGCCGGCGAAGGGCAGCGGCGGCATGCGGGAGGGTCTGGACTACGTCCGGGCCCGGCCGGACCTGCTCGCGATCTTCGTCCTCGTCGGGGTCATCGGGACGTTCGGGCTGAACTTCCAGCTCACCAGCGCGCTCATGACGAGCGTGAAGTTCGGGACCGACTCCGCCGGGTTCGGCCTCGCCGGCACCGTGCTGGCCGTCGGGTCCCTCGCCGGCGCCCTCGTGGCCGCGCGCCGGGAACGGCCCCGGTACCGGCTCGTCGTCGGTGCCGCCGTGGCCTTCGGGGTGCTGACCTCGGTCGCGGCCCTGATGCCCACGTACGCGCTCTACCTCGTGGTCCTGCCGTTCATGGGCCTGGCGTCGCTGACGCTCATGACGGCCGCGAACGCGACGGTCCAGATGAGCACCGAACCCGCCATGCGCGGCCGGGTGATGGCGATGTACATGTCGCTCATGCAGGGCGGCACCGTCGTCGGCGGGCCGTTCGTCGGGTGGATGGGCACCCGGTTCGGCCCGGAGTGGTCGATCCTCGTCGGCTCGATCCCCTCGGCCGTGGTCGGGGTGCTCGTCGGGGTGTACTTCCTGCGCCGGGCGCGGGTCCGGGTCACCTGCTCGTGGAAGCAGTCCCCACACGTTCGGCTCGTCCCCGTCCGCGACGACGAACGGGACGCCGCCGCGGCGTGAACCGCCTCGGGCGGGGCGGAGAATGGGACCCGTGCCCACCGACCTGACCACCGCCCTGGCCGACGTCCGGACCCTGCTGCTGGACACCCCGCACCTGGCCCGGGGCGTGGCGGCGGGACGGCGCAAGGGCCTCGAACCCCCTGCGGCCGAGCGGGTCGAGGTGCGCCCCGTGCAGCTCAAGGCCGGTCCGCACCTGCAGTTCACCGCCCGCACCGGGCCGGTCGTCTCGACCCGCAACGTCCCCGTGGGCGAGGCCGCCGCGGCCGTCGACGACCTCCTCGCGCAGCCCTACGGCAACCTGCACGTGGAGACGGCGACGGAGGTCGTCCAGGTCCGCGTGACGAAGAAGGGCGACGCCCAGGTCCACCGCGCCGCCGCCGCGCACGCGGCGGGACCGGCCGGTCACGACAAGGCGAAGAACCGGCTCGTCGACCCCGACGACCCGCTGTTCCGCGTCCTGGGCGCCGGGGGCGACAAGCGGCGCCAGGTGGAGGCGTTCGTCCGCCAGCTCGCTCCGCTCGCGCCGACCGTGCTGTCCCGACCCGGCGACCGGGTGCGGGCCGTGGACCTCGGGTGCGGGAACGCCTACCTGACCTTCGCGGCGCACCGGTGGCTCGGCGACGCGGCCCGCGCCGAGGGCAAGGTCCTGACGACCGTCGGGGTGGACGTGCGCGAGGACGTGGTGGCGACCGGTCGCCGCGCGGCGGCCGAGGCGGGCCTGCCGGGCCTCGAGTTCGCGGTCGGCTCCATCGCCGACGCAGACCCGTACGCCGACGGAGGGCCCGACGTCGGGCCAGACGTGGTCATGGCCCTGCACGCCTGCGACACCGCGACCGACGAGGCGCTCGCTCGGGCCGTGCGGTGGGGCGCGCCCCTCGTCCTGGCTGCACCGTGCTGCCACCGCGACGTCCAGCGGCAGCTGCACGGGAACCGCACCCCGCTCGTCCGGCACGCGATCCTGCGCGAGCGGTTCGCCGACGTCCTCACCGACACCCTGCGCTCGCTCGTGCTGCAGCTGCTCGGCTACCGCGTCGAGGTCGTCGAGTTCATCGACTCCGCCCACACCCCGCGCAACGCGATGATCCGCGCGGTCCGGACCGGTTCGGGGCCCCGCCCCGCCGCCCGCGCCGAACTGCTGGCCGAGTTCGACGACCTCACGCGGACGTGGGTCGTCTCACCGGCGCTGGCCCGGATGCTGGAACCGGAGCTCGCGGCCGTGCGCGCGGGGGTTCAGGCCGCGCTGTAGGTCAGGCACTCGGTCCCGCCGCCGGCCGACGTCCCGACCTCGATCGTCGAGGCCGTGCACGTGAGGTCGGCGTTGTGCGAGCAGTCGGAGAGCTGGCACGCGCCCACGTGGCCGTCGTTCGTCGGGGAGTGCTTCGTCGGGATCCCGAGGAACGTCGCGCAGTGGTTCGCGCCGTGGTCTCCGACGGTGATGGCCGGGGCGTGGCAGGACGCCGAGGCGTTGAACGTGCAGCCGTCGGCGGAGCACTGGTGGATGGGGGTCAGGTCCAGGTTCACGGTCGCCATGGTTCGAAAGTAACCACGGAATTCCTCCGCGGCTAGCCAGGAATGCCTTTCCTGGCCGCCGGGACAAATGCAGGTCAGGCTTTCCTCAGTCGTTCCGCGACGTGGTCGACGCACGCGGTCAGGGCCCGCACGTCGTCGGGCTCGACGGCCGGGAACAGCCCGATCCGCAACTGGTTGCGCCCCAGGCTGCGGTACGGGAAGACGTCGACGATCCCGTTGTCCCGCAGCACGTCCTGCACCGCGCCGGCGTCCACGGAGGCGTCGAGGTCGATCGTCGCGACGACCTGGGACCGGGCCGCGGGCTCGCCGACGAACGGGCTGGCCCACTCCCGCTGCTGCGCCCACTCGTAGACGTGCGCGGAACTCTCGGCCGTGCGCCGGACGGCCCAGTCCAGACCGCCCTGGGCCAGCATCCACTCGACCTGCTCGGCCAGCAGCACCAGCGTCGCGACGGCCGGGGTGTTGTAGGTCTGGTTCTTGCGCGAGTTCTCGACGGCGATCTGCAGGTCGAGCGAGGCGGGCGTCCAGCGACCCGTCGCCCCCACCTCCCGCACGCGGTCGAGGGCGGCCGGCGACAGCACCGCGAGCCACAGGCCCCCGTCGGAGGCGAACGCCTTCTGCGGCGCGAAGTAGTAGGCGTCGGTCTGGGCCACGTCGACGGGTAGCCCGCCCGCGCCGGAGGTCGCGTCGACGACGACGAGCGGACCGCCCTGCTCGGCGGTGGGCCCCGCGGGCCGCACGACGGGGGCCATGACGCCGGTCGAGGTCTCGTTGTGCGGCCAGGCGACGACGTCGACGCCGTCGGCGACCTCACCCAGCCGCGGCAGCGTCCCGGGCTCCCCGCGCACCACGACGGGATCGGCGAGGAACGGCGCGGCGGCGGTGGCGGCGGCGAACTTGGCCGAGAACTCCCCCAGGACGAGGTGCTGGGCGCGCTCGCGGACCAGGCCCAGCGTGGCGACGTCCCAGAACGCCGTGCTGCCGCCGTTGCCGAGGACGACCTCGTAGCCCTCGGGCAGGGAGAACAGCTCGGCGATCCCGGCGCGCACACGGCCGACGAGCGACTTCACGGGCGCCTGGCGGTGCGAGGTGCCCAGCACGGTGCGGCCGGCCGCCGTCAGGGCCTCGAGCTGCTCGGCCCGGACCTTCGAGGGGCCGGACCCGAAGCGACCGTCGGACGGCAGCAGCTCGGTGGGGATGCGCAGACCGGTGGCGGGAGCAGTCACGGGTCGCATCCTGCCGCACCCGGGGAGCCCCACCGCACCCATGATGGGTCCGTGACCACCGATGACGCTGCCGACCTCGAGCGCTTCGTGACCGCCTCCGCCGACACCCACGACCAGGCTCTCGCCGAGCTGCGCACGGGCCGCAAGACGTCGCACTGGATGTGGTGGGAGTTCCCGCAGCTGCTGCTCGGCAGTTCCCCCACCTCGGTCGCCTACGCGGTGCACGGCCTGGCCGAGGCGCGCGCGTACCTGGCCCACCCCGTCCTGGCCCGGCACTGGCGGGAGAACTGCGAGGCCCTGCTCGACCAGCCGTCCCGCGACGCGCAGGCGGTGTTCGGCGGGATCGACGCGGCCAAGCTGCGCAGCTCGGCGACGCTGTTCGCGGCCGCGGGCGACGGGCTCGCCCAGCAGGTCCTGCGGGAGTTCTTCGACGGCCGCCCCGACCGCGCGACGACGGACCTGCTGGACGGGACGGCGGGCTAGCCCGGGGCAGGTCCCGAGCCCGCGGTCACCGCCGAGCGGCGTAGCCGGCCTCTCCGGGAACGGTCCCGTCGACGTCCCACAGGTCCAGCCACGACCCGGCGCCGGGCCAGAGGAACACCTGGCCCTTGATGAGCCGGTTGTTGCGCTCGACGGAGCGCATCGCCTCGACCTCCGACGGCGTCAGGGGGTCGGAGGCGACCGCCCGCAGGTTGGCGGCGTACTGCGACGGCTTCACCGAGAACGGGATCGGCACCTGCCCGTTGGCGACGGCCCACTTCAGGCACACCAGCGCCGGGTGCACGCCGTGCGCCTCCGCGATGGCCCTGACCACGGGGGACTCGGCGTCGACCAGGTCGTCGGCGGTCCGGTCGCGCTCGGGGCGCGACGGAGACCCCAGCGGGGAGTACCCGACCGGCTGGATCGCCTGGTCGAGGCAGTACTGCACGAGCCGCCCCTGCTGCAGGGTGGGGTGCAGTTCCATCTCGTTGAGGCTGGGCAGGACGCGCGCGTCGCGCAGCAGCAGGTCGAGCTTGGGGACGGTCGAGTTGGAGGTGCCCAGGTGGCGCACGAGGCCGCGGTCGACGAGACCCTCGAGCGCCCGCCACAGCGCCAGGTAGGCGTCGTGGTCGTAGGGACGCGCGTGGGGGTCGCGATCGGCCACGTCGGCGTGCGGAGCGTGGTGGTTGGGGAAGGGCCAGTGGACGAAGACGGCGTCGAGGTGGTCCAGCCGGAGGTCCCGCAGGGACCTCTCCACCGACGCGACCGCGGCCTCCGGCGCGTGGGAGTCGTTCCAGACCTTGCTCATGACGAAGACCTCGTCGCGGCGCAGGCCCGTCCCCGGTCCGACCGAGGCTTCGAGGGCCTCGCCGATGGCGCTCTCGTTGCCGTAGACGGCGGCGCAGTCGACGAGCCGGTAGCCCACCTGCAGCGCGCCGCGGACGGCGGCGGCGATCTCCGCCGGACCGTAGCGGTCGGACCCGAACGTGCCGATGCCGATGCCGGGGACGGTGGAGCCGTCGCGCAGGACGCGCTGCGGCACCGAGGCCGGGTCCACGGGCTCGACCTCGACGCCGTCGACGGTCACGGTGGTGGGGCGGGGGGCGGTTCCGGTGCTCACGTGGCCTCCTGGGGAGCCGACGACGACGGCGGTGTCGGCGTGGTCAGTCGTGACGACGACGCGCACCCGCACAGGGCGCGTATCGTTTTGCTGAGACGGTAGAACGCACCGGCCAGCAACGTCAACACGCTCGTCGCGGGCAGGTCGCACCGTCCTTGACCGGCAGCTCGGCACACTCTAGGGTCCCGGCTACCTAATCGTTTCGCCCCGCTCGGTCCGGGGCTGACCGGCTCACGACGTCGTGGAGGTCCTTCGTGCTGGCTGCGTTCCTGCCCGGTGGCAGCAAGGTCGACCTGGAGGAGGTGCCCGACCCGACTCCCGGCCCGGGTCAGGTGCTGCTGGCCACCAAGGCGTCCACCATCTGCGGCTCGGACCTGAGGGCGATCTACCGCGAGCACCTGGGCGAGGGCCCCGAGGCCTACCAGGGCGTGGTCGGGGGCCACGAACCCGCTGGTCAGGTGGTGGCGGTCGGCGACGGGGTCGGGCGCATCCGGGTGGGAGACCGCGTGGTCGTCTACCACATCTCCGGCTGCGGCCAGTGCGACGAGTGCCGCCGCGGGTACCAGATCAGCTGCACCGCAACCGCACGGGCCGCCTACGGCTGGCAGCGGGACGGCGGCCACGCCGACCTGCTGCTCACCGAGGAGCGCGACCTCCTGGTGCTGCCGGAGTCCCTGACCTACCTGGACGGCGCCGTCGTCGCGTGCGGCTTCGGCACCGCCTACGAGGCGCTGTGCCGGGTGGGGGTGTCCGGACGCGACCGAGTGCTCGTCACCGGCCTGGGCCCCGTCGGCTCTGCCGTCGGGCTCCTGGCCAAGGAGATGGGCGCACCACTCGTCGTCGGCACCGACCCCTCCCCCGCCCGCCGGGAGCTGGCGCTGCAGCTCGGTGCCGTCGACCACGCGGTCGCCGGCACCGACGAGGAGCTGGACGCCCTGCTCGGCGACGGCGCCGAGGTCGCCGTCGACTGCTCCGGCAACGGCCGGGGCCAGCTGACCGCGCTGCGCCACACCCGGCGCTGGGGCCGGGCCGCACTGGTGGGCGAGGGCGGCCGGCTCAGCGTGGACGTGTCGGAGGTGCTCATCCACCGTCAGCTGACGGTCCACGGCTCCTGGGTCACCTCGACCGTGCGGATGGCGGAGCTGCTGACCAACCTCGACCGCTGGGACCTGCACCCCGAGCGTCTCGTCACCGACACCTTCCCGCTCTCGCAGGCCGCGGAGGCCTACCAGACCGCCGATGCCGCCCAGGGCGGCAAGGTCGGCATCGTCTGGCCCGCCTGACCGCGGGCCGACCCCGCACACGACCCCGCCGCGCTCCCGACCCGAGAGGACCTGCCCGTGCTCAAGCACGCCCTCACCCACCCGCCGCTGGTCGCCGCCCTGGCCGCCACCGGCCACGGCTCCAAGGTGCTCATCGCCGACGGCAACTTCCCCTTCGCCACGGTGCGTCCCCCGGGCAGCGACCTCGTCTGGCTGAACATCGCACCCGGACTGCCGACGATCTCCGACCTGCTGCCACTGGTCCTCACCGCGGTGAACGTCGAGGAGGCGGCGTCGATGGCCTCCCCCGACGGCAGCCCGGTGGCCGCCCACGACGCCCACCGCGCCCAACTCGGTCCGCACGTGCCGTTCTCGCTGCTGGAACGGTTCCCCTTCTACGACGCCATCCGCAGCGCCGACGTCGGCCTGGTCATCGCCACCGGCGACGAACGACCGTGCTCGAACCTCCTGGTCACCATCGGGATGCGCTGAGTCCTTCCCGGACGCACGAACGCACGACCGGGCGGCTACCCGACCGCTCCGGTCGGGCCGTCGTCCCGTCCCGGGGCACCGGCCGACCCAGCGCCTCCGTGCGGACAGGGTGGCGCTGCCGACCGACCGCACCGCCGCCACGGCTGAGCCGTCTCCCACGGCGTGCACCGGGCCTCGCGTCGGGAGGCGGGCTCGCGCTGGACTGCGTTCCCGCCGACTCCGCGACGTCGCCCCCAACGCCCCGGGACGAGCCGCGTCCCGTGGGACCGCATTGACGACGCTGAGAAACGATTCTTGACACCGGAACCACGCGGACACTCCCGTGACGCAGAGGATCACGTCCGGATGTCGGGCGGTTCCAACTCTTGACAGGCGTATCGTTTCGCGAGGACTCTTCTCCCGTCGGACACGGTGCAGGCGCAGGAGCCTGATCAGCCTCGCCGACGGGTCCACATCGCCCGACTCAGACACGATGACGTCGTCACGGAGGCTTCGATGGCACCTCACTTGTCCCGCCGCCAGCTCCTCGGCCTGGGCGGCGGCGCCGCTGCCGCACTGGCCCTCTCCGCCTGCGGGAACTCCGGCTCCAGTGGTGGCGGGGGCGCTGACTCGAAGAGCTTCAGCTGGTTCATGTGGTCCGGCTCGAACTCCGAGGTCGACGCGTGGAAGCACGTCGCCCAGACCGCCGGGAAGGCCACCGGCACCACCATCAGCTTCCAGACGGCCGCGTTCAACGACTACTGGACCAAGCTGACGTCGCAGGCGGCGAGCGGTTCGACCGCCGACCTCCTCGCGCTGCAGGCCCAGCGCGCCCCGCAGTTCAAGGACCTGTTCGTGGACCTGTCCCCGAAGCTGTCGGCGATGGGGGTCACCGAGTCCGACTTCGACACGAACATGCTCAACTCGCTGAAGATCGACGGCAAGCTGCTCGCGCTGCCGTACGACTTCGGTCCACTGGTCGTCTTCTACAACAAGACGGCCTTCCAGAAGGCGGGCATCACGCTGCCGACGGTGGGGTGGACGCAGGACCAGTTCCTCGACGCGGCCAAGAAGCTCACCGACGGCAACACCTACGGGTTCTACGCCCAGGCCGTGATCGACTCGGTCATCCCGTGGGCGGAGAGCCAGCACGGCGTCCAGGCCGTCGACTCCAGCGGCAAGCTCATCCTCGACAGCTCCCAGTGGGCCGACACGCTGTCCTGGTACCAGAAGCTCATCACCGAGCAGAAGGTCGCCCAGCAACTGCCCGCCGCCAACTCCACCGCGTCGAACACCAACCAGTTCCTGGCCGGCAACGCGGCCATGTACATCGACGGCCCGTGGAGCCTCATCAACGCGAAGGCGACGGCGAAGTTCGAGGTCGGCATCGCTCCGGTGCCGGTCGGCGGCAGCGGGTCCAAGACGGTCACCGCGGGTTCCGGCTTCGGCGTCGCGAAGTCGGTGGAGAACCAGGAGCTGGCGGCCAAGGCCGTCGCCGCCCTGGTGAACCCCGACAACGAGGCCTACCTGGGCCAGCAGGGCCGTGCCTTCCCGGCACGCACCGCCCAGCAGGACTCCTGGTACAGCAACAACGGCCTGAGCGACGCCAAGACCGTCATGGACTACTCCATCCAGAACTCGGAGTCCTACCGGACCACCGCGAGCTGGACCCAGGTCAACAACACCTTCAGCAAGTACGCCGTCCCGGCCTTCAACGGCAGCGGTTCCATCGACGACCTGGTCACCCAGACCACGGCCCAGTCCAAGGCGAGCAGCTGAGTCAGGAGCACCACCCATGGCACTGACCGGTTCCGTCGGCGGTTCCGTCACCGCCGGGTCCTCGTCCGCACCGACGGGGACCCGGCGGGGCGACGGCCGCGCCGCGACGGCCTTCCTCCTGCCCGGTGCGATCGGCTTCGTGGTCTTCACGGCCTTCCCGATCGCCGCCTCGCTCGTCATGAGCTTCTTCGACTGGCCGGTGCTGGGCTCGCCGAAGTTCATCGGCCTGCAGAACTTCGTCGAACTGTTCACCACCGATCCGGTGTTCAAGAGCGCTCTGCTCAACACCACCGTGTTCGTGGTGCTGTACGTGCCGATCAACCTCGTGCTGTCGATGTCGCTGGCGGTGTGGATCTCCCCTCGCATCGTCGGGCGGCGCTACTACCGCGTGCTGTTCTTCATCCCGGCCGTGACGCCGATGGTGGGCAACGCCGTCGTCTTCGCGCTCCTCTACACCCCGAACGGCCTGATCGACAGCACCTTCGTCTCGCTCTTCGGGGTGCACGCCCCCAACTTCCTGGGCTCGGACTCGTGGGCGCTGCCGGCGGTCGTGCTGATGAGCGTGTGGCAGGGTTTCGGCTACAACCTGCTGGTCTTCTCGGCGGCGCTCGACGCCGTGCCGCCCTCCCTCACCGAGGCTGCGGCCATCGACGGCGCAGGACCTGCGCGGCAGTTCTTCTCGGTGGTGCTGCCCCTCCTCAGCCCGTCGCTCTTCTTCGCCACGGTCCTGACCCTCATCAGCTCCTTCCAGGTGTTCGTCCAGCCCTACATCCTCACCGGCGGCGGCCCGGGCAACGCCACCACCACGCTGGTGATGTACCTCTACCAGAGCGGGTTCCAGTTCTTCCGCCTCGGTTTCGCGGCGGCCATCGCCTGGGTGCTGTTCATCATCATCATGGTGATCACCGGTGTGCAGTTCCTGGGCCAGAAGAAGTGGGTGCACTATGACTGACCAGGGCGAAACTCCCAGGGGTGCAGCCGGCGTCCCCCTGCCGATCGGCGGCTCCGAGGCCGCTGCGAGGACCGGCAGCACCGTGGCCCTGGACGCACACCGCTCGGCCCCGGTGATCGCGACCGGCGCCGGGAGGAAGAAGCGCCGACCCGTCGTCTCGCAGCTCCTGCTGACGGTGGTGACGCTGCTGTTCCTCGCGCCGCTGATCTGGATGGTGCTGTCCAGCCTCAAGAGCAGCGGCGAGATCTTCCAGACGCCCCCCAAGCTGTTCGGCAGCTCCCTGGAGTGGCGCAACTACCCGGACGCGCTGAACTACCTGCCGTTCGTCCGGTTCCTGCTCAACACGCTCTTCGTCTCGCTGGCCGGCACGCTCATCGTGCTGGTCACCTCGGGGATGTCCGCCTACGCCTTCGCCCGCCTGAAGTTCCGCGGCCGCGAGCAGATCTTCCTGGTCTACCTGGGCACGCTGATGGTGCCGCAGGAGGTCGTCGTCATCCCCATGTTCCTGCTGATGCGCTACTTCGGCTGGGTCAACAGCTTCCAGGCACTGATCCTGCCGTGGGCCTTCACGGCCTTCGGCACCTTCCTGCTCCGCCAGTTCTTCCTCACCGTCCCGAACGAGCTCGAGGAGTCGGCGCGGATCGACGGAGCCGGGCACTGGCGCATCCTGACCCGGATCATCGCGCCGATCGCCGCGCCGGCGTTCGCCGTGCTGGCCGTCTTCACCTTCATCTCCTACTGGAACAGCTTCCTGTGGCCGCTGATCATCACCAACGACACGTCCACCACCACCGTCTCGCTCGGTCTGAACCTCTTCCTCGGTCAGAACGGCCAGGAGTGGGGCCTGCTCATGGCTGCGGCCACGGTCTCGATGGCCCCGACCGCCCTGCTCGTCCTCGTGCTGCAGCGCTACCTGGTCGCCGGCATCGCCCTGTCGGGGCTGGGTGGCCGCTGAGCGGCTGCCAGCCCCTCCCCCACCGCGACACCACCTCGGAGGTCCACCGTGTTCTCGGACGACACCCGGCCGGAGGTCTACGCGCGCTTCGAGCGTCCGCTGCCCTCCTGGTACGCCGACGCCAAGCTCGGCGTCTTCATCCACTGGGGGGCCTACTCCGTACCGGCCTGGGCCGAGCCCATCGGGGAGCTCGGGACGTTCGAGCCGGACCACTGGTTCACGCACAACCCCTACGCGGAGTGGTACTTCAACACCATCCGCATCGACGGCTCCCCCGCGCAGCAGCACCACCGCGAGGTGTTCGGCGGCGCCCCGTACGACGACTTCCTCGACGCCTGGCGCGCGGAGGAGTTCGACGCCGACGACTGGGCCGCGCTCTTCGCCCGCGCCGGCGCGCGGTACGTCGTCCCCACCACCAAGCACCACGACGGCATCTGCCTGTGGGACGCCCCCGGCACCCCCCGCAACACCGTGGCTCGCGGACCGCGGCGCGACCTCGTGGGCGAGATCGCCGCGGCGTCCCGGCGCGCGGGCCTGAGGTTCGGCACCTACTACTCCGGCGGTCTCGACTGGGACGTCGCGGACTTCGGGCCGATCCTCGAGCACATCCACGACGACCAGCGCCCGCTCGACGCCGGGTACGCCCGGTACGCGAACGCCCACGTGCTCGACCTCGTCGAGAGGTACTCCCCCGACGTGCTGTGGGGCGACATCGAGTGGCCGGACGCCGGCAAGCCCGAGGGGCCGGAGTGCTTCGCCCAGGTGCTGGACGCGTTCTACGCCGCCGCACCCGACGGCGTGGTGAACGACAGGTTCGGCGCCACCCACTGGGACTTCCGCACCAGCGAGTACCAGCAGGGCCGGGACCTCGAGGCCGGCGCCTGGGAGAACTGCCGCGGCGTCGGGTACTCCTTCGGCTACAACCAGGTGGAGGGCGTCGAGCACCACCTCGACGGTCCCGGCGCCGTGCGCCACCTGCTGGACGTCGTCTCGCGCGGCGGGAACCTGCTGCTCGACGTCGGCCCCGCGTCCTCCGGGCGCATCCCCGACCTCCAGCGCGCCTGCCTGGAGCAGCTGGGCGACTGGATGGCCGTCAACGGCGCCGCGGTGCACGGCACCCGCGTGGTGGACGCCGAGGTCGCCTCCCCCAGCGGGCACGCCCAGGACGGGTCGGGCGCCGAGGGGACCTGGGTGCGCTGGACGCGGTCGGGCGACGGCAGCACCCTCTTCGCCGTGCTGGACGGCGCCACCGGCATGCGCGGCACCGCGCCGGTCGGGACGACGACGGTGGCGCTGCGCGCCGGGGCGGTCGACCTGCTCGGGGCGGAACTGCTCGACGGCACCCCCGTCCCGGCGACCGCGGTCGACGGCGGGGTCCGGTTCGAGGTCCCCGCCTCCGCGTCGCAGCACGGCCCGGCGGTGGTCTCCCTCCCGCTCCGCGGCTGACCCATCGGCCGTGCAAGGATCACCGGTGGAGCAGGTCGCGGCGGTCCTGCCCGGGCTCGGGGAGGCGGGAGCGGTGCGGCGCGGTGGGCGGGCGTCCAGCTACAAGGACATCCAGCGGATGACCGGGCTGTCGCTGGCGACCATCTCGAAGTTCCACAACGGCGGCAACGTCCTGCCCGAGAACCGGGAGGCGATCGAGCGGGCCGTGGTCGCGCTCGACTTCCGCCCCAACGAGGTGGCGCGCGGCCTGCGGCTCAAGCGCACCCGGACGGTCGGCGTGCTCCTCCCGGTGCTCGACAACGCCTTCCACCAGGCGGTGATCGCCGCGGTCGAGGAGGTGCTGCGGGACGACGGCATCACGGTGATCGTCTCGTCCAGCCCCACCCCGGTCGAGCGCGCCGTCGACGCCCTCATGGTCCGCATGGTGGACGGCATCGTCGCGATCCCCTCCGCCCACGACGTCGAGGCGCTGCGCACCGCCTCGCGCCGGGTCCCGGTGGTCCTGGTCGACCGGGACGCCGAGGGGATCACGGCGGACCGGGTCTTCCTCGACAACCGCCGTGCCGGCCTGCTGGCGGCGCGCCACCTCATGGACCACGGGCACCGGCACATCGCCCTGGTGGGCGGCGAGGCTTCGGTCAGCAGCCTGGTCGAGCGCGCCGAGGGCTTCGGGGCAGGGCTCGCGCAACGTGGCCTGACCCTCGACCCGGGCCTGGTCAGCCAGGGACCGCTGACGGTGGAGCAGGGCTACCGCGGCGCCACCGCGGCGCTGCAGGCCGAGCACCGCCCCACCGCGCTGTGCGCGCTGAACTACGAGCTCTCGCTGGGTGCCGTCATCGCCCTCAACGACGCCGGGCTGCGCCTGGGCCAGGACATGTCGGTGCTGGGGTTCGACGCCGCGGACGCCTGGCGCGCCACCGTGCCGCGGCTCAGCGTCGTGGAGCAGCCGGTGCGCACCATCGCCCAGCGGGCCGCCGAGATCATCCGCCTGCGCCTGAAGGCCAGTCACGCCGGCTCGGGGAGCGCCGACGAAACGGCGGACGAGACGTTCGACGGTTCGGTGGACGGGGCGAACGCACCCGTGGTGCCCCTGAGCACCGAGCTGCTCAGCCCCCGCCTCTCCCCCGGCGGCTCGGTCCAGCGCATCTCCAGCTGACCCCGTTCCGCCGGTGAGCCCCTCCCGGACCCCGTTGCCGCGCTTGCGAGCGAAACGTTCTGCCTAGGACGTCGACCCAGGGGCCAACGCATCAGCGGGTGCGCTTGACCCGGTCGCCGGCCCCGCCGTAACTTGGCCGCGAAAGGATTCGCTCACTGTCGAGAGGAAACCTCCTGTGACGACCACCGCGTCCGGCGACCGCAGCTGGGTGCCCGCCCCGATCGATCCACCCGACACCGCGGCCGCGCTGGCCGCGGTGCGCGAGGTCATCGACGCCGGCCCCTTCACCGACACCTGGGACTCCCTCGCCGCCTACGAGGTGCCGGACTGGTTCCGCGACGCCAAGTTCGGGATCTTCATGCACTGGGGCGCCTACTCCGTGCCCGCGTTCGGCAACGAGTGGTACCCGCGGCGGATGTACCAGCAGGGCACGCCGGAGCACGCCCACCACCGCGACGTCCACGGCGACCACGCCGAGGTCGGGTACAAGGACTTCCTGCCCCGCTTCACCATGGAGCGCTTCGACCCGGCGGGCACGGCCCAGCTGTTCCGCCGGGCCGGCGCGCAGTTCGTGGTCCCGGTCGCCGAGCACCACGACGGCGTCGCCATGTACGACGAGCCGCGCACCCGGTGGAACGTCACGAAGGTCGGGCCGAAGCGCGACGTGCTGGGGGACGTGCTGGAGGCGTGCGAGGAGCAGTGGATCGTGCGCGGGGCCTCCAGCCACCGCGCCGAGCACTGGTTCTTCTTCCACCCCGGCC
Organism: Kineococcus sp. DHX-1; assembly: GCF_042473625.1. Classification (GTDB taxonomy): domain Bacteria; phylum Actinomycetota; class Actinomycetes; order Actinomycetales; family Kineococcaceae; genus Kineococcus. The sequence goes on along the minus strand of NZ_CP170445.1, from coordinate 1,098,406 downwards.
GGGCCTTCCCCTCCGACGTGCGCGACGACCCGGAGTTCGCCGACCTGTACGGCCCGGCGATGCCGCAGGCCACCGGGCCGTCCGAGGCCTACCTCGAGGACTGGTTGCTGCGCACGGTCCGGATCATCGACCACTACCGCCCGCAGGTGCTGTGGTTCGACTGGTGGATCGAGCACCCCGCCTTCGAGCCCTACCGCCGGATGCTCGCGGCCTACTACTACAACCGCGCCGCCCAGTGGGGCCGCGGCGTGGTCATCCAGTACAAGTGGGAGGCCTTCCGGCCCGGCACCGCTGTGCTGGACGTCGAGCGCGGCGGCATGGCCGACGTGCAGGAGCGCCCCTGGCAGAACGACACCTCGGTCTCCCGCACCTCGTGGGGCTGGGTCGAGGGCCACGAGTGGAAGAACCCGGTGGACCTCGTCGGGGAGCTCGTGGACGTCGTCGCCAAGAACGGGTGCCTGCTGCTGAACATCGGGCCCAAACCGGACGGGACGATCCCGCCGGAGGAGGCGGCACTGCTGGAGGGCCTCGGGGCGTGGCTGACGGTGAACGGGGAAGCCGTGTACGGCACCCGCCCGTGGCGCGTCCCGGGCGAGGGTCCGACGGCGGTGCCGGAGGGGTCCTTCACGGACTCCGCGTCGCTGCCCTTCACCTCGGCCGACCTGCGCTTCACGCAGCGCGCCGAGGTGGGTCAGACATCGCTGTACGCGATGGGCATGGTCAAGCCGGAGGACGGTGTGGTGCGCATCCGCGCGCTCGGGGGCGCGTCGTCGCTGGCCGCGCGCGACCTCGGTGCCGTGACGCTGCTGGGGCACCCGGCCCCGCTGGAGGTGCGCCGCACCGACGACGCCCTCGAGGTGGTGCTGCCCTCGCCGCTGCCGGCGGCCGTGGACGCCGTGCCCGGGTTCGCGCTGAGGATGGTCCTGCCCGACCCGGCGGCGCCGGCGCCGCGCGCGCTCCTGCTGCCCGAAGGTGAGGGCGGCGGCTAGACGAACTCCTCGAACCGCTTGCGCAGCAGGCGGGTCACGTCGTCGGGATCCTCTGCCCACCAGCGCCGGGAGAGGATCTCGACCTCGACGGGACCGGTGAACCCCGCGTCGGCGACGAGCCCGGACAGGTGCGGGAGGTCGATGAGGCCGTCGCCCATCATCCCGCGGTCCAGCAGCAGGTCGGACGTCTCCGGCAGCCAGTCCGAGACGTGGTACCCGGCGATCCGCGTTCCGGCGCGGGCGATCTGCCCCTCCAGCTCGGGGTCCCACCAGACGTGGTACGCGTCGACGACCACACCCACCTCGTCGCCGGGGTCCCCACCGAGCTCGTCGGACAGGTCGAGGGCCTGACGCAGCGTGCTGACGACCGACCGGACGCCGATCATCATGGGGTGCAACGGTTCGATCGCCAGCCGGACCCCGGCGGCGCGCGCGTGCGGGAGCAGCTCGGCGATGCCGTCGCGCACCCGGGCCCGGGCCGCGGCGAGGTCGCGGTCCAGCAACGGTCCGCAGACGAGGACGAGCGCGTCGGCCTGGAGCGCAGCTGCTTCGTCGACGGCGCGGCGGTTGTCCTCGAGCACCGCGGCGGGGTCGGCGGCGGGGTCGGTGAACATGCCGCCGCGGCAGACGGAACTGACGTGCAGCCCGGCCGACCGCACGAGCTGGACGGCGCGGTCGAGACCGACCGCGGCGATCTTGTCGCGCCACAGGGCGATCGCCCCGATCTCGTGCCGCTCGCAGGCCGCAACGGCCGCGGGCAGGTCGAGGGAGTTGAGGGTGATCTGGTTCAGGCTCAGCCGCGCGGCGTCCATGGTCCACTCCGTCGTCGTCGCTGGAATGCGCTTTCCCGTACCATGGCACAGGCCGCTCATCCGGTCAACGCCGCACTGCGGGACGTGGTCACAGGCTGAGCTTGTGACCCCACGGCCCGCCCCCTGTTCCGCGTCGCCGGTCCGAGGCGCAGGCTGAGGGCGTGCTCCGCGTCCTGCCCCGCCCCACCTCCCCGCTCGCCGCGCTCGTCCCCGGACTGCTCGTCGTGGCCCTCGCCACCGTCCTCGCCCTCGGGCTCGAGCGGCTGACTCACGTCCTGACGGCCTCGACGGTCGCGGTGGCGCTGGGGGCGCTCGTCCGCTCGACCGGGGCGTTCCGGCCGTCCTGGAAGCCGGCGACGGGGTTCGCGTCCAAGCGGCTGCTGCGGATCGCCGTCGTCCTCCTCGGGCTGCAGCTGCCGCTGTCGCAGGTGCGCCACCTCGGCTGGGGCGGGGTCCTGCTCGTCGTCGGGGTCGTCGTCGTGACGTTCACCGGCACCCAGCTGCTGGGCCGCGCGCTGGGGTTGGGGCGGGACCGCTCGCTGCTCGTCGCGACGGGCTTCTCGATCTGCGGGGCGTCGGCCATCGCCGCGGTGCGACCCGCGACGGACGCGGACGAGGAGGACGTCGCGACCTCCATCGCGCTCGTGACCCTCTGCGGATCGCTGGCCATCCTGCTGCTGCCGTTGCTGCGCAGCCCCTTCGGCCTCGACGTCCACGCCTTCGGCGTGTGGGTCGGGGCGAGCGTCCACGACGTCGGGCAGGTCGTCGCCACCGGCGACCGGGTGCCCGGGGCGCTGGAGACCGCCGTGGTCGTCAAGCTCTCGCGCGTCCTCCTCCTGGCGCCGCTCGTCGCGCTCGTCGTGCTGCACCGCCGTCGGACGGTGCCCGCCACGAGCTCCGCCGCCCGTCCCCCGGTCCTGCCGTTCTTCGTCGCCGCCTTCGTCGTCGCCGTCCTCGTGCGCGCCACCGGCCTCGTGCCCACCGTCGCCCTCGACGCCGTGCAGCACGTGCAGTCCGTCCTGCTCGTCGCCGCGCTGTTCGCGCTCGGGACGGGGATCGACGTCCCGCACCTGCTGCGCACGGGCGGGCGGTCGCTCGTGCTGGGGCTCAGCTCGTGGGTGCTCGTGGCCGGGGTCTCGCTCGCCGGGGTGCACCTGCTGCACGTCGGCGGATGACCGCGGCCGGCCCCCCACCTGCACCCACGTCTCACCGGACGCGTGGGCCGGGCGTGGGCCGGGCGTGGGCCGGGCGTGGGAACACCCGTGGGTGTCCCCACGACGTCGTCAGGACGACCGCCTCGGGACACCCACGGCTCACTCCACGTCGGTGCACCGATGGGTGTCCCGTGGGTGCCTCGCAGGCGTCGGACCGGGCGTGGGACCGGCAGGGGTGTCGTCCCCACGACTGGCGCGCCGGTCCCGCACCTGCACCCACGTAGTACCGGGCGCGGGACCGGGCGTGGGACCGGGCGTGGGAACACCCGTGGGTGTCCCCACCAGGTCGCCAGGGCGACCACCTCCGGACACCCACGGCTCACTCCACGTCGGTGCACCGATGGGTGTCCCCGTGGGTGTCCCCGATGGGTGTTCCCGTGGGTGCTCCAGGACGAGCGGGCCCTCAGTCGCCGAACTCCGCCAGCACCACCGGCACCGTCGTCCGCCGCGCCGGGGCCTGCGACCCGTCCATCCGCTCGACGAGCAGCCGCGCGGCCTGCCGGCCGACGTCGACGGGGTCGTAGGTGGCGAGGGCGACGCGGTCGACGAGGACCTCCGCGAGCTCCACGGCGTCGAACCCGCCGATGACGACGTCAGCGTGGGCGCGGTGGACGGCCAGGAGCGCGCCGACCGTCATCCGGTTGTTGTCGCAGAAGACCGCGGTCGGCGGCTCGGGCAGGGCCAGCAGGTCCTGGGTGGCGGTCCGGGCCTCGTCGCTGCTGTGCTGGTTGAACCGCAGCAGTTCCCGCTCCTCGCGCACCCCGGCGGCGCGCAGGGCGGCGCGGAAGCCGGAGTACCGCTTGGCACCGGTCCCGGACCCGCGGTCGCCGCCGACGTAGGCGATGCGCCGGTGCCCGCGGTCCAGGAGGAGCTGCGTCAGCCGGCGGCTGCCCCCGGCGTTGTCGAGGAGCACGACGTCGCCGCGCACGCCCTTGGGCAGGCGGTCGACGAAGACGATCGGGGCGCGCTCGGCCAACGCCGCGTACCGGCCGTCGGCGTCGTCGTCGCCGGGCACCATGAGGACGCCGTCCACCCGGCGCCGCAGCAGCTCGCCGACGATCTCCTCCTCCCGCACCTGGTCGCGGTCGCCGACGGCGTCACGACCGGTCGAGAGCAGCAGGACGACGTACCCGGAGGCGGCGGCGACGATCTCGACGCCGTGGGCGAGCTCGGCGGAGAACGGGTTGGTGAGGTCCTCGACGACCAGCGCGATCGTCGCTGTCCGCTGGCCCGGGCGCAGCGTGCGGGCGCTCTCGTTGCGCAGGAACCCGAGGGCGGCGACGGAGGCCTCGACGGTGGCCCGCGTGACGGGGTCGACGTACTTCTCCGCGTTGACGACCCGCGACACCGTGGAGATGCTCACCCCGGCGTGCTCGGCGACGTCCCGCATCGTGGGGGGCCGGCCCTGTGCCACGTCGACCTCCTCGTCGCGCGTTCCTGTGAACGTTGTCAGGGCACAGTAGACGACCGCGGGGGCGGCGTCACGACTCCTCCCGGCCCCTCACCGCAGGACGCGGGTCCACCGGTCGAGGCGGTCGATCGTCCGCAGGGCACCCGCCACCCCGGCCGGCGGGTCGGACACGAACGTGTCGCGCCGCCGCAGCTCCTCGAAGTCGATCCGGTCGCCCCGCGCGAACTCCACCCCCGCGCCGGCGAGCACCGCCGCGAACTCCTGCGCGACGAGCCCGTACCCGCACGTCGTGGGGTGGAGGCCGTCGAGGCCGATGAGACCGCCGGCCAGCAGCCGGCCCGCGTCGTCGGTGGCGGGGAACCGGGTGTCCAGCCCGCGCAGGGCGTCCGGCAGCGGGTAGGGCGCGAACTCCGGCGGGCGCGCACCCAGTTCGTCGTTGCGGCGCACGGCGAGCCGGTCGAGCATCGCGCCCACGTCCACGACGCGCCAGTCCCGCCCCTGCTCCCGGGCGGCGCTCACGACGTCGAGCAGGGCCCCGTTGTAGCCGTCGATGGCCTGGTCCACGGCCCAGGCGTCGAACCCGGTGAGGTGCCGGTCGCGGTCGGGGTCGAAGGTCTCCTCCCTCACCCACGGGCGGCCGTACCAGCGGAAGTACCGCCCGCACTCGGGCAGCGGTCCGCCGAGGCCGTGGACGATCGGCGGGATGGTCACGTGCGGGACGGTCCCCCACAGGACGCGGTCGGTGTCGACGGCGGCCACGGCCCGCGCCACCTCGGCCAGCTCGGCGGTGAAGTCGGGGACCGTCCACACCGTGTACGCGTCCTTGGCGTGCAGCTCGCGGAAGCCTGGTCCGCTCGCGACGACCCGCAGCTGCACGACGCTGGGCAGGGCGTTGTTCGAGCCGAGCCAGACGCAGAGGGTCTCGACGCCGCCGTCGAGGTCGCGCAGCGCCCGCAGCGACGTCAGGGCCTCCCCCGTCGCCGTCCGGGAGCCGTCGAGCACCTCGACGGCGGCACGGGCCTTGGGGGCCTGGACCAGGGGGTTCCACCGCGTCAGCCACCCGGACCGCAGCCGGGCGCGCTCGGTGTCCGCCGTGCGCGCGAGGTGGTCGCGCAGGTCCCAGCCCCAGACCGCGAGGTCCTCGTACCGGGGGCCGCCCCGCGGGCCCGGAGGCCGCTCGTAGGCGCGCTGCACCTCCAGCGCGTACGCCAGCCCGCCGACGACCGCGGGCACCAGCGGGCGAGCGAGCGCGCGGCGGGCCAGGAACTCCAGGTTCAGCGGGTACCCGCCCGGGCCGCCGTCCTGCGGGCGCGCGAACGGCACGCCGAGGAGGTCGGCGAGGAGCGCCGGCCAGGACAGGGCGTGGTCGTGCACGGCGTAGTGCTTGAAGCCCTGCGTGAGGGAGTCGCCCACCGCGGCGAAGCGGTGCGTGCGCGGTCGCGGGGGTCGTGGAGGCACGTCCACGCCGAGCGTCGGGTCCTCGACCGGGGGCCGGACGGCCGTCGTGAGGGTCAGCCCGAGGTCGGACGCGGCGGTCGGCACGCGCGCAGTGTGCCCTCCCGCGGGTCACGGGCGAGGACCGGGCCTACGCTCGGCCCCGTGGAGGATCCGGCAGGACGACGGGTGGACTACGGGCAGCGGCACCTCGCGGAGTCCGACCTCGCGGCGACGCCGCTCGAGCAGTTCGAGCGGTGGTACCAGCAGGTCGTGGACGCGGGGTCGGCGGCGGTGCCCGAACCCAACGCGATGACGCTGTCCACGGTCGACGAGGACGGCGTCTCGGCGCGGACGGTGCTCCTCAAGGGGGTCGACGCGCGGGGTTTCGTCCTCTACACGAACCTGCGCTCGCGCAAGGCCCGTGGGATCGCCCACGACCCACGGGTCTCCCTCGTCTTCGGGTGGTTCGGCGTGCAGCGCCAGGTGTGCGTGCGCGGTCGCGCCGAGGAGGTGCCGCGCGAGGAGACGGAGGCGTACTTCCCCTCGCGCCCCTACGGTTCCCGCATCGGTGCCTGGGCGAGCGAGCAGTCCGCCCCCGTCGACGCCGCGGCCACGCTCGACGAGCGCGCCGCGCAGTTGCGGGAACGCTGGCCCGACACCGGGTCCGCCGCGGACGTGCCGACCCCGCAGCACTGGGGAGGTTTCCTCGTCCGCGCCCACGAGGTGGAGTTCTGGCAGGGACGGACCTCGCGGTTGCACGACCGCCTCGTGTTCTCCGCCACCGGCACGGGGACCGCCCTCGACGTCGCGGGGAACTGGTCGGTCGGACGCCGTCAACCCTGAACCGGCGACCCCGGACCGGCAGGGGTGCCGGCGAGTATCGTCGTGGGATGGAGAGGACCCTGCACACGCGTCTGCACGCCGACGCCCTCGAGGCCTACGACACCCTGCACGCCGAGGTCCCCGCCGACCTGCTCCAGGCCCTCGCCGACGCGGGCGTTCGGGACTGGCGCATCTGGCGCGACGGCCGGGACGTGTTCCACTGGCTCGACGTCGAGGACTACCAGGCGATGCGCGCCCACCTGAGCGACCACCCCGCGAACATCGCCTGGCAGGCCCGTGTGTCGCCCCTGCAGTCGACGCCGGACGACTACTCCGGGGACGACGAGGGGCTGCCGTTCGTCTGGAGCTTCCGCGAGCAACGCGCTGCGGCGCAGCAGGACTGAGCACCGTGGCGGTCACCGACGACGCGATCGAGCGCATCAAGGGGATGATCCTGGGCGGCGAACTGCGCCCCGGTGACCGCCTGCCGCGGGAGGCCGAACTGTCCGCGGCGCTGGGGTTGTCGCGCAACTCCCTGCGCGAGGCCGTGCGCGCGCTGGCGCTCATCAACGTCCTCGACGTGCGTCAGGGCGACGGAACCTACGTCTCCAGCCTGGAACCGGGGGTCATGCTCGACGCCATGACGTTCGTCGTCGACGTCCAGCACGACGACTCGCTCTTGGAGTTCACCGAGGTCCGCCGGTTGCTGGAACCTCCCGCGACGTCGATGGCGACGCTGCGCATGAGCGACGACGAGATCGCGGGCCTGTCCGACCTGCTCGACGAACTGGGCCCCGACCCCAGCGTCGAGGACCTCGTCGCCAACGACCAGGAGTTCCACCGACGGATCGCCCTCGGAGCGGGGAACTCCGTCCTCGCCTCGCTCATCGAGACCCTGTCCGGTCCGTTGCACCGGGCGCGCGTGTGGCGAGGGCTGACCCAGGAGGCCGCGACGACGCGGACGCTGGACGAGCACCGCGCCATCCAGCAGGCCATGGCCGCCCGCCAGCACGACGTGGCCCGCGCCTGGGCGCAGGTCCACGTCGCGGGCGTGGAGCAGTGGCTGCGGTCGGTCAGTGCCACCCGTCGTGCCGCGGCGGCTCCGGACGCCTCGGCAGGGTGATCCGCACGGTGGCCCCGGCCCGGGGGGCGTTCGGGGTCAGAGGCGGTAGGTGCGCACGGCGTTCCCGGCCAGGACGGCGGACCGTTCGTCGTCGGAGAACGCGTCGAGCAGGGCGCGCGTGCGGGCCACGACGGCCGGGTAGTCGAGCGCGAGCGTGCTGACGGGCCAGTCCGTCCCGAAGACCAGGCGGTCCGGTCCGAAGACCGTGAACAGGTGGTCCACGGCGGGTCCCAGCAGTTCCTGGTGGTCGAGGGTGAACAACCCCGACAGCTTGCAGACGACGTTCTCCCGTCGCGCCAGCTCGGCGGTGCCGGCGCGCCACGGCTCGAACCCGTCCGTGCCCACCGGGGGTTTCGCGCCGTGGTCGAGCACGAACTCGCCGTCCGGAACGGCGTCGAGGAGGGCCACCGCGGCCGGCAGCTGGTCGAACCGCACGAGCAGGTCCACGACGAGACCGCGCGCGGACCGGACCGCGGCGACCACGTCGGGCCGGCGCAACCAGTCGGGGTCGGGTTCGTCCTCGACCTGGTGCCGGACCCCCCGCAGGAACTCCGCGTGCGCGAGCCCTACGAGCTGGGTGGGGACGTCGCGCGTGTGGTCGACCCACCCGACCACGCCGGCGATCAACCCCTCCGAGGCGGCCGCGGTGGCGCAGAACTCCGCGGTCTCGGCGGCCGAGGACACGGTCTGGACCAGGACCGTGCGGTCCACGCCGGCGAGGGCCGTCTCCTGCCGCAGGTCGTCGGTCGTGAAGGGCGCTGCGAGGGCGGGCGGCATCCACGGGTACTCCCGTCGCGACGGGTCCCAGAGGTGGTGGTGCGCGTCGACGATCACGCCGCCCCCTCCCCCGGCGCGACGAGCCCGGCGGGCAGGAGGTCCTCGCGCCGCAACGCCTCCCACACCTGCGGCGGGACCTCCTCGGCGACAAGGGCTGCGTTGCGCCGCACCTCCTCCGGGGACCGCATGCCCAGCACGACCGAGGCGACGGCCGGGTGCGCTCCGGCGGCCTGGACGGCCAGGGCGGGCAGCGTGGTGCCGTGCTCCCGGGCGACCGCCGCGATGCGACGGGCGCGGTCCAGCAGTGCCGGTGGCGCCTGCTCGTACCGGTACGTCGCGTCCTGCGGGGGTTCGGCACGGGCCAGCAGACCCGAGGCGAAGACTCCCCCGAGGACGACGGCCGTGCCCGCGCGCTGCGCCGCCGGGAACAGCCCGTCGGCGGCCGAGGCGTCGAGCAGGTGGTACCGGCCGGCGACGAGGACGACGTCGAGGTCGAACTCCTCGACGAACGCCGTCAGCGGGGCGGTCTCGTTCATCCCGGCCCCGACGGCCTGCACGAGCCCCTCCTCGCGCATCCGCAACAGCTCGGGGAACGCTCCGGCCCGCGCGTCGTCGAGGTGGTCGTCGGGGTCGTGCACGAGGGCGACGTCGATGCGGTCCAGCCCCAGCCGTTCCAGGCTCTCCTCGACCGAACGGCGCACCCCGGCGGCGGAGAAGTCCCACACCCGCACGCGGCTGTCCGGGACGTCGAAGCCCTCGGTGTCGCGGCCCGTGCCCGGCCCGGGGACGAGGAGGCGCCCGACCTTGGTCTGCAGGACGAACTCCCCGCGCGGCCGGTCCCGCAGGGCGGCCCCGACCCGTTCCTCGCTGAGACCCGCGCCGTAGTGCGGGGCCGTGTCGACGTAGCGGACCCCCGCGTCCCAGCAGGCGTCGACGGTCGCTCGCGCCGTCGCGTCGGAGACGGCGGTGAACAGGTTCCCGAGGGTCGCGGCGCCCAGGCCCCACCGCGGGAGGTCGATCACGAGGTTCCCCCCGGCTGCGGCCGGGCCGGGACCCGGAGCGCGTGCATGCCGCCGTCGACGGCCAGGACGGTGCCGGTGGTGGCCCCGGACCGCGGGTCGGCCAGGTGGACGATCGCGTGCGCGACCTCCTCGGGCGTCACGAGGCGTCCGGTGGGCTGACGGGCCTGCAGCGCAGCGCGTTCGGCGGCGGGATCGGCGCTGGCGTCGAGCAGGCGCTGCACCCACGGGGTGTCGGCCGTGCCCGGGTTCACGCAGTTGACGCGGATGCCGTCGGCGAGGTGGTCGGCGGCCATGGCCAGCGTGAGGGCCTGCACGGCACCCTTGGTCGCCGAGTAGAGCGCCCGTTGCGGCAGACCCGTCCACGCGGCGATCGAGCACGTGTTGACGACGGCCGCGGTCCCCCGCTCGGCGGCCGCACGGCGCAGGTGCGGCAGGGCCGCCCGCGTCGTGCGGACGAGCCCGACGACGTTCACGTCGTAGACGCGGTGCCAGGTGTCGTCGTCGTTGGCGGTGACGTCCCCGACGGCTCCCACGCCCGCGTTGTTCACGAGGACGTCGAGCGCGCCGAGGTGGTCGACCGCGGACGTGACGGCCGCCCGGACGGAGACGTCGTCGGACAGGTCGGCCCGGACGGTGCGGTGCTCGGCGGAGTCGTCCCGGTCCAGGACGACGACGCGCGCGCCCTCGGCCGTGAACCGGGCCGCCGTGGCCGCACCGATGCCCGAGGCGCCGCCGGTGACGAGGACCGCCAGCCCGTCGAAGGGTCCCGACGTCACGCGGAGACCTCCCGCGTGTGCAGGTGGACGGGGTCCTCCGTGGGCACGGGCCGCCACTCGGCCCCGTCCGGGAAGGCGAACTGCGCCAGCGTCTCCGCTCGCACCTGCGCGCTGAACCCGGGGGTCGTCGGGGCGCGGTAGGCGCCCTGCGTGACGACGACGGGGTCGGTGAAGTGCTCGTGCAGGTGGTCGACGAACTCGATGACCCGGTCCTGCGTCGTGCCGGCGACGGCGACGAGGTCGAACATCGACAGGTGCTGCACCAGTTCGCACAGGCCGACACCGCCCGCGTGCGGGCAGACGGGGACGCCGAACTTGGCGGCCAGCAGCAGGATCGCGACGTTCTCGTTGACGCCGCCGACGCGGGCGGCGTCGATCTGGAGGACGTCGAGCGACCCCGCCTGCAGCAGCTGCTTGAAGACGATGCGGTTCTGGACGTGCTCCCCCGTCGCGACCTTGACCGGGCTCACCCCGCGCCGGATCGCCGCGTGCCCCAGGACGTCGTCGGGACTCGTGGGTTCCTCGATCCACCAGGGGTCGTACGGCGCGAGCCGGTTGACCCAGTCGATCGCCACGCCGACGTCCCAGCGCTGGTTGGCGTCGACCGCGATGCGGACGTCCGGCCCGACGGCCTCGCGGGCGAGCCGGAGACGGCGCACGTCGTCCTCGACGTCCGCCCCGACCTTGAGCTTGATCTGGGAGAACCCCTCCGCGACCGCTTCGTGGGCCAGCCGCACGAGCTTCTCGTCGGAGTACCCCAGCCAGCCGGGAGTCGTCGTGTAGGCGGGGAAACCGCGCTCCAGCAGTTCCTCGCGGCGGGCGGCCCGGCCCGGTTCGGCGCGGCGCAGGATGTCCAGCGCCTCCTCGCGGGTCAGGGCGTCGGTGAGGTAGCGGAAGTCGACGAGGTCGACGAGCTCCTCGGGAGTCATGCGGGACAGCAGGTCCCACAGCGGCAGCCCGGCACGCTTGGCCTTGAGGTCCCACAGCGCGTTGACGACGGCGGAGATCGCCATGTGCATGACGCCCTTCTCCGGTCCCAGCCAGCGCAGCTGCGAGTCGTCGACGAAGGACTTCGACGTCGCGCCCATGTCCGCGAGGACGGCCTCGACGTCGCGGCCGAGGAGGTGCCCGGCGAGGGCGTCGATCGCGGCCACCTGGACGTCGTTGCCGCGGCCGATGGTGAACGCGAACCCGTGACCCTCGAGCCCGTCGGGGTCGTCGGTGCCGACGACCAGGTAGGCCGCGGAGTAGTCGGGGTCGGGGTTCATGGCGTCGGACCCGTCGAGGTCGCGCGACGTCGGGAACCGCACGTCGTGGGTGGTGAACCCGGTGAACCTGCTCATCACGCCGCACCCATCCGCTGGCGCATCCGTCCCAGCCCCTCGATCTCGCACTCGACGACCTGCCCGGCCCGCAGGTAGGGCTTGGGGTCCGGCTGCCCCAGGGCGACGCCGGCCGGGGTCCCGGTGTTGATGACGTCGCCGGGCTCCAGGACCATGAACCTGCTGAGGTAGTGCACCAGCTCGCCGACGCCGAACACCATGTCGGCGGTCGTCCCGTCCTGGCGCAGCTCCCCGTCGACCCAGCAGCGCAGCGCCAGCGACGTCGGGTCGGGGACCTCGTCGGCCGTGACGAACCACGGGCCAAGGGGGTTGAAGGTCTCGCAGTTCTTGCCCTTGTCCCAGGTGCCGCCCCGCTCGATCTGGAACTCGCGCTCGGAGACGTCGTGGGAGACGACGTAGCCGGCCACGGCGGCCAGCCCCTCCTCGGCGGTCTCCAGGTACCGCGCCCGCCGCCCCAGGACGACGCCCAGCTCGACCTCGTAGTCGGTCTTCTCCGACCCGCGCGGGACGAGGACGTCGTCGAAGGGGCCGACGACGGTGGAGGGCATCTTGAGGAACAGCACCGGCTCGCTCGGCACCTGGGCCCCGGTCTCGGCGGCGTGGTCGCGGTAGTTCAGCCCGATGCACACCACGATGCCGGGACGGGGCAGCGGGCTGCCCACGCGCTCGCCCTCCACGTCCACCGTCGGGGCGTCGGCCAGGGCCGCCCGGGCGCGCTCGAGGTCCTCGAAGCTCCAGGCCGTCGCCGGGTCGAGGACGCCGGACAGGTCGGCGTGCGTGCCGTCCTCGCGCAGGGCCACGGGTCGTTCGGCGCCGGGCTGGCCGATGCGCATCAGTCTCACGGTCTCTCCTGTCACGGTTCACGTGCTGGTCGTCGGCCCCATCCAACGCCCTGAGTCATCGGATGTCCACATGCCCACGCCGCGCGTCACCGACGGGGTGGACGCACCCGTCAGGGCTCGATCTCGCCCGGACATCGGATGTCTTGAGCGTACGGAGGCCGATCGACCGCGCGAGGTCGTACCCCGCGGTCGCGGCCTTCCACCCCCAGCGCTCCCCGGGGCGGTAGTCGGTGGCCGGCACGAGCCGGGCGGCGAGGTCGGGGCGCAGGCGCGCGAGGTAGCGGCGGGCGCGCAGGGCGTGCACCGGCGAGGAGGCCAGGGCCACGTGCCGGGCACCCTCGAGGTCCCCCAGCGTGCGGACGACGTTCTCCCACGTCGTGGTGGCCGTCTCCTCCGTCCGCAGCCGGGCGGGGTCGACGCCGAGGCCGTCGCGGGCGTGGGCCGCCATGACGGCCGCCTCGCTGGGGGCGCCGGGTCGCGCGTAGCCGGAGAACACGAGGACCGGCTCGCCCGGGGTGCGGACGGCGATCTCGGTGCGCCAGCGCTGCATCCCGCTGACCGTGCCGTCCGGCCGGGGCGGGCAGCCGAGGACCACGACGACGTCGGGGGCGACCGCCCGCCGGCCACCGGGGAACCCCCGGCGCGCGGCGACGGCGTGGACGGCCTCGACCGACGCCCACCCGAGGAACGCCACGGCGAGGAGGGCAGCGCCCGCTCGGGGGTCCAGGGGCGTCCGCACCGCACCACCCTGTCCCGCCGCCCACCCCGCAGCAAGAGCGACGGCCGCCGGGTAGCGCTACCGCGCGACACTCCGGAGCGCCACCGGCGTCCCCCTGGACCTCGGCGGACGGGGCCCGCGTGCCAAGCTGGGCCGGCCCCGCACACCCCGAGAAGGCCGGTCATGAACCTCGAGCAGTCGGACAAACTCGCGAACGTCCTCTACGACGTCCGCGGCCCCGCCCTGCGACGCGCGCAGCAGCTCGAGGAGGCCGGTCACCGCATCCTCAAGCTGAACATCGGCAACCCGGCCCCGTTCGGTTTCGAGGCCCCCGACGAACTGCTCCAGGACATGGTCGCGAACCTGCCGGTCGCGCAGGGGTACAGCGACAGCAAGGGCATCCCCTCGGCGCGCCGGGCCGTCGTGCAGTCCAGCCAGCTCAAGGGCGTCCGCGACGTCGGCGTCGGCGACGTCTACATGGGCAACGGCGTCAGCGAACTCATCGTCATGGCGATGCAGGCCCTGCTCAACGACGGCGACGAGGTGCTCGTCCCGGCGCCGGACTACCCGCTGTGGACGGCGGCCGTGAGCCTGGCCGGGGGGCGTGCGGTGCACTACCTCTGCGACGAGTCGCAGGACTGGGAACCGGACCTGGAGCACCTGCGGGCCCAGGTCTCCCCGCGCACCAAGGCGATGGTCGTCATCAACCCGAACAACCCCACGGGCGCCGTGTACGGCACGCGCGTCCTGGAGGGGATGCTGCAGGTCGCCCGGGAGCACGGCCTGCTCGTCCTGTCCGACGAGATCTACGACAAGATCCTCTACGACGACGCCGTCCACGTCTCCACGGCCTCCCTCGCACCGGACCTGCTGTGCATCACCTTCAACGGGTTGTCCAAGGCCTACCGCGTGGCGGGTTTCCGGTCGGGGTGGATGTACCTGTCCGGCCCGAAGGCGCACGCCGCGGGTTTCGTCGAGGGCCTGGACCTGCTGGCCAACATGCGCCTGTGCGCCAACGTGCCGGCCCAGCACGTCGTGCAGGCCGCTCTGTCGGGGCACCAGTCCATCAACGACCTCGTCCTGCCCGGGGGCCGGCTCGCCGAGCAGTCGCACCGCACGTGGGAACTGCTCAACGCCATCCCCGGCGTCAGCTGCGTGAAACCCCGCGGCGCCCTCTACTGCTTCCCGCGCCTGGACCCCGAGGTCCACGCGGTGCAGGACGACTACCAGCTCATCGTCGACCTCCTGGAGGACCAGCACGTCCTCGTCGTGCAGGGCACGGGGTTCAACTGGCCGAGGCCGGACCACTTCCGGATCGTGACCCTCCCCCGCGTCGAGGACCTCGAGAACGCCGTCGGGCGCATCGGGACGTTCCTGGGCGCCCGCCGCGGCTGAGGGTTCTCAGACCCCGGCTCACGCGGGCCGTGCCGACAGTTCCGGCACGGCCCGTCGTGAGACGAGGACGACGAGCAGGGCGATGGTCGTCAGCCCCGCGCACACCGCGAACACGCCGCCGTAGCCGAGGTGGGTGGCTGAGCCGAGGGCGATGACCGGCCCGGCGATGACCTGGCCGACCTTGCGGACGTTCCCGAACACCCCGACGGCCAGACCGGGGCGCGGGATGATCCGCTGGAACATCGTCAACCCCACACCGGCGCTGATCGCGAAGAACCAGGCGTTGAGGGCCTGCAGCGCCAGCAACGACACCGGCCCGACGGCGACGAACACGACCCCGAGGTAGTAGGCGGTGCCGGCCAGGCACCCCGACAGCACCAGCGGCAGGTCCCCGAAGCGTGCGGTGAGCCGGCCCAGGAGCAGCAGCGCGGGGATCTCCAGGCCGGCCGAGACCCCGAGGACGATGCCGGCCCACACGACGTCGAGCCCCAGGCGCTGCGTCACGAACAGGCTCATGACGGAGACGGCGGCGCTGTTGGCCGCGGCCACCGCGACGAACGCGACCGCGACGAGAGCGGTCCCGCGCCACGGGACCCCGGGGCCGGCGGGGGCCTCCGGCGCGCCGGCGGCGACGCCCCGACGCAGCTGCAGCGTCGTGAGGACGTTGAGCGCGGCGATGACGACGACGGTGGCCAGCAACCAGTGGACGCCGCGCCCGAGCAGGACGGTGGCCAACGGCGGCCCGGCGATCCAGGCGGCCGAGAACACCGCCCGGGTGCGCACGACCTGCTCGGCCCCGGCCCCCGCGTGCCTGAGGTGGGCGAACAGGAGGGAGGACCCCACGCCCGCCGGACCGCCGAGGACGACCAGCGCGACCACCGCTGGCGGCAGCGCGGTCACCAGCGCCAGGACCACCGCCAGCGCCGCGGTCAGCACCCCGCTGGCGACCATGGGCAGGACGTACTCCCCCCTCCGGTCCGCCCAGACGGGGACCACGAGGGAGGCGACGAACCCGCTGGCGTTGTAGAGGGCCAGGACGACGCCGACCTCGGTGGGGGTGGCGTCGAACAGTCCGACCAGGAGGAAGGCCAGGGCGGGGTTGAGGAAGGACAGCTGCAGCCCCCACCACAGGGCGGCGGAGGGCACGAGCAACCGGCGGCGCGGGAAGCGGGGCACGGTCCCACCCTCTCCCCCCGGACGCTCGGGCTCTCAGCCGGGCACGAGCGCCACGGCCTCCACCTCGACGAGCTGGTCGGGCCAGCCCAGGACGGTGACACCGAGCAGCGTGCTCGGGACGTCGTGGTCCCCGAAGGCGGCGCTCACCACGTCCCAGGCCGCGTCGAGGTCCTCGCGCCGGGTGGTCGCGACGAGCACCCGCGTGCTGACGACGTCCGTCAGCTCGGCGCCGACGGCCGCCAGCGCCGTGCGCAGGTTCCCCACGACCGCACGCGCCTGCCCAGCCACGTCCCCGACGCAGACGGTCACGCCCTCACGGTCGAGCGGGCAGCTGCCCGCGAGGAAGGCCAGCCGCGCCCCGGCGGGGACGGTGGCGACGTAGGCGTACGGGACCTCGGCGAGGTCCTCGCTGCGCACGAGCCGGACGCCGGTCACAGGACCGCGTCCACGACGAACTCCAGTCCCGGTCGGTCCGGCGCCTGGCCCACGGCGTCCACTGAGAACCCGCCGCGGCGCAACGCGTCCTCCAGCTCGTCGAGCTCGCGGAACCGCAGCGTCGAGTCGGAGGTGACGACCTCACCCCCCAGCCGGAAGGTCTGCCGGAAGCTCACGAACGGCGGTGCCACGTCGAGCAGCGCGAAGGCGCGCTCGACCCGGCCGACGCCGGGCACGTCGCGGTGCTCCTCGACCGGCTCCCACGTCTCCCACGCCCGGGCCTGCGGCCGTCGCGCCTCCAGCACGAACCGGCCGCCGGGGCGCACAGCCCGGGCCACCCCGGCCAGCGCGGCGTCGAGGTCGTCGTCGGTGAGGAACACCTGGGCCACGTTGCCCGTCATGACGGCCAGGTCGGCCTCGATCGGCGGCAGGTCGGCGGCGGCGAGGTGGAGCCAGGTGACGCGGTCGCAGCGGGTGCGGGCGACGTCGAGGCTGGCGGCGGCCGGGTCGGCGCCCGTCACCTGCAGACCGGCGCCGGCGAGCTGCGCCGCGAGCACCCCCGTCCCGCACCCCACGTCGAGGACCCGCCGGGTGCCGGGGACGCGGGCCCGGGCCACGTAGGGGTCGAGGTCGGGCCGTCGGGGGTCCTCGAAGGCGTCGTACACGACCGCGAGCCGCGGGTCGGCGAAAGTCGGGTCCGGCACACCCCGATCCTGCGCGCCTCCCCCGCCCCGGTCACCCTGTTTTCCGGCCCCGCTCCCGCGTGGAAAACACACTTTCCGCCCTCGGCACGTGCTTGCCGAGGGCGGAAAGTGTGTTTTCCACGCGGGACTGGGTCCGGTCGCGGGTCAGCGGACGGCGGTGAGGAAGTCGGTGAACTCGCGGGGCTGGACGTGCACGACGATCCGGCGCAGGAGCCCGTCGACGTCGAACGCCACGGCGACGTCGGGGACGTGGACGCCGTAGAGCTGCAGGTCGAGGGCGAGGGCCTCGCTGAGGAAGTCGCCCGGCTCCACCTCGAGGACGTCCCGGCGTCCGGTGCCGTCGAGGGAGCCCCACCACCGCTCGAGGAGTTCGCGTTGCGTCACGACAGCTTCATCGCTGCGTGACGGCACACGTTTCGGACCGTCCCCCGTCCGGAGCAGGGGGCCCCGCGTGCAGGCCCGGACGGGGCGGCGCAGGGTGGGGGCCATGGACGCCAAGGACCTCCTCCTCGACCTCTACGGCCGCATCCCCGACGCCGTGCACGCCGCCGTCGACGGCCTGGACGAGGAGACGCTCACCGCCCGGCTCGACCCGGAGGCCAACAGCATCGCCTGGCTCGTGTGGCACCTCGCGCGCGTCCAGGACGACCACGTCAGCGAGGTGGCCGGCCACGAGCAGACCTGGACGGCCGACGGCTGGGCCGGCCGCTTCGGCCTCCCGTTCGACGACGGCGAGACGGGGTACGGCTTCGACGCCGACCAGGTCGGCCGGATCCGGGCGAGCGCCGAACTCCTCACCGGGTACCTCGACGCCGTCCAGGACCGGACGACTGCCTACCTGCGGACCCTGTCGGACACCGACCTCGACCGGGTCGTCGACGAGCAGTGGGATCCCCCGGTCACGCTCGGGGTGCGCCTGGTGAGCGTCGCCGACGACGACCTCGAGCACGCGGCGCAGGCGGCGTTCCTGCGCGGGGTGCTGGAACGGCGCTGAACGCAGAACGACCCCCGTCCCAGCAGGGACGGGGGTCGTTCAGGCGTTCGTCAGAGACGGACGACGTTGGCGGCCTGGGGGCCCTTGGCGCCCTGGGTCACCTCGAACTCGACGGTGTCGTTCTCCTCGAGGTTGCGGTACCCGTTGCCGGAGATCGCGGAGTAGTGGACGAAGACGTCCGGACCACCGTCGGTGGGGGCGATGAAGCCGAAGCCCTTCTCACCGTTGAACCACTTGACAGTTCCCTGAGCCATGAGGCCTCCTCGGGTGTTGCGCCCCACTCGTGTGAGGCTCGCCGCCGAGGGTGCTGACCGGGTGGTGAGCGTACTGGGCCCTCGGTGATTCCCCGGGGCGCTGCGAGCACGTCGAAGAACTGCGACTAGCCCACAACGTAGCACGTCGCGCGCCGGGGCGGGCAACTCCTCAGGCGGCGCGGAGCTGACCGACGAGCGGGCACGAGAACGGGTCGCGCGCGGCGATCCCCACCTGGTTCAGGTAGGCCACGATGTCGGCGAAGGACCGGGCCAGCGACGTCTCGGTGTAGGAGATGCCGTGCTCGGCGCAGAAGCGCTGCACGAAGGGCCGAGCCGCGCGCAGGTTGGGTCGCGGCATGGACGGGAAGAGGTGGTGCTCGACCTGGTGGTTGAGCCCGCCCATGACGAGGTCGACGAACCAGCCGCCCGAGATGTTGCGCGACGTGAGCACCTGGCGGCGGATGTAGTCGACCTTGGCCTCGCGGGCGACGATCGGCATGCCCACGTGGTTGGGGGCGAACGCGCCGCCCATGGAGAACCCGAAGGCGGCCATGTGGACACCGAAGAAGGCGGCGCCGCGGGCGGGCCCGAGGAGCAGCACGAGCGCGGTCGCGTAGACGGCCCAGTGCACGACGATGAGCGAGGTGTCGATCCAGCGGCGCTTGCCCGCACGGCCCTTGATCATCGTGCGGACCGAGTCGGCGTGCAGGTTCAGGCCCGCGAGCGTCAGCAGCGGCCAGAACCACCAGCCCTGCTTGGCGGTGGCCCAGCGCAGCAGCCCCTTGCGGCCGGCCGCGGCCTCGCCGTGGAACGAGACGACGTCGGACTCGATGTCGGTGTCCGTCCCGAGCTTGTTGGGGGCCTGGTGGTGGCGGGTGTGCTTGCCCATCCACCAGCCGTAGGACAGGCCCGTCAGCAGGGCCGCGAAGATGCGCGCCGCCCACTCGTTGCCGCGGTGCGTCGCGAAGATCTGGCGGTGGGCGCCGTCGTGGCCCAGGAAGGCGAACTGCGTCAGGACGAGCGCGAGCGGGGCGGCCGTCAGCAGGACCAGCCAGGAGTCGCGCAGCAGCACGGTGCCCGCGACGACGGCCGCGAAGGCCAGGGTCGTCGCGGCGATGCGCACCCAGTAGTGCCCGGTGCGCCGGCGCATGAGCCCGGCCTCCTGGACCGCCGCGGTCAGCGCCCCGTAGGGAGTGGTGCGGCGCGCTGGGCGGGCGTCGGTGGGCAGGGTCGTCACGGGACTCCTCGGCGAGGTGGGGGGACGCGCCCGGTCTGGACGGGTCGGGCGGGTGCAGCTGTGGTTGAACGTACAGGTCCGCCCGCTCGTGCCCCGGCGTTCCCGTCTACTCTTCTTCGGTGCCGTTCGCGGCGCGCCTGAGCCGTCCCGCCCGAGGAGAGCCGACCGAGTGAGCCAGTCGACGCAGTCGGACGCGGACGTCGTCGCGCAGGCCGAGGCCGGGGAGGTCGCCCGGGTCGTCGCCGCCGAGGACGCGCACGTCGGCGGCCTCTACGCCCGGCTGGACCAGCTGCGGGAGCAGACCGCCGAGCAGCTCGCCGAGGTGCGCCGCACCGAGGCCACTGGCACCCACCAGAACCGCTTCGAGCGGGACGCGTTCGCGACGCTCTACGAGGACCGGCTCTCCCAGCTGTGGTCGGTGGAGAACCGGCTCTGCTTCGGGCGCCTGGACCTGCGCGAGGGCACCCAGGACCCCCGCCGGTACGTCGGCCGCCTCGGCCTGGCCGACGAGCGCGGCACGCAGGTCCTGGTCGACTGGCGGGCACCGGCGGCGCAGGACTTCTACCAGGCCACCGCGGCCTCTCCCCGCGACGTCGTGCGGCGCCGGCACCTGCTGACCTCCGGTCGGCGCGTCACGGGCGTCGACGACGAGGTGCTCGTGGCCGCCGACGGCGAGCGCACGACGGGAGACGCCGCGCTGCTGGCCGCCGTCACCGCCCCCCGCACCGGCCGGATGGGCGACATCGTCGCCACGATCCAGGCCGAGCAGGACCGCGTCATCCGCGCCTCCGAGCGCGGCGTCCTCGTCGTGCAGGGCGGGCCTGGGACGGGCAAGACCGCCGTGGCCCTGCACCGCACGGCCTACCTGCTCTACACCCACCGCGACCGGCTGGCCCGCAGCGGTGTCCTGCTCCTGGGCCCGAGCCCGGTCTTCCTGCGCTACGTCGAGCAGGTGCTGCCCGCGCTGGGCGAGACCGGCGTGGTGACGCTGACCCTCGGCGAGATGTACCCCGGCGTCGTCGGGCGGGGCGAGGAATCCCCCACGGCCGCCCGCGTCAAGGGGTCGCTGCGGATGGTCGACGTCCTGGACGCGGCCGTGGCCGCCCGGCAGCGCGTCCCCGCCCGGCCGATCCGCTTCGACCTCGACGGGACGCGGGTGCAGCTGCGCCCGGAGGCGATCGCGTCGGCCCGCACCCGGGCCCGCCGCACGCGCAAGCCCCACAACCTCGCCCGCGTGACGTTCGTGCGCGAGGTGCTGAACTCCCTCGTGAACTCCCTGGCCCGCGCCCGCGGCGTCGACCTCGGCGAGGAGCGCGACGACCTCGTCGCCGAGCTGCGGGAGAACGTCGACGTGCGCCGCGAGGTCAACCTCTGCTGGATGCCGCTGACTCCCCAGAAGGTGCTGGCCGCCCTCTACCGGAACCCTGCGCTGCTGGTCGAGGTGGCCCCCGGCCTGTCCGAGCGCGACCGCGACGCCCTGCACCGCGAGGACCCGGCCGCCTGGACCGAGGCCGACGTCCCGCTGCTCGACGAGCTCGCCGAACTCCTCGGACCGCTGGAGGAGACGGCGACGGACGCCCGCGCCGCGGCCGAGCGCGAGGAGCAGGTCGCCTACGCGCGCAAGGTCCTCGAGGACTTCGAGGCCTCCGGCGTCGGGAACCCGCTCGTCTCCCCCGAACTCCTCGCCGACCGGTTCGCGACCGGCGGACCGAGCGGCACCGTCGCCGAACGCGCCGCGGTGGACCGGACCTGGGCGTACGGGCACGTCGTCGTCGACGAGGCGCAGGAACTGTCCGCCATGGCCTGGCGCCTGGTGGAACGACGCTGCCCGTCGCGGTCGATGACGCTCGTCGGGGACGTCGCCCAGACGTCGAACCCTGCCGGTGCGCGGTCCTGGGCGCAGGCGCTGAAACCCGTCGTCGACGACCGGTGGCGGCTGGAGGAGCTCACCGTCAACTACCGGACGCCGGCGCGCATCTCCCGCGTGGCCGCGGACGTGCTGCGGGCCGCAGGCATCTCGGCGAACCCGCCGACCCCCGTCCGCGAGGGCGAGCACGACCCCGTCGCGGTCCCGCTCGAGGGCGTGGCCTCCGTCGTGGACCTCGTGCGGTCGCGGTTCGACGCCCTCGACGAGGGGCGCATCGCCGTCCTCACGGCGCACGAGGACGGACCCGTCGGGTCCGACGCGCTGCGGGCCGCCGTGACCGCCGCCCTGCCCGCGGGCTCGGTCGCGGGCTCCCCCGACGACCTCGACGCCGCCGTCTCCGTCCTCGACGTCCACCGCGCCAAGGGGCTGGAGTTCGACGTCG
Source organism: Kineococcus sp. DHX-1 (assembly GCF_042473625.1). GTDB lineage: Bacteria > Actinomycetota > Actinomycetes > Actinomycetales > Kineococcaceae > Kineococcus. The sequence goes on along the minus strand of NZ_CP170445.1, from coordinate 1,076,616 downwards.
TGGTCCTCGTCGAACCCGCGGCCGTGCTGCGGCGGCCGCGCGGGGCGAACGACCTCTACGTCGCCCTGACCCGCGCGACGCAGGAGCTGCACGTGCTGCACGCCGAACCGCTGCCGACGGGCATGGAGTCGCTCGCCTGACGGGTCACCAGACCGCGGCGACGGCCCCCACCAGCGCCAGCGCCGCCCCGACGGTGCGCACGGCGTCGGCGCGCAGCAACCGGCGCACGACCTCGGGCCGGGGCCCCTCCCGCCCCAGCCGGGCGTGGGTGGGCGCGGCGGCCGCGGCCGTCGTCCCCAGCGCCAGGACGGTCCCGACCCCGGCGACGACGAGGCCGGGACCGACGGGCAGGGTCGCCAGCGCCCACGCCCAGGACGCCAGCAGCGCGCCGTAGACGACCGCCACGACGGGCGTGATGCGGCTCGAGTGCGCCGCGTGCACGACGGCCCAGCGGTCGGCCGGCGTCGCCGCCAGGGCCGGGTAGGCCACCGCCGTCACGACCGCCGAGAAGGCGGCGTGCGCGGCGGTGGCGGCCAGCAGGGCCGCGGCGGCGTCGGTCACGGGGGCCATGGAACCGCCCGTCCCCCGCCGGTGCCCGTCCGGTCAGCCCTGGGGCGAGAACGCGTCGTCGTCGAAGACCGTCAGCGTCCCGAAGCCGTCCCCGACGACCGCCTCGCGGGGCGTCGCGATCGTCACGGTGAACCGGGCCTGCTGCTCCTCCGGGACGGTGTCCCCGGTCAGCGGCACGACGACCGAGCCCGTCAGCGCGCCGGCGGGGATGGTGACCCGCGTCCACGCGGCGGGGATGCGGCCGTCGAGCGCGGCGCCGGCGGTGTCGACGTCCACGGTGACCGGGACGGCCGAGCGGTGCGAGAGCGTCAGGGGCATCCGCAACTCCTGCGTCCCGTCGGCCTCGACGGCCTGCACGTCCCCGATGCTCACGGCGGGCAGGGTCGTCACGACGCCCTTCCCGGCCGCGGGCGCGTCGAGGGCGACGTCGGACAGGAAGACGTTCGCGGTCGGCCCCAGCGGCGTGAAGGAGACCGAGGCGAGGGTGCCGAGGTCCACGCCGGGGAAGGCGTCGAGCGGGATGCGGACCGTGCGCAGCCACGTCTTCGCCGCCCCCTGGCCGTCCTGCGACCACGGCGAGGCCAGCACCGGCAGCGCCGAGAGCGCGGTGGAGAACCGGGACACGGGGACGCTCGCGGTGCGGCCCTCCGCGTCCGTCAGGGTCACCTGCAGGTCGGTGCTCAGCGTCCGTGCGGGTGCGGCGCGGAACGTCAGGGCCTGGTGGACCCCCGCGGCGGCTCCGGGCGCCACGCGCACGGTGACGGGCTTGCGCTGCCCGACCGTCCACCGGGCGTGCAGCAGCGGGGTGGCCGGCACGGTGGGCGCGAAGGCGGCCGGCGTCCAGTGCGGCAGGGACCCGGAGTACGGGTCCTGCGAGGTGCAGCGGGCGGCCTGGCCGGGCACCGGCTCCCCCGCGCCGACGCAGAACGCCGACTTCGAGGCGAGGGTCACCGAGGACGAGGGACCTTCGAGCCGGGCCAGGTCGGTGCGCGCGGACGAGGGCTGCTGGGCCTCGGTGTGGACCACGGCGCGACCGGCCGAGGCGGCACGCCCGCCGGTGCCGTCGAACAGCGGACGGAACTGCTCCTCGCCGCCGAGGTTGAGGCGGAAGAACCCCGAGACGTAGGCGGCCCCGACGGCGCGCTGCTCGGCCGCGGTGAGGCGCTGCGGGGAGGAGGAACCGCAGACCGGGTCGTCGTCGACGCCCCAGTCGTCGTTCGAGGGGGCCTGGGACACCCCCGGCGTCCACTCGGAGTTGAAGAAGTTGTGGTTCGCGCCCATGACGAGCAGCGACGTGCGCAGGACGTCGTCCTTCGCGGCGTAGCGGGTGTCGTCGTAGAAGTGCTGGCCCTGCTGGTCGGAGACGTCGCCGTCGCAGTAGGGCAGGACGACGGCCATCGCCGCCCCCGGCAGCGTCTGCCGCGCGAAGTCGACGGGGGCCAGCGGCATGACGGCCCTGATGCCGTAGGGGTCGGGACGTTCGGCGTTGAGCAGGGCGGCGCGCACGACGCCCTCGCCCCCGCGGGAGTGCCCCATGAGGCCGACGTCGGACAGGTCGAGGCGACCCTTCAAGGGCGCTCCGGCCACCCCGCCCCGGCCTGCGGTGAAGGCCCGGAGCAGGTCGAGGTGGGCGAGCACGAGCTCGCCACGGGCCTGGGCGCCGCCGTCCTCGGCCGCGTAGTCCAGGGCGTTGATCCCGTCGGCGCTGATCGAGACGACCGCGTACCCCTGGGAGGCCAGCGCCTGCGCCGCCTGGCCGTAGCCGAGGTGGCTGGGGACCGGCTTGGCGCCGCCCGAGCACGGCCAGCCCTCGTCGAACTGGTCCTCGCTGCCGCCGTAGCAGGCCTGGTGGCGCCCGTGCAGGAAGACGACGACCGGACGGGGACCGGTGGCGCCCTTCGGCAGGTAGACGGCGGCCCGCTCCTCGACGGCCTGCCCGCCCAGGCCGGGCAGGCGGACGGCGGTGTCGCCGAGGTCGTAGTCGGCGCGGGTGACGGCGTAGCGCCCCGTGGCGCCGGGGTCCTGGGCGAGGGTGCGGCCGCCCGGGTCCGGCTGGGGGGCGGCCGTCGGCGCGGCGGCGTGCTTGAGCACCCGCGCCTCCTGGCCGGCCACGACGCCGTTCCACGCGAGCCGGACGCTGCGCGCGCGGGCGACCCGCGGGTCGGAGGTCTGGACGGTGAGGGTGCGGCGGTCGGACTCCTCGCGCGCCGTGCCGAGCAGGACGCCGTCGACGACCAGCTGGGGCTGCGCGGCGCGCACGGGCACACCGTCGGGCAGGGTGAGGTCGACGTCCCACGACCCGGCGCCGGCCGGGGTGACCGTCCACGGCGCCGACGCCGTCGTCCCGCTGGCGACGGGTGCGGGGCCGGCGGGAGCGGCACCGGCGGCCGGGGCGAACGCGAGCGACGCCGCGAGGGTCAGCGCACCCCCGGTGACCCCGCGGGCCACGCGCCGCCTGCTCGATGACCTGACCACGTGGAGCTCCCTCGTCCGGGGCGCCCGGCGCCCTCCGGCGTCCGCTGATCACGGGCGCCGGGCGAACGCTCCCACAGCCCGCACCCACCCGGGGGGACGTTCACCGGAACGCCGACATCAGGGGCCCGGTGCCGCTGACGGGACGTCAGAACCGGCGGTTGCGCAGGACGGGCAGCGTCCCGCGGACCGTCCGCACCCGGTCCAGGTCCAGGTCGACGACGAGCCGTCCCGGCTCCTCCCCCAGCTCGGCGACGACGACGCCGAGCGGGTCGACGACGCGGCTGCGGCCGATCCCCGTCGGGGCGTCACCGGACGGGCGGGACGGGCGCGCCTGCCCGCAGGCCAGCACCCAGCTCGTGCTGTCGAGGGCGCGGGCGCGGGTCAGCAGGTCCCACTGCTCGGCCTTGCCCGGCCCCTCGCCCCACGACGCCGCCACGACGAGCACCTGGGCCCCGGCGTCGGCCAGGGCGGTGGCGAGCCCGGGGAACCGGACGTCGTAGCAGGTGCTGAGGCCGACGCCGACCCCGTCGACCTCCAGGACGACGGGACGCTCGCCCGCCTCGACCGTGTCGGACTCGGCGTACCCGTAGGCGTCGAAGAGGTGGACCTTGTCGTAGTGGTCGTGCACCCCGGCGCCGCGGGCCAGCAGGGTGTTGCGCACCCGGCCGCCGGCCCCGGGGCTGAAGGCGCCCGCGACGACCGTCAGCCCGGCCTCGTCGGCCATCCGGCCCAGGGCGGTCGCCCACGGGCCGTCGACGGGTTCGGCCACGGGCGCCAGCGGCACCCCGAAGCAGCACGACGTCGCCTCGGGCAGCACCAGCAGCCGGGCCCCCGCGGCGGAGGCCGCGGCGACCTCCGCCCGGACCAGGTCGAGGTTGGCGGCGGGGTCGAGTCCGCTGCTGATCTGCGACAGGGCGATGCGCACGGGCTCTGCCTACCACGGCGGTCCGACGGGCGGGCGGGTCAGCGGGCGAGGAACAGCCGGACCGCGAGCGCCAGGCCGGCGACGGCGACCACCACGCGCAGGTACCGGGGGTCCACCCGTCGCACGGCGGGCGGGCCGAGCCGGCCACCCACGACGCAGCCGACGCCGAGCGCGAGGGCGGCCCACCAGTCGACGGGCCCGAAGACGGCGAAGCCGACGGCCGCCACGGTGTTCGCCGCACCCGTGAGCATGTTCTTCAGGGCGTTGTTGCGGGCGAGGGACTGCGCGTGCAGGAGTTCGATCAACGCCAGCATGAGCACGCCGGCGGCGGCACCGAAGTAGCCGCCGTAGACCCCGACGAGGAAGACGGCCCCCAGGACGAGGGGGTTGCGGGCGGACCAGCGTCCCGGCTGCAGCTGCTGCACGCGCGGCTGGACGAGGAGGAGCAGCGCGGCCCCGGCGACGAGGAACGGGACGATCCCCTCGAAGGTCGTCGAGGGCAGCGCGAGGAGCAGGACGCACCCCAGCGCCCCGCCCGCGGCGGCGACGGGCAGGAGCCGGCGCAGCCGGGCGCCCTGGCCGGTGAGCTCGGGGCGCGACCCGGCCGCCGTCCCCGCGGTCACCCCCAGGAGCGCGACGGTGTTGGTGACGTTGGCGGCCAGCGGTGGCAGTCCCGCCAGGAGCAGGGCGGGCTAGGACACGAGGGAGGCGAGTCCCGCCGTGCTGCCCACGAGCCCGGCCGCGACGCCGGCGAGCAGCAGCAGGGGCACCTCGATCACGGGGCCCAGTGAACCGGCTCCTCCGGCCCGACCCGCGAACCGGGCCCCGGAAGGGTCTCCCCTCGTGTCGGGGGTCTGTGCTGTGCTGGCCCTGTGACGACGACCACTCCCGGCGCCGGCCCCTTGACGCGCGAGGAGCTCGAGCGCGAACTGGCCGCGCGCCGCGCGGAGCTGCGCGGCTACTGCTACCGGATGCTGGGCTCGGCCTTCGACGCCGAGGACGCCGTGCAGGACACGATGGTGCGCGCCTGGAAGTCCGTCGAGGGGTTCGAGGGCCGCTCGGGTGTGCGGTCCTGGCTCTACCGCATCGCGACGAACGTCTGCCTGACGACGATCGAGACGCGCGGCCGGCGGGCGCGTCCCATGGACCTGTCGGCGACGGCGTGGGAACCGGTCGAGGCGTCGCTGGTCCGCACGCGCGGCGAGGACACCTGGCTGGAGCCGATGGTGGACGAGCGGGTGCTGCCCGAGGCCGGGGACCCGGCCGAGATCGCGGTGGCGCGGGAGTCGGTGCGGCTCGCGTTCGTCGCCGCGCTGCAGCACCTGCCCCCGCGGCAACGCGCCGTGCTGATCCTGCGGGACGTGCTGCGCTGGAAGGCCGACGAGGTCGCCTCGCTGCTGGACACGACGACGGCGTCGGTGAACAGCGCGCTGCAGCGGGCGCGCGCCACCCTCGCCGACCGCCCCGACGTCGGCCGCACGGAACCGCTGGGCGAGAGCCACCAGGCGCTCCTGGAGCAGTACGTGCGCGCCTTCGAGGCCTACGACATCGACGCCTTCGTCGAACTGCTGGCCGCCGACGTCACCCAGAACATGCCGCCGTTCGAGCTGTGGCTCGAGGGTGCCGACGACATCGCGGCGTGGATGCTCGGCCCGGGCCACCAGTGCCGCGGGTCCAAGCTCGTGCCCGTGACGATGAACGGCTCCCCCGCCTTCGTGCACTACAAGCCGATCGGCGCCGACGGGGAACTGGTGCCCTTCGCCGTGCAGGCCCTCGAACTCGCGGACGGGAAGATCGCGCGGATCACCTCGTTCCTGGACACCCGGCTCTTCGACCTCTTCGGGTTCCCGCAGGAGCCGCCCGCCTGAGGACGTGGGGCGCAACCCGCGTCGGCGACGGCGCGGATCACCCCATCGACTTCCGCCCGTCGACCGCCTCCCGCAGTACGTCGGCGTGCCCGGCGTGCTGGGCGATCTCGGCCAGCAGGTGCAGGAAGACGCGGCGGGCCGACCACTCCTCCTGCTCGAACCAGGGCGCCTCGGGCAGCGGGAACGCCAGGTCGAGGTCGAGCGTGCGGACGGCCTCGTCGGTGCGGGCGGCGACGGCGGCGTAGTCGGCGAGGACCCCGGCCACGGTCTCCCCCGGCAGCAGCCGGAACGAGTCGGCACGCGCCTGCCAGTCGGTCTGCTCGAAGGTGGGGAAGGCCGAGGTGCACTCGCGGGCGAACCGGACCCACTGGTCCTCGGTGTCCGCGACGTGCTTGACGAGCCCGCCCAGGCACAGCTCGCTGACGGTGGTGCGCGCGGCGGCCTGCTCGTCGGTGAGGTCGGTCAGCGTGGCGGTGAACAGCCACCGGTGCTTGGTCAGGGCCTCCAGGATCGCAGCGCGCTCGCCGGACAGGGGTGCCTCGGTGCCCGGCTCGACGGTCGTCATGGCCGAACGCTACGACCGGCCCGTGTCGGAGCACGGCCCTAAACTCCTCCCGATGCCCACGGCCCCAGCTCGCGCCCCGAAGTCGACCCCGCGCACCCTCGCCGAGGACCTGCGCGCCCGCGCGGACGAGGACCTGCGGGCCCTGTTCGCCGCGCGCCCCGACCTCGCCGCTCCCCTCCCGACGTCGTCCTCGGCGCTGGCCACGCGGGCGACCACGCGCGCCAGCACCCAGCGCGCGCTCGAACGCCTGGACACCCCGCTGCTGCAGGTGGCCGAGGTGCTGTCGGTGCTGCCCGACCCGACGAGCGTGACCGCCGTCTCGAAGGCGTGGGGCGCCAAGGCGGGCGACGTCGTCGCCGAACTGCGCCGCCGGGCCCTGGTGTGGGGCACGGACCGCCGGCTGCACCTCGTCTCCGCCGTCCGCGAGCTCCTCGGGCCGCACCCGGCCGGGCTGGGCCCGTCCCTGGCCGACGCGCTGGGCCGGCGCTCGCCGCAGCGGCTGGCCGAACTGCTCGAGGACCTCGGCCTGGAGGTCAGCCACGACCCGGAGGTCGCCCTGGCTCGGCTCGCCGAGCACCTGGCCGCGACCGGCACCGTGCAGACGCTGCTGCAGGACGCCCCCGACGGTGTGCGCGCCGTCCTGGACAAGCTCACCTGGGGGCCCCCGACGGGAGCCGTGGAGCGCGCCGACCGGCAGGTGCGGGCGGCCTCGGCGAGCGGACCGGTCGAGTGGCTCCTCTCGCACGGGCTGCTGGCCGTGTCCGGACCGGGCACCGTCGTCCTGCCGCGCGAGGTGGGTCTGGCGCTGCGCGGCGGACGCGTGCACCGGAACCCGGAGCGGACGGCACCGGAGCTGACGACGACGGAACGCCCTGCGCCGCAGGTGACCGCCGCCTCGGCCGAGGCCGCCACCGAGGCGTGCCGCCTCGTCGCCGAGCTCGGTCGCTGGTGGGGCACGGCCGGCCCGCCGGTGCTGCGGGCGGGCGGCCTGGGCGTGCGGGACCTGCGGCGGACGGCGACCGCGCTGGAGGTCGACGACCCCACCGCGGCGCTCGTCGTGGAGACGGCGTGGGTGGCCGGGCTCGTGGCCGACGACCGCGAGGTCGAACCGCGCTGGCTGCCGACCCCGGCGTTCGACGCGTGGCTGGAGGAAGAGCCCGGGGAGCGCTGGCTCACGCTCGTCTCGGCGTGGCTGCCGTCCACCCGCGTGCCGGCGATGGTCGGCACCCGGGACGCGAAGGACTCCCCGCGCAACGCCCTCGGCGCCGACCTCGACCGTGCCTCGGCCCCCGCGGTGCGGCAGGCGGTGCTGGCCGAGCTCGCCGCGCTGCCCGAGGGCCACGCCGCCGACGCGGCGAGCCTCGCGGACCGGTTGCGGTGGACCGCGCCGCGCCGGGCGAGCCGGCTGCGCGAGGACCTCGTGACGTGGACGCTGCGGGACGCGAGCTGGCTCGGCGTCCTGGGCGCGGGAGCGCTCGGCCCCGCCGGGCGGGCCCTGCTCGCCGGGGACGAGGACGGGGCTCGCCGGGCGCTGGAGGCCGCGCTGCCGACCCCGGTGCGCGAGGTCCTGCTGCAGGCCGACCTCACGGCCGTGGCGCCCGGTCCCCTCGAGCCGGTGCTGGCCCGACGGCTCGAGTCCCTCGCACGTGTGGAGAGCCGGGGCGGGGCGACCGTCTACCGGTTCGACCCGACGTCGGTGCGGCGCGGGCTCGACGAGGGCGCGACGGCCGACGACGCCCTCGCCTTCCTGGCCGAGCTGTCCTCGACCGGTGTCCCGCAGCCGCTGGAGTACCTCGTCCGCGACGTGGCCCGCCGGCACGGCCGCGTCCGGGTCGGTCGGGCCGCCGCGTACGTGCGCGCCGAGGACCCGGCCCTGCTCGCCGAGCTGGTGGCCGACAAGCGGTGCGCTCCGCTGCGGCTGCGGCTGCTGGCCCCGACGGTCCTGGCGGCGGCGGCCGAACCGGACGAGGTGCTCGCCGTGCTGCGGGAGGTCGGAGCGGCCCCGGCCGCCGAGGGCCCCTCGGGTGAGCTCGTCGTGCGCCGGCCCACGGTGGCCCGGACGGGGCCGACGCCGCCGCCGCGGCCCGTCACCGGGGAACCGCCGCTGCCCGGTCCCTCGCTCGTGACCGCCGCGGTGCAGACGCTGCGCAGCGGGGACGAGGACATCGCCGAGCTGGAACGCAAGCGCGACCGGCACAAGCACGCCCCCGCCCTGCCGACGATGGACCCGACGACGTCCCTGTCGGTGCTGCGCGAGGCCGTGGCCCGGCGCCAGCCCGTGTGGATCGGCTACGTCGACACCGCGGGGGCCGCCGGTCGTCACCTGGTCGACGCGCTCGGTGTCGACGGAGGGAGGATCACGGCCTTCGACCACACCGAACGGACGGTGCGGTCCTTCTCCGTCCACCGGATCACCGGAGTGGTCCAGGCCGAGCCGTGAGCGTGAGGTGCCTGTCGGGGGCGTGGGCTAGCGTCGTGCCTCGAACCGGTTGACCCAGCGGACGAGACTCGGAGTGCGGACCACCATGACTGACAGCGGGCAGGGCGACGGACAGCGCTCCTGGTGGGAGAAGCCGGACGCGGACCCCGCGCCGCAGGACCCCTACCGCCAGGGTGAGCAGCAGGGCTCGGGCCAGGACGCGCACGACCCGTACCGCGCGGGATCCTCGGGCGACGCCCCGACGCAGGCCCAGCCGACGGGCGCGGCGCCGACGGAGGGGCTGCCGCGCTACGGCGGGTCCTCCGGGCAGTCGTCCTCCGACCCGTCGTCCTACGGGCAGTCGTCGCAGGGCCAGTCGTCGTACGGCCAGCCCGGGTACGGGCAGAGCCAGTCCTACGGCCAGCAGTACGGCCAGCCCGCCTACGGCGCTCCGCAGCAGAACGAGCAGTACCCCGCGAGCGGGTCCTACGGCGGGTACGGCGCGCAGGGCTACAACCAGCAGTACCCGTCGTACGACGGGCCGAAGGTGACGGGCATGGCGCACGCCGTCTGCTGGACCGCGGTCGGCGGCCTCGTCCTCATGGGCACGGGCCTCGGCTGGATCGCTGCCATCGTGGCGCTCGCGCTGATGCCGGGTGCGCGCCGGGAGATCGTGCAGTCCGGCGGCACCAAGCGCGGCCTGGGCTACCTGCTGGCCGGGAAGATCTGCGCCTGGGTGAACATCGGGCTGACGGTCCTCGCCGTGATCGGCATCATCGTCTTCATCGCCGTCGGGGCCAGCGGCGGCTTCGACAGCGGCTCCTCCTCGTTCGACAGCAACTCGGTGAGCGTGCTGTTCCAGCGATGACCGGAAGTTCCCGAGCCCGCGCGGAGTTGACCACCAGGTGACCGACGGACCCCTCATCGTCCAGAGCGACAAGACGCTGCTCCTGGAGGTCGACCACCCGCGGGCCGGGGCCTGCCGGGCGGCGATCGCCCCGTTCGCCGAGCTGGAACGGGCTCCCGAGCACGTCCACACCTACCGCCTGACCCCGCTGGGGCTGTGGAACGCCCGCGCGGCCGGGCACGACGCCGAGCAGGTCGTCGACACCCTGCTGGAGTTCTCGCGCTACTCCGTCCCGCACGCGCTGCTCGTCGACGTGGCCGAGACGATGGCCCGGTACGGGCGCCTGCAGCTGGTCAAGGACGAGACCGAGGGTCTGCTGCTGCGCGCCCTCGACGCCCCCGTCCTGGAGGAGGTGCTGCGCAACAAGAAGGCTTCGCCCCTGCTCGGCGACCGCCTCGCCCCCGACACCGTGCGCGTGCACCCGAGCGAGCGGGGCAACCTCAAGCAGGTGCTGCTGAAGCTGGGCTGGCCCGCCGAGGACCTCGCGGGCTACGTCGACGGTGAGGCGCACCCCATCGACCTCGCCCAGGACGGCTGGACGCTGCGGCCGTACCAGGACGAGGCCGTGCAGGGCTTCTGGCACGGTGGCTCCGGTGTCGTGGTCCTGCCCTGCGGGGCCGGCAAGACGATCGTCGGCGCCGGCGCGATGGCCCGGGCCCGCGCGACGACCCTCATCCTCGTCACGAACACCGTCTCGGCCCGGCAGTGGCGCGACGAGCTCATCAAGCGCACCTCGCTGACCGAGGACGAGATCGGCGAGTACTCCGGTGCCCGCAAGGAGATCCGTCCCGTCACGATCGCGACGTACCAGGTCGTGACGACCAAGCGGAAGGGCGTCTACCCGCACCTGGAGCTGTTCGACGCCCGCGACTGGGGCCTCATCGTCTACGACGAGGTGCACCTGCTCCCGGCGCCGATCTTCCGCATGACGGCCGACCTGCAGGCCCGCCGGCGTCTCGGCCTGACCGCGACGCTCGTGCGCGAGGACGGCCGCGAGGGCGACGTGTTCTCCCTCATCGGGCCCAAGCGGTACGACGCCCCGTGGAAGGACATCGAGGCGCAGGGCTACATCGCACCGGCCGACTGCGTCGAGGTGCGCGTCACGCTGCCCGACTCCGAGCGGCTCGCGTACGCGACGGCCGAGGACGACGAGCGCTACCGGCTGTGCTCGACGTCGCCGGCGAAGTCGCGCGTGGTGGAGAAGCTCGTCGCCCAGCACCAGGGCGAGCCGACGCTCGTCATCGGGCAGTACATCGACCAGCTCGACGACCTCGGCAACCGCCTCGACGCGCCCGTCATCAAGGGCGACACCACGGTGAAGGAGCGCCAGCGCCTGTTCGAGGCGTTCCGCCAGGGCGAGATCAGCACCCTCGTCGTCAGCAAGGTGGCGAACTTCTCCATCGACCTGCCCGAGGCGAAGATCGCGATCCAGGTCTCGGGGTCCTTCGGGTCCCGCCAGGAGGAGGCCCAGCGCCTCGGCCGCGTGCTGCGCCCCAAGGGCGACCACGGGTCGGCGCGCTTCTACACGGTCGTCTCGCGCGACACGAAGGACCAGGACTTCGCCGCCCACCGGCAGCGGTTCCTCGCCGAGCAGGGGTACGCGTACCGGATCGTGGACGCCGACGACATCGACGGCGGGGTCCCGGACGCGAACGGCGTCCTGCCGGACTGACGGCGCTTGAACGCAGGACGCCCCGGACCGCACGGTCCGGGGCGTCCTCGCGTTCGGGGCTCAGCCGACGTCGATGAGCACCTTGCCGACGGCGCCCGCCTCGACGGCGTCGTGCGCCTCAGCGGTGTCCTGCAGGGTGAACCGCGTCAGCGGCAGCCCGTGCTCCTCCCCCACCCCGAACGCGCCGTCCCGCACGGCAGCGGTGACGTCCTCCGCGGCCGCGGCCAGGGCTTCGGCCCCCATCGTGTACATGAGGATGAACTGCCAGCGGGCGTTCGTCACCATGTTCGGGCGGACGTCCAGGCGCACCTCGTCCCCACCGTTGTTCGCGTAGACGGCGATCGACGCGCGCGGACGGATCACCTGCGCGTCCAGCTCGGCGTTCTGCGCGGGGGCCACCTCCACGACGAGGTCGACGCCGTCGGGAGCGACCTCGCGGATCGCCGCGACCGCGTCGCCCTCGCGGTAGTTCACGACGTGGTGCGCGCCCGCGGCCTGCGCCAGCGCGGCCTTCTCGGGACCGCTGACGGTGGTGACGACGGTGGCGCCGGCCCAGCGGGCGAGCTGGATCGCCGCGTTGCCCACGGCCCCCGCTCCCCCGGCCACCAGGACCGTGCGGCCCGCCAGCGCCCCGGGGGCGAGGCGGCGGGGGCCGTCCTCGGCGACGGTCAGTGCGCGGTGCGCGGTGACGGCCGGGACGCCGAGGGAGGCGCCCACGTCGAAGGAGGCGCCGTCGGGCAGCCGGGTGACGCGCTCGGCGGGCAGGACGGTGAACTCCTGCGCGGTGCCGGTGGGCCGGTCCTGGGCGGCCATGCAGGTCCAGACCCGGTCCCCCACCGCGAGGTCGGGGACGCCCGGCCCGACGGCGTCGACGATCCCCGCGCCGTCCTGGTTCGGGGTGGCCTCGGGGAAGGCCAGCGAGGCGGTGCCGCCGCTGCGCGACTTCCAGTCGGTGGGGTTGACGCCCGACACGACGACCTTCAGGCGGACCTCCCCGGCGTCCGGTTCGGGCAGGGGGCGGTCCTCCAGGCGCAGGACGGAGGACGGGCCGGTCTCGGAGTACACGACAGCTCTCACACGGGGGCGAACCCCGCGACCGCCCGTCCTGTTCCTCCCGCCCCGCGCCGCGGCCGGGCCGGAACGGTGTCCGCCTCAGGCCTCCGCGAGCTGCCGACGTCGCAGGAGCGGCTCGATCCGCGCGTCCCGGCCGCGGAACTCCCGGTAGGCGGCGAGGGGGTCCACGCTGCCCCCGCGCGAGAGCACGGTGGCGCGGAACCGGTCGCCGTTCTCGCGCCGCAGGCCGCCGTTCTCGGCGAACCACTCGACGGTGTCGGCGTCGAGCACCTCGCTCCACACGTAGGAGTAGTAGCCGGCCGCGTACCCGCCGCCGAACACGTGGTGGAAGTAGGTGCTGCGGTAGCGCGGCGGGACGGCGTCCAGCGCGACCCCGGCTTCGGCCAGCGCGGTCGCCTCGAAGCGGCCGACGTCGTCGGGCTCGGCACCGTCGAGGGCGCCGGGCGTCACCCGGTGCCAGGCCATGTCGAGCAGCGCCGCGGCGAGGTACTCGGTCGTGCCGAACCCCTGGCCGTACGCGCGGGCGGCGCGCAACCCCTCGGCCGCGCCCTCGGGCAGGGGTTCGCCCGTGGTGACGTGCCGGGCGTAGCGGGCCAGCACCTCGGGTTCGAAACCCCAGAACTCGTTGACCTGGGACGGGAACTCGACGAAGTCGCGCGGCACGCTCGTCCCGGAGAACCGCGGGAAGTGCACGTCGGACAGCAGGCCGTGCAGCGTGTGCCCGAACTCGTGGAACAGCGTCTCGACCTCGTCGACGGTGAGCAGCGCGGGGTCGCCCGCGGCGGGCTTGGCGACGTTGAGGCAGTTCACGACGACGGGACGCTCCCCGAGCAGCCGGGACTGCTCGACGAAGGAACTCATCCACGCCCCGCCGCGCTTGGACGGCCGGGCGTAGGGGTCGAAGAGGTAGAGCCCGAGCGCGCCCGAGGCGTCGGCCACCTCGAACGCTCGCACGTCGGCCGAGAAGACCGGGACGTCCGTGCGCTCGGTGAACGTCAGGCCGTAGAGGGCGGTGGCCGTGGCGAAGACGCCGTCGACGAGGACGCGCTCGAGCTCGAACCACGGCCGCAGGGCCTCGGTGTCGACGGCGTACCGCTCCCGGCGCAGGCGTTCGGCGTAGTAGGCCCAGTCCCAGGGTTCCAGCGGCCCGTCGTGCCCGTCGGCGTGCAGGAGCTCGGTGAGTTCGGCCGCCTCGGCCCGCGCGTTCGCGACGGCCGCCGGGGCCAGCCGGCGCAGCATCCCGACGGCCGCCTCCACGTCCCCGGCCGTCTCGTCCGCGACGACCCACGAGGCGTGGTCGGCGAACCCGAGCAGCGCCGCCCGCTGCGCGCGCAGCCCGGCGATCCGCAGCAGGGTGGCCCGGGTGTCGTGCGGTCCGCCCCGCCCGCCGCGGCGCACCGACGCCTCGTGGACGCGACGCCGCGTCTCCCTGCGGTGCAACGACTCCAACACCGGCTGTCCCGACGGCAGACCGAGCGGCAGCAGGTAGCCGCCGCGGTCGCCCGCGGCCGCGGCGGCCCGCGCGAGTTCGGCCGGGCCCAGGCCGTCGAGCTCCGCCGCGTCCGTGACGTGCACGGCGAGGTCGTTGGTGTCGGCCAGCAGTTCGACGTCGAAGGCGGTCGTCAGGCGCGACAGCTCCTCGTTCAGCTCCCGCAGCCGGGACTGGCCCGCCTCGTCCAGGAGCGCGCCGGAGCGGGCCGCGTCGCGGTGCAACCGCTCCAGGAGCCGCCGCTGCTCCTCGCCCAGCCCGGCCGGCGGGTCCTCGTGCAGGACGCGCACGCGCTCCACGAGCCGGGGGTCGAGCCGCACCGCGTCGTGGTGGGCGGCGAGCCGGGGGCCCCACTCGGCCTGCACCGCGCGCAGGTCGTCGTCGGCGTCCGTGCCGACGAGGTTGAAGAAGACGGCCTCGGCCCGTCCCAGGAGGCGGCCGGAGGACTCCAGCGCGTCGAGGAACTCGGCGGCCGGCAGCTCGCGCGCGAACAGCGCGTCGAGTTCGTCGCGGTGGGCCTGGACCCCCGCGGCGAACGCGTGGGCGAAGTGCTCCGTGCGGATCCGGTCGAAGGGCGGCACGGCGAAGGGCAGGTCGCTCGGGGCGGCGAAGGGGTTCGACTCCGGCAGGTCCATGGACCGATCCTGCCCCACCCGCCGGCGCGGCAGGGTCGCACCCCGGGAAGGTGAGGCTCACCGTGCTCGCAAGAGATCACGTCCCGTTCACCGCCACGCCACCGGACGGACGGCTCAGGCACCTCACAGCCTTCGTAGCGTCCGACGCGTGCAGGGCCTCCCCGAGGGCCCGCACCACGCCCCCGCCACGCCACCCGGAAGCCCCCCGGAACGCCCCGAGAGGACCCCCGTGACCACGGACGCCTGCCAGCCCACCCTGACCCTGCTGCCGTACTCCCCCGCGGGGCGCAGGAGCCCCATGACCTGCCACTACCGCTGCGCCACGTCCTGCGCCGCACCCGTGCAGAACCGTTCCGGCAACGCCTACTTCGGCGACGTCGTGCGGTCCGCGGTCTCCCGGCGCGGCGTCCTGGCCGGTCTGGTGGGCCTGGGGGTCGCCGGCGCCGCCGTGGGTGGGGCCCGGCCCGCGGCCGCCGCCCCGGGCGGCGGTGACGTGAACCTCCTCGCGGACCCCTTCGACCCCGGTCACGCCGTCGAGTTCGACGTCATCGCCCCGGTGCCGGCCGAGGTCGACTCCTTCGCCGTCCCGGCGGGCTGGACGTGGGCGCCGCTGATCTCCTGGGGCGACCCGATCCTGCCCGGCGCGCCCGAGTTCGACCACGAGCGCCAGAGCGAGGCGGCCCAGCTCGGGCAGTTCGGCTACAACAA
This sequence comes from Kineococcus sp. DHX-1, assembly GCF_042473625.1. Taxonomy (GTDB): domain Bacteria; phylum Actinomycetota; class Actinomycetes; order Actinomycetales; family Kineococcaceae; genus Kineococcus. Next base: position 1,061,309 of record NZ_CP170445.1, on the reverse strand, counting down.
CGACTACACGACGATCGTCCCGCTGCAGGACCCGAACCGCGCCCTCCTGGTGTGCAACAACGAGTACACCAACGAGGAACTCATGTTCCGCGACTGGGTGGACGCCGACGGCGCGACCGAGGAGCAGCTGCGCACCTCCATCGCCGCGCACGGCATGTCCGTCGTGGAACTGCGTCGCGCCGGTGCGGACCAGCCGTGGGGGTACCTGCGCGAGTCGGCGTTCAACCGCCGCATCACGCCCTGGACCCCGATGGCGTTCACCGGTCCGGCCGCGGGCGCGAAGTCGCTGCGCACGAGTGCGGACCCGCAGGGGCGGACCCCGGTCGGCACGTTCGGGAACTGCGCCGGCGGCACCACCCCGTGGGGCACGGTCCTGTCGGGCGAGGAGAACTTCAACGGGTACTTCTCCTCCCCCGAGACCGAGGGCGGGCAGAGCGACCGCTACAGCGTCTACGGCAGCAGCGGCCGCGGCTGGGAGCGCGTCGACCCGCGGTTCGGCGCGCAGACCGAACCGAACGAGGCGCACCGCTTCGGCTGGATCGTCGAGGTGGACCCGTCGGACCCGACGTCGACCCCGCGCAAGCACACCGCGATGGGTCGCATGAAGCACGAGGGCGCGACGGTGTCCCTCGCGGCGGACGGCCGCGCGGTCGCCTACATGGGCGACGACGAGCGGTTCGAGTACCTCTACAAGTTCGTCTCGAAGAAGGCCTACCGGGAGGGCGACCGGAAGCACAACCTGCGCCTGCTCGAGGACGGCGACCTGTACGTCGCGGTGTTCGAGGGCGACGGGATCGAGGACGAGCGCTACGACGGTCGCGGCCGCTGGGTCGCCCTGACGCGGAACGGGCGCTCGGTCGTGCCGGGCATGTCCGTGGACGAGGTCCTCGTGAACACCCGCGCCGCCGCCGACGTGGTGGGCGCCACGAAGATGGACCGCCCCGAGGACGTCGAACGCAACCCCGTCAACGGCCGCGTCTACGTGGCGTGCACGAACAACACCCAGCGCGGCACGCTCGGGAAGGCCGGCGTCGACGAGGCCAACCCGCGCCCGTTGAACAAGGACGGTCACGTGGTCGAGATCGTCGAGGCCCGCGACGACGCGGCCGCCACGGAGTTCGCCTGGAACCTCGTGCTCGTCTGCGGGGACCCCGAGGACCAGAGCACGTACTTCGGGGGTTTCGACCCCGCGCTGGTCTCGCCGATCTCCTGCCCGGACAACGTGGCGTTCGACACCACCGGCAACCTGTGGATCTCGACCGACGGCAACACGCTGGGGTCCAACGACGGCCTCTTCGAGGTCGTCGTCGACGGCCCCGACCGCGGCCGGGTGCGGCAGTTCCTCTCGGTGCCGACGGGCGCGGAGACCTGCGGGCCGGTCATCGCCGACGACGGCCGGACGGTGTTCGTCGCGGTGCAGCACCCGGGTGAGGTGGACGGCGCGACGATCGACGAGCCGGCGTCCACCTTCCCCTACGACGGCACGGGCCAGCCGCGTCCGTCCGTCGTGCAGGTCCGCAAGGGCTGAACGGAGCGCACCTCAGCCGCCGGGCCGGACCAGCCGCGTCAGCAGCCGGTCCAGCTCGGCGGCCGGGTCGGCCGTCAGCCCGCAGTGCACGGGCGAGGTCTGCAGCACCGTGGACCGGGGTGCCGTGAGCCAGCGGAACCGGGCGCCCTTGGCCTCCGTCGTCGCCGCGCCGGCGCGGGGGTCACCGGCGCACACCCCCTCCAGCGCCACGAGGTGCCGTCGCACCGCGGCCAGGTCCACCCCACCGGGCAGGGCGCGCAGCCGCTCCTCGTCGAGGTGGGTCCCCGCCACGAGGTGCTCGCGGGCGCGGCACCACAGCACCACGCCGGCGTTGAGGAACTCCCCCCGGTCCACGCGCGGCACCACGCGGACGACGGCGTACTCGAACACGTCCAAGGTCGCCTCAGCCACGGGACACCTCCGCCTGGGCGCGGTCGAGGTCGGCGCGCCAGCCGGTGGCGGCGAGCCGGCCGGTGAACCAGTCCAGGTAGGCCTGGCGCACGGCGTCGCCGTCGTCGAACCCCGGTTCGTCGTCCACCCACTCCGGTGGCACGGCGTCGACGGCCGCGGCGAGCACGTCCGGGGTGAGCGCGTCCACGCACGCGGCGTCCACCGCGCCGACGGGTGCCGCCGAGCGCAGCAGCAGGTGGTCCTCGACGTGCCGCAGCGGCCGGTCGACGCTGGCGGCGGCCCGCGCCCAGTCGTGGTGGAAGTACAGGGCAGCGCCGTGGTCGATGAGCCACGGCCGGCCGCCCCACCACAGGGCGTTGGGGTTGCGCCAGGAGCGGTCGACGTTGAGGACGAAGGCGTCGAACCACAGCACCCGCGCCGCCCAGTCCGCCTCGACCGGGTCCACGGCCGGGTCGAAGGACAGCGCGCCGGGGAGGAAGTCCATCCCGAGGTTGGCGCCCGGGGACCGCAGCAGCAGGTCCTGGACCTCCTCGTCGGGTTCGCCCCGCCCGATGACCGGGTCGACGTCGGCGACGACGAGCTCGGGGACGTCGAGGCCGACGGCGCCCGCGAGCGCCGCGGCCAGGACCTCGGCGACGAGCACGCGGCGTCCTTGCCCGGCGCCGTGGAACTTCACGACGTAGGTGCCGTCGTCGTCGGCCTCGCACAGGCCCGGCATGCTCCCGCCCTCGCGCAGCGGGGTGACGTAGCGGGTGGCGGTGACACGGCGCAGGGCACGGCGGAGCACGCCCGCATCCTGCCAGCCGGGGACACCGGCCGCGGGACCAGCGGATCTTCGCAGTTCCCCCCCACGGCTCCGGGCCGGTCCCCAGGACTCTCCCAGCCTGCGCGCGCAGACTGGTCGGGTGAGATCCGCTGGTGCCGTGCCGGAAGCCCGTCTCCTGGTCGTCGACGACGAACCGAGCATCCGTGAGCTGCTGGCCACGAGCCTGCGCTTCGCCGGGTTCGAGGTCGCCTCGGCCGCGGACGGTGCCGAGGCCCTGAAGCTGTCGGAGGACTTCCGTCCGGACCTCGTCGTGCTGGACGTCATGCTGCCCGACCTCGACGGTTTCACGGTGACGCGCAAGCTGCGCGAGCGCGGCCGGGCCATGCCGGTGCTGTTCCTCACCGCCCGCGACGACACCGCCGACAAGGTCGCCGGGCTGACCGTGGGCGGCGACGACTACGTCACCAAGCCGTTCAGCCTCGAGGAGGTCGTGGCCCGCATCCGCGCGGTGCTGCGGCGCACGGGGGCGGCGGCCGGCCCGGACACGGGCCGGCTGGTCTTCCACGACCTGGAGCTGGAGGAGGACTCCCACGAGGTCCGCCGCGGCGGCCGGGAGGTGGAGCTGTCCCCCACCGAGTTCAAGCTGCTGCGCTACCTCATGCTCAACCCGAACCGGGTGCTGTCGAAGGCGCAGATCCTCGACCACGTGTGGGACTACGACTTCAACGGCGAGGCCGGGATCGTGGAGTCCTACATCTCCTACCTGCGCCGCAAGCTCGACACCGAGGGCCTCGAACCGCTGATCCACACCAAGCGGGGCGTGGGCTACGTGCTGCGGGTCCCGCAGTCGGTGGGATGACCCGCGCCGCGGCGCGCCTGCGGTCGGTCCGGGCGCGGATCGCGGCCGCCGAGGACCGGCTGCCGCTGCAGGCCCGGCTGCTCGTCATCGTCGTCGTGCTCCTCTTCATGGCGATGACCCTGACGAGCCTAGTGTCCCTGACGCTGCTGCAGCAGAACCTGCGCAACCAGGTCGACACCGAGCTGCTGGTGCGGGGGAAGGCGACCGCGCAGCAGGCCTTCGCCACCTTCAACCAGGAAGCCGAACGCAACCTCCTGCTCTCGGACTACTACGTCGTCTACACCGGCCTCGACGGGTCCGACCCCTACCCGGTGTGCGCGCGGTCGCAGGACGCCCAGGAGTGCCCGAAGGCGCCGGCGCTGCCGACGTTGACGTCGGCGTACGTGGCGGCGCACGAGGGGCACCCGTTCACCGTCCAGGACTCCGACGACGGCGACCCCTGGCGGGTGCTGGTCTTCCCCGCCCGCGTCGAGGGGACCGACCGCGGGGTGAACATCGCGGTCGCGCTGCCCCTGACGGGGACCACCCGCACGGTGTCGGACTTCCGCACCATCGCCTTCGCCGTCTCCGCCGGCGTGCTCGTGCTGGGGGCGTTCTTCGCGGTCCTGGCGATCCGGCGCAGCTTCCGGCCGCTGGACGACATCGAGCGCACCGCCTCGGCGATCGCGGGCGGTGACCTGTCGCGGCGGGTCCCGGACGCCCCGGCGAGCACCGAGATCGGCCGGCTCTCGACGGCCCTGAACACGATGCTGTCCCAGATCGAGACGTCCTTCCGCGCGCAGGAGCGCTCCGAGGAGCAGATGCGCCGGTTCGTCGCGGACGCCAGCCACGAGCTGCGGACGCCGCTGGCCGCCATCCGCGGGTTCGCCGAGCTGTACCGCCAGGGCGCGGTCCGCGAGCCCGACGACGTGGCGCACGTCATGGGTCGCATCGAGGGCGAGTCGACCCGGCTAGGCCGGCTCGTGGAGGACCTGCTCGCCCTGGCGCGGCTCGACGAGGCCCAGCGGGCCCGCACGGCGCGCCGGGAACCGGTGGACCTCGTGGTGGTGGCCTCCGACGCCGTCCACGACGCCCGGGCGCTCGCCCCCGACCGCACCGTCCGGCTCACGGGTCTGCGCCCGGGCGAGGGGCCGGGCTCGGCCGTGGTCGTCGCCGACGAGGCGGGCATGCGCCAGGTGCTCACCAACCTGCTCGCCAACGCGGTCCACCACACCCCCGCGGGGACGTCCGTCGAGGTGGCGGTCGGCCGGGCGGCCGGCCCGTCGGGTCCGGAGTCGGTCGTGGAGGTGCGCGACCACGGTCCCGGGCTCACCCCCGACCAGGCGGACAAGGTGTTCGAGCGGTTCTACCGCGTCGACTCCTCGCGCCGCCGCGGCACGGGCGGGGGCTCCGGGCTGGGCCTGGCCATCGTCGCGACGATCGTCGACCTGCACGGCGGGACCGTCACCGTGCTGCCCACCGAGGGCGGCGGCGCGACGTTCCGGCTGCGCTTCCGCGCAGCTGCCGAGGACGGGGACCCCGGGGGCGAGGACGAGGTCGAGGCGGGGTCCGACGAGGACGAGACCACCGACCGGATTCACAGCTAGGTTCCAGCCGGCTCCGGGTCCACCTGCAGCGGAGTGCCCGAACCTCGAGGAGTAGACGCACCACTCGAGACGCGACCCGCAGAGGTGAGCAGAGGATGAACGGCCCCCAGCGCCCCATCACCGACGGCACCGGACACCCCACGTCCGGGGCCCTGTCCACCCAGGCCCGCGGCGGCGACGGCCAGGGGTTCGGCGGTTACGGCCGCCCCGACGAGACGGGCGCCACCCAGCCGCAGCAGCCCTGGGACTGGAACAAGGGTCCCTACGGGCAGCAGACCGACCGCTCCTACGGCGGCCACGGCCAGCAGGACCCGTGGGCCACGCCCGGCGGTCCCACCCCTCCCGGCGGTGGCGGTGACGACCACGGCGGGGGTGGCGGCGGTGGCCGTCGCGGCCCGCGCCGCTCCCCCGGCTGGCTCGGCGTCGCCGGGGTCGCGATCGCCAGCGCCCTCGTCGCCAGCGTCGTGACCGTGGGCGCCGTCGGCGCCTTCGGCCAGGACTCCTCGGGCGGGTCCGGCGGCGGGACGACCTCCTCCAGCAGCTCCTCGGGCGCCCCCATCCAGGGTGTCAGCGAGACGACGGTGAACTGGCAGGCCGTCGCCAGCGCGGTCGGGCCGAGCGTCGTCTCGGTCACCGTCACCGGGCAGACCGGCGAGGCGGAGGGGTCCGGCATCGTCTACGACGCCCAGGGCTTCGTCGTCACCAACAACCACGTCGTCTCCGGCCTGGGCCAGGGCGCGAAGATCACGGTGACGTTGAACGACGGCCGGGAGTACCAGGCGACCATCAAGGGCACCGACCCCGCCACCGACCTCGCCGTCATCCAGCTCACGAACCCGCCGAGCGACCTCAAGGCCGCGACGTTCGCCGACTCCGCCGACGTCGTCGCCGGTCAGGCCGTCATGGCCCTGGGCAACCCGCTCGGCCTGTCCGGCAGCGCCACGACGGGCATCGTGTCGGCCATCAACCGGCCGGTCATCACCCAGACCGAGGAGCAGTCGCAGTCCCAGGACCCGTTCGGCCAGTTCGGCGGTCAGCAGCAGCAGCAGACGACGGCCGAGACCGCCGCGACCAACGCCATCCAGACCGACGCCGCCATCAACCCCGGCAACTCCGGCGGCGCGCTCCTGGACTCCTCGGGCAAGGTCATCGGGATCAACTCCTCGATCGCCTCGCTGAGCTCCTCCTCGTCCTCGAGCCAGTCGGGCAGCATCGGCCTCGGCTTCGCGATCCCCTCCAACGAGGTGAAGATGATCGCCGACCAGCTCATCAAGTCCGGCTCGGCGCAGCACGCCTGGCTCGGGGTGAGCATGTCCGAGCAGCCCGCGACCGCCACCGTCGGCGACGTGTCCCGCGAGGGCGCCCAGGTCGCCGACGTGACGAGCGGTTCGCCCGCCGCGCAGGCCGGACTGAAGGCCGGCGACATCATCACCGCCGTCGACGGCGTGAACGTCGACGGCTTCGAGTCGCTCACCGCGACGATCCGCGGCAAGGCCGTGGGCAGCCAGGTGAAGCTCACCGTCGTCCGGGGCGGCGCCGAGCAGACGCTCACGGCGACGCTCACGGCGCGCGCGGAGAACTGACCCGGTCCCCCCACCGGGTCCTCCCGCCGCAGACCCCCGTCCCTCTCCGCAGGGGCGGGGGTCCTCGCGTCCGGGGGATCAGTCCGCGCGCAGCAGCGGGGACCACCACGCGGTCGGCAGCGGACCGTCCGGCACGTCGAGGACGACGACGCCGTCGTGCGCGAGCCGGACACCCGACGCCGACCGGGACCACCGGCGACGGAAGCCGGCGACGGCCGCGGCGTGGGCCGCGGTGAGCACGGGCAGCACGGGCAGGTCGCCGTCGTCCAGGACCAGCCGGCCCCGCACGGTCCGCGCGACGCGGTGCGTGCCGTGCGGTGCGGGGACGCGCCGGGACCGGACGACGTCGACGCGATCGCCCGCGACGACCTCGGTGTGCACGACCTTCTCCCCGCGCCGCTTGGGCGTGCGCAGCCCGGCCGCGCGCACGCGGGCCAGCAGCTCGCGGGTGGTGACCAGCTCGGCTCCCAGTGCGACGGCGTCGGGGACGCGGTCGGCGGGGACGTCGTAGTGGTCGCCCTCGAAGGCGCGGCGCGGGACGCCGAGGCGACGGGCGAAGGCGTGCAGCTCGTCGGAGGAGGTGTCGCTGGCCAGGTGCGACCACCACGTGCCGTGCGCGGGGATGCGCGCTGCGTCGACCAGCACGCTCACGCGCGAGTCGTCCCGGGCTCCACAGGCCGCCGAGCGTCGACCGGGACCCCCTTGCTGTGGATGGTCGCGGGGTCCGTCGGTGCCACCGCCCTACGTTCGTCGGGAACCGGGGAGCCCGGTCCAGGAGCACGCACCGCGGGGGTCCGCGGGGCGAGGGAGGAGTCCATCATGTCCCGGTTCGAGGTCGACAGCGCCCGCGTGGAGCAGGCGAGCACCGCGGTGGCCGCGTCCGCGACCAACCTGGCCACCGAGGTCGACGGCATGATGCGGCACCTGCTCGACCTGGAGTCGTGCTGGAAGGGTCAGGCGGCCAGCGGGTTCCAGGCCTTGTCGGCGCAGTGGCGCGTCACGCAGGACCGCGTGCGCAGCTCGCTGGAGGACATCCAGCGGGCCCTGGCGCAGGCCGGTCGTCAGTACGCCGACGTCGAGTCGGCCAACGCCCGGATGTTCGCCTCCTGAGGGCTCGCCGCCCGGACGGACGTGGGCCCCGCGCCGGGTGGCGCGGGGCCCACGTCGAGGCTGGGCTCGGGGCTCGTCGGTCCGTCCAGGCTCAGGCGGCTCGTGAGAGCGGGGCCTGCGACCCGGGGATGCTCCAGCGCATCTCCAGGTGCGGGCGGCCCGACGCGTCGCGAACCGTCACCCAGTGCACGGCGGGCTTCGCCGTCGCCTGGTTCGCGGCCTTCGTCTTCATGTCGATCATGTGCCACCTCCTGTTCATCTGCAGTTCACCTTAGCGGATGTGAACCACTTCGGAGCAACTCCTGACGCGCTTCACACGATGTGACCAACCGCACACGGGTCGCCCTCCGTGCGGTCGCCCGCTCCGAGCCGACCTACCCTGAGGCCGTGACGACGGTCGACCTCGGTGTCCCCCGGCTGCGGCGGCCCACCGCTGCGGACGGCGCCGTCGACGGTGCCGGGGGCCTGCCCGCCGACCGGCCCGCGACGCCGGCCCTGCTGGACCGGTACGGCCGCACCGCACGCGACCTGCGGGTCTCCCTGACGGACAAGTGCAACCTGCGCTGCCACTACTGCATGCCACCCGAGGGCCTGCCCTGGCTCGAGGGTCCGGCCGTCCTCACCGACGACGAGGTCGTCCGGCTGGTCCGGCTGGCCGTGCGAGACCTCGGTGTCGACGAGGTCCGGTTCACCGGCGGCGAACCGTTGCTGCGTAGAGGACTCGAGGACATCGTCGCGGCGACGACGCGGATGCGGACGGCCGCGGGGGCGCCGGTGCGCACGTCGCTGACCACGAACGGGATCGGGCTCGCCCGCCGGGCCGGGGCCCTCGCTGCGGCCGGCCTCACGCGCGTCAACGTCTCGCTCGACACCCTGCACGCGGACCGCTTCGCCGCCATCACGCGACGGGACCGGCACCACGACGTGCTCGCGGGCCTGGAGGCCGCCGCCGCCGCGGGGCTGGCTCCCGTCAAGGTGAACGCCGTCCTGCTGCGCGGGACGAACGACGACGAGGCCGCGGACCTGCTCCGGTGGGCGCTCGCCGCCGGCTACCGGTTGCGCTTCATCGAGCAGATGCCGTTGGACCCGCACGGGTCCTGGCAGCGGTCGCAGATGGTCACCGCCGACGAGATCCTCACTGCGCTGCAACGGGAGTTCCGCCTCGTCCCCCGTCCGGGCACGGCCCGCGGCGCGGCGCCGGCCGAGACGTGGGACGTCGTGGACGACGACGGGACGCACCTGGGCGACGTGGGCGTCATCGCCTCGGTCACGCGCCCGTTCTGCGGGGACTGCGACCGCACGCGCCTGACGGCCGACGGCCAGGTGCGCACCTGCCTGTTCTCCACGACGGAGACCGACCTGCGCGACGCCCTGCGCTCCGGCGCCGACGACGCGGCGATCGGGAACCTGTGGCGCACCGCGATGTGGGGCAAGCTGCCCGGCCACGACATCGACGACCCGGACTTCCTGCACCCCACCCGCCCGATGAGCGCGATCGGCGGTTGAGGGTGAGCGACGCGAGGGCCGACAGGAAGGTGAACAGCAGGTGAACGAGGCGGAGACGCTGGACGTGCGCTGGTTCGCAGGAGCCGCAGCTGCCGCGGGGCGGGAGGAGGAGCGGGTCCCCGTCCCCGACGGCGGCACGCTCGGCGACCTCGTCCGGGCCCTCGGCGCTCGCGGTCCCGCGCTCGCCCGCGTGCTGGCGGCCAGCAGCTTCCTCGTCGACGGCGTCGCCGCCCGCGCCGAGGACCGCCTCGCGCCGGGCACGACCCTCGACGTCCTGCCGCCCTTCGCGGGCGGCTGAGGCTCAGCGCCCCGCGAGCCGGGCGGTCGAGGACACCAGGTGCACGCGCATGGCGGCCCGGGCGGTCTCGGCGTCGCCCCGCTGGACCGCGAGCACGACGGCCGCGTGCTCGGCGACGACCTCCTGCGCCCGAGGCGCCCCGGTGCGCAACCGGGCCGAGGGCATGGCGATCATCGGTTCGCCCAGCGTGCCGAGCAGCTCGCGCAGGTACCTGTTGCCCGACGCGGTCGCCACGGCGAGGTGGAAGGCGAAGTCCGCCGCGACGGCGTCGGCCGGACGGTCCGCCGCCCGGGCGAACGCGTCCGCGGCCCGGCGCACCGCGGCGAGCTGGTCGTCGTCGCGGCGCAGCGCCGCCAGCGCGGCGGCCTCCGTCTCCACGGCCGTGCGGAACTCCAGGAGCTCGACCCGTTCGGCCACCGAGCGCAACCCGCCGACGTCGACGCCGAAGGACTCGGTGCTGGGCCGGGCCAGCACGAACGACCCGCGCCCTCGCAGGGTCTCCACCAGTCCCGCGGCCTGCAGCCGGGACATCGCCTCGCGCACCACCGTGCGGGACACCCCGAACTCGGCGACGAGCTCGCTCTCGGACGGCACCGGCCGTCCCGGGGCGAGGTCGCCGTCGACGATCCGGGCGCGCAGCGCGTCGACGAGGGCCTGCGTGCGCGTGGTCACCTGCGGCTCACCGGGTCCCGAACTCCACCCGCTCGGTGGTCCACGCCCGCGCCTGCTCGCTGAAGGTGAACCCGAGACCGGGGCGGTCCGGCACGACCATGCGGCCGCCGACCGTCTCCAGACGCTCCTCGAACAGGGGGTCCAACCACTCGAAGTGCTCGACCCACGGTTCGCGCGGGTAGGTCGCCGCGAGGTGCAGGTGGATCTCCATGGCGAAGTGGGGGGCGAGGTCGAGCCCGGCCTGGTCGGCGAGCGCCGCCAGCCGCAGGAACGGGGTGATGCCGCCGATGCGGGGCGCGTCGGGCTGCAGGACGTCGGCCGAGCGGTGCTCGACCAGGCTCAGGTGCTCGGCCACGCTCGCGAGCATCTCCCCCGTCGCGACGGGGGTGTCCAGGGCGCGGGCGAGGTCGGCGTGCCCGACGGCGTCGTAGGCGTCGAGGGGTTCCTCGATCCAGACGAGGTCGAACTCCTCCAGGGCCCGGCCCATGCGCAGCGCGGTCCGCCGGTCCCACTGCTGGTTGGCGTCGACCATGAGCGGGACGTCGGGTCCGAGGTGCTCGCGGACGGCGGCGACCCGGCGCAGGTCCTCGCGCGTGTCCGGCTGCCCCACCTTGACCTTGATGCCACCGATGCCGGCGGCCAGCGAGGCGTCGGCGCGCTCGAGCACCTCCGGCAGCGGGGCGTGCAGGAACCCGCCGGAGGTGTTGTAGGTGCGCACGGAGTCGCGGTGGGAGCCGAGCAGCTTGGACAGGGGCAGCCCGGCGCGCCGGGCCTTGAGGTCGTGCAGCGCGATGTCGAGCGCCGCGATGGCCTGCGTCGCGACGCCGCTGCGCCCGACCGAGGCCCCGGCCCACAGCAGCTTCGTCGTGACCTTGGCGATGTCGTTGGGGTCCTCCCCCAGCAGGTCGGCCGCGACCTCCCGGGCGTGCGCGTACTGGGCGGGACCGCCGGCGCGCTTGGAGTAGCTGAACCCCGTCCCCTCGTGGCCGTCCTCCGTGCGCACCGCGGCGACGAGGACGACGACCTCGGTCATGGGCCGCTGCCGGCCGGTGAGGACCTTGGCGTCGCTGATCGGCTGCGCGAGAGGCAGTCTCAGCGTGGACAGTTCGACGTGCCGGATGCGGTCGGGCACCGGGACCTCCGGGGTGGGACGGGTGGACCCACTCATCGTACAAGTGAGTCCTCTTGTCCTACGAGAAGGGCGCGGGGTGGAACGTGCCGTTGCGGCGCCGGAACTCGCTCGCGGTGTCCGGCCACAGCAGCGTGAGCCGGCCGCTGCGCGCGTCGACGTACCAGCTCGAGCACCCGCCCCGCAGCCACACCGAGTCGGCCGCCATCGCGTCGACCTCCTCGGTGTAGCGGCGCTGGGCGGGCAGGCTCACCTCCAGCGGCCGCGCCGTCGCCGCGAGGTGGTCCAGCGCCCCGAGCAGGTAGCCGATCTGGCTCTCGATGACGTGGACGGCGGAGTTGTGCCCCAGGCTCGCGTTCGGCCCGTCGAGGACGAACAGGTTCGGGAACCCGTGCACGACCGTCGAGGCGTGCGAGACCATCCCGCCCTCCCACGCCTGCGCGAGCGTGCGCCCGTCCCGGCCGGTGACCCGGGCCGCGTAGGGCTGCACGGTGGAGTGGAAACCCGTCGCGAGCACGAGCACGTCGAGGGCGTGCCGCCGGCCGTCCGCCGTCGTCACCGACCCGGGCTCGACCGACCGCACGGCCGAGGGCACGAGGCGCACGTCGGGGCGGGTCAGCGCGGGGTAGAACTCGTCGGAGAGCAGGACGCGCTTGCAGCCGATCTCGTAGTCCGGGGTCAGCGCAGCCCGCAACCGGGGATCGGCCACCTGCGCCCGCAGGTGGTCCGACGCCCTGCGGCGCAACGCGGCCAGCGCACCGGGGTCGAGTCGGCGGGCGGCCAGCCCGCGTTCCATCTCGGCGAAGGTGTCCTCCCGCAGCCGCCGGGCCGTCTCCGGCTCGCGGGCGAAACCGGCCCGTTCGGCCGCGCTGAACGGGCGGTCCCCGCGCGGGACGATCCACGCGGCGCTGCGCTGGAACACGTCGACGTGGGCGGCACGGCCGGCGAGTTCCGGCACGACCTGGACCGCCGAGGCGCCCGTCCCGACCACCCCGACGCGGCAGCCGGCGAGGTCGAGCGCGTGGTCCCACCGGGACGTGTGGACGACGGGACCGCCGAACTCCCCCAGCCCGGGCACGTCGGGGATCCGCGGTGCGGTGAGCCGGCCGGCGGCCAGGACGAGGACGCGTGCCTGCACCGGGCCGGTGGACGTCGTCAGCGACCAGAGCTCTCCGCGCGCGTCCCACACCGCGTCCAGCACCTCGCACCCCAGGCGCAGGTGGTCGGCCACCTCGCGAGCGCACTCGCGCAGGTACTCCTGCACCTCGGCCCCGGGCGCGAACACGCGCGTCCACCCGGGGTCGGGGGCGAAGGAGAACGAGTACAGGTGCGACGGCACGTCGCACGCGACGCCCGGGTAGGTGTTGTCGCGCCAGGTGCCGCCCACGTCGTCGGCTCGTTCCAGGACGACGAAGCTCTCCCGGCCCCGGCGCGCCAGCTGGATGGCTGTGCCGAGGCCGGCGAACCCCGCACCGACGACCGCCACGTCCAGCACGGGAGCCTCGGGCGTCACGCCGGCGCGGGTTCGCCGTAGCGGGTGGTGCGCTGCCGCAGCGGCCGACCCACCCGTCCCGCGAGCGCCTCCGCGGCCTCGTGCGTCAGCGTCGTCCCGGCCTCCTGGCCCGCGGCCGGGTCGAGCGTCCCGTCGAGGAGCAGGCCACCGAGGTCGTCGGCGCCCCCGCGCAGCAGGTCCGCGACGAGGCCGGCCGGGTGCTTGGGCCAGGCGGCCTGGACGTGCTCGACGGCGCCGTCGAGCAGCAACCGGGCGACGGCGTGCAGCGCGCGGGTCGCCCGCGCCGACGGTGGCGAGGTCGGCGAGGGCATGGCGATGAACTCGGTGATGCCGCCCGTGCTCGCGCCGAGGTCGGCCAGCAGCCGCAGGTGCGCCACCTGCTGCGCGGGCGTCTCCGGACCTCCGTGGACGAGCGTGGACGTCGACGTCAGCCCGACCTCGTGCGCCGTGCGCAGCACCTCGACCCAGGTGGTCACCGGCAGGTCGGAGACCCCGCCGTTGAGCTCGGCGCGGACGGCGTCGTCCAGGACCCTGGCCGCCGTGCCGGGCACCGACCCGAGCCCGGCGTCGCGCGCGGCCACCAGGAACTCCCGGGGCGTGGACCCGCGCCGGGCGGCCGCCTCGAGGACCTCCGGGACGCGGAAGGCGTGCAGGTGCACGCCCGTCGGACCGGCGCCGGCGGTCACGGCCCGCACGAGGTCCAGGTAGCCGTCGGGCCCGGCCTGCGCGGGCACCGGCCCCTGGACGCAGACCTCGGTCGCCCCCAGCTGCACCGCCTCGGCGACGAGCTCGCGGACGTGGGCGGGGTCGGCGCCGACGCGGGTGCCGTCGAGGTTGCGGTTGACGACGAACGTGACGGCGTCGCCGACCCGGCGGCGGCGCAGGTCGTCGGCGAGCGCGGCCAGGACCTCGAGGTCCTCGCCGTCAGCCCCCAGGAGGGCCACCGCCTGCTCGTCGGTGAGGGCACCGGGCGAGGAGGACGCCGCGGCGAGGGCCTGCTGGAGGAGCGGGTCTGGCACCGCCCGAGGCTAACCCTCAGGGGCAGGCGACCCACTCGGAGGTGCCGTCGGCGAAGTGCTGGTGCTTCCACACGGGCAGCCGGTCCTTCACCTCGTCGACGAGCCGTGCGCACGCGGCGAACGCCTCCCCGCGGTGGGCGGCCGAGACCGCGACGGCGAACGCCACGTCCCCGACCGCCAGGTGCCCGACGCGGTGCCCGACGGCGACGGCGTCCACCTCGCAGCCGGCGACGACCTCGGCGACGACGTCGCGCAGGACGTCGGGGGCGCTGGGGTGGCCCACGTACTCCAGCTCGCGCACCGACCGGCCGTGGTCGTGGTCCCGCACGACGCCCGCGAAGGTGACGACGGCGCCGGCGGCGGCGTCCCCGACGAGGGCGGCGTGCTCGGCGACGTCGAGCGGCTCGGCTCCCACGGTGGTCCGCACGACGCGGCGGGCGGGCGCGGTGAGGCGGGTGGGTACGTGCACGCCGTCAGGGTAGGTCCCGTCCGGGGCAGGTGTTCCGGAAGTCCGGACCGTGGGAGAGGATCGCCCGGTGACGCACGTGAGCGGCTGGCGGGTCGTCGTCCCCGTCAAGGGCGGCGACGAGGCGAAGACGCGGCTGGCGCTGCCGCGCCGGCAGCGCCAGGAGCTGGCGCTGGCGATGGCGCTGGACTGCCTGACGGTGTGCCGCGACACCCCCGGGGTGGCTCTGGTCGTGTGCGTGAGCGACGACCCCGACGTGCTCCGGGCCGCGCGTGCCGCCGGGGTCGGCACCGTCAGCCCCGGACGGCCGGGGCTGTCCGTCGCCGTCGCCGCGGGACTGGCCAGCCTCGAACGCGGCCCGACGGCCGTGCTGCTCGGTGACCTGCCCGCCCTGCGGTCGCAGGACCTGCAGCAGGCGCTGGCCCGGGCGCTGACGGTTCCCGGTCCCGCGCTGGTCGCCGACGCGGCGGGGTCGGGCAGCGTCCTGCTCACCGACCCCGACGGCGACGTGCCGCACCACTTCGGGCCGGACTCGGCCCGTCGCCACGTCGAGGCCGGGGCGGTCGCGCTGGGCGACCCGCTGCCGTCGCTGCGCCGCGACGTCGACACCGTCGCGGACCTGCGCGCGGCCCTCGCCCTGGGCGTCGGCCCGCACACGTGCGCGGCCCTGGCCCACGACCTGCCAGACCTCGCCACGACCGACCTTCCGGCGGGCTGCGCCGGACCCCGCCGCTGAGAGCTGGAGACACCACACCTCGTGAGCGCCACGCCCCTGCCCGATCCCGCCCCCGTCCGCACCCGGCACGCCGCCCCGCCAGAACCCACCCCCACGGCCGACGACCTGGCGCGCGCCCTGGCCGCCGCGGCGCGCAGCGGACCCGACGGCTGGGACGACGGGGGCGCGGAACGCGAGTCCGCCCGCATCCTGCTGCACGCGCGCGACGACGACCTCGAGCAGCTGTGCGCTCTGGCGCGGCCCGTGCGGGACGAGGCCATGCGCCGCGCCGGACGTCCGGGGACCATCACGTACTCGCGCAAGGTGTTCGTGCCCATCACGCGGTTGTGCCGGGACCGCTGCCACTACTGCACGTTCGCGACCGTCCCAGGCCGGTTGCCCGTGCTCTTCCTGTCCGAGGAGGACGTGCTCGCCATCGCCCGCGAGGGGGCCGCGATGGGCTGCAAGGAAGCCCTCTTCACCCTCGGCGACGCCCCCGAGGACCGCTGGCCGGCGGCCCGCGCGTGGCTGTCCGAGCGGGGTTTCTCCTCGACGCTGGAGTACGTGCAGCACCTGGCCCGCCGGGTGCTCGACGAGACCGGGCTGCTGCCCCACCTGAACCCCGGCGTCATGTCGTTCGAGGCGCTCACGGCCTCCCGCCCGCTCGCGCCGTCGATGGGCATGATGCTCGAGACGACGTCCCGGCGGTTGTGGGAGGAACCCGGTCAGGTCCACCACGGCTCCCCCGACAAGGACCCCGAGCTGCGGATGCGGGTGCTGCGCGACGCCGGCCGGGCGCGCGTCCCGTTCACCAGCGGGGTGCTGCTGGGCATCGGGGAGACGTCCGCCGAGCGCGTCGACTCGCTCCTGGCCCTGCGCGACGTCGCCCGCGAGACCGGCGGCATCCAGGAGGTCATCGTCCAGAACTTCCGGGCGAAGGACGACACCGCGATGCGCGGTGAGGCCGACCTGGAGCACCCCGAGTACGTCGCCACGATCGCGGTCGCGCGGCTGCTCCTGGGGGCGGACGTGTCGTTGCAGGCCCCGCCGAACCTGTCCGAACCCGGTCAGCGCGAACAGCTCCTGGCCGCGGGGGTCGACGACTGGGGCGGGGTCTCCCCCCTCACCCCCGACCACGTCAACCCCGAACGCCCGTGGCCGCAGCTCGACGACCTGGCCGCGACGACGCGCGCGGCGGGTTTCCGGCTGGCCGAACGGCTGACCGCACACCCGCGGTTCGTCCTGGACGCCCTGGCGGGCGGCGACACGTGGATCGCGCCGGAACTGCACGCCGCCGTGGCCGCCCTCGCCGACCCCGCGACTGGGCTGGCGCGCGAGTCCGCGGTTCCCGTCGGACGCGCCGCGTGAGCGCCGAGGTGCCGCCGCCCACCGACGCCGAGGTGCGGATGGCGCGGTTCGTGGGCGAGCAGCTCGTCCCCGACGGCCGCCCGCAGATCGACGAGTTCCTCAACCGCGACGAGACGCTGTCCCTCGACGTGCTGACGGCGCTCGACGCGCCCGCGCCGGGGTTCACCTCCGTGTCCACGCTCTCGATGCACCGCTCGCCGAACCTGGTCTCCGGGACCGACGTGCGCGTCGAGCTCGTCACCGTCCTGGAGCACGTGGAGGACCGTCTGGCGACGGGTCTGCTCGTGGCCTCGGCGTTCGCCGCGCTGGGAGAGCCGTGGCCGCTGTCGCCGTCGACGGTGTTCCCCGGGATCGTCGCCGACCTGCTCGGCGGCCGCACCGAGCACCTGCTGTTCACCTCGCCGGGGAACTTCCCGCGGCTGTCGCGGTACCGGCTCGAACCCGGTGTCGACGTGCACTGGTTGCAGGCCGTGCCGGTCCACGAGAGCGAACGCCGGTTCCTGCTGGAGCACGGGCTGGACGCGCTGGAGGAGCGGTTCGAGGCGTCCGAGGTGGCGTTCTACGACATCACGCGCGACGCCGTGGTCTGACGCCTCACCGCAGCAGGCGGTCGGGAGCCTTCGCCGCCCACGCGTCCTGGACGGCCACCTCCAGGTCGGCGTCCGCGACGTCGTCGAGCGCGACGAGGTAGGCGGCGTAGCCGTGGAAGTGCTCCATGTCGAACAACCCCGGGGTCCCCTGGGAGAGGACGGCACTCTTCTCCTGCAGGTCCGCGCAGGCCAGGGCGAGGACGGGCCCGGCGGTCGGCTCGATCCCCGCGGCCGCGAACCGCTTGCGGTCGGCTCCGGTGAAGGGCCGCTCCCACGCGAACGCCTTGCCCGCGACGTTCCACACGCGCGTCCCGCGCCGGTCGGTCTCGGTCACCTCGGCCAGCCCGACCGCCACCCGCGCCACGTCGTCGTAGGTCGCCATCCCCCGCACGCTAGCCGCCCCTTCCCGCGTGGAAAACACTCTTTCCGCCCTTCTCCATCGATGGAGAAGGGCGGAAAGAGTGTTTTCCACGCGGGAAGGGGCGGGGCCGGGAACGCCACGAGGGCGGCCTCCCCAACGGGAGACCGCCCTCGCGGGTGGTGCTGGTGCTACGGAGAGGCGGGACTCAGAAGTCCATGCCGCCCATGCCACCGTCGCCGGCCGGGGCCGCAGCGGCCTTCTCCGGCTTGTCGGCGATGACGGCCTCGGTGGTGAGGAAGAGCGCCGCGATGGAGGCGGCGTTCTGCAGCGCGGAGCGCGTCACCTTGACCGGGTCGTTGATCCCGGCCTCGAGCAGGTCGACGTACTCGCCGTTCGCGGCGTTGAGGCCGTGGCCGGTCGGCAGGTTGCTGACCTTCTCGGCCACGACGCCGCCCTCGAGACCGGCGTTGACGGCGATCTGCTTGAGCGGGGCCTGGATGGCGACCTTGACGATGTTCGCCCCGGTCGCCTCGTCACCGACGAGCTCGAGCTTGTCGAAGGCCAGCACGCCGGCCTGGATGAGGGCCACGCCACCACCGGCGACGATGCCCTCCTCGACGGCAGCCTTCGCGTTGCGGACGGCGTCCTCGATGCGGTGCTTGCGCTCCTTGAGCTCGACCTCCGTCGCCGCGCCGGCCTTGATGACGGCCACGCCGCCGGCCAGCTTCGCGAGGCGCTCCTGGAGCTTCTCGCGGTCGTAGTCGGAGTCGGAGCGGTCGATCTCGGCGCGGATCTGGCCCACGCGGCCGGCGATGGCGTCGGCGTCGCCGGCACCCTCGACGATCGTGGTCTCGTCCTTGGTGACGACGACCTTGCGGGCGCGGCCCAGCAGGTCGAGGTCAGCGGTGTCGAGCTTGAGGCCGACCTCCTCGGAGATGACCTGGCCACCGGTGAGGATGGCGATGTCGCCGAGCATGGCCTTGCGGCGGTCGCCGAAGCCCGGGGCCTTGACGGCGACGGACTTGAAGGTGCCGCGGATCTTGTTGACGACCAGGGTCGCCAGGGCTTCGCCCTCGACGTCCTCGGCGACGATGACGAGCGGCTTGCCCGACTGCATGACCTTCTCCAGCAGCGGGAGCAGGTCCTTCACCGTGGAGATCTTGGAGTTGAGGATGAGGATGTAGGGGTCCTCGAGCTCGGTCTCCTGACGCTCCGCGTCGGTGACGAAGTAGGGCGAGATGTAGCCCTTGTCGAAGCGCATGCCCTCAGTGAGCTCGAGCTCGAGGCCGAAGGTGTTGCTCTCCTCGACGGTGATGACACCTTCCTTGCCGACCTTGTCGAGCGCCTCGGCGATGAGCTCGCCGATGGAGGCGTCACCGGCGGAGATCCCGGCGGTGGCCGCGATCTGCTCCTTGGTGGTGACCTCCTTGGCCGCGGCGAGCAGCTGCTCGGTCACGGCCTCGACGGCCTTCTCGATGCCGCGCTTGAGGCCCATCGGGTTCGCACCCGCGGCCACGTTGCGCAGACCCTCGCGGACGAGCGCCTGGGCGAGGACGGTGGCGGTGGTGGTGCCGTCGCCGGCGACGTCGTCCGTCTTCTTGGCGACTTCCTTGACGAGCTCGGCCCCGATCTTCTCGTAGGGGTCCTCGAGCTCGATCTCCTTGGCGATGGAGACACCGTCGTTGGTGATCGTGGGGGCGCCCCACTTCTTCTCCAGGACGACGTTGCGGCCCTTGGGGCCGAGCGTCACCTTGACCGCGTCGGCGAGCTGGTTCATCCCGCGCTCGAGGCCGCGACGAGCCTCTTCGTCGAAGGCGATGATCTTGCTCATGCCTGGTGTTCCTCCCAGAAGACGGGCGGTGGGTGGTCGGAACGGCGCCCGCGACGGACGGCCAGCAGCCCCGGGGTCACGTCCCCCGGCGCCCGCAGGCCTCACCGGACCGGCCGGGGAGCTTCGCTCCCGGGTCGAGTTGTCACTCTCGACTCGAGAGTGCCAACGCCAATGTTGGCACTCTCCCCCGTCGAGTGCAAACCCCCACGCCCCCGTCCGCCGAGGGCGGACGGACGCACGAAGGACCGGGGTGGTCACCCACCCCGGGCCCTCCTGGCGTCCTGCGGCGCGTCGAGCCGCGCGTCCTGCCTGCGCCGGTGGCGCCGGGTCAGAGCCCGCGCACGCTCTCGGCCTGCGGACCCTTCTGCCCCTGGCCGACCTCGAACTCGACCCGCTGCCCCTCCTCGAGGGACCGGTAGCCGTCCGCGACGATGGCGGAGTAGTGGACGAACACGTCGGCACCACCGTCGTCGACGGTGATGAAGCCGTATCCCTTCTCGGCGTTGAACCACTTCACGGTGCCCTGAGCCATTGCCTTCTCCTGGTGCTGCAGCGAGCGGAAGACGCCTCCGGCGCGCGCCGGACACGGGTCTCACGCTGCCCGCGGCCACGAGGCCGTGGGCCAGGTCCGATGTGCGCTCCCGGGGAGGGCGTGCTCCTCGAACTGATCGACCGAGGCTCAGATTAGTGCCGGGAGGGGCGCGTGTTACAAGGTTCTGTGAACCTCGTCTTCACGGAAGGGTCACGACGCGCGGCGGCGCGGCAGCGTCACAGGACGCCGTCGAGCACTCCCAGGACGGGCTGCAGGACCGAGCGCAGGGCCAGGACGACCCCGGCGACGACGACCGCGGCCACCAGGAGCCAGACGACGACGAGCAGGGCGACCCCCGCGGGACCCCGGCGCGTGCGGTGGGCGCCGCGGCGCGCGGCGAGCTGGCGGGGGCGGTGGCCCCGACCGCTCAGGGCTGCACGCCCAGACGACGGGCCGACCGCGCGCGCTGCCGGCTGGACCGCATGCGGCGCAGGCGCTTGACGAGCATCGGGTCGTGCGCGAGGGCCGCCGGGGAGTCGATGAGCGCGTTCAGCAGCTGGTAGTAGCGCGTGGGGGACAGGTCGAAGAGCTCGCGCACGGCCTGCTCCTTGGCGCCGGCGTACTTCCACCACTGGCGCTCGAAGGCGAGGATCTCGGCGTCGCGGCGGGTCAGGCCCTCGGGCAGCTCGCTCGGCCCGCCCGTCCCCTCCTGCTCGTGGTCCCCCGTGTGCACGTCGGCCTCGATGCGTGCCGTCGCGTCCCAGCGCTCCACGGTGTCCACCCCTCCTCGACCGAGCCCCCGAACGGCAGCTCGCGGGGCGAGTCTAGGCAGGGCATCACACGCGTGTCATTCACCTCCGTCCGCGCGCCGGGGACCGCGCGCAGCGGGTCCGGCCTGGGTACCGTCCCACGCGTGACTGCCGACCCAGCCGCCTCACGGACCTCCCCGGTCTTCCCCCCGAGCGCCGACGACCCCGCCGGTCTCGGCCTCGACGACCTCGACCCCGGCTGGGCCCGGGCCCTGGCCCCCGTGCGCGCCGACCTGGAGCGGATCTCCGCCTCCCTGGCCGCCGAAGACGCCGACTGGCTGCCCGCGCCGGGTGACGTCCTGCGCGCCTTCCGCCAGCCGTTCGACGGGGTGCGGGTGCTGCTCGTCGGCCAGGACCCCTACCCCACCGCCGGCCACCCGGTCGGGCTGAGCTTCGCCGTCGAACCGCACGTGCGGCCGCTGCCGCGCAGCCTCGTCAACATCGGCCGCGAGCTGCGCGAGGACGTGGGGGTCCAGCCACCCGAGCACGGGGACCTGTCCTCCTGGACCGACGCCGGCGTGCTCCTGCTCAACCGCGTCCTCACCGTCCGCGTGGGCAGCTCGGGGTCGCACCGGCGCCTGGGCTGGCAGGCCGTCACCGACGCGGCTGTCCGCGCCCTCGCCGCGCGGGGCGGTCCGCTCGTCGCGCTGCTGTGGGGCAAGGACGCGCAGCAGGTGCAGCCGCTGCTCGACGGGGTGCCCGTCGTCGCGGGCGTGCACCCCAGCCCCCTGTCCGCCTCGCGCGGGTTCTTCGGCTCCCGCC
This sequence comes from Kineococcus sp. DHX-1, assembly GCF_042473625.1. GTDB lineage: Bacteria > Actinomycetota > Actinomycetes > Actinomycetales > Kineococcaceae > Kineococcus. The sequence goes on along the minus strand of NZ_CP170445.1, from coordinate 1,039,895 downwards.
CGTTCAGCCGCGTCGACGCGCTGCTGCGCGAGGCCGGCGGGGACGGGATCGACTGGCGGCTGGCCTGACCCCTTCCGCCCGCGTGGGAAGGAACGTTGCCTCCCCGAGGACGATGATCGTCACCGGGGAGGCAACGTTCCCTCCCGGCGGCCCGGCGACCCCGTGCACGGACCGCGGTGTCGTGGGGCACGATCGGCCCATGACCTCCCCCACGGTGCAGCGCAGCCCCTTCGGCCGGACCCGGCGCGGTGAGCCGGTCGAGCGGTGGGAGCTGCGACTCCCCTCCGGCGCGTCGGCGGCCGTCCTGACCCGCGGGGCCACGCTGCAGCAGGTCCGCGTCCCCGACGCCTCGGGCGAGCTCGGTGACGTCGTCGTCGCGCTCCCGGACGTCGCCGCCTACGAGGCCGCCGACGGCTACCCCGGCGCGAGCGTGGGACGTGTCGCGAACCGGCTGGCGGGCGGACGCTTCACGCTCGACGGCACCCGCCACGACGTTCCGACCAACGACGGCCCGAACGCCCTGCACGGCGGGGTCGAGGGGTTCGACCAGCGCGTCTGGACCGCGGAGGAGACCGAGGTCGACGGTGTCCCGGCGGTGCGGTTCTCCCTGACGAGCCCCGACGGCGACATGGGGTTCCCCGGCACGCTCGAGGTGTCCTGCACGTACTCCCTGCGTCAGGACGGGGACGCGGTCACCCTGCGCCTGGACCACCACGCCACCACCGACGCGCCGACGCCGGTGAACCTCACCAACCACGCCTACTTCGCCCTCGACGGCGCCGGGTCCGTCGAGGACCACGTCGCGCAGGTGGCGGCCACCCGCTACCTGCCCGTGGACGCGAACCTCATCCCGACCGGCGAGCTGGCCCCGACGGCGGGCACGCCGTTCGACTTCTCCTCCCCCACCCGCATCGGCGAGCACCTGCGCGACGCCGACGAGCAGCTCCTGCGCGCGGGGGGCTACGACCACTGCCTCGTCCTGGACGAGCCCGGCACGTTCCGCGAGGTCGCCTCGGTGCGCGGGCCGCGGTCCGGCCGCACCGTGCGCGTCCGCACCGACCTGCCGGGGCTGCAGTTCTACTCCGGCAACTTCCTCACCGGCGCGTGGCGGACGCTCGAGGGCCGGCCGGTCCGACAGGGCGACGCGCTGTGCCTGGAGACGCAGCTGCTGCCCGACGCGGTGAACCAGCCCGCGCTGGCCGAGCTCGGCGACCCCGTGCTGCGGCCGGGCGCGGAGTTCGCCACGTCGACGGAGTACGCGTTCCACGTCTGACTCCGCACGCGCGAACGCCCGCCCCGGACGTTCCGGGGCGGGCGTTTTCGTGCGCAGCCGTCAGTTGATGTGCTTGCCGCCGTCGACCTGGTAGCTGGTGCCGGTGACGAACCCGGCCTCCTCGGACAGCAGGAACGCCACCATGGCGGCGATGTCGGCCGGCGTCCCGACGCGGCCGACGGGGATGCCCGCGGACATCGCGGCCTTGCGCTCGTCGGTCAGCGTGCCGCCCATGATGTCGGTGTCGATGGGTCCGGGCAGGATCGCGTTGGCGGTGATGCCGTGCGGGCCGAGTTCGCGGGCCGCGCCGCGGGTCAGCCCGAGGACGGCCGCCTTGGCCGCGGCGTAGGAGCTCTTGGAGAACGTCCCGCCGCCGTCGACCGCGGTGATCGAGGACGTGTTGACGATGCGTCCCACCCCGACCTCCATCATCCGGCGGGCCGCGGCCTGGATCATCAGCAGCGACCCGGTGGCGTTGACGGCCATCGTCCGGTTCCACCCCTCGAGGGTGAGGTCCATGAGCGGCGTGGGGTCGGCGATGCCGGCGAGGTTCACGAGGCCGACGACCGGCGGCAGCGCGGCGTCGAACTGCGTGAACGCGTCCGCGACGGAGTCGGGCGAGGCGATGTCGGTGACGACGCCGTGGACCTGTGCACCCGCGTCGGTCAGTTCGCGGGTGATCTCCTCGACCCCGGTCGCGGAGATGTCGACGAGGCCGAGGCTCCACCCGTCCTTCGCGAGGCGGCGGGCCACGACGCGGCCGATGCCGCGGGGGGCGCCGACGCCGGTGACGACGGCCGTGCGGCGGGCGGGGAACTCCATGGTGGTCTCCTGGGTGTGGTCGGATCAGCGGACGGCGTCGGCCGTGGTCGCGGCGTTGTCGGCGGGGGCGGTGCGCAGGAACCTCGTGCCCAGCAGGAACAGTGCCCCCAGGACGGCCATCCCCGCCAGGGCGAACAACCCCGCGGTGGTGGAGTCGAACGTCTCCTCGGCCCAGACGCGGATGTTCGGGGCGATGAACCCGCCGAGGTTGCCCAGACCGTTGATGAGACCGAAGCCCGCCGCCAGCGCGGCCCCGCTGAGGTAGCGGGTGGGCAGGGTCCAGAACAGCGGCTGGCACGTGACGAAACCGACGGCCGCGACGCACAGGGCGACGATCGCGACGACGGCGTTCTCCGCGACGGCCGAGACGGCGATGCCGATGCCGGACAGGACGAGCAGCGCGGCACCGATCTCGCGGTGCTTGCCGCTGCGGTCGGCGAACCGGGGCAGGACGGCGATGGTGACGAACGCGCACGCCCACGGGATGGACGTGAGCAGCCCGACCTGGAACCCGACGTCGCGGCCGGTGATGCTCGCGACCTGGGTCGGCAGGAAGAACGTCAGGCCGTAGACCGCGGCCTGGATGCACAGGCAGATCAGGCAGAAGTACAGGACGCGGGGGTTCAGCAGGGCCTTGGCCCAGCCCTGGTGCCCGCCGACGGCGGCGCGGTCGGCGTTGTCGGCCTCGAGCCGGGCGAGCAGGGCGTCGCGTTCGGCGTCCGGCATCCACGCGGCCTTCTCGGGCCGGTCGGTCAGGTAGAACACCGCGACGATCCCGACGAGGACCGCGATGACGCCCTCGACCATGAACAGCCACTGGTACCCGGCCAGGCCCGCGACCCCGTCGAGTTCGAGGAGCCCGCCCGAGAGCGGGCCGCCGACGATGTTGGCCAGCGGCAGGCCCATCTGGAACAGGCCGGTCGCGAACGCGCGCCGGTCCTCGGGGAACCAGTACGTGAGGTACAGCAGGACGCCAGGGAAGAACCCGGCCTCGGCGACACCGAGGAGGAACCGCAGGACGTAGAACATCGTCTCGCCCTGCACGAACATGAACGCGGTCGCGATGATGCCCCAGGTCACCATGATCCGGGCCATCCACCAGCGGGCGCCGACCTTGTGCATGATGAGGTTGCTGGGCACCTCGAAGACGGCGTAGCCGACGAAGAACAGGCCCGCGCCGAGGGCGTACGCGGCGGCGGACAGGCCGATGTCGGCCTCGAGCTCCTCCTTGGCGAACCCGACGTTGCTGCGGTCGAGGAACGCGATCACGTACATCAACAGCAGGAACGGGATGAGCCGCTTGACCGAGCGGCGGACGGCGGAGTCGACCAGCGCGGTCTGCTCCGGGGTGACGGGTGCGGTCACTACCTGCTCCTGATGACGTCTTCGTTCACAGAGGTTTCGGCGGACGGTCCTCACCGCCCGCCGGAAGGAAACATCCAATAGGATCTAGGTGTCAACCCGACGTCGCGTCGTAGCTCGGCTCGAGGCCCGCGGACTAGCCCTGGGCCTCGTGCGTTCCGTGGTGGCCGACAGCGGCGCTGTCGGCGAGCGCCCGCGAGCGCACGGCCTCGAGGTGCTCGCGCATGAGGTCGGCCGCGGCGGCGGAGTCCCGCGCCCGCAGGGCCCGCAGCAGCGCCCCGTGCTCTTCGATCGCCGTCTCGGCGTCGGTGACGCCGTCCCCCACCAACCGCAGCCGGAAGCGCTGCACCTGGCCGTTGAGGGCCTCGAAGGCGTCGGCGAGGAAGGTGTTGCCGCCCGCGCGGTTCAGCAGCCGGTGGAACTCGTTGTCGGCCCGGTGGTAGTCCTGGTAGTCCGCGAAGGACGGCCCCTTGGGCGCGTCCTCCATGCGCCGCACCGTGTCCTGCAGGCGGGCGAGCAGCGCGTCGTCGACGCGTGCGGCGGCCGCGGCCGCGTTGTGGCACTCCAGGAGCAGCCGCGCGTCCATCAGCTCCTCGACCTCGGCCGGGGTGAGCAGGCCCGCGACGCGGTAGCCGCGCATCGCGACGCGCTCGACCAGACCCGTCCGCTCGATCCGGGCCATCGCCTCGCGCACGGGGGTCGGCGAGACGCCGAGGGTGCGCGCGAGACCGTCGATGCTCAGGGGTTCCCCCGGGCCCGCGTTGCCGTCCATGAGCCAGGCCAGCAACGAGGAGTGCACCGAGTCGGCCAGCGATTCCCGGGCAGGGGCGGTCGGCGGGACGGTGCGGGGGGCCACCGCCGGATCGTAACGGCCCCGTCCGTGGCACCCCGGGACGGCGGACTCAGAACGAGGAGAGCAGGTCCGCGACGACGGGCCGCTGGTCCCCGGCGAGCGCCACGAGGTGCAGCGCCAGCGGTGGCAGGTCGTGCAGCGGGACGAACGCGATGTCGTCGGACCGGTGCGCGGCCGCCACGGTCTCGGACGTGATCGCCATGGCCCGACCCGTCGCCACGACCGCGAGCATCTCCTCGACCGTCGTCGCGGGCGGTCCCACCACCTCCGGCGACGCCCCCGAGGGGCGGGGGTCGACGAGCCAGACGTCGCGGTCGCTGCCGGCGTCGACGATGGGTTCGTCGTCGAGGTCGGCGATCGACAACGACCCGGCCCCCGCGAGCCGGTGGCCGCGGGCGAAGACCGCGACCCGGTCGACGTCGCTGACCCGGGTGGTGCGCAGCAGCGGGTCGGGGTCCTGACCCGGGGCGAAGTGGAGGAAGACGACGTCGACGCTGCCGTCGGACAGGTCGTGCACCTCGCGGCCCCACGGGACGTGGCGCAGCACGACGTCGAGCTGCGGGCTCTCCTGGGCGGCCTCGACGAGCCGGGTGGAGACCCACCGCGGCGTCGACGTCCCGATGCCCACGGTGAGGCGTTCGCGCTCCCCCGCCTCGGCGATGCGGCGGGCCCGCGCCAGGGCCCGGTCGAGGACCTCGGTGACGTGGGCGGCGTCGGCCAGCAGCGCCTGGCCGCTGGGCGTCAGCGCCGACCCCTCGCGGGCCACGCCGCGGGCGTCGCGGACGACGAGCCGTCCGCCGACGAGGGCCTCCATCCGCGCGATCGCCTGGCTCAGGGCCGGCTGGGACACCTGCAGCGACGCCGCCGCCGTGGTGAAGCTGCGTTCGCGCGCGACGGCCATGAGGTAGCGCAGCGACCTCGCGTCGAGTTCGCCCGACCCCCGTCCCGCGCGCGCATCCACAGCCCTGATCTTCGCAGAACAACCGCTTGTGCGACACGGTGCCCCCTGCCCGAATACGTTGGCCGCGTGCCGTCCACCCGGTCGCTGACCGCGCTGCCCAAGGTCCACGTCCACGCGCACCTCGACGGCTCCTACCCCCGGGACGCGGTGCTCGCACTGGCCCGGCGGCGCGGGGTCGACCTCGACCCCGACCGCGACCTGCCCGAACGGACCGGCGCACCGGGCGGTCCCGGCGGCTGGCGCGACGTGTGGGAGTTCTTCGAGGCCTACGGCCGCGTCCCGGCCCTCGTCGCCGACCTCGACGACCTCGCCGAGCTGTGCGGGGCCCTCGTCGCGCAGGAGGCGGCGCAGGGCGTCGTCTACCTCGAACCCGCCGTGGAACCGCAGTTGTACGCGCCCCGGCTGGGCAGCCTGCGCGACGTCACCCGTGTCGTGCTGGAGGCCTTCGCCGACGCCGCGACGCGGCACGGCGTCGAGGTCGGGGCCCTGCTCACGGTGAACACCGACCAGGACGAACCCATCGCCGGCGACCTCACCGACGTCGCCGTGGAGTTCGCCGGCGCGGGCGTGACCGCCTTCGGCACAGCCGGTTTCGAGGAGCCCTCGGGGCTGCAGCGGTTCGCCGCGCACGCCGCCCGGGCCCGCGCCGCGGGGTTGCCCGTCGTCGCCCACGCCGGGCAGACGGGCGGCTGGGAGTGCGTCGCGGAGGCGGTGGACGTCCTGGGCGCCACCCGCATCTCGCACGGGGTGCGGTCGGTGGAGAACCCGGAGTTCGTGCGCCGGCTCGTCGAGGCGGGCATCGTCCTGGACGTGGCCCCCGTCTCCAACGTCGCCCTCGGCGTCGTCGAGGACCTCGCCGCGCACCCGGCGCCCGTCCTGCACCGCGCGGGGGTGGGGGTGACCCTGAACGCCGACGACCAGCTCTGGTTCGGCCGCAGCGTCACCGACCAGTACGCCGTGGCCCGCGACGTCTGGGGGTTCTCCGACGCCGACCTCGCAGCGCTCGCCGGCCACGGGTTGCGCGTGGAGGGGATGAGCGCGCGGACCCGGCAGGTGTTCGGGGCCGGACTCGCGGCCTGGCTGGACGACGTGTGAGCCTGCTCCTGTCCGCGTTCGAGATCAACGGCCCGAACCTCACGAGCCAGGGGTTGTGGGCCCACCCCGAGCAGGACACCGTCCGCTACACCGACCTCGACCACTGGCTCGACCTCGCCCGGACGTTGGAGGAGGGCGGGTTCGACCTGCTGTTCCTCGCCGACTCCCCCGGGTACCCGGTGCTCGGGGGGACGACGCCCGACGTGACGTTCGAGCAGGCCGTGGAGATGCCCACGAACGACCCGCTGCTGCTGCTGCCGGCCATGGCCGCGGTGACCCGGCGGCTGGGTTTCGCGGTGACGGCCTCGACCACGTTCGAGGGCCCGTACCCGAACGCCCGGCGGTTCGCGACGCTGGACCACCTGACCCGCGGGCGCATCGGGTGGAACGTCGTGACGACGTCGTCGCCCGTCGTCAGCGACCTGCACGGGACCGCGCCGCTGCCGGCCCACGACGTCCGCTACGACGTGGCCGACGAGCACCTCGAGCTGAGCTACCGGCTGCTCGAGGGCGGCTGGGAGGACGACGCCGTCGTCGGCGACAAGCGGACCCGGCGCTACGCCGACCCGCGCCGCGTCCACGAGGTGCACCACGACGGGCGCTGGTTCTCCAGCCACGGCTACTTCAAGGTCGAGCCCTCCCCGCAGCGCACCCCCGTCCTGTTCCAGGCCGGGGCCAGCGACCGGGGCCGGGAGTTCGCCGCCACCCACGCGGAGGTGGTCTTCGTCCAGGGCCGCGACGCGGCGGGGGTGCGCCGGCAGGTCGAGGACGTCCACGCACGGGCCGAGCGCCGCGGCCGGCCCCGGGGGTCGGTGCGCACCCTGGCCGGGCTCACGGTCGTGCTGGGACGCGACCGCGGGCACGCCCGGGACCGGCTCGAGCGGTACCTGTCGTGGGTCCACGACGACGCCGCGCGGGCGTACTTCGCGTCGATGACGGGCGTGGACCTGCGCGCACTGGACCAGCGCGCCGACCTGGGGGACGTCAGCACCGAGGGCGGCCGGACCCAGGTCGAGCGCTACCGCGGCCAGACCGTGGCCCGGGCCACCGCGGACTTCCTGCGCTTCGGCATGCGGGAGTTCGTCCTGACCGGGTCGGTCACCGAGGTCGCCGACGGCGTCGAACGGCTCGTCGAGGAGACGGGGGTCGACGGGTTCAACGTCACGCCGTTCCTCGTACCGGCCTCCTACGTCGAGTTCTGCGCCGAGCTGGTGCCGGAGCTGCGCCGCCGGGGTCTCCTGGACGATCCCCGCGCACGTGAGGAAGGCCTTACGCTGCGTGAGGTGATCTTCGGTGCGGGCCGCACGAGGCTGCCCGCCGACCACCCGGCGGCACGGTTCCGCCGGTCGTCCCGAGAGGCTGGGTGAGCGGACCGGTGGTCCTGCACGGGAGCACGAGCGGCGGGCGGTCGCGGTGAGCGAGGTGCCCGCGACGCCGCAGGCCCGCGTCGGCGGCGTCGACGTCGAGCTCAACGGGGTGAACGCCGTCGGCGAGGACGAGCGGCACGGCCGGCCCCGGGACCTGTTCTGGCCCTGGTTCGCCGCGAACGTCTCGGTGCTGGCCGTCAGCTACGGCTCGTTCGTCCTGGGCTTCGGCATCTCCTTCTGGCAGGCGACGCTGGTGTCGGTGGCGGGGGTGTTCCTGTCCTACGTCGTCGTCGGGCTCGTCGCGATCGCCGGCAAGCGCGGGTCCGCGCCCACGATGACGTTGTCCCGCGCGGCCTTCGGCGTCCACGGCAACCGGCTGCCCTCGCTCGTGTCCTGGCTGCTGACGCTGGGCTGGGAGACGTCGCTGGCCGCCGTCGCCGTCCTGGCGACCGCGACCGTCCTGGACCGCCTCGGCGCCGGGGGCGGGACGGGCACCAAGCTCGTCGCGCTCGTCGTCGTCGTCGGCCTCATCGTCCTCGGCGGCACGCTGGGGTTCCGCGTCATCATGCGGATGCAGCGCTGGATCACGGTCGTGACCGCGGTCCTGACGGTGGCCTACATCGCCTTCGCGGCCCCCTCGATCGACCTCGGCACCGTGCTGGCCCTGCCCGCCGGGGACGCGGCCGCCGTCGTCGGCGCCTTCACCATGGTCATGACGGGGTTCGGCCTGGGCTGGGCCAACGCCGCGGCCGACTACTCCCGCTACCTGCCGCGCGACGCCTCCAGCGGCGGCGTCGTGTTCTGGACCACGCTCGGGTCCTCCCTCGGCCCGGCTGTGCTGCTCGTCTTCGGCGCGCTCGTCGTCGGCTCGCAGCCCGGGCTGAACGACAGCGTGGCCAAGGACCCGGTCGGGGCGCTCACGGGCATCCTGCCGACCTGGTTCCTCGTGCCGTTCGTCGTCGTCGCGGTCCTCGGCCTCGTCGGCGGCGCGGTGATGGACATCTACTCCTCGGGCCTGGCGCTGCTCAACGTCGGCCTGCGCGTGCCGCGGCCGGTCGCCGTCCTCGTCGACGGCGCGCTGATGGTCGCCGGCGCCGTCTACATCGCCTTCTTCTCGGCCGACTTCCTCGTCCCGTTCCAGGGGTTCCTCATCACCCTGGGCGTGCCGATCGCGGCGTGGGCGGGGATCTTCCTGGCCGACCTCGCCACCCGGCGGACGGGGTACGCCGAGGACGAGCTGCTCGACGCCCGCGGGCGGTACGGCGCCGTCCGGCCGCTGGCCCTCGGGACGATGCTCGTGGCGACCGTCGTGGGCTGGGGCCTGGTCACCAACAGCGGCGCGAGCTGGCTGGCGTGGCAGGGCTACCTGCTCGGGCCGATCGGCGGCCGCGAGGGCGAGTGGGCCTACGCCAACATCGGCGTCCTGCTCGCCCTCGTCCTCGGGTTCGTCGTCGTCGCTGTGTTCGGCCGGGACGAGGTGCGGCGGCAGGAGCGCCGCTGACGCGGCACCCCCACCCGCGCGTCAGGCGCGCTGGACGGTCACCTTCGGCGGCGTCTGCAGCGTCTGGGCGATGACGCAGTAGCGCTCGGCCAGCGTGATCATCTTCTGCTCGGTGGCCTCGTCGGCGTCGGAGGTGAAGTCGAACGTGATGGTCACGTCGGTGATGCCGACGGGCACCTCGCGGGAGACGCCGAGGGTGCCGCGGGCGTCCCAGTGCGCCTCGGCGGTCACCGACGCGTTCCGCAGCTCCACGCCCATGGCGGTCGCGACGCTGCGCAGCGTCACACCGGCGCACGCGGCGACGGCCTCGCAGAGCATGTCGGCCGAGCACGCCTCGGTGCCGTCACCGCCGGCGGCGGGGTGCAGGCCCGCGCGGGTCGTCCCGGCGAACCCGTCGACCGAGACCCCGATGGACTGCCCGTCGAGCACGGCGACGGCCTTGGCCGGCACCAGCGCCTTCGCCGGATCCTCCCGGTAGGAGTCCTTCAACGGCTTCTGCAGGGCCCTCAGTTCGGTCGAATCCACCGGCGAAGCTTAGGCCCGGGGGTGGTCGGACCCGCAACCTCCCCGCTCCTCGCGCGGACGGCCCGCCACACTGGGCGGCGTGAAGTGGACCACCGCCCTGAAGACCCTCGAGGACGTCGCCGACCGCTGCGCCCACCTGCACCGCCAGCCCGCGGGCATCGTGACGCTGCGGGCGACCGAGGCGTGGGTGTCCGGCCCCCTGCTCGGCCCGCGCCGCGACGACCTGGCCGACGACGCCGTCCGGGTGGCGCTCGTGACGAACGCGGCCGAGGCGGACTGCGCGTCGGGGACGCGGCCCCCCGCGGCGGGCCACTGGCTCGCCGCGTCGGGGCTGGAGACGAAACCCGTGGAGCTGGTGTTCCGGTCGGCGCAGGCTCCCGTGTGGAACCACGTCGTGGAGCGCCCCGTCCGGTTCTGGACGGCGCAGGACGGCCTCGACCACGACGTCCTCGTGCAGCTGCGCGCCGGGGACGGGGAGTCCCTGCGACCGCCGGCCCCCTCCCCCGCCGAACTCGTCGAGCGGCTGGAGCGGGAACTGCGCGTCAGCCGCGAGGCGTTGCGCCGCAGCGCCGTCGAGTACGACGACAAGCGCTGGTCGCCCGGGTCGCCGAAGAAGCGCGGCGACGCCCTCGCCGACGCGGCCCTGGGGTTCCTCGCCGTCCAGGACGCTCTGGACGCCGCCGGGGATACCCTCCCCGGATGAGCGAGGAGAAGCTGAGCTACCGCCTGCTGACCGGCCCCGACGACCGCTCGTTCTGCGAGAAGGTCAGCGCCGCCCTCGCCGACGGGTACGTGCTGTTCGGCAGCCCCGCGGTCACCACGACCGACGGCCGGACGGTCGCCGCACAGGCCGTGGTCCTCCCCCACGCGCTGCCCCACGGGACGTCGCAGGGCTGACGTCCGCCGGGCCGGACCACGGCACAGCCGGTGCTAGGGTCTGCACAGGTCATGAGTGACAGCGACAAGCCCTGGCTCGCTGTCCGGCAACCCTCCTCCGCGGTGGGGTGCCCCAGGTGAGGACCTGGCCGGACGACCCCGTCCGGCAAGCGCGGATCAACGGACGCCGTCGATCACGGAGTGCTGCGAGCCGCGCGCCCGCCGAACGACTCCCGGAGTGATCGCGTGTCCAACGCCCCCGCCCTGCCCGACAAGCCCAAGCGCCGTGGCCTCCTCTTCGGCGTGATCGCCGCGGTCGTCGTCGTGGTCGTCGTGGTCGTCGCCGTCGTCCTGGGCAACCGCGACGACACCACGACCACCGCGGCCGCCGGCGGCGGCGAGGCGAAGACCGTCAAGATCGGTGTCGCCGACGCGTCGCTGAAGTACTGGACGACGTACAAGGAGCTCGCCAAGTCGCAGCTGAACGTCGACGTCGAACTCGTCAACTTCTCCGACTACAGCCAGCCGAACCCGGCGCTGTCGCAGGACCAGCTGGACCTCAACCAGTTCCAGCACATCCAGTACCTCGCGAACTACAACGCCACCTCCGGTGACGACCTGCAGCCCATCGGGGCGACGGCCGTCTACCCCCTGCCGCTGTACTCGCTCACCGTGAAGTCCGCGGCGGAACTGCCCGCCGACGCCCAGGTCGCGATCCCGAACGACGCCATCAACGAGGCCCGCGGCCTGCTGGTCCTGCAGAGCGCCGGCCTGGTGACGCTGAAGAACGGCGGCACCGCGTTCTCCAAGGTCAGCGACATCGAATCGGCCAAGGTCAAGGTGACGACCGTCGCCGCCGACCAGACCGCCTCGGCCCTGCAGTCCGGTTCCGTGGTCGCCGCGATCGTCAACAACAACTACGCCACCAAGGCCAAGCTGCCGACGAGCGACATCATCGTCAAGGACGACCCGAGCGACCCCGCCGCGGCCCCCTACGTCAACATCTTCACCTCCCGCAAGGCCGACGTGGGCAACGAGACGTACCTCAAGCTCGCCGCGCTCTGGCACGACCCGGCCGTGCAGGAGGTGTTCCTGCAGGAGAACCCGGGCGCGGTCGTCCAGGACACCTCCGCGGCGGACCTGCAGAAGGAACTGACCGAGGTCGAGGCCGACGCGAAGGCCGCCTCGGGCAAGTGAGCACGCTCATCTCGCTGACGGACGTCAGCAAGACCTTCGACCGTCGTGGCGGCAGCACCGTCACGGCGGTCGACGGCGTCTCCCTCGACGTCGCCGAGGGCGAGGTCCTCGCCGTCATCGGGTACTCCGGCGCCGGGAAGTCCACCCTGGTCCGGCTCATCAACGCGCTCGAGAAGCCGACGTCGGGCAGCGTCCGCGTCGCCGGCCAGGACCTCACGACGCTGTCCGAGGGGGAACTCCGCTCGGCCCGCTCCCGCATCGGGATGATCTTCCAGCAGTTCAACCTCTTCCGGTCCCGGACCGTCGCCGGGAACGTCGCGTACCCGCTGAAGGTCGCGGGCGTCGCGAAGGCCGAGCGCGACCGGCGCACCGCCGAACTGCTCGACTTCGTCGGCCTGCTCGACCGCGCGCACGCCTACCCCGAGCAGTTGTCGGGCGGGCAGAAGCAGCGGGTCGGCATCGCCCGCGCCCTCGCGACGAACCCGCCGCTGCTGCTGTGCGACGAGGCGACGAGCGCGCTGGACCCCGAGACGACGACCGAGGTGCTGTCGCTGCTGCGACGCGTCAACGCCGAACTCGGCGTGACGATCGTCGTCATCACCCACGAGATGGAGGCCGTGCGTCAGATCGCCGACCGCGTCGCCGTGATGGAACTGGGCCGCGTCGTCGAGGTCGGGGACGTCTACGACGTGTTCTCCGACCCCCGGACCCCTGCGGCGCAGCGGTTCGTGCGCAGCGCGACGCACGACCGCCCCTCGGCCGACACCGTCGCGCGGTTGCGCTCCCACCACCCGGGCCGCCTCGTGAGCGTCCGCATCACCGACGAACCCGGCCTGCAGCAGCGCATCGACTCGGCGTTCCGGCAGCAGGGGGTCACCGCCGAGCTCGTGTACGGCGGGGTCTCGGAGATCCGCGAACGCCGGGTGGGTTCGCTCACCTACGAACTGACCGGTGCCCCCGGATCCGTCGAGTCGGCGCTCACGGCGTTGCAGGCGGCCGGCATCCACACGGACGAGGAGGCCTGAGCGTGGACTTCAGCGGATTCCTCGACACGATCGACGTCTTCAAGACCGCCATCTGGCAGACCCTGCTCATGTCGGTCGTCTCGCTCATCGCCTCCGGCGTGCTCGGGCTCGTCCTCGGCACGGCGCTGTACGCCACCCGGCCGGGCAACCTGTACGGCAACCGGTTGGTCTTCGGCGTGATCGGGTTCGTCGTGAACCTGGTGCGCCCGATCCCGTTCGTCATCTTCCTCGCGGCGATCACCCCCCTGCAGATCGCCGCCGTGGGGACGACGATCGGCACCTCGGCGGTGACGTTCGCCATCTCCCTGGCCGCGGCCTTCGCCGTGGCCCGGATCGTCGAGCAGAGCCTCGTCGGTGTCGACCCCGGTGTCGTGGAGGCGGCCCGCGCCGTCGGCGCGTCCCGGCTGTCCATCCTCGTCGGCGTCGTGATCCCCGAGGGGCTCGGGCCGCTCATCCTCGGCTACACGTTCATCTTCATCGGGATCGTGGACATGACGGCGCAGGCCGGTCTCGTCGGTGGCGGTGGGCTCGGGGACTACGCCATCAGCTACGGCAAGCAGCAGTACGACTACGGGATCATCTACGTCGCGGTCGCGGCGATCATCGTCATCGTGCAGGTGGGCCAGGTCGTCGGCAACCGCCTCGCGCGCAGCGTCATGCGCCGCTGACCCAGCAGTTCCCCCGGCTCACGGCGCCGGGTCCGGCCGAGCGGCCGGGCCCGGCGCCGTCGTCGTGCCGGGGCGCTTCCCGGACCCACCGTCCCCCGACCGGTCCGGCGGCGCGTCCTGGACCCTCGCCTCGGGTGCGGCACGCGGGGCCGCCGGTTCCGGGGCCGCCGGTTTCGGGGCCGCCGGTTTCGGGGCGTCCAGCTTCGGGGCCACCGGCTTCGGGGCCACCGGTTGCGGGGCCACCGGCTTCGGGGCCACCGGCTTCGGGACCACCGGCTTCTGCGGACCCTTCTCCGGCGCCGGCCTCTGCGGACCCCCCTCCTTCGGACCCTGCTGCCGTGTCCTCGCGCTCGGAGCCGCGGGACCGGGGGCCTGGACCGTGGCGCCCCCGGGCTCCGGAACGGCGACGGTGGTGGGGGTCCCGGTCGCGGGAACGGGGGTCTCCGGGACCGCGCTCGGGGAGGCGGCGGCGCTGGAGGAGGGGACGTCCACCACCGCTGTGCCGGAGGGCCCGGTCGTGCCGGGAAGGGTCGGCACTCCGGTCGGGACCCCCCGGGGCGAGGGAGCCGGCGTGGTCGCCGGCACCACCTCCGGCCGCACCTCCGCAACGTCGTCGGTGGAGGTGACCACGGTCCTCGGCTGCGCGACCGGGGACGGAGCCACGGCCTGCGCCCCGCCCGCTCCGACGCCCACCCCCACACCCGCGGCCAGCACGGCGCTCAGGACGTGGCCGCTGGAGGTCTGCGCGACGGTCGAGGCCATCGACAGCGCCTGTGCGGGAACGGCACCGAGACCGGGGAGGGCGGCGAGCAGGGTGGCGGGGCCCGCCACGAGGCGGAGCCGCCCGATGCCCACCGAGAGGAAGGCGCGCACGACGTCGGGGTCGAACTGCCCCCCGGCGCACCGGGTGATCTCCTCCCGGGCCTGCGTGGCCGACAGGGGCTTCTTGTACGAGCGCGCCGAGGTGATGACGTCGTAGGTGTCCGCGACGGCGATGACGCGCGCGGCCAGGGAGACGTCGGTGCCGGCGAGTCCGCGCGGGTACCCGCCGCCGTCCCAGCGCTCGTGGTGCTGCTCCACCCCGTCGAGCCACTCCCCCAACCAGCCACGCAGAGGTTCGACGAGCAGGCCGCCGTGAGCGGGGTGCCCCTGCAGCACGGCCCATTCCTGCGCGCTCGGCCGGCCCGCCCCGTTGATGACCTCCACGGGCACGGCGACCTTGCCGACGTCGTGCAGCAGAGCGGCCCAGCTGAGCCGGTCGACGTCCTCGCGCGACAGACCCAGTTCCCGGCCGATGAGGGCGGCGTAGGCCTGGACGCGCTCCCCGTGGGCGCGCGTGCGGCCGTCGTGGGCGGCGAGGGCGGCGACGAGGTCGAGGACGAGGTGGGCCGGGTCACCGTCGGGCTCAGCGCCGTCCTGCAGGTTCTGCGGGGACCAGGTGCGACGTGCCACGGCGAACCGGCTCGGGACGCGGTCGGGCAGCACGAGGCTGAGCCGCAGCAGCGAGGCGAGCGGCAGCAGGCGCCGGAACCGGCGGGCACCCAGGACGAGGACGGCCGAGGAGGCGGCGACGACCGCCAGCAGCCACACCGCCGCCGGGACCCCGAGACGCGCCGGCGGGATCCAGTGCGCCGCGGCCGCTCCCACGGCGGCGGCGAAGACCGCCGGCCCCAGCGCGACGGCGGCGCGGACGAGGAGGGCCAGCCCCGGACGGGGGCGCCAGCTCGTGCGGTCGTCGTCGTAGTTCTGCGTCGGTCCACTGGCCACAGGACCGGTTCGGCCCGTCGGGACGGACCATTGAGGAGGGAGTCCCGTTATTCACCCGACCGGTGGTGTCCCGGGCCCACCACCGTCGTCAGGGGCACACCACCCGCCAGACGTCGGCGTGCATCTCGAAGCGCTCCGTCGTCTGGTGGTCGGTGACCTCGCCGTCGGAGTTCAGCCGGAACGTGCCGGACTCGGCGGTGATCTCGACGACCTTCCCGGCCGCCGTCGTGACGTCCTGGCGTTCGACGTGCACGCCGCGGCGCAGGCCCGCCGCGAACCCGAGCCGGGCGAGCGGCCCCGTGGACGTGCTCACCACGACGTCGGCCACCCCGTCGTGCGGATCGGCGCCCGGCACGAGCGGAGCGCCCCCGCCGATCGTGCCGCCGATGCCGATGCCGACCATGAGGACCGGTTCGGGTCCGGGCGCCACGACGTTCCCGTCGACCTCGACGCGCACCCGGAAGCCCCGGCCCGCGCTGATGCCGGCCCACGCGGCCCCGACGGGGTACGCCAGCGCCTTCAGCCCCTTCTTGAGCCGCTGGGCCTTCGCGGTCGCGGACGCCCCGATGCCGGCGTGCACGGTGTTGACGGTGATGCGGTCGTGGGAGTCGACGAGCAGTTCGAGACCGCGCGGCCGGCCCGTGGTGACGAGCCGGGCGGCGGCGACGGGGTCGAGCGGGAGCCGCAGCGAGCGGGCCAGGTCGTTGCCCGTGCCGAGCGGCACGATGCCGAGGGGGCCGACCTCCCACGTCCGCCGGGCGTCCCAGAGCAGCTGCAGCGCAGCGTGCAGCGACCCGTCCCCGCCCATGAGGACGATCCGGCGCCCGTCCGCGCCCAGGAGGGCCTCCCGCAGCTCGTCGAGGCTGCCCGTGCGGCGCAGCTCGACGTCGCCGGCCCGGCCCAGCTCCCCGACGACCGCGTCGACGGCATCGGCCTTGGCAGACCCGGCCCCTGCGTTGACGAGGGCGAGGAAGCTCTGGTCGTCCTGGTCGCTCACGCGGGGGTCAACGCCCGGCGCGCGCCACGGGTGCCGCCCGTGGCGCGGGTCACAGGGGGTTCCAGGAGCCGTCGTGGCCGAGGACCTCGCCGCGGCCCTCCCACCGGTAGACCGACCGGCCGCCGAGGACGACGTGCAGCGCCCGGGACATGACGTCGAGGGGGTTGCCGGACCAGACGACGACGTCGCCGTCGAGGCCGGGGGCGAGCGACCCGACGCGGTCGTCCAGGCCCAGGATGCGCGCGGGGTTCAGCGTGAGGGCGCGCAACGCCTCGTCGGGATCCATCCCCTCCTTGACCGCGAAGGCCGCCGAGACCGGCAGGTACTGGATCGGCACGACGGGGTGGTCGGTCGTCAGCGCGACCTGCAGCCCGGCGCCGGCGAGCAGACCCGGCACGGCGAGCGAGCGGTTGCGCAGCTCCGGCTTCGAGCGGGACGTCAGCAGCGGCCCGACGACGGCGGGCAACCCGCGCTCGCGCAGCAGGTCCAGGACGAGGTGCCCCTCGGTGACGTGGTTGAGCACCAGCCGGTAGCCGAACTCGTCGGCCAACCGGACCGCGGTGGCGATGTCGTCGGCGCGGTGCGCGTGCTGGTGCCACAGCAGCTCCCCGGCCAGCACGCGGGCGAGGACCTCCGCGTCCCGGTCCGTGCCCGTCACCGGGCCCGGCTCCCCGCCGTCGGCCCGCGCGCGGTCCCGCTCGAGGGTGAAGCGCTGCGCCGCAGCGAAGGCGTCGCGCAACGCGGCCGCGACACCCATCCGCGTCCCCGGCCCCTTCCCGCCCGAGGAGTTCTTCTTCGGGTTCTCCCCGAGCGCGCTCTTCACCCCCAGCGGCGCGCGCAGCAGCATCGCGTCGACCGTGGGACCCCAGGTCTTCAGCGCGCTCGTCTGGCCCCCGACCACGCCCGCAGAGCCCGGCAACACCGCCACCGTCGTGACCCCGGCACCGAGGGCGTCGGCGAACCCCCGGTCGGCGGGGTCGACGCCGTCCCACGTCCGCAGCCGGGCACCGCGGGGTTCGCCCTTCTCGTTCACGTCGGCGCCGTGCCACCCCTCGCCCTCGGCGTGCACGCCGAGGTGGGTGTGGGGGTCGACGAAGCCCGGCAGGACCCAGCAGCCGGTCGCGTCGACGACGGGCACGCCCGAGGGCACCGGGACGTCGGGGCCGACGGCGACGATGCGCCCGTCCCGGACGAGGACCGTCCCGCGGACGGAGCCACCGCGCCACTGCGGGTCGAGGGTGAGGAGGTCCCCACCGACGACGGCGACGTCGCGCGACCGGGACTGTTGCTGGGAGGCGCTCACGGCGGTCACTGTCGCAGCACGGCGGTGGCGGCGCCCGCCGGTGGGCCCGTCGCGCAGAGCACTCAGGCGGTGACGCCCGCGGCGAGCGCGTCCTCCACGGCCCGCAGCGCCTGCCGGACGAGCCACCGCTCGGCACGGGCCGGCTCCCACCCGCGGTCGTGCACGAGCAGGGCGTAGCCGCGGAACCCGAAGTAGAACCACAGGACGTCGAGGACCTCGCGGTGGGCCTCGGGGTGGTCGGTCAGGTGCAGGATCCGGCGCACGCACCGGTCGACGTCGGCCTCGTACACGCCCCGGACCTCCAGCAGCCGGGCGGCGACGGCGGGTTCGTGCGGCGCGGTGGCCAGGACGACCTCGATGACGTCGCCCCACTCGTCGCGCACGCGGGCGACCCCGGCGGACAGCTCGGCCAGGACGTCCTCGACGCGTTCGCAGCGCGCGACCCCCTCGAGCGCCTCCCGCACCGCCGGCGTCGTCGACCACTCCTCGACCAGCTCGAAGAGCAACCCCTGCTTGCCCCCCGTCGTGGCGTAGACGGTGGCGGGGGCGACCCCGGCGTCGCGGGCGATCTGCTCGACCGTGGTGGTGAAGTAGCCCTGCTCGGCGAACAGCCGGCGGGCCGCGCCCACGACGGCGCTGCGCTTGGCGCGGGCGACCTCGGCGCGGCGGCCGTCGGGCGGCAGGGGCACGTCGAAGAGGTTACCCGACGCACCGATCCGTTGCGGTGCAGCCGGACCTGACGTGACGTGACGGTTTCGCCGGAGTTGCACTCCGGCGAAGTCGTCGGCGAGGATCGCCCGCACGGCTGGGTCACAGCCGCCAGGGGGAGGACGGACGCGTGCGGGTCGGGGTCGCGGAGACGGTCGTCCGGGAGCTGCGCGGCCGCGTCCCCGAGGAGCGGGTCGTCCACGCCCCCGAGGCCCTCGACGTGGCCTGCCGCGTGCTCAACGCCGCCGTCGGCACCCGCCCCGCCGTCCTCGTCCGCTGCCGGAACACCGCGGACGTGCAGCTCGCCGTCCGGGCCGCCCGTGACGCCGGGCTGCCGCTGTCCGTGCTCGGCCGCGGTCACGACTGGGCCGGACGTTCCCTGGTCGCCGACGGGCTCGTCCTGGACGTGCGGGACCTGCGCTCGGTCGTGGTCGACCCCGGTACCCGGACCGCACGGGTGGGCGGCGGGGTCAGCAGTCTCGACGTCGCAGCGGCGAGCGCAGGCCACGGGCTCGCACCGGTCACGGGCTGGCGCGGGGACGCCGGTCTCGTGGGCCTCAGCCTGGGCGGCGGGTACGGGCCGCTGACGGGACGGGCGGGGCTGGCCGCGGACAACCTGCTCGGCGCGCTCGTCGTGCTCGCCGACGGCACGTGCGTGGACACCGACGGGGACCCGGACCTGCTCTGGGCGTTGCGCGGCGGGGGCGGCAACTTCGGCGTCGTCGTGCAGGCCCGGTTGGCCCTGCACCCCCTGCGGGTGCTCGTCGGCGGCACGAACGTGTACCCCTGGACCCAGGCCCCCACCGTGCTCGCGGGGCTGGCGGACCTCCTGGCGTCCGCGCCGGACGAGCTGACCGTGCGCTCCGGGATGCGGCGGGACCGCACGGGGCGGCCCGTCGTCGTCGTCCAGCCCGTCTGGTCCGGCGACCCCGCGACCTGGATGGACCGGCCCGGCCCCGTGCCGGAGCTGGCCGCCCTCGGCACCCCCTCCGGCAGCGACGTCGCACCCGTGACGCTCGTGTCGCTGCTCGGCGACGAGGACCGCGCCCTCCCGACCGCTGGAGCACGCCGGCACGAACTGGTACGCACCCGCACGCTGGCCCGGCTCGACGCGGCCGCAGCGCAGGCCCTGCTGGAGGCCGGCGCGACCGTGACCTCCCCCCACTCGCGGGTGTGGCTGCACCACTTCCACGGCGCCGCCGACCGCGTCGACCCCGCCTCCTCCGCCCTGCCGCTGCGGCACCCGCACCTGGTCGCCGAGGTCGTCGCCGGCTGGGAGGAGGCCGGTCGCGGGGCGCTGCACCGGGCCTGGGCGGACCGCGCGAGTTCCCGGCTGTCCTGGACCGCGCTGGGGGGCGGGAACGTCAACCTCCTCGGGCCGGGCCAGGACGACCTCGTCGCCGGCGCCTACGGGGCGAACACCGTGCGCCTGCTGGAGCTGAAGACCCGCTACGACCCCGAGGACGTCTTCCGCGCCACCCCGCTGCCCGTCGGGGCCGTCGGGTCCGTCGGGTCCGTCGGGTCCGTCGGGTCCATCGGGTCCATCGGGGAGGCGGTCGAACCTGTGTGTCGTCTGGAGGTCGGCCAGGAACAGGGTTAGCCTCGGGCCACGCTGACGAGGAGGTCACGATGGCTGAACCCGACGTCCCCCGCGGGACCGCGCCCGACCCGTACGAAGAGGTGCGGAGCTCACCGGAGTTCCAGGCGCTGCGCCGCCGGTTCCGCCGGTTCGTGCTCCCCCTGGCCGCGCTGTTCCTCGTCTGGTACGCGGTCTACGTGCTGCTGGCCGACTACGCGCACGGGTTCATGAGCACGCGGCTGGGCGACTCGAACATCACCGTCGGGCTCCTGTTCGGCCTCGGGCAGTTCGTGTCCACGTTCGTCATCACGACGGTGTACGTCCGCTGGGCCAACCGCCGGTTCGACCCCGCCGCGGAGGCCCTGCGCGAGCGGGTCGAGAACGCGTCCCTGCAGAGCACCCACGACCGGGAGGCCCGTCCGTGACCGACATCGGCGAACCCCTCGTCAACATCGCCATCTTCGCGGCCTTCGTCGTCATCACCCTCGCGGTGGTGCTGCGCGCAAGCCGGAACAACAAGACAGCGGCGGACTTCTACGCCGGCGGCAGGTCCTTCACCGGACCGCAGAACGGCGTCGCCATCGCCGGGGACTACCTGTCCGCGGCGAGCTTCCTCGGGATCGCCGGTGCGATCGCCGTCTACGGGTACGACGGTTTCCTCTACTCCATCGGGTTCCTCGTCGCCTGGCTGGTCGCGCTGCTGCTCGTGGCCGAGCTGCTGCGGAACACCGGCCGGTTCACGATGGCCGACGTCCTGAGCTTCCGACTCAAGGAACGTCCGGTCCGCCTGGCGGCGGCCATCTCGACGCTCGCGGTGTCGTTCTTCTACCTGCTGGCGCAGATGGCCGGGGCGGGCGGGCTGGTCGCGCTGCTGCTCGGGATCGACTCCAGCGCAGGGCAGAACGTCGTCATCGCCGTCGTCGGCGCGTTGATGATCCTCTACGTCCTCATCGGTGGGATGAAGGGCACGACGTGGGTGCAGATCATCAAGGCCTGCCTGCTCGTGGCCGGGGCAGGCGCGATGACGGTGTGGGTGCTGGCGCGCTACGGGTTCAACCTCTCCGACCTGCTCGGCGCGGCCGTCGCCGCGCCCGGTTCCGCCGGTGAGGCCCTGCTCGGGCCGGGGGCGCAGTACGGCGCGACCGGGACCTCGCAGCTGAACTTCCTGTCCCTGTCCCTCGCGCTCGTCCTCGGCACGGCCGGTCTGCCGCACGTCCTCATGCGGTTCTACACCGTGCCCACGTCGAAGGAGGCCCGCCGCAGCGTCGTGTGGGCCATCTGGATCATCGGGTTCTTCTACCTGTTCACCCTCGTCCTCGGGTACGGCGCCGGCGCCCTCGTCGGCAAGGAGGCGATCCTCGCCGCCCCGGGCAAGGTGAACTCCGCGGCGCCGCTGCTGGCCTACGAACTCGGCGGGACGATCCTGCTCGGCGTCATCGCCGCCGTCGCGTTCGCGACGATCCTCGCCGTCGTCGCGGGCCTGGCGATCACCGCCAGCGCCTCCTTCGCGCACGACGTCTACGCCTCGGTCATCAAGCGGGGGAAGGTCGAACCCGGCGCCGAGGTGCGCGTCGCGCGGATCACCGTCGTCGTCATCGGCGCCGTCGCGATCGTCGGCGGGATCTTCGCCAACGGCCAGAACGTGGCGTTCCTCGTGGCGCTCGCCTTCGCCGTGGCCGCCAGCGCGAACCTGCCGACGATCCTCTACTCGCTGTTCTGGCCGCGGTTCACCACCCGCGGGGCGCTGTGGAGCATGTACGGCGGGCTGATCTCCTGCCTCGTCCTCATCGCCTCCTCCCCCGTCGTGTCCGGGAAGGTCGACCCGGCCACGGGGGCCTCGCTGTCCATGATCCGCAACACCTCGGTCGACTTCTCCTGGTTCCCGCTGGAGAACCCGGGCCTCGTGACGATCCCGCTGGCGTTCTTCCTCGGGTGGCTGGGGTCGGTCACCGGCAGGGAGCGCGGGAATGAGCGGCGGGCGGCCGAGATGGAGGTGCGCAGCCTCACCGGGGCGGGGGCGGAGAAGGCGGTCGAGCACTGACCGTCGTCACCTGCGCCGATCGAGTGACGAGGATCACGCTCCAAGATCCTCACATTCGCACCAGGCATCTAGATGAAGCGACACCATCTAGATGTGAGCTCGACTTGGCGATCCGGAACCGTCACGACCCCTGACCTCTCCGTGACGGAGGACCGCACGCAGAGGGTGGGGACTCGCCTCGACATCCAGGGGCTGAGGGCGGTAGCCGTCGCTCTGGTCGTCCTGTACCACGCTGGTGTGCCGGGACTCAGCGGAGGCTACGTCGGGGTCGACGTCTTCTTCGTCATCTCTGGATTCCTCATCATCGGACACCTCGTCACGGAGCTTCGGAACACGGGTCGCATCGACCTGGGGAGGTTCTGGGCGAAGCGCATCCGCCGCCTCGCCCCGGCCTCTGCCCTGGTCCTCCTCGTCACCCTCGCGTTGGCCCTACTCCTGCTCCCACCGCTGGCACTCCCCAACATCGTCCGGGACGCCCTGGCGACGGCGCTCTACGTCCCGAATGTGCGCTTCGCGGTGACGGGTACGGACTACCTGGCGAGCAGTGACCCGTCCCCGTTCCTCCACTACTGGTCACTGGGAGTCGAGGAGCAGTTCTACGTCCTGTTCCCGCTGCTGCTCTGGTTGTGCGCCAAGACACTGCGACGACCGGTTCCCGTCGTCCTGACAGTCCTCCTGGTCGGCTCAGTCGCGTCGCTGCTGTTCAGCGTGTGGCTGACGGCGCACGCGCAGCCGTGGGCGTTCTTCAACCTCCCCACGCGAGCATGGGAATTCGCGGCGGGCGGTCTGACGGCGGTCGTCGCCGTCCATCTGAGCCGCAAGACGAGTCCTCGGTGGCTGACGGAAGCGGCGTCGGCGGCGGGGCTCGGCCTGATCGGGGCCAGTGTCGTCCGCTACACCGACGGGACTCCCTTTCCCGGCTGGCACGCCCTCGTCCCCGTCGTCGGGACCGCCCTGGTGCTGGGTTGCGGCAGCCTGCGCCACGGCATCACCCAACGGGCGCTCGCGATCGAGCCCCTGACCCGCACCGGTGACGTGTCGTACTCCCTGTACCTGTGGCACTGGCCGCTCCTGGTGATCCCGGCACAGAGCCTGGCCACGACACTTGAGCCCTGGACACGCGCGGGGCTGGTCGCGGCTGCAGTCGCCCTCGCCGTCTTGACCTACCGCTGCGTGGAGAACCCCGCGCGCCGGCAGCGGGCCCTGGCGACGACTCGACGGAGCTACGGCCTGCTCGCGGCGGCGACCTGCCTCACCGTCCTGGCCGCGACCGGAGTCGGCGCCAGCGTCCACCTGGATTCCGGCCGGTCCGCCGCCACGACGCCGGGTGGACCAGTCGACGCCACGTCCACCGCGGACTTCGTGCCTCGCAACGCGCTGCCGTCCCTGGAGTCGAGCCCGGACGATGTCGGCCGCGCATCGTCGCAGTGCCTCGGCGCGTTCACCGACACCGCGACCCCACGATGCGTCGGCGGGGATGCAAGGGCTTCCCGGAGCATCGTCCTCTTCGGGGACTCGCACGCCGCGACCTGGTTCGAACCCCTCGATGCCATGGCCCGACGGACGCACTACAAACTGGTGACGTTCCTCAAGAGCTCGTGTCCGGCCGCATCCCTCACGGCTTACCAGGTCCGGCTGAACCGACCGTTCTCGGAGTGCGACACGTGGCGCTCGTCCGCCCTGCAGGAGATCCAGGCCCTGTCCCCCGAAGCCGTTGTGATCGCGGGCTACCGCAACCAGCAGGTGGTCGGAGAGGACTCAGACGCCGCATGGGCCGCCGCAGTGGCTACCACGACGCGGGCACTGGTCGGCACATCGGCGGTCTACTGGCTCGAGGACAACCCGGAGTTCCCCCAGAACGTTCCCAACTGCCTGTCGGCCCACCTCACCGACGCCCTGGCCTGTGGAAGCCCCCGCACTACTGCGCTGTCGGAGTCGCGAGACGCCGCCCAAGCATCAGCGGTCCGGGCCTCGGGAGGTTCGTTCGTGGCGACGGCCGACTGGTTCTGCCTTCCCACCACGTGTCCGACCGTATCGGGACGCTTCATCATGTACCGCGACGCGCACCACATGACGACGTCCTACGCAGCCTCTCTCGCGGACGTCCTCGGCCGGACGATCGATGTCGCGTGATCGGAGCTGCTCACCCACGATTCTTGCGCTTCAGCCCTAGGGCCGACTTCCGGTGGCGACCCGGCGCCTGAGTACGCCGGGGCCGCCGGTTGGGGTAGGGCGACCGCCCAGCCTCCCTCCCGACCCCCTTCCACAACCCTCCGCTTGTGGCGGCTGAGGAAGCATGACACCGACAGCGAAGCTCGCCGACCTCACGCAGACAGGTTCACTACGACGCTGAAACGTCTCAGGGCAACGTGGGAATCGTCACGCATTGTAAGCGTGACTACGTAGCGTGTTTGAGGGAGGGTTTCGTTCGCCCGAACGGGTGAACGAAGCGCCTGGGCGCTAAAGATCCGTTCGCCGGTCACCCGATGGGCTCAGTACTCACTGACCACATCGGAACCTGCGAGGACTCTCATGCTGCGCCGTCGACTCTCCGCTGCTCTCCTGCCCGCTGTCGTCTCCGCCCTCACCCTGGGGCTCTCCACACCGGCCATCGCGGCAGACAGCGCGAGCGTTACATCCGCCACGACGAGCAGCGCGACGAACCGGCTGATGCCGGTGGGTGGCCCCTTCAGCGCCGGCACGGCGTGGCGCCTGGACGTCCGCAAAGCCCCCCTGAACGGCAACTCCTCCGCGATGGTCAAGAACGTCGCGGCCATGACCGCCAAGCAGTACGGCGGCCTGGCCGCGTTCAACGTGCGGCAGTACAACACCAGCTTCTACACGGTCCCGAGCACCCAGAAGCGCGTGAACGTCAAGTGGACCAACTGCCAGGGCATGTCCTTCACGCCCACCGACCTCCTGCGTTCGGGCGGTTACTTCAACCGGGTGCCGATCCCCGCCGACGCCGTCCCCGCCGGTGGCAGCGACGGGCAGCTGTCCGTCTACTCCCCCAGCAGTGACCAGCTCTGGGAGTTCTGGAAGGCCAAGAAGGACGGGTCGACGTGGTCGGCCTGCTGGGGTGGCCGCATCGACAAGGTGTCCACGAGCCAGGGCCGGTTCCCGGGGACCTACGGCGCCAGCGCGAGCGGTCTCGCGGTCTCCGGCGGAACCATCGGC
Organism: Kineococcus sp. DHX-1; assembly: GCF_042473625.1. GTDB lineage: Bacteria > Actinomycetota > Actinomycetes > Actinomycetales > Kineococcaceae > Kineococcus. Next base: position 1,014,798 of record NZ_CP170445.1, on the reverse strand, counting down.
ATCAAGGAGGTGCAGGCCGGGGCCATCGATCATGCCGTCGCCCTGTCCCTGCCTCGCATGGGCAAGGGACACAGCTACCCCGCCTCGCGCGGCGACGGCTGGACCACCGGCGCGGACAGCATCCCCACGGGGACCCGCCTGCGCCTGCCCGCGTCGGTCGACGTGGACGCTCTGGGGCTGAACCCGGTCGCCACCATGGTCGCCAAGGCGGCCCAGACGTACGGCTTCATCGTCACCGACACCGGTGGGTGCACCTCCGTGGTCGCCGAGAGCCCTGCCGCGAGCATCGCGGCGACCGGGGTCGACCCGTGGAAGGCGCTGCTCCGCGGCACGCCGACCTACGCCGTCATGGAGGGGTTCCCCTGGAGCAAGCTGCAGGCGCTGCCCAAGGACTACGGCAAGCCCTGACGCGCGACGGAGGCCGCCTCACCCCCGGCGGCGGCTGACGACCTCGTCGTAGAGGGACCTCGCGGGCACCCCGGCCCGCGAGGCGGTGACCCGCACCGCGTCCTTGAGCCGGTACCCGGAGGTGACGAGCTCCAGCGCCTCGACCGCGAGGTCCCCGACGTCCCGAGCCGGGGGCTCCGTCGCACCGGACACGACGAGGCAGACCTCCCCCCGCACCTCCGTCGACTGGGCCCAAGCGGCCAGGTCACCGAGGGGCGCGCGGACGACCTCTTCGTAGGTCTTCGTCAGCTCGCGGCACACCGCGGCCGGACGGTCCGCACCGAACGCCTCGGCCATCGCCTCCAGGGTCGCCGCCGTGCGGTGCGGGGACTCGAAGAAGAGGAGCGTGCGCTGGTCGGCGGCGAGCGCGGTGAAGACCCGGGCGCGCTCGCCCGGCTTGCGGGGGGCGAAGCCCTCGAAGGCGAACCGGTCGCTCGGCAGGCCCGAGACCGCGAGCGCCGCGAGCACGGCCGAGGGCCCGGGAACCACCGTCACCGGCAGACCGGCCTCGACGCACCCCCGCACGATCCGGTAGCCGGGGTCCGACACGGACGGCATGCCGGCGTCCGTGACGAGCGCGACGGTCGCTCCGTCGCGGACGGCCGCGACGAGGTCCGGCGTCCGCTCGGCCTCGTTGTGCTCGTGGAAGCTGACGATGCGGCCCTGAACGGTCACCTCCAGGGAGGCGGCGAGCCGGTGCAGCCGGCGGGTGTCCTCGGCGGCGACGACGTCGGCCGTCTCCAGGAGGTCCACCAGCCGCCGGCTGGCGTCCCCGACGTTGCCGATGGGCGTTCCCGCGAGCACCAGCCGTCCTGTTCCCGGTCGGTCGCTGCGCTCGTCCACGTGGGCCATCGTGCCGCACCTCGCTGTCGCCGCCCGCGCACCTACGATGACCGGGTGATCGCCACCCCGCTGCCCGTGGACCGTCCGCAGCCGGTCCGGGACGTCGCGTGAGCGCGGTCACCACCGACCGGGCGTCCCGGCACCAGGTCGCCGACCTGCGGGAACGACTGACCGGCGGGCCGTCCGAGATCGACGGCGAGTCGTGGAAGCGGGCCTGGCTGCCCCTCCTGGCGGTCACGGCCGTCGCGGGGTTCCTGCGCTTCTTCCAGCTCGGCCGGCCGCACCAGTTGGTCTTCGACGAGACCTACTACGTCAAGCAGGCGTACTCCCTCCTGCGGTACGGCGTGGAACTGCGCAACGACGGCAGCATCGCCAAGCCGGACGAGCTCTTCACGGCCGGGACGCCGGACGTCTTCGGCACCGCGGGCGACTTCGTCGTCCACCCGCCGGTCGGCAAGTGGATGATCGCCGCGGGCGAATGGCTCTTCGGGATCGACTCCTCGTTCGGCTGGCGCTTCTCCGCCGCACTCATCGGCACGCTGTCGATCCTCCTGATCGGGCGGGTCGCGCGCCGTCTGTTCCGCTCGACCCTGCTCGGCGTCACGGCCGCCGTCCTGCTGACCTTCGAGGGGGAGCACTTCGTCGAGAGCCGGACGAGCCTGCTCGACATCTTCCTCATGTGGTGGGTGCTGGTCGCCTTCGCGCTCCTGCTGATCGACCGCGACCACGCGCGCGAACGACTGGCGCGAGCGGTCACCGAGCACGGCGCCGACGGCCTCGGCCCCCGCATCGGCTTCCGCGGGTACCGGCTCGCAGCCGGCGTGAGCCTGGGTCTGGCGTGCGGGGTGAAGTGGTCCGGCATCTACGTCCTGGCCGTCTTCGGGCTGCTGACCGTCCTGTGGGACGCGGGCGCCCGGCGGGCCGTCGGCGTGCGGCCGTGGTTCGCGGCCGCGGTGTGGCGCGACGGCGTCGGCGCCTTCCTCGTCCTCGTCCCGGTGGCGATCGCCGTGTACCTGGCGAGCTGGGTCGGCTGGTTCCGCAGCGACCAGGGCTGGGACCGCGACTGGGGTGCCACGCACCCCGCCCGCGGCATCGGCTCTGTCGTCCCCGACGCGCTGCGCAGCCTGTGGCACTACCACCAGCAGGCGTACACGTTCCACGTCGGCCTCGACAGCCCGCACCCCTACTCGGCGAACCCGTGGTCCTGGCTCGTGCAGGGACGACCGACGTCCTTCTTCTACGAGAGCAAGGCGAACGGGGTCGAGGGCTGCACCGTCGACAACTGCTCCAAAGCCATCACGAGCCTGGGGACCCCCGTGCTGTGGTGGGTCGGGCTCATCGCCCTCGCCGTCCTGCTGTTCCGGTGGGCCTTCGCCCGCGACTGGCGGGCGGGGGCGATCCTCGCCGGGTACGCGGGCGCGTACCTGCCGTGGTTCCAGTACCAGCACCGGACGATCTTCACCTTCTACGCCGTCGTCTTCGTCCCGTTCGTCGTGCTCGCGGTGGTCTACCTGCTGGGACTGGTCCTGGGGCCCGATCCGAGCACGGCGGTGCTGCGGAAGGGGGTCAGCGTCGAGTCGGCGCTGCTGCGACGTCGGGTGGGCGCGGCCGTCGCGGGGACCGTCGTCGTGCTGTGCGTGGCGTGCTTCGCGTTCTTCTGGCCGATCTACACGGCCCAGGTCATCCCGTACGAGAGCTGGGCACGACGGATGTGGCTGCCGAGCTGGATCTGACGGGCTGACTGCGGCGCCCTGCGCTCACGGTTACCCGTTGTTCACATCTGCCACGTCCTCGTGACGCGCCGTGTCGGCCATGATGGCACCGTGCAACCGACGAACCCAGTCGCCGTCTTCCTCAACGTGGGACCGGGGACCCCGCTGTCCCGGCTCGACGACACGCTCGACAGCGTGCAGCACTGGCTGGGTCCGGACCTGGAACTCCTGCTGGTCGTCGACGACTCCGGCGAGACCGCCATCGAGCAGGCTCTCGCCCGACGGGGCACGGGACTCACCCGGGTCAGCACTGGCCGTGCCGGTTCCGGCCTGAACGGTGGCCTCTTCGATGTCACCTGCCTCGCCCTGCGCACCGTGCTGGAACGCAGCACCGCCCCCGTGGTGCTGCAGCTCGACACCGACGCCCTCGTCATCGGTCCCGGCGCGCACACGGCTGCATCCGCCCACTTCGCCGCGCACCCGCAGGTGGGCCTGCTCGGGTCCTACCGCTGGACCTGCACGGGGCAGCCGCGCGACTTCTCCCCCGCCAGCCGGGCCATCGCCCGGGACCTGCGACCGTGGAACGCCAAGCGGCACCCCGCGCTCAGCTTCGTGATGGCCCGGACGCTGCGGGCCGCCCGCAAGCACGGGTACGAGGACGGTGAGCACATCCTGGGGGCCGCGTACTTCATGTCACGGTCTTGCTTGCAATCCCTCGCCCGAGACGGCTGGTTGACCCGCAAGGCCCTGCGGCACAGTGCGATGGCCGACGACCAGTTGCTCAGCCTCGTCGTTCGCGCCGCGGGCTGGCGGATCGACGACTTCGCCCGCGACGGGCAGCCCCTGGCGGTCGTCTGGAAGGGGCTGCCGTGGCCCGTGGAGGAGATCCTCGAGCGAGGCAAGACGATCATCCACTCGACCAAGGACCACGACGGGTTGCGCGAGGTCGACGTCCGACGTTTCTTCGCGCAGCACCGGGAACACGTCTCGACGTGAGCTGGACGCGGACCGTCGGTCCCGCCGGGACGGGTGGCCCTGTCCGGGCGGGCCACGGTCAGGACGGGTTACCGCCTGCGTGACAGCACTTCGTCGTAAACGTCGGCGACCCGCCGCAGCTGAGCGTCCTGGTCGAACGAGGAGACGACGTGCTCACGTGCCCGTCGGCCCATGTCCGCCGCGCCGTCGAGGTCGTCCAAGACCGTGCGCAGTACGGCTCGGAGCCCGTCGACGTCCCCCTCCGGAGCGAGGCGACCGGTCACGCCGTCGACGACGGCTTCCGACAGTCCGCCGTGCGCGTAACCGACCAGCGGTCGCCCACTGGCCCCAGCTTCCAGCGCCGTGACGCCGAGCCCCTCGCTGTCCCCGTTCGGGGCGCGACGCGACGGCATCACGACCGCCGTCGCGCGCGCGAGGGCGCTGCGTATCTCCTCGGTGGTCGCGACCCCGCGGAAGGTCACGGGAAGGCGCAGGGCCGCCGCCCGGGCCTCCAGTTCCCCTCGGAGCGGGCCGTCACCCAAGACGGTGAGGTGCGGCGGGTCCTCGAGTCCGGCCAGCGCCTCGAGCGCGTCCCCAACGCCCTTCTTCTCCACCAAGCGGCCGACGAAGACGAGTTCAGGACGCTCGGGGAAGGGCGAGACCTCGAACGCGTCCACGTCGACGCCGCAGCCGATGACGTGCACACGGGCCGGGTCCGCGCCCCGGGCGACGAGGATGTCCTTGAGGAACCGGCTGACCGTGATGATCCCCGCGGTGCGCACGAGCTGGTCCCACCGTCGCAGGAGCAGCGCGCCGTCCTCCGAGCTGCGCAGGTGCTCGGGCTCGGTGGTGACGTCGTACCCGTGGAACGTGACCACGAGGGGTTTGCGGGCGCGACGTGCCGGTTCCAGGGCCAGCGCGCCGTCGGGGCCGAAGTGGGCGTGGACCAGGTCGGCGCGCGACCTGCGGAAGGTGTCCGCCAACGCCTCCGCGTGAGCCCGCGGGCCGTGCCCGGTCCGCCGCCACACCGCGGCCCGGACCCGGGGCAACGGCGAGGCCGCCCGGGCGACCACCGGGTCGTGACCGGGAACGGGGAGAGGGTCCTCGCTCAGACGGCTCGTGACCGCGATCGTGCGGTAGCGCGGCATCCGCACGAGGTGGTCGCGGACGAACGTCTCCGAGCGCGGCAGGAACGTCTGCCGGTAGACCGCGGCGACCGGGCCTTGCGCGTCCGTCGTCATCGCGCCACCTGCACGCCTGCGCGCCGCCGCCCGGGGCGCAGCGTCGCCAACTCCCGCAGCACGTCGCGGCGGAACACGAACATGAGCGCACCGTAGACGAGGACCCCGAGCAAGATCTGCCCGCACAGCACCAGCGGCTCGGTCCGCGGGACTCCGAGCAGGACCGGCGCCCCGTAGACCGCACCCCCCATGACCAGGGCGATGACGACCGTCGGCAGGATGTCGAGGATCACCCGGCTCCCACGGAGACCGATGAGCCCGCAGGCGACCCGCAAGGCGATGGGCTGGTAGGCCCACGCCGTCGTGAGGATGCCGATCGTGACCCCCAGCAGGCCCCAGTGCAGCCCGATGACGATGGCCGCCACCCCGATCGCCGTGCTGATGCCCCCCATGAGGAACATGAGCTTCGTCCGGCCCTGGGACTGGTAGAGCCAACCCTCGGTGCTGCTGAGGCACTGCGGCAGACCGGCTAGGCACAGCACCTGCAGCAGCGGGATGGTCGCCCCCCACTGGTCGCCCCACAACAAGGGCACCAGCCCGTCGGCGACCGCCGACATCCCGACGAGGACGGGCATCGTGACCGCGGTCATGACCGTCACTGTGCGCCGGTACGCCCGTTGGAGGCGCGCGCGGTCGTCGCCCATGCTGGCGAGCGCCGGGAACATCACGCGACCCACGACCTGGCTGATCTGCTGCAACGGAAGCAGCATGAGGTTGTAGGCACGGTTGTAGTACCCGAGGGGCGCCGCGCCGAGGATGCGGCCGATGAGGAGGTTGTCGCTGTTCCTGCCCGCGTAGTTCACCAGGCTGAAACCCAGCATCCCGCCGGAGAAAGACCACAACCGCCGCACGGACGCCCTGCGGATGAACCCCCGGGGGCGCCACGGGGACGCGATCCACATCAGGGTGGTCAGGACGATCGACTGCAGCGCAGGACCCGCGACGAGAGCGAGGGGCCCCCACCCCGCCAGGGCCCCCACGACCGTCGTGCTGTTGCCGACGACGGCGGCGGCGGTCTCGATCACCGCCAGTCGCTTGAACTTCAGGCGCCTGGTCAGCAGGGCGGAGTGGACGGTTCCCAGGGCGAACGCGAAGCTGAGCCCCGCCAGCGGCGTGATGTAGCGCAGACGGTCGTCGCTGTAGAACTCGGCAACCAGCGGACCGACGGCCGCGAGGATCCCGACGAAGACGATCCCGCCCAGGGCGTTGAGCCAGAAGGCCGTGTCCATGTCGCTGCGCCTCAAGACGCGGGCATGCACGAGCGCCGCGTTGAGCCCCATGTCGAAGAAGAGGACCGCGAAGCCGGTCACGACGTAGACGCTCGCCAGGAGGCCGAAGTCGGCCGGGAGGAGGAGGCGGGCGAGCGCGAGGCCGGCGAGGAACTGCAGCGCCTGGCTCGAGGTGCGCCCGATGGCGGACCAGGCCGCTCCCCCGACCACCTTCCCGGTGAGGGAGGACTCCGCGCTGTCGCGCACGGACTCGTAGACGTCGGCATCGGGGACGGGTGCGCCTTCGACCACGAGAGCACTGTCCTGCTGAGCGGTCGGATCGACCTCGGCCGTTCTGCGGCGTCTCACCTGTGTGCACCTTCCCTCGCCGGCTGGTCGTGGGCGCGGAGCCCCTGAGCCACCTCCGCACGGCGATCACTGGCGAACGGCGGGTGAAGTCACGTTCCGGTCTCGGGGCGCGACCCGGGGTCACCGTACCGGCAAAGAGCAAGGTCGTGTCAGCGCGTCGCCTCGCTGTTACCGTACGTCCGCAGCGATCCGGTCAGACGCCCCCTTCCGCCGAGGAGACACGTGGATTCGCCCTTGGACGGCAACCCCCGCCCGGAGATCGGCGTCGTGATCGCGGCGCACCAGGCCGAGCCTTGGATCGCGGCGACCCTGGAGAGCGTCCAGGCGCAGACGTTCACCGCCTTCTGCTGCGTGGTGGTCGACGACGGTTCCCGCGACGCCACGGGCGAGGTCGCCAGGAGCACGGTGGGTGACGATCCCCGCTTCCGAGTGGTCCGGCGCGATCAAGGGGGCGTGTCCGCCGCGAGGAACGCCGGTCTGGCCGTCCTTCCCGGGTCCTGCCGGTACGTGGTCTTCCTGGACAGCGACGACCTGTGGGTCTCCGACGCCCTCGAAGTCCTGCGCGCGGCGCTGGAGACGGCCCCGCAGTTCTCCGGCGTCACGGCTACCGCTGAACTCATCGACGAGGACGGCACCCCGATCCTGCCCGGCGTGCACCCCGAGAAGCTGCGGGAGCGCCTGGTCCCCCGGCGGGGCAGGCTCCTGCGGCTGCCGGTCGAGGCGCCGACGTCCTTCGAGTCCCTCGCCACCGCGGGCCGGATCTGGCCCCCCGCGGTCGCCCTGCTGCGGCGGGACCTGGTGGACGACGTCGGCGGCTTCGACGAAGGGTTGCAGATCTCGGAGGACTGGGACCTGTTCTTGCGCGTGAGCCGTCGCGGGGACCTGGGTTTCCTCGACCGGCAGGTCGCCTGGTACCGACGACGAGCCGGGAGCCTGACGGCGGGCGACCCCGGAAGGGTCAACTACTTCAACGACCTCGTCCGCTCGAAGGCCTGGGGCGCAACGGAGAACACTGCGGCGCAGCGCAAGGCGGCGGCCCGGGCGTGGAGGACCGTGCACCTGCACGCCTCCGCCCAGGCCGCGAGCGGCGTGCTTCCCGCCCTCCGGGCCGCCAGCAGGTCTCGCGTCCGACGTTCCGCAGCAGCCGCCCTGCACCTGCTGCTGGGGGTTGCCGCCACGACTCCTCCGGCGCCACGACGCGACCAGGGTGAGGCCCGGGCCCCCTTGGTCGCGGTCGTCCAGCCCAACCCCCGCCGACGGACCCTCACCCTGCCCGACGCGAGCTCGACCACGGAGCGCACGCCCACCGCCCGCTGAACCGGGCGCGCCGTCTGACGCAGGCCCGCCTGCGCGTCAAGCCTGCGGGGACGCGGCCGGGCGCCTCGGCCACCGTCGGCCGAGCACCAGAGCACCTGTCCACGCGTGCCGACGCGCGACGAGTTCGGCGCCGACACCGACGGTGAGCCCGGCCACGATCCCTGCCACCATCTGGAGGCTGACGGACTGGACCCCTGCGGCGTCGAGCAGCATGCGCGAAGCGGCTGTGCCGAAGACGTGGCAGGTGTAGACCGTGAAGGAGAACGCGCCCAGCACGACGAGCGGCCGGACGGTCACCTTCGTGAGCACGAGGCACAGGCAGAGGCAGACACCGAGCAGGCTCGCGACCGCGCTGCTCTGCGACGGCAGCCGCGGCAGCTCACCCAGCAGGCCGGCCGCCGCGCGTCCCACCAGCACCACGGTCACGGCGACGAGCAGGACCCGGAACCGCGGGCCGGTCGAGCGGACCTCGAAGCGGAGGGCCCCGACCCCGGCCAGGTAGAAGGGCAGGAGGAAGGTCGCCGTCTGGAGACCGAGGAGGTTGTGCGGCACAGCTACCGAGGGGCCCACGACGAGGGCCACCAGGACCAGGCCGACAAGGACCTGAGGCCGGCGGAGGACTCCCCACCGGTCCAGCAGCGCGACGGTCACCGCAACCCAGAAGATCGACTCGAGGAACCAGAAGTGCGCCAGCGGGACGAGGTGCCAGGCGTACCACGGCGGAAGCCCGTCCCCTGCACCCACGAGCAGTTGGACGACCCCGAACAGGGTCCCCACGACGAGGAGGGGGACGAGCAGCCGACGCGCCTTGACTCGGACGAAGGACCAGGACCCCGAGGAGAGCGGCCGCGTGGCGTAGACCCACCCGGACAGGAAACTGAAGAGCGGCATGCGCAGGTAGTCGGCGGCGTCGACGACGGCGGACCACGGGTTGTCCGTCGGCAGCTGGAGACCGGAGCCGGGATCCCCACCGCGGACGTGGTAGGCGACGAGCAGGAGGCAGGCCAGCCCTCGCAACGTCTCGACCGTCGGATCTCGACGTGCGTCCGGGCGCAGCGCGTCCCGCACCCGGGCGGACCGGCGACCACCTCGACCACTGGTCGTACGCACCACCGTGGTGGTCGGCCCGGTGCTCGCCATGGTCGTACCCCTCGCCGCCTCGTACCGCTGTCCCTGGACGGTGGCTGCGCCGACACCCGCTGTGAACCTAACGTGACGTCGGGGGGCCACGTCCAGCCCCGGCCCGCGGAACGCGAGCCGCTCCCGCAGGGGTGAGAGGCGTTCGCCGGTTCACCGAGAGTGGGAGCCGAGCCCCTGCTCGTCACTGACGGTGATGACAAATCTGCGTACCGTCCCGGAAGGAGACCGGACGCGGCGAAGGCGGGTACTGTCTGCCTCGCTCTGACTACCGAACGCAGGGTTCGTCCCTGTCACAGACCCGCTGCGCCACCGATCACATGGAGCTGGTTCCGTGCCTCAGGTCAACCCGTCCGTTCCGCTGTCGCCCCTGCGCGCCCTCGCGTCCCGCTGGTGGATCGCCCTGGTGCTGGTCGTCCTCGGCGCCGGTGCCGGCGTCAGTGCCGCCTACGCGACACCGACGGACTACACGGCCGAGGCGCGCATCGCCGTGGGCAGCCAGAGCCTCGACGCGCGCGTCGTGGCGGGGTACTCCCAGGCGTCGCAGCAACTGGCCGCGGACGTGTCCCGCTACGTCAACGACCTGCAGGCGCAGCAGACACTGTCGACCGTCCTGGGCGAGCGGGCACGGGACGTCTCGCTGGTCGCCGCCTCCCCGATCCCGTCCTCCAGCGTCGTGCGCGTCGAGGTGACCGCCTCCGACCGCGAGACCGCGGTCGACGGGGCGCAGGCGATGGCGGAGAACCTCACGAACACGGTCAACGCGACGACGGCAGGTTCGGGGGCGGACGCCCTCCTGCAGCAGTACACGGACCTCTCCAACAAGACCTCCGTCGCCCAGCAGGCGCTGGCGGATGCCAAGGCGAACCTCGACTCCCTCACGGGGGCACGGGCTTCGCAGGACGAGCTGTCGGCGGCGCGGGCCGGCGTCGAGCAGGCCTCCTCGGCCGTCGACGTCCTGCAGGTCCAGCAGCAGGCGGTCGGGCAGCGCTACCGCAACGCCATCTCCTCCACGCCCGCGGCCTCGGGCCTGCGCATCGTCGTCCCGGGCCAGATCGAGTACACGAGCCTGTCCGGCGACGTCCAGCGCAACGGCCTGGCGGGCGCCGTGCTCGGTCTGCTCCTGGCGCTGGGCATCGCCGTCCTGCTGGACCGTCGGCGCGTCGCGCGCCACCCGTCCCCCACGCCGGACGGCCCCGCGCCCGTCGCGGCCGGTCCCCGCAGCGTGGACGTCGACCGCGACCTGGAAGCCACCTCGGAGAAGTGGTGAACCCCGCCGCCGGCGCCGGCACCGTGGGGGTGACGCTCACCTCGGACCTGGGGACGACCGGACGTGGCCCGGCACGACCCGCCTACCTCTGGTGCTTCCTGGGCGTGCTGGTGTGCAACGTCTTCTCGGGGCACTGGGACCAGTTCGGGGTCCCGATCGGGCTCGACCGGTTGTTCTTCGGCCTGGCCGTCGTGCTGCTGCTGCTCGATCCGTGGGCGTGGCGGCGCAGCCTGCGGGTGCGGCCGGTCCACGTGGCGATGTTCGCGCTCGTGGTCCTGGCCGCCGTCTCCGCCTCGGGCCACGGCACCCTCCTCTCGAGCCTGGGGCTGTTCGCCATGCTCGACCGGCTCGTCGTCCCCTTCCTCATGTTCTGCATCGCACCGGTCGTGTTCGACACTCCGGAGCGTCGCGACCTGCTCCTCAAGACCCTCGTCCTCCTCGGCATCTACCTGGGCGCCACCGCGGTCTTCGAAACCCTCCAGCTGTGGTCGTTGGTGTGGCCCCGGTACATCGCGGACCCCACCGTGGGCATCCAGTTCGGTCGTGCCCGCGGTCCCTTCGTCGCCTCCGAGGCGATGGGCATGGCTTGCTCCGCGTGCGCCTTCGCGGGAGCGGTGGCCTTCGCACGGTGGCGCGGCGCGTGGCGCGGCGCGGCCGCGCTGGCCGTCGCGCTCGGTGGGGCCGGGGTCCTCATGTCGCTGACCCGGTCGGTCTGGGTGGGGACGGTGCTGGGCGTCGTCCTCGCGATGCTCAGCACGCCGCGGCTGCGGCGCCGCTTGCCGCTCGTGCTGGCCGCCCTCGCGGTCGTCGTCCTGGCCCTGCTCGCCGTCGTGCCGGGCCTGAGCGACAACGTGTCCGGTCGCATCGGGACGACCCGCTCCGTACAGGACCGGCAGAACACCAACGCGGCTGCGCTCCGGATCGTGGAGCAGGAACCGCTCACCGGCATCGGGTGGTCGAAGTTCCTCGACGAAGCCCCGGACTGGGTGCGGCAGGCCGACAGCTACCCGGTCACGAACGTCGCGATCGAGGTCCACAACGTCGTGCTGAGCCGCGCCGCCGAACTCGGTCTCCCCGGCGCGGCCCTGTTCGTGCTCTGCATCCTCGCCGGGCCCTGGCGTGCGCTGGTCCAACGGCGGCGCCCGGGCGCAGCTGACGACGACCTGCTCGGCTGGTGGTCGATCTCCGCCGGCGTCACCGCCGTCTGGAGCGTCACGATCATGCTCAGTCCCACCCCTTACCCGCTACCGAACTCGCTGGTCTGGCTGCTCGCCGGCATCAGCCTGACGCCCTACCTGCTGGAGAAGACCGATGGCGAACTCCCTCACCCCGGGCGAGACGGTGACCGTTCAGGACGGGCCGACGCCGTCCGCCGGTGAAGGACGAGGTCGACTGGGCCCGCTGACGCGGCGCAACGTGGCGGCGGCGCTCTACCTCTCGACCGCACGGCACCTGCCCTGGTCCCCGCGGCCCGGGGGCCGGCTCGCACGCCGGCTGCGCGGCCTCCTGGCGCAGTCGATGCTCGACCAGTGCGGCGTCGACGTGAACGTCGAGCACGGAGCCTGGTTCGGCTCGGGGAAGGGCATCCGCCTCGGGGACCGGTCCGACCTGGGCATGGACGTGCTCGTGATCGGTCCCGTCCACGTGGGCAAGGACGTCATGATGGGCCCACGGTGCGTGCTGCTGGCCTCGGCGCACGAGACGCGCCGGGTCGACGTCCCCATGAACCAGCAGGGTTTCCGAGAGGACCGGCCGATCGTCGTCGAGGACGACGTCTGGATCGGAGCCGGCTGCATCGTCCTGCCCGGTCGCCGGATCGGGACCGGCTCCATCGTGGGCGCCGGTTCGGTCGTCGTCACGGACGTCCCCCCGTACACCGTGGTGGCCGGCAACCCCGCCCGTGTGGTCAAGCACCGCCGAGCCGGCGACCGGGTGCCCGAGGCCGTCACGGAAGCCGCGGACGACGCGTTCGGCGGGACCGTCGGCTTCGCCTGAGCGACGCCGTCAGTTCGAGGTGGGCTCGCCGTAGTCCTGCGGCAGGGCCTGAAGGCGGTTCCAGGGGAAGCCCTTCATCACCTCGTAGGACTTCTTCCCCTGGAGCAGTGCCGGCCAGGCGTCGTCCGTGGCCCGGTTCTCCCCGCTCTGCGCGGTCACGGCCACGGCCGCGGACTTGTCGGTGACGATGAAACCGTAGGTCTGCGCCGCGCGCGCGATCATCGCCGCGACCGGACTCAAGCCGAGGTCGGCCACGTCCACCGAGGGGTCGAGACGCAGGCGCGTCCCGGCCGGGATCGCATCGTCCGAGCGGTTGCTGCCGTCGCTGCGCTGCGCCGGCCAGCTCACGGTCTTCCAGTGCTTGACGTCGAGGATGGCGAGCGACAGGGCGTGGTCGATGCGACCGTTGCGCACGTCGTCCTCCCAGACCATCCCCCCGGAGATCGCCAGGCCGCTGCCGCTGGCGCCGAAACCGCCGGTGAAGAACCCGGGCGAACGGGACACGTGGTCGATGCGCCCACCCCAGCAGGCCTGCCAGCGGCCGTCGACCTTCTGGGCGCGCCAGAGCTCCCACAACTGGTCGCTCGCCGGGTCGTGGACCGTGAGCTGGGCGTCCCGGCCCGACGCGGGCACCGCGTCGTCGGGCACGGGAACCTGCGACAGCTGTCCCCCCTCCCCGACCAGCCCCTTCGGCGTGTACTTCTTGCCCTGGCAGTTGTCCCACGCCACGTCGACGCGCGGGGTGTCGGGCCCGACCTCGTAGTAACTGGCCGTGTAGGAGTTCACGTTGAAGGCGGCCACTCCCCCGTAGTGGTCGGCGACCTGCTGGGCCAGTCCCCGGACCATGGCCGGAGAGCCGTCCGCCACGGGGGCCCGGGAGACGTCCTGCCGCCAGACGCTGCCGCTGCCGAACGGGTACCCCGCGGGGAGCACCGTCGTGGGCCCCGGTCGCTCGACCTCCTCCTGGGACCGGACGACCAGCCAGGTCACCAGCAGCGCCAGGACCAGGACTGCGGCAGCAGGCACGACGACCCGGCGGCGGCGCCAAGGCCGTCGCGGTCGTCGGGAGACCTCGCTCACGGTGCTCACACCGGCTCCGGGGCGTGGCCGGAGACCCAGCGCCCGTCCTCTGCCCGGAGGTGACGGATGGTGTCGATCACGGCCTCAGGTTCCCCCGTCCGACGTCGATGAGGAGCGCACGGTCACTGTTCGTCCTGGCGACGGCTCCCGCCGTCACGCGGAGCAGCCTTGAGGCGGACCGCAGGCACACGTTCGGCGGCACCGGCGCCGCCGACAGCTTCGCACAGCGTGACGCTGACTCCGTAGGCCGGACGCGTGACGGGAACGTGCACCTCCTGGTGGTTTCCGGTGCACGGAGAGCACCAACGACGGTGTCCACCTGCTCCGACCGGATGCAACGTAGCGCGGATCGGTTTCGGGGGCCGCAGGAAGTGGGACCGGCTGCCCGATCTCTCAGGGGTCACCACGACTGATACAGGAGCCCCCCGATGCTGACCAGCCGTCTCGCCCGGATCACCGCCCTCGCCACCGCCGTCGTCTCCACGGCCGTCCTCGCCGCACCGACCGCAGCATCCGCGACGTCCGGCGGCGCGCAGGTCAGCCGCGGTTCGCGGAGCATCGCCTCCGCCGCCCACCTCAACGACGTCATCTCGGACATGGCACCGCGGGGCACGGCCTTCGGTCCGTCCAGCGCGTGGCGGCAGAACATCTCCGCCGCGCCCCTGAACGCGAACTCCCCGGCCATGGTGAAGAACCTCACCGGTCAGGTCGCCAAGTACTACGGCGGCATCGCCGCCGCGAACATCACGCAGTACAACACCAGCGTCTACACCGTGAGCGGCGACACCGCACGCGTCAACGTCAACTGGGACAACTGCCAGAAGAAGAACTACACGCCGAAGGGTCTGCTGGGTGAGGGCGGGCAGTTCACCGCTGTCCCGATCCCCGACAACGCGGTTCCCGCGACGGGCAACGACGCCCAGCTGACCGTCTACTCCCCCGACACCGACCAGCTGTGGGAGTTCTGGAAGGCCAAGCGCGTCAACGGCGCGTGGCAGGCGTGCTGGGGCGGGCGGATCGACAACGTCTCCGCCAGCTACGGGTACTTCTTGAACGGGTTCGGCGCGAGCGCCAGCGGACTCGCGGTATCCGGGGGGGCCGTGGGCATCGCCGAGGCCCAGGCGGGCCGCATCGACCACGCGATGTCCCTGGCCATCCCGGACCTCGCCTACTGGAAGACGTTCAGCTGGCCGGCCCAGCGCAGCGACGGCAACACGGTGGCCCCGGACGCCATCCCGACCGGTACCCGGCTGCGTCTGGACCCGAGCGTGAACGTGGACGCCCTCAAGCTGCACCCGCTCGCCAAGATGATCGCGAAGGCGGCTCAGACGTACGGGTTCATCGTGACCGACAAGTCCGGTGCAGTGGCCGTCAGCTTCGAGAGCGGTGCCGCCGTGAAGGCCGACACCGGAGTGGACCCGTGGGACAAGCTGCGTCGGCCCACGGCGACCGCGGCCCCCACCCCCACGTACTTGATCATGCAGAACTTCCCCTGGGACAAGATGCAGGTCCTGCCGATGGACTACGGCAAGCCGCTCAGCTGACCCCCGTCGTCGACCGCCGGCTCAGCTGCCGCTGCCGCAGCAGGCGGAGCAGCGGGGGCCAGGCGTGCGGCCTCGTCGCGAACCACCGGACGTGCCCGAAGACCTCGGGCACGTCCCGTTCGCGTTGGGCGACCCTGAGGTCGTCCCACTGCACCCGCGAGTAGCAACGGTCCCGGTCCTTCTCGGAGAACCAGTCGCGCCTCGCGCACTCGTCGACGATGCGGTCGAAGCACTGCCGCATGAGGTCCTTGTCGTGCGAGGCCTGGGTGTCGTGCAGGTGGTAGGTGACCGTGGGCCGGTGCAGGGCGAGCCCCGTGCCGAACTCCAGCACGCGGACCCACATGTCGAGGTCCTGGGCCCGGCGCAGCGGCCGGAAGAGACCGGCGTCCAGCAGGGCCTGACGCGTGACGACCGTCCCGCTGGTGCAGACGAGGTCGCCGGGCGCGAGCAGCGTCATGGGCCGCAGTTCCAGGTCGCGTCCCCAGGGGTTCCCCTGGATGCGCCCGACCATCGGCCCCGTCCCCTCGGCGACACCGGGCGAGGCGACCATGACGTGGCCCGCGGTCCGCGCCATGACCTCGGCCAGGTGACCCGGGTGCCACTCGTCGTCGGAGTCGAGGAACGCGATCCACGTGGTGGTCGCCTCCTGGATCCCGCGGTTGCGCGCGGGACCGCTGCCGCCGCTCTGCTCGATGCGGATGACGCGGGCTCCGTGCTCGCGCGCCGCGTCGCCGGTGCCGTCCGTCGAGCCGTCGTCGATGACGACGACCTCGCGGGGTCGCAGGGTCTGCCGCGCGACGCTCTGCAGCGCCCGCCCGATGAGCGCCGCCCGGTCCTTGGCCGGCATGACGACGGTCACGTCGGCCACCTCGGCGGCGACCGGTCCGGCAGGGGTTTCGGGCGTCGTGGTCACGGGGTTCCTCGGGAACGTCGCAGGGTCGGTGGTCACTGTTCGCGGACCGTCGTCGAGCTGAAGAACTCGTCGAAGGCGCGCAGCGCCTCGTCGGCGCGCTCTCGGCGAGCGGGATCCACCAGGGGACCGTCCATGACGACCCGGAACTTCGCCATGAACCCCTGGTACTCCGCGGCGTCCTCGGGGCGGTAGTGGACCCGCGCCAGTGGTTCGCCCAGCCCGCGCACCAGGTCGGGCAGCTCCGGCACCTCGTACGTCGTGTCGTCGCTGGCGAAGAGGTCGATGAACAGGCGGATCAGCAGCAACCGGAAGTTGTGGTCGTGGAAGGGACCGCTCGAGCGCTGCAACTTCCGGTACGTGCTGATGACGTAGTTGAAGTGGACGATGCGCTCACTCTCCCCCGTCACCGCGATGCGGTCGGGAGAGGTCCGGCACTGGGCCCAGAACGTGGTGTCGAACGTGTGGCGCTCCCCCCACAGGTTCGCGTCGTGACCGAGGTGCCGGTGCGGTGGCACCGACCGCAGCCAGTCCACCCGCGACGTCTGCTCCCACGTCGCCGCCAGCGTGCGTCCGTGCGCCGCGTACCAGGCGTCCCAGGAGGGTTCGATGCCCACGACGTCGAGCCGACCGTCGCGTGCGCGGCGGTAGCCGTCGTCGTGCAGGTCCTCGTCCAGCATGAACAGGTCGGCGTCGTGCAGCACCACGTGATCGGCCGCCGCGACGCTCGCGGCCGATATCAGCTGGACCCCGTGGTTGCGGCCGGGGTCCTTCAGCCAGGGGAGGATGCGTCGCTCGGGCCAGGGAAGGGCCACAGTCCGCAGCGGCCCGTTCCAGCGTCCCTGCCAGCTCTGGACGACCCGGTCCGTCTCAGGAGTCGCGACGTCGGGAACGACGAGCGTCTCGACGCGGTGCTCGGCCCGCTGCGACGCGCAGGTCTGCAGGGCCAGGTCGAGGAACACCGGCAGGTCGCCGGGAACCGGGACCACGAGGCTGTAGCCGGGAACTCGGGAACCGCCTCTGCGTCCCCACGTGCCGAAGCGGGTCCGCCAGTACTGCGCCTTGAGCGCCGAACCCACCGCTCGAACTTCACGTCGTGCCACGTCGAGCACTCCCTCTCGCATCCGTCGCCTCGCTCCTGCTCTGCTGGTGACCACCGCGGAAGAGCGCCATCGCTACGGACCGTCCAGCGACACAGTACCGTGGGTCTCCAGCGCCCCCGAGTTCCAGAAGATTCACGACGTCCGCGAACGAGAACCCGTCCTGGAGGTCACGGCCATGAACTCTCACCTTCGCCGGTGGTGGCAGAGCTACCGCGGTGATCTCCCGCTGAACCCGTACTGGGAACCGCGCACGACGCTCGCCATCTGGCGCCTCGGTCAGGCCGTCCACGGACGCCCCGGCCCATCGGCGTTCCTGCTGCGCAGGGTCCACGGGGTTCTCGACACCGTCTGGGTGCGGGCCGTCATCGGCGCCGAACTCCCCCGCAGCGTTCCGGCCGGTCCGCGCCTGCGTCTGCCGCACTCCGGTCGCGGGGTCGTCCTTCACCCGGCGAGCCGGCTCGGCAGCGACGTGACGCTCTACCACCAGGTGACGCTGGGCGTCAGCGGTGGGAGCGTGCCCCCCTCCCTCGGCGACGGTGCCTACGTGGGTGCGGGCGCCAAGGTCATCGGGGACGTCTCCGTCGGTGACGGCGCACGCATCGGCGCGAACGCCGTGGTCCTCAAACCCGTGCCGCCGGGAGCGACCGCGGTGGGGATCCCTGCACGCGTGCTCGAGAAGGCACCGGTCACGGGCACCGACTGACGTCGAACGGTCCGCATCACGTCGCCGGGCCGACAACGCCCGGTCCCCCTCGGTTCCCTTCAACGAGCCTGTCCTGGTGCTCGCTCCAGAGCTCCGTCGACCGGGACGGGGGGCGACGTGGGGGTGTCGTGACGCCACTCGCTGTGTGCACGCCGGAAACCGACGTCGAAGGCGAGCCCGGCCGACCAGCTCAGGTACCTGGCCAAGTCGTCGTCGCGGCCGCTGATCCGCGCCGTCAGCACGTGAGCACCCAGCCACACCCCCGACTTGATCAGGGGGAGCAGGGGTTTCGGGTCGGCCTGCGCTGCGCCGCGCGGCCTCCAGTCCAGGCGCAACTGGTGGTTGCTCCGGCCGTAGCGGTAGTTCTGCTCGAGGTAGTCGCGGGCCTTGTCCCGCGGAACCCAGTCCATGAGCACCTCCTGCACCGCTGCCAGGCGGCACTCGCGGTCGGACAGCACCTTCCAGCACAGGTCGGCGTCGCCGCCGCTGCGGACCTCCGAGAAACCCCCGACCGCGTCGAGGTCGGAACGGCGCACGGCCAGGTTGCACGTCGGCAGGTACGGCAGGAAGAACGGGTTCGCGAGGTAGTTCCGCAGCCGGAAGAACTGTTGCTCGTGCGAGGCGCGGGCACCGAGTGACTCCCCCGGCAAGACGTCCACCTCGGACCCGGCCAGGGCGACGGTGTCGTCCTGGAACTCCGCGACCAGCCGCTCGGACCACGACGGGCGCGGGCGGCTGCGGGCGTCGAGGAAGAGGACTACGTCGGCGTCGGACGACCTCCACCCGAGGTTCCGCGCGGCATAGGGGCCGCGGCCGTGGCTGCGGACGATGCGCACACCGTCGAGGTCCCCGAGCGAGGCCTCCGGGGAGTCGTCGACGACCACCAGGTCGTCGACGGGCAGGTGCTGAGCTCGGAGCGCCTCCAGGCAGCCGTCGAGCAGCCGGGCGTGACCCCGGACGGGGAGGACCGCGGCGGTGCGCAGTGCCGTCACCGGCCACCCACCTCGTCGACCGCACGGCTGCTCGGCCGGTCCGCCGGCAGCACCACCGGTCCCCGACCTGCACGCCACCGGGCGGCGACCTCCACGAGACGGGTGCGGCCGAAACGACGGGCCCCGGTCAGGAACGGGTCGGTCGGCTGAGGCCGGGCCCACTCGGCGAACGCGCGGCCGAGGCCGAAAGGCGGGAGCGGGCGCAGGTGCTGGATGGACCGGATCTCCTTGACCATGCGTCGGTGGTAGGCGCGGACGCCCGCCGACCGGCGGTGCAGGCCGCTGACGAAGAGCCGCGGGTCCACGACCATGGGGCCCGAGTCGGCCAGGGCGCGCCAGGTCCACTCCTTGTCCTCGGTCGCCGTGAGGTGCTCGTCGAACGGGTGGCGCGACCAGACCTCGGCCGACCAGGCGGACGCGTGGTTGGAGAACCCCCAGAACTGGTGCGACACGACGTAGTCGTGGTCCGCCCGGAAGGGAGCGGTCAACTGCTGCCGGTCCCCGTCAGCGGGCAGGCCGACGACCGCGGCCGCACCATCGGCGACGTGCTGGGCCGCGATCCGCACCCAGTCGGGACGGGGGAGCACGCAGTGGCTCGACAGGGCGACGTGCACGGGCGCTGAGGCCCGACTCGCTCCCAGGTTCAGGGCACCCCCATAGCTGAACTCCGACTGCGGGACCTCGACGACGACATCGGCTGTACAGCGGGCCATCTCCAAGGTCGCGTCCGTCGACCCCGAGTCGACCACGACGATCTCCACGTCCACGTCCTGCGCGCGCAGCGAGTCGAGGGTTGCCTGCAACGTCCCTGCCGAGTTGTAGGTGCGGACGATCGCGCTGGCCGTCGGGCTCACGAGGGGATTCCTTCCGTGACCGGGTCGAGGACGCGGTGTCCGCTGAACTGCTCGAGCAACCGTTGCGCGTTGGCCCGTGGTTGGAACTCGTCCTGCACCCGCCGGCGACCGGCGGCGCCCATCCGTCGGCGCAGCGCGGCGTCGTCAGCGAGGGTCCGCAGAGCCCGGGCCACCTCGACCGGCCGACCGGGTTCCACGAGGAAACCGTTCACCCCGTCCTCGACGAGTTCGGGGATGCCGGCGATCCGGGTGGTTACGACCGGGACCTCCATCGCGAGGGCCTCCATGAGGACGACGGGGACCCCCTCGGCGTAGCTCGGCAGGCAGAAGACGTCGGCCCAGGCGTACCAGTCGCGGATGTCGTCCTGGCCGACGGGGCCCAGCAATCGGATGCGTTCCGTTGCTGCAGACGCCTTGCGCTGCTGAGCGAGGTCGTCGGCCAGCGCACCCCCACCCGCGACGACGAGTTCCACCTCGACACCCTCAGCGGCGAGCGCCGTCACCGCCTGGAGCAGGACGTCGGGCCCCTTCTCGGGGACCAGGCGTCCGACGAAGAGAACACGCAGCGGGCCGTCGCGCTCCTCCCGCGGCGCCGGCGCGAATCGGGAGGCGTCGACCCCCATGCGGACGATCGACATCTTGTCCCAGTGCTCGGGAGTCGTCAGGTTCTGCAACCGGTCGCGGCAGTACTCGCTGATGCAGGCGATGAGGTCGGCCGACTCCACCTTCGCAGCGAGGTCGTGCCCCTCGACATCCTCGAATTCGGTGGGGCCGTGCATGCTGAACGACCACCGCCAGCCGGCAGCGGGACCGTCCTCGGCCCGGCCCATGTGGACGACCGACCGGGCGACGTCGGCGCCGTTGTTCGCGAAGTGGACGTGCAGGTGACGCACACCGGCGTCGCGCAACCGTTCGCGCAGCAGCACGGCTTCGGCGAGGTAGAAGAACTGCCAGACCCGCGGCTTCAAGCCCCTGGGACCGCTGGTGGCGGCGTTGCGAAGTCCCGCGAGCCAGGCACCAGGAGAGCGCTTCAGCAGGGCGGCGTGCGCTCGGGCGTACTCACTCAGTGGGCGTCCCAGGAGCGAGTAGGTCGACTCCGCCTCCCGGCGCGACGTCTCCGACAACTGCTCGCCGACAGTCGCCGGACGCACGGAGAAGGTGTGCACCTCGGCACCCAGGTCACGCAGCGAGAGGACCTCACGCTCGATGAAGGCGTGCGAGATGGCCGGGTAGTGGCTGACCAGGTACGCGACGCTGGCCCCAGGACGGTCCGAAGCGGCGGTCGGGCTCGACGTCACGTGCAAGCTCCTCATCTGCAGGTGGAGACGGTGGTGCAGCTCACCATCGGGTCACCCTTGGCCATCGAGAGCATGCGGATCGTAGCGGCAGCACCCCTGATCAGGCCAATGTCGCCGCTCTCGGCGACACCACGTGACGGGGCGTGCAGTTCGTCAGCTCGGACGGCGACGCCGGACGAGAGCCCGCGCGAACAACCCCGCCGCGTACGGCAGGTCGTGCACGAGGTACCGCTTGGCCATCCGCCGCGGTTCCATGGCGAGGCGGTGCACCCACTCCAGACCGCTGCGCTGGATCCACAGCGGTGCGCGCGAGACCTCGCCGGCCACCATCGTCAGGGTGCCCCCGCACCCGACGAACCACGTGTTCGGGAGGTGCCGGCGCAGGTGCTGCATGAGGTGTTCCTGCTTGGGGAACCCCAGGGCGACGAACACGATGTCGGGCTGGGCCTCGACCACGGCGCTGACGGTCTCCTCGAGCGTCTCGGCGCGCTTCTCGAAACCGAACGGCGGGCAGTGCACTCCCGCGACCTCGAGCCCCTCGTACTCCTCGGTCAGCCGGTCCGCTGCACGCTCGGCGATCCCCTCCGCGCCACCGAGCAGGTACAGCGACCGGTCCGACCGGGCAGCCGCTTCCGACAGCGACCAGATGAGCGAGGAACCCGTGACGCGTTCCGGGAGCTCCTCGCCCTGGATCCTGCTCGCCCAGACGATGGGCATGCCGTCGGGGACGACCAGTTCGGCCTGCTCGGCCAGTTCCCGCAGCTGCGGGCGGCGGAGCTGGCGCAGGATGTCGACGTTGGGCGTGATGAGGTTCCCGCCGCGGCCCTCGTCGAGCGCGACCATGACGTGCTCGACGACCTCGGTCTCGCGCAGGGCGTCGAACTCGACGTCGTCGACCGTCACCTGCTGGCGGGGCCGAGGAGCGCTGACCTCGAGGTCGTCGATCGCCGTCAGGTCCAAAGACGTCACGGAGCGTAGCGAGGCCAAGGATCGCGAAGGGCCAGAGAAGAGAACCATGTGATCTCCCAGGGAGCCGGTCAGCGAGTGGACGTGTCGCGCTGCCAGGCAGTGGACTGCCTGCGGCGAGCGGAGATCCGGGACGCGATGGTGACGGCGGTGTAGACGGCGGCGGACGGAAGCAGTCGTGGACGGGACAGTGCGAGCTTCGCGAGGGCGCTCGTCGTTCCCGACGTCGACCTCTCGAAGGTTGGTGCGTTCCCCGTGGCGCTCCCGCCGGCAGCGGCCGTCACGTCCTGCGACGCGTCGACGGTCACCGGGCGCCCCCCGGCGCCTCGTTCGTCGTGGTGCTCGGTCCTGCTGAGTTCCGCGTTCCCCGACGCGGTCCTCGTGCGCACCTTGAGCAGGTTGCGCAGGTTCCTGGGTGCGGCGACGACGAACTCCCCGTCGCTGGTGCCGCGCTCGTGCTCGGCGAAGAGCCGCTGCACGAAGAGGTCGTCGCTCGTGACGTCGGGGAACTGCGCGAACCGCGAACGGCCGGCCTCCGACATCCCGTACACGCCCAGCCCGACGAGACCGGACCGGACGTAGGGCAGCTCGGCGTAGGCCCGGTAGAACGCGCGGACGGGCCACGAGGACCCCCGCAGGTCGAACCGGATGCTCGGGGACGCGGCGTGCACGTCCCCGCGACGCAGGCGCTCGGCGAGGTGGCCGAGCGTCCCGGGCGTCAGGACGATGTCAGCGTCGAGGTAGACGCGGGGGAAGGCGGTGGCCGCCTCGTCACCGGCGCGCAGGGCGGCGGCCTTGGACGCCTGCCCGAGCTCGACGACGCGGGCGCCGGCCGCGCGGGCCACCTCGGCGGTGTCGTCGCTGCAGCCGTTGGCCACGACGACGACCTCCGGCGTCTCCCCGCCGGCGGCGGACGTCAGCGCGGCCAGCGTGCGGCCCAGCGTGCGGGCCTCGTCGTGGGCCGGGACGACGACCGAGAGGGTGGGTCGCGAGGACGGGGTCGACTCGACGGGCCGCTGGTCCGTACTGGTCGTCACGCGTCCTCCTCCTCGGATCGTTGCTCTGATTGGTGCCTCGATCGGCGCAAGTCAGTCACTTCTGGTCACCTGGCCGTGCGCATAGTAGCCAGCCCGTCGGGGACGAACGCAAGACGTGAACGACAGCTCACGGTGCGACACGAATCACACACGACTGCGCCCAGTAACGATCGAGCGTCGCCCGTCACGCTCAGTACGCGCCGCGTCCGCCGAAGACGGCCTGGGCCGTCTTGGCGAGGATCATGACGTCGAACGCGGGCGACCAGTTCTCGACGTACTGCAGGTCCAGCCGGGTCGACTCCTCGAGGTCGAGGTCGGACCGGCCGGACACCTGCCACAGGCCCGTCAGGCCCGGCTTGACCAGCAGGCGCCGGCGCAGGTCGGTGCCGTACTCGGCGACCTCGCGGGGCAGCGGCGGCCGCGGGCCGACGAGCGACATGCTGCCGCCGACCACGTTGAACAGCTGCGGGAGCTCGTCGAGGGAGTAGCGGCGCAGCAGCGTCCCGACGCGCGTCACCCGGGGGTCGCGACGCATCTTGAACAGCAGGCCGTTGCCCTCGGACTGCTCGCGCAGGTCGATGAGCAGCTTCTCCGCGTCGGTGACCATGGAGCGGAACTTGACCATGGAGAACTCGCGGCCGTCGCGGCCGACGCGGGTCTGCCGGAAGAACACCGGTCCCGGGTCGTCGACCTTGATGGCGATCGCCACGAGCAGGAACAGCGGGGACAGCAGGAGCAGGCCGAGGGCCGCGCTGCCGCGGTCGAACAGGGCCTTGCCGGCGTGCCGGATGCCGCGCAGCTCGGGCCGGTCCACGTGCAGCAGCGGCAGTCCGGAGACGGGGCGGATGACGACGCGCGGCCCGACGACGTCGGTGAGCGCGGGGGCCACGACCAGGTCGGCGCGGGTGTCCTCGAGCTCCCACCCGAGGCGGCGCAGCACGGGGCCGTCGAGTTCGGGGCACGTCAGGGTGGCGACGACGTCGACGTCGACATCGCGCGCGACGTCTGCGATGTCGTCCAGCGACCCGAGGACGGGGACACCGAGCGCGTCCAGTTCGGGCGTGCTGCGCCCGCCGGGCGTGCAGGCCCCGTCGACGCGCAGGCCGTGGTCGGTGTTGCGCTGCACCTGCCGCACGAGCGAGGCGACGGCACCGGGGTGCCCGGCCACGACGGTGGACTGCATGCACTCCCCCGCGGCGCGGCGGTGGTGCAGGTAGCGCCGGACGGCCAGCCGGGCGGCGACGGTGAGGACGCCCGCGACCGGCAGGGCGACGACGACGAACCCGCGGGCCACGTCGAGGGCGAAGGCCCACGAGACGGTCCCGACGAGGGCGACCACCGTCGTGCCGGCGAGCAGCACGCGCTGGAACTCCTCGGACCCGACGCCGTGGAACCGCGGCTCGTAGGCGCGGAAGAGCAGCATCGAGACGACCCACACCGGCGGCAGGAGCGCCATCGTCCACGCGACGGAGGGACCGACGGCGTGGGGGGCGTCGCCGAAACGCAGCAGGTAGCCCAGGACGGCGCCGACGAGCGCGGCGACCGCGTCCGTGACGGCGATGGTGCGGCTGTACTGCCGCTGCCAGACGGGCTGGCGCTGGCCGCGCGGTCTGGACGCACTGGTCCGGCGCAGGCTGCCGGGGAGCGACACCGGCAGGAAGGGTTGGCGGTTCTCGGGCAGCGGAGCAGTCGGTGCATCGATCACGCGCCGTCGCTGACTCGGCAGCAGGTGCAGTTCCTCGGCAGCCATGAGCACTCCCCCGTCGTGGCCTGGTGGACACCCACGGCGGCGTGGGACGCCAGTACACCGTCCGGGTGATCTCGGCGAGCCGAAATCGTTACGGAAGGGTGAGCTGGCGCGACCCATCGTAGCCGGACCTCACCCGTTCGCCGCAAGTCCCTCACGGAGCGCACATGGGGCCGGACGTCCCCGTGCACCACGCCAGGAAACGCGAGAAGGCCCCCACCGATGTCGGTGAGGGCCTTCCTGGGTGGAGCTGAGGGGATTCGAACCCCTGACCCCCTCGTTGCGAACGAGGTGCGCTACCAGCTGCGCCACAGCCCCAGACCGTCGTCCCCGATCACTCGCGGCGACGAGAAGAGGTTACCAGCCCCTCAGCAGGTCGGTGACCACCGCTCACTGGTTGACGACGCGGGCCGTCTCGCGCAGGTCGATGACCTGGGTCTCCTCGAGGGCGGCGCGCCGGGCGGCCGCTTCCGCCGCCTCCGCGGCCGCCACCGCGGGCGAGACGGGGTCCCAGGTGCGGGCGCGGTCCTTGAGCAGGTAGGTCGGGAGCGGGACCGGGACGGGCGCCCACCCGCGGTCGTCGGCCAGCGGCGAGGGGCGCTCGTCGCGGGGGGCCGGGACGCCGGCACGCAGACCGGCCGGCCGCGCGAGCGGGATCGCGACGGTCGGGGTCGCCGGCCGCGCGTCAGCCCGGGCGGGGGCGGAGGCGCCGTGACGCGTCAGCGCCGCGACCACCAGCAGCAGACCCACGGTCGGGAGGGCGCCGGACCACCACGGCGCAGCCCCCGCCACGACGAGGCACCACCCGAGGACCGTCAGGGCCGCGGCGGTCGCGAGGAGGCGACGGCGACGAGCGACGACGCGAGACGTGCTGCGCGGCAGTGACTTGCTCGGGGAGGTCGACGAGACCGACTGCCCTGCAGCCGGAACGGCCGAGGACCCGAGCACGGGACGGCTGGAGGCCCCCACCGCAGCCGCGGACACGGCCGCCGCCGCCAGCGCCTGACCCACCGGGGCGGACCCGCGGCGCACGACGACGCGCATGGCCTCCGAATCCCGGTCGGCCTGTCGCGCCTCGGCCGTCCGCCGGTGCTTCCGGATGGCGTTCGGGACGAGGTAGGCAGCCCACAAGGCGATGATGGTGAGGAAGATCAGGCTGCTGGCGGGCACGGGACGCAACGCTATTGCACGAGGGGGCGAGACACCGCAACTCGGCGGTGTGTCGCGCTGCGGGAGTGCTGGGAACGCCTCAGCGCGCGCGCTGGGTGGCCCGGTACCGGGCCAGCAACCCCTCGGGGACCTCGCCCGCGGTCAGGGCGAAGGTCCGGTGGTCGCGCCACGCGCCATCGATGTGCAGGTAGGCCTTGCGCAACCCCTCGTCGCGCATGCCGAGCTTCTCCGCGACCCGCAACGAAGCCGCGTTCTCCGGCCGGATGTTCACCTCGACCCGGTGCAGCCGAAGGGTTCCGAAGCAGTGGTCGGCCACGAGGGCCAGCGCGACGGGGATCGTCCCGCGGCCGGCGACGCGGCGGTCGATCCAGTACCCGACGTGCGCGGAGCGCAGCGAACCCCACGTGATGCCCGAGACGGTGATCTGCCCGACGAGGGCGCCGTCGAGTTCCACGACGAACGGCAGCATGCGCCCGGCACGCGCCTCGCGGGAGAAACCCCGGACCATCTGCGGGAAGCTCGGGGCCGGCCCGCTGCCCTCCGGCGAGGTGGCCTCCCACGGACGCAACCAGGACGCGTTCGCGGCCCGCACCGACCGCCACACGGCCGCGTCGCGACGGCGCAGGGGACGCAACCGGACCGCGCCCTCGCGCAGTTCGACGGGCCAGCCGGGGGTCACCGTCCCGCTCCGGCGGGCGGCACGCGCGGGTGGTCGCCGCCGTGCACCTGTTCCACGGCGTGCGGCAGGAACCCCGCGAGCACGGCCACCCCGTCGCGGACCCCGCCGACGGACCCCGGCAGGTTGACGACGACGGTGCGGCCCGCCACGCCCGCGACCCCGCGCGACAGCACGGCCGTCGGGACGCCCGCGGCGGCGCCGGCAGCCCGGATCGCCTCGGGCACACCGGGGACGAGGTAGTCGAGCACGCGCAGGGTGCGCTCGGGGGTGAGGTCGAGGGGGCTGAGCCCCGTGCCGCCGTTGGTCACCACGACGTCGTACCCGGCGGCGACGGCGTCGCGCAACGCCTCCTCGACGGGATCGCCGTCGGGGACCACGACGGGGCCGTCGACGCTGAAGCCCATGTCCCGCAACCCGTCGACGGCCACCGGACCGGAGGTGTCGGTGTAGACGCCGGCCGAGGCGCGGTTGGACACCGTCACGACGAGGGCGGTCCGCCCGGGTGTGCGCTCAGCCATCGACGGTCCAGTCCCCCGAGCGGCCGCCGCTCTTGGCCGTGACGCGGACACCGTCCAGGACGGTCCGCTTGTCGACGGCCTTGACCATGTCGACGAACGTCAGGCCGGCGACGGCGACGCACGTCAGCGCCTCCATCTCGATGCCGGTGCGGTCGGCCGTGCGGACGGCGGCCGTGATGTGCACGCCGGTCAGCCCGGGCGTGCTCACGGGGACGATGTCGACCTCGACGGCGTGCACCGCCACAGGATGCGCCAGCGGGACGAGGTCCGGGGTGCGTTTGGCCGCTTGCAGGCCGGCGATGCGCGCGACGGCCAGGGCGTCGCCCTTGGGCAGCCCACCGTCGGCGAGCAGGTCCAGCACGGCCTGCGTGCAGCGGACGTACCCCTCGGCGCGGGCCTCCCGCACGGTGACCGGCTTGGCCGAGACGTCGACCATCCGCGCGTGGCCGGCGTCGTCGAGGTGGGTCAGCCGCGGGCTCACGGCGTCACTCTGGCTCACGGGTGCCCCACCGGCACGTCCAGCCCCGCCTCCGGCGGGAGCGGACCGAGCAGGACGCACTCCACCTCGTCGCCGGGGGCCACCTCGGTGACCCCCACGGGGACGACGGCCAGGCAGGTCGCGCGGGCGAGCGCGGTCACGAGGTGGGACCCGTGGCCGGAGACGGGCTCGACGACGAAGCGGCCCTCGGCGTCACGCGTCCACGCCGCGCGGACGTACTGCTCCTTCGCCGCGGGCGACGTCCACCCGGCCCCGGCGACGGCCCGCACCCGGGGCCGCTGGGGGTCCGGACCCTCGTCGCCGAGCATCCGCCGCAGGGCCGGGCGCACGAACACCTCGAAGGAGACGAAGGAGCTGACGGGGTTGCCGGGCAGCGTGAAGACGGGGACGCCCTGCTCCCCCAGCGTCCCCAGGCCCTGCGGCATGCCGGGCTGGACGGCCACGCGGTCGAAGCGGACGGCGTGCGCGCCGGGGGCCGACAGCACCTCCTTGACGGTGTCGTACGCCCCCTCGCTCACCCCGCCGGAGGTGATGACGACGTCGGCGCGCACCAGCTGGTCGTCCAGGACGGCGGCGAGCTCGCGGCCGTCGTCGGCGACGACGCCGACGCGGTAGCCCAGGGCCCCGACGTCCTCGACGGCCGCGGTCAGGAGGTAGCCGTTGGCGTCGTGGAGCTGGCCGCGGGCCAGGGTGACGCCGGGTTCGACGACCTCGGTGCCGGTGGAGACGACGACGACGCGGGGCCGCGGCCGCACGCGCACCCGGGCGCGGCCGAGCGCGGCGAGGACGCCGATGTGCCGGGGTTCCAGGCGGGTGCCCGCCTCCAGCACGAGGGTGCCGGCCGGGGCGTCCTCACCGGCGAGGCGGACGTGCTGACCGGGCGCCGGCGCGCGGCGGATCGTGACGTGGGAGACGCCGCGGTCGGTCCACTCGACGGGGACGACGGCCTCGGTGCCCTGCGGGACGGGGGCCCCGGTCATGATCCGGGCGGTCGTCCCGCCGACGAGGCGCAGGGTGTCGGCCCGCCCGGCGGCGATGTCGCCGACGACGGGCAGACCGACGGGGTTCTCCTCGCTCGCCGACTCGACGTCGCGCACCCGGACCGCGTACCCGTCCATCGCGGAGTTGTCGAAGGCGGGCAGCGGCCGGGGGCTCACGACGTCCTCGGCCAGGACGCAACCGAGCGCGTCGCGCAGGGCGAGGTCGAGCGGCGGCAGCGGCCGCACCAGGTCCAGGCAGGACTGCCGGTGCGCCGCCACCGAGGTCAGGGGTGCAGCACTCACACCCCGAAGGTTGTCACGCTCAGTCCTGCACTCCTGCACCGGACGCGACGAACTCGCCGAGCCACTCGCGCAGGTCGGAGCCGATGTCGGCGCGCTCGCTGGCGAGGCGGACGACGGCCTTGATGTAGTCGAGCTTGTCGCCCGTGTCGTACCGGCGGCCGCGGAAGACGACGCCGTGGACGCCGTAGCCGGGACCGTCGCCCTGGGCGAGGACCTGCAGGGCGTCGGTCAGCTGGATCTCGCCGCCCTTGCCGGGCGGGGTGTCGCGCAGCACGGCGAAGACGGCGGGGTCGAGCAGGTAGCGGCCGATGATGGCCAGGTTGCTCGGGGCCTCCTCGCGCTTGGGCTTCTCCACCAGGCCCGAGACCTTGACGACGTCGGTCGTGCCGGTCGGCTCGGCCACGGCGCAGCCGTAGAGGTGGATCTGGTCCTCGGGGACCTCCATGAAGGCCACGACGCTGCCGCCGTGCTCCTCCCGCACCTTGATCATGACGTCCAGCAGGGGGTCGCGGGAGTCCACGATGTCGTCGCCGAGCAGGACGACGAACGGTTCGTCGCCGACGTGCTGCTCGGCCACGGCCACCGCGTGCCCGAGGCCCTTGGGGTCGCCCTGGCGGACGTAGTGCACCTGGGCGAGGTCGGTGGACTCCTGGACGCGGGCCAGCTTGGCCGAGTCGCCCTTGGCCTCCAGCCCGACCTCGAGCTCGACGTTGCGGTCGAAGTGGTCCTCGAGGGAGCGCTTGTTGCGCCCGGTGATCATCAGGACGTCGGTGAGCCCGGCACGGACGGCCTCCTCGACGATGTACTGGATGGCCGGGGTGTCCACCACCGGCAGCATCTCCTTGGGCATCGCCTTCGTGGCCGGCAGGAAGCGGGTTCCCTGACCGGCGGCGGGGATCACGGCCTTGCGCACCGTGCGGCCGGGACGCTCGTCGCGTTCAGTCATGGGCGGAGGCTACCGCCCGTCGAGGGGCGGCCACTGCGTGCAGCCACGATGCGCCGCCGGGGTGGCCCGGTCGACCCCTTCCGGAACCCCGTCGCAGGAGGCAGACTCGACGGGAGCGGACGGCCACCGGAACCCCCGAGCGCGTCCGCCTGAACCAGGAGCGGCCGTGCCCACACCCGACACCGTCCTCGACGCCGGCTCGCCGTCCGACCCGGCGCCCGACCCACGGGACCTCTCCGTCCGGCGGGACCTGTCCGTGGAACCTGACGTCCTCGCCGTCGAAGCCCGCAAACGCGCTCTGCGCCACGACATCCGGGCCGTCCGGCGCGCTGTGCCGGAGCAGGACGCCGCGGCCGTCGACGTCGCCGTCGCCCGCGTCCTGCTCGACTGCCCGCTGCTCGGGGGCGCACGCCGCGTCGCCGCCTACACGTCCCTGCCCGGGGAGCCCGGCACCCGCACGTCGCTGGCCGAACTGCGCCGCCGCGACGTCGAGGTGCTCCTGCCCGTGCTCCTGCCCGACGGCGACCTGGACTGGGAGCTGCGACCGGCCGGGGCCACCCCGGGACACCTGGGGCTGCACGCGATCGCGAGCGCCGACCTCGTCCTCGTGCCTGCGCTCGCCGTCGACACCGCCGGCCGCCGGCTCGGGCAGGGCGGGGGCAGCTACGACCGCGCGCTGCGACGAGTCCCGGCGCGGGTCCCGGTCGTGGCGGTCGTGCACGACGAGGAGCTGCTCGACGCGGCGGTCAGCCCGCTGCCCGCCCTCCCCCACGACCAGCTCGTGCAGGCCGTGGTGACGCCGACGCGCTGGCTCTGGCTCGAGACCTGACCCGCCCTGCCGCGCCCTCCGGGGCGGGCTCGTCGTCACGACCGGCTCGCAGGACGAGCCGGTCGCGTCAACGAGCCAGCCGGCGGGACCGGGCGAGGTCGCGCAGGGCGACGTTCGCGGCGTGGAACCCGCACATCCCGTGCACCCCGCCGCCGGGCGGCGTCGCCGCCGAGCACAGGTACGTCCCGGGCAGCGGGACCCGGTAGGGCGAGAGCCCGACGACGGGGCGGAAGACCTGCTGGCGCAACGTGAGCGCTCCCCCGCCGACGTCCCCGCCGACGAGGTTGGCGTCCCACTGCTCCAGCTGCGCGGGGCTCGTCTCGACGCGTCCGACGATGCGGTCGCGGAACCCCGGTGCGAACCGCTCGACCTGCCGGTCCACGCGCTCCCCGACGTGCGGGTCGGTCGAACCCTGGGGGGTGTGGGCGTAGGCCCAGACGACGCGCTGCCCGCCGGGTGCGCGGCCGGGGTCGGCGGCGTCCTGCTGGGCGAGGAGGACGAACGGGCGGTCGGGGTGGCGGCCGGCGACGACGTCGGCCTCGGCGGCGGCGACCTCCCGGGCCGTCCCCCCGAGGTGCACGGTGACGGCGTCGGCCAGCCGGGGGTCGCGCCACGGGACGGGCCCGTCGAGGAGGTAGTCGACCTTGTGCGCGCCGGGCCCGTAGCTCCAGCGCCGCAACCCCGCGGCGTACCGGGCGGGCAGCCGGTCCGCGCCGAGCGCGAGGAGCTGGCGGGGCGTGACGTCGAGCAGCGTGACGTCCGCTGGGGGCAGCTCGGCGAGCGAGCGGACGGCGTGACCCGTCTCGACGCGACCGCCGTTCTCCTTGAGGACCCCGTGCAGCGCACGGGTGATCGCGCCTGACCCGCCCTCGGGGACGGGCCACCCGGTCGCGTGGGCGGCGGTGCCGAACAGCGCGCCGAACGCCGACGTGAGGACCTGGGTGTGCGGCTGCAGGGCGTGGGCGGCCATGCCCGCGAAGAGCGCCCGCGCGGGTTCCTCGCGGAAGACGGTCCGCACGAAGGCGGCCGCCGGCCAGGCCGCGCGGGCCCCGAAGAGCCCGAGGGCCAGCGGGGAGGACGGCACCCGCAGCAACGGGCCCAGGACGTCGGGGACGAGCTCCTCCCACCGCGCGACGGGCCCGGCGAACAGCGCGTGCCAGGCGCGGCCGTCCCGTCCGAGGGCGCTCACCGCCTCGTCGAGGTCGTGCGGGAGCACGGCGGCCGGTCCGTCGTCGAGGGGGTGGCCGACGGGGTAGCGCCCGTGCCGCCAGCGCAACCCGTGCCGCTCCAGCGGGAGGTCGCGGAAGAAGGGGCTCGCGACCGCGAAGGGGTGGACCGCCGACCCCAGGTCGGTCACGACCCCCGGGCCGAGGAGCTCGGCGTCGGTGCAGGCCCCGCCGACCCGGTCGCGGGCCTCCAGGACGGTGACGTCGAGACCGGCCCGGGCCAGGACGACGGCGGCGGACAACCCGTTGGGTCCGGACCCGACGACGGTCGCGGTGCCCTTCACGAGCGGGGGCCGGGGACGGAGGGGCGCGGTTCTCCCAGAGGCACGTGAGCACCGTAGTCGGCGCGTTACGGTTCGGCATGACCCTGGAGGAGTTCAGCCGCGTGCTGCTGCTGGCCTCCGGAGTCCTGCTGCTCGCGGTGCTCGCCGTGCGCCTCTCGGCCCGGACCGGGCTGCCCTCCCTGCTGCTCTACCTGGCCCTCGGCCTCGTCCTGGGTGAGGACGGGCTGGGCATCCCCTTCGCGGACGCGGAGGTCGCGCAGGTGCTCGGGTACGGGGCGCTCGTCCTGATCCTGGCCGAGGGCGGTCTGACGACGCGGTGGGACGCGATCAAGGGGGTGCTGGCCCCGGCCTCCGTCCTGGCCACGGTCGGCACGACCGTCTCGATCGGGGTCGTGGGCGTCGGTGCGCACCTGCTGCTGCAGACGAGCTGGCCGGTGTCCTTCCTGCTGGGGGCCGTCGTGTCGTCGACCGACGCGGCCGCGGTGTTCTCGGTGCTGCGCTCGGTCCCCTTGCCGCAACGGTTGTCCGGTGTGCTGGAGGCCGAGTCGGGCCTCAACGACGCCCCCGTGGTCATCGCGGTCATCGCGCTCACGGAGGTCGCGGCCGGGCACTCCGACCACGCCTGGTGGTTCTACCTGGCCGAGGCGGTGTTCGAACTCGGGCTCGGCACGGTCGTCGGGGTCGGCGTCGGGGCCGCGGGGGCCTTCCTGCTGCGCCGCAGCGCGTTGCCGAGCTCCGGGCTCTACCCGGTGGCCGTCCTGGCGCTGGCCGTCGGGGCGTTCGCGGTCGCCGACGTCCTGCACGGCTCGGGGTTCCTCGCGACGTACCTGTGCGGGCTCGTCCTCGGGAACGCGCGGCTGCCGCACCGGCACGCCACGCGCGGTTTCGCGGAGGCGTTCGGCTGGCTCGCCCAGATCGGCCTGTTCGTCATGCTCGGCCTGCTGGCGAACCCCTCCCGGCTGCCGTCGGCGGTCCTGGACGCGCTGCTGCTCGGCCTCGTGCTGACGCTCCTGGCCCGGCCGGTCTCGGTCGTCGTCTCGCTCGCGGGGTTCCGGCTGCCACGGCCGGACCTGGCGTTCCTGTCGTGGGCGGGGTTGCGGGGCGCGGTCCCCGTGGTCCTGGCCACCGTGCCGGTGGTGGCGGGGATCGACGGCTCGGAGCGGCTCTTCGACATCGTGCTGGTCCTGGTCGTCGTCTTCACGCTCGTGCAGGCGCCGACGCTGGCCCCGCTGGCGCGCACGCTGGGGCTCATCACCGCCGCGCCGACGACCGACCTGGACGTCGAGGTCTCCCCGCTGGGGACGCTGTCGGCGGACGTGGTGCAGGTGCGGGTGGGTCCGCGGTCCCGACTGCACGGGGTGGAGGTGTTCGAGCTGCGGCTGCCGCGCGGGGCCAACGTGAGCCTCGTGGCGCGCGACGGGGCGACGTTCGTGCCGCAGCCGCGGACGGTCCTGCGCCACGGCGACGACCTGCTCGTCGTCACGGGCACGGCCGAACGCCGGCAGGTCGAGGAGCGGCTGCAGGCCATCAGCCGGGACGGCAAGCTCGCGGGCTGGCACCAGGCCTGACCCCGAGCGCCTACGGTGAGTCCATGCGCCGTCGCACCGTGTTGTCGTTCGCCGCGGTGTCGGCGGCGGGTCTCGTGCCCCTGCGCATGCCGGCGCGGGCGGAGGCGGCGGAGGCGGCGCAGACCCTCGCCCCCGGCGTCACCCTCGAGCGTTCGACCTCGACCGGTCCCGTCCGCCAGGTGCTCGTGCGCCTGACCGCCGGGGCGTCCACCCGGCCGGTCCTGCTGCAGCAGACGCTGAGCTCACCCCGGACGCCGGCCGAGCTGGCCTCCGCGGCCGGTGCGGTCGCGGCCGTCAACGGCGACTTCTTCGACATCGACCGCACCGGTACCCCCGACGGCCCGGTCGTCCTGGACGGCCGGGCGGTCAAGGCGTCGGCGGACCCGCAGTGGGCCGTGGGGCTGGACGGGGACGCCGGGGGCTGGCGGGGCCGGGTGGGACGGGTCGTGCTGCAGGGGACGGCGACGCTCGGCGGGCGCTCCTTCCCCCTTGCCGCGCTCTGCACCCGCACCGTGCCGGCGGACGCGCTCGTCCTCTTCGGCCCCGCGTGGGGCGCCGGGGACCGCTCGCTGACGACGGCCGGCGGGGTGGAGCTGGAGGTGCGCGGCGGCGTGGTGACGGCCGTGCGCGCGCCGGGGTCGGTGCCGGTCCCCGCCGACGGTGGGGTCCTCGTCGCCTCCGGCACCGTCGCGGGAGCCCTCACGGGCACGCCCGTCGGCACCCCCGTCACGACGGACGTGCGGGTCCTGGACGATGCGCTGCCGGCGGGGTCGGGCGGGTTCGCCGTCGGCGCCCGCCTGGAACTCGTGCGCGACGGGGCTCTGGCGCCGATCGACGGGACCGACCCGACGTGGGCCGCGCTGCGCGCCCGGACCGCGGTGGGCTGGACGGCGTCCGGGGACCTGCTGCTGCTCACCGTCGAGGGCGGGACGGCCCGGTCGGTCGGGGTGACGGCCGTCGAAACGGCGCGGCGGATGCTCGACGCCGGAGCGCTCGGGGCGGTCATGCTCGACGGCGGCGGATCCGCGCAGCTGGTCGCCCGGGTCCCCGGCGACGCCGCGGTGAGCGAGGCGGTGGTGCCCTCCGACGGCGCCGCCCGCCCCGTGGCCCACGTCCTGGCCCTCGTGCCCGCGGCCGCCGGGCCGGAACCGCGGTCGGTGGTGCTGCGCCCGCTCACCTCCACGGAGGAGGCCGTCGCCGTCTTCCCCGGGCTGGGCGCGCTCCTGCGGGTCGTCCCCCTCACCGCCTCGGGCGCCCCGACGACCGGGCTCCCGGTCGTGGAGGTCGCGGCGGGTGCGGTGACGTCGCAGTCGCTCGGGGCCGACGAGGCGGGCGGCCTCCGCGTCGCCGTCCGGGGCGTCGCACCGGGTCCGGCGAGGCTGCGGGCCGTCCTGGGCGGCGCCTCCGGGTCCCTCGACCTGCAGGTGCTCGACCCGGTGGTCCGGCTCGGCACCGACCGCCCGCTCGTCCTGCCGGCCGCGGGGTCGACGGTCGACGTCGTGGTCACCGGCCGCGACGCGGGCGGCCGGGCGGCGGCCGTCGACGCCGCGGACGTGCTCGTCGGGACCGACCCGTCGGTGCTGGTGGCCCAGGTGCTGCCCGACGGGCGGCTGCGGCTCACGGCCGTCGCCGGCGGTCCTGCCTCGCCCTGGGTGCGGCTCTCGGCCGGCGGGGTCGTCGCGGACGTCCCGGCGGCGGTCGGGACCCGGCCCGTCACGGTGGACCCGCTGGCGGACCCGTCCCGCTGGACCGTGGCGGGCGTGCGGGCCGACGCCTCGGTGCGCGCCGTCGACGGACCGGCCCTGCGGCTGGCCTTCGACTTCACCGTGCGGCCGACGGAGCCGGGGACGGCCACCGCGGCGCTCGTGGCCCGCGTCCCCCTGCCGGTCCCGCGCGGCGCGACGGGTCTGGCGGTCAGCGTGCGCGGCGACGGTGCCGGCGGGTGGTTGCGCGGGGTGGTCCGGGTGGACGGGGCGAGTCGCCCGCTGACGTTCGCGGCGTGGGTCGGGGCGACGGGCTGGCAGCGGTTCGTCGCCGACCTGCCGCCGTCGGCGCAGGAGGTCCTCGTCGAGCGGCTGTACCTGGCGCAGACGTCGGTGGCGGCGCGCGGCGCCGGTGCGCTCGACCTCGCGGGGCTGGAGGCGCAGGTGCCGCCCCTGCCGTCGTCGGCCGGGGACCTCACCCGGCGGGCGCGGGCCCGTCGCTGAGCGCCCACGCAGGCCCCACGGCGAGTACCATTGGCACTCGAACGACCCGAGTGCCAGCGGGTCCTGGACGCCACGGAGATCGCGTGCCCACCTACGCCTACGCCTGCCAGTCCTGCGGACACTCCTTCGAGGTCCGCCAGTCCTTCAGCGACGACGCCCTGACGGACTGCCCGGAGTGCTCGGGGGCCCTGCGCAAGCTCTTCAACAACGTCGGCATCGTCTTCAAGGGATCCGGCTTCTACCGCAACGACTCCCGTTCCTCCAACGGGTCGTCGGGCGGCTCCTCCTCGAGCTCGGAGAAGGCCTCGGAGAGCAAGCCCGCCTCCTCCGACGCGAAGCCGTCGAGCTCGTCCTCCTCCTCGACGTCGTCGACCTCCTCGTCCAGCTCCTCGAGCTCCTCGTCCACAGGCGGGGCCACCTCGGCCGCCTGAGGTCGCACCGGTCTCCACAGGCCGCCTGGGACGCCCGTCGTCCCCAGGCGGCCTGTTGCGTTCGGTGGGGCAGCGCCCGGCGCGCCTAGCGTCGCGCCGTGCCCGCCACCCCTCGCGACCACCTCGACGACCCCCTCGAGGACCACCTGCTCCCGCTGCCCGCTCCCCCGCTCCGGGGCCCGGTGGCCCGCCGTCGTCGCCGGTTGACCCGTCGCTGGCTGTCGGCCGGGCTCGTCGCGGCGGCCGGCGGCGTCGCCGTGGCCACCCTGGCGCCGCCCGCCCCGGTCCAGGCGCGGGTGCTGGTCGCCGCGCGGGACCTGCCGACCGGCGCGGTCCTCACTGCGGGCGACGTCACGGCCCAGGAGCACGACGACGCCACCGTGCCCGACGGGACCCTCGACGCCGCCGCCGTCCAGGGGGCGGTCCTGGCCGCACCCGTCCGCCGCGGCGAGGTGCTGACCGACGCGCGCACGACGACGGGCCCCCTGCTGGCGGGGCAGCCGGCGGGGACGGTCGCGACCGGGGTCGAGGTGGGCGACCCCGCGCTGCTGCAGAGCCTGGCGCCGGGAGCCAGGGTCGACGTCCTGGCTCGGACGCAGGACCCGGTGTCCGGCGCCTCGACCGGGGCCGAACGGATCGCTGTCGGGGTCGTGGTGCTGCGGGTCCCCCCGCCGCAGACCTCCGGCGGGCTCCTCGGGCCGTCCTCGACGGCGGGTCCCGCGTCGGTGCTGCTCGCCGTCGACCCCGCGACGGCGGCGCGGCTGGCCGCGGCGGCCGGGCGCACCGTGGTGACGGTGCGGGCGTGAGGTCAGTCCAGGCGCGGGGCGACGCGGCGCTGCGGAGCGCGGCCGGCGACGCCGGCGTGGCGGACGCGCAGGAGGTCCAGGACGGCGTCGGCGGTCATGGGCCCGCCGACGTGCTCGCCCTGCGCGGTGTGGCACCCGAGCCCGGCCAGCGCCCGTTGGGTGGGCGCGTCGGTGACGCCCTCGGCCACCACCCGCAGCCCCAGTTCGCGGGCCATCTGGACGGTGGAGCGCACGATGACCGCCCGGGCCCGGTCGGTCGTCATGCCGGTGACGAAGCTGCGGTCGATCTTGAGCTCGTCCACCTCGAGGTCCATGAGGTAGGCCAGCGACGCCTGGCCCGTTCCGTAGTCGTCGACGGCCACCGAGCAGCCGAGCGCCCTCAGCCGGCGCACCACCGCCCGGGCCCGCGCCGGGTCCGAGACGATGCCGGTCTCGGTGATCTCCAGGACGAGAGCTGCGGCGGCCACCCGGTGCCGGCGCAGACCGTCGGCGACCAGGGCCGGCAGGTCGTGGTCGGTGAGCAGCCGGGCCGAGAGGTTGACCGACACGCTCGGGCTGAACCCCGCGGCGCTCCAGCGGGCGGCGTCGGCGAGGGCCTGGTCGAGGACGACGGCGGTCACGCCGGCGATGAGCCCGGACTGCTCGGCGAGCGGGATGAAGCGGTCGGGACCGACGGGGCCGAGCTCGGGGTGGCGCCAGCGGACGAGGGCCTCGGCCCCCACGACGACACCGGTGTGCGCGTCCACCTGCGGCTGGTAGCGCACGAACAGCTCGCCGCGCTCCACGGCCCGGCCCAGGTCACCGAGGAGCCGGAGGCGTTCGATGCTGTTGACGTCGCGGCGTCCGGCGTATGTGCACGCCCGGCCGCGCACCTCCTTGGCCTGGTAGAGGGCGACGTCGGCGCTGCGCAGCAGGGAGGTGGCGCTCGTGCCGTGCTGCGGGGCGAGCGCGACGCCGACGCTGGCGGGCAGCAGGACCTGCAGCTCCCCCACGCGCATCGGCCGGGACATCTCCTCGACGACCGCGAGCGCCAGTCCCTCGGCCTCCAGGCGGTCGGACACGAGCAGCCCGAACTCGTCGCCGCCGAGCCGCGCCACGACCGCGTCGGCCGGGGCCTGCGCGGTGAGCCGGCCGGCGACCTCGCGCAGCAGCGCGTCCCCGACGGGGTGCCCGAGCGTGTCGTTGACGTCCTTGAAGTGGTCGAGGTCGACGACGAGCAGGCCGGGCCCCAGGTCGGCCCCCTCCCCGCCGCGCAGGGAACGGGCGGTCGCGGCGAGGAACGCGTCCCGGTTCGGCAACCCGGTGAGGTCGTCGACCAGCGCTCGCCGCTCGTGGCGGCGGGCGACGGCGGCGCTGACGAGCATCACGGACAGGGGCACGCAGACGAGCACCAGCAGCCAGGGACCACCCTCGGCGCTGACGACGACCACGGGGGCCGAGGCGAGGACGGCCAGGGTGAGCAGGAGACCGGACGCCGACCCGGCGCGGACCAGGGGGCGCGGCGCACGGACGACGATCCGCCGGGAGGCGTAGCGGGCCACCCCCTGCGCGAGCAGTCCGGCCGCGCCGGCCGCCAGGACGGAGGGCCAGTCGGTGGGGTCGCGCAGCGCGGGTCCGTCGGCCGCGGAGGATCCCACCAGGAGGTCGAGGACGACCCCGCAGACGAGGACGCCGACGAGGGAGGTCGCGACGGCGACGACGACGGCCTGGGGGCCGGCACCGCGTCGCAGTTGGCGGACCAGAGTGGGGACGGCCCGGACGAGGAGGGCGAGTGCCAAGGGGCCGAGAGCGACGAGCGCCACGAGGAAGCCCCACGCGAGGGGTGGCGGCTCGCCCCGCCCCCCGGTGCGACGGGTCACGGGCCGGGACTCGGCCACCAAGACGACGGCGGCCAGGACGAGGGCGAAGCGCGAGGCGTGCCACGGCGCGGGGGCGGCGAGGGCGGCCAGCACCGCGACGGACAGGACGGCGACGGCGGCGACCACGGCCAGGAGGTCGAGCGCGAGGGGCACGTCGGGGCGCGGCCGGGCCGGTCGACGCGCTGCGGGGATGCGGGGTACCGCGAGTGCGGCCGTCGTGCGCTGCACGTCCCACCTCCCGCCACCGGTTCCGGATGCTTCGGACGGACCGGCCCGTCGTCCCCCGTTCGGGGGACGATGGGCGGCGGTCCGCGCCCATCATGGGGGTGGCGACGGCGCGGAAGAAGCCCTGAGCGGCTTGGCGACGGGACTTTCGACCGAGAGTCAGTGTGGTTGAACGTTCAGTCAGCAACGTGTGTCTCTGTGCACATCACGTGTGACGCAGCGTGCGCCGATGACCACCGATCCGGTACTCGGCCCTGCGCGGGCCTCAGTCCCAGTGCGGCGGGCGCTGGGACAGGTACCAGTCGTCGTCCAGCCCCGTCCCCGAGCGCTCGCCCCACCCCTCGTCACGGTCGTCGGCGGACCGTTCGTCCTCCAGCGGGACCTCGCGGTCCCCGTCCTGAGGCCCGGCCGGTGCCGGGCTCACGGCGCCTGCACCCCGCTCCGGTCGAGGTCGACGGCGGGCGTCCCGGACGCCCGGCCCCCCTGGGGCGCGACGTGACCCGTCGGACCGGCGGGACCCTCCAGGTCGACCACCCACGGCAGGTCGTGACCGGTCTCGGCCAGGGCGTCCCGCCACAGGCCCGCGATGCGGTCCGCCTCGGCGTCGGCGTCGGCGAACACGTCCGCGGTGAGCACGCGCACGTACCGCCAGCCGCGGCGCTCGAGCTCGGTGGGGCCGTCGACCTCGCGGTCGACGACGTCCCCGCTCGCCCACAGCGCGTCGTCGAGCTCGACGACCAGCGCCGGGCCGGCCCCCGCCCGGGCGCGCGCGTCCCGGACGACCAGGGCCAGGACGCGGGAGGTGCCGACCTGGCACTCGACCGGCAACCCGATGCGGCGGCACGCGCCCGCGAGGCGACGCACGACCGCGTCGGCTCCCGGCCGGTCGGGACGTCCCGTCTCCGCGAGGACCTCTTCACGCTCCCAGGCGCGCGCGGCACGGTCCAGGAGCGTGCGGCCGTCCTCCTGGTCCTCCGCGTCCGCGCCGGAGCTCCAGCCGGAGTCGTCGAGGACGAGCGTGGTCCGCAGTCGGCTGCGGGTCAGCGCCATCCACGCCTCGGCGCGGCCGGTGGCCCGGCCCTCGGCGGCCCCCTCGGCCGACCCGTCGTCGTGGGCGGCCCCCAGGGCGGGCCCGTTGAGGACGGCGTCGGTGACGACGAGCACGTGGTCGCGGCGCTCACCGGTCCAGCGGACCGGCGTGCCGACCAGCAGGGGTTCGCGGCCGACGGACAGCGGCAGGCCGCGGTCGAGCGCCTGGCGCCGGACGGTGTCGGCCAGCAGCTCCGCGCCCGCCGCGTCCGGCACGACGACGCCGAGGGACTCCTCGGGGTGGGCGCTCAGCGCCACGAGCGCCGTCTCCAGCACGAGGTCGACGAGCGCGTCGGGGCCCCGTCGCGCCCCCGGCGGGCGGTCCGACGTCCGGGCGGTGGCCCGGCCGTCGTGCCCCGGGCCGGGCAGCGAGACCTGTGCCGCCGGGATCGGGACACCGGACAGCAGCGTGTCGTCGAGCAGCGCGTGCTGGCGCTCCAGCCGCAGGGTGGGCAGCACCCCCTCGACGTCGGCGAAGAGGCTGTCCCGCACCGGTCCCGGGACGGTGTGCTCGTCGCGCGCAGTCGGCAGGTCGGCCGGACCGGGCAGCTGGGGGTCGCCCACCACGAGCACGCGCGCGGCCCGGGACAGCGCCGGCAGCGCCGCCGCCGTCGTCGTGGCCTGGGCCCCGAGCAGGACGAGCAGGTCGGCGTCGTGGACCTCGTCCGCCAGCCGGGCGACACCCGCCGCCGACAGCGCGGTGACGGGCAGCAGGTCGCCGGGACGTCCGGAGGCCTCGGCCCGGGCGTCGAGCGCGGCCCGCACGCGCGCCGCCTGCCGGCCGCGACGCGCCGCGACGGCGAGCTGCAGCCCGTACCGGGCGGTGCGCAGCGCGGCGGCCTCCCCCGTGCCGACGAGCGGGTCGACCATCGAGACGGCGTCCAGGACACCCGCCCACCAGGCCCGTTCCACCTCCGAGGGCAGGTGCAGGCTGCCCGGCCCGCCCCAGCGGGCGCGCAGGTCCTCCAGCAGCCCGCCCCAGCCGGCCCCCTCCAGCTCGTCCAGCAGCACCGTCCGGCGGGGCAGCGGGTCGAGCGCCTCCGCGTCCGCGGCCAGCGCACGCAGCAGGGCCGACAGCTCGGGCAGCTGGACGTCCTGCAGGGACGTGGCCCCCAGGTCGGTCCACGAACGGGGCGGCAGCACGCGGGCGAGGTCGTCGAGCTCCTGCCGCACCGCGGCCACCGCGGCGATGAGCGCGTCGAGGTCGTCGGGGACGACGGGTGCGTTGTCCCGCACGGAGACCCGCTGCCAGCGCAGCCGCTCGGACCGGGCCTGCTGGAGCCACTCGTGCAGGGTGGCCCAGTCACCGGCCGAGACGTCCGGGCGCAGCAGCGCACGCGCCTCCCGGCGCAGGCGCCAGCGGCGCATCCAGCCCTGCCGCACCTCGTGCTCGCGCCTCCACTGGGGCGTGGCGGTCGCGGCCGCGACGTCGCCGAGGGACTGCCCGAAGACGTCGGCGCCGAAGCGGCCGATGGTCGTGCGGACCCCGTCGAGGAGCGCGGTGCGCTCGGCGGCCTCCGCGACCGACGCCGCGCCACGCAGACCGGCTGCGTCGCAGACGGTCGCGAGCAGCGCGCGCAGGGCCGGCAACCGCTGGCCGATGAGGTTCTCGACCCGCTCCAGGGCCTGCTGGGCGGCCTCGGGCGTGCGCAGGTCCGCGCCGGCCCACGGCGTCGTGCCCGGGCCGACGTCGAAGGCCCCGAGGTCGACGGCCTCGACGAGGCGGTCGGCCCAGCCGGCGACGTCCGCGCGCGCGCAGGACGACAGGTCCGCACCGCGCAGCCGTCGGCTCGTGGTCGGCGGCTCGGGGCGCTCGGCCAGGTCCAGCAGCGCACGCATGGCCTCGGCCGCGCTCACGCCCCACGGCTCGCGGACGCGGTGCAGCGCGGTCGCGTGCTCCTCGAGGGCACGGGCGGGCCCGGCCACGTCCGGGTCGGCGCCGGGGCCGGCCCCGGCCGGGGCGGCGGCGTCCAGGCGCGCGCGCACCTCCCGACGGGCCGCGTCGAACTGGACGGAGGCGTCGTCCGCGGAGGAGTCCAGGTCGGCGACGAGGTGCAGCAGCAGACGACCGAACCCGCTGTCCCGCAGGCGCTCGTCCACGGCGCGGCGGTCGGCGGCGGAGTCGGCGACGAGGAGGACGCGACGGCCCGCGGCGACCTCGGAGGCGATGACGGCCGCCGCCACCTGGGTAGCCCCGGTGCCGGTAGGGGCGTCCAGCCGGACGTCCTGCCCGGACAGCACCGCCTCCACGACGCGGCGCTGGGCCGGGTCGAGGGCGAGTCCCTCCACCAGGTCGGGGGCAGCGGGGGCCTCGGTGGCGGCCTCGTCGGCGGACGCGTCGGCGCGGAACGGCTCGACCGGGCGGCGCCCTGCGACGGCGGCGACGACGCGGTGCTCGCGCACGAGACCGCCCCGGCGGCGCAGGTCGGCCAGGAGGTCCGCACCCGGGTCGGCGAAGGTCGTCAGCAGCAGCCGTCGCTCGACCCGCAGCCCGCGCACGCCCGCGAGCTGGCGGCGCAGCTCGTCCATGGCGGGGTTGGGGTCGAAGCCCCAGTGCGCGCCCACCGCGGCCGCGATGCGGCGCGTGTCGAGGTCGACGCCGAGCTCGGCGCGCGCGACGCGGACGAGCACGGGGTTCACGATGACCTCGGGGGCCAGCTGCACGACGAAGTCGTCGAGCGCCTCGGTCGCCGGGGTGAGGGTGCAGCGGCGCAGCAGGACGGGTGTGCGGCGCGGGGCCCGCAGAGCGACGGGTGCGGCGCCCTCGGCGAGCGTCGCGGCGTCGGGTTCGTCGGCCAGCGACCAGCCGGCGATGCCGACGGCGACCGCGAGCGACCGGGTCCCCCGCTGAGCCAGGAGGGCTCCGGCGAGGCGGTGGGTGGTGCGGGCCCGGCGGCGGGCCTCGGCGAAGGCTCCCGCCTCGCGCACGAGGCTGGTCAGGGGCGCGGGGCCGCCCGCGAGGAGCTGGGCGAGGCCGGAGGGGTGCGCGGTGGTCAGGTCGAGCACGGCGTCGGTCCCCACCGGGCAGTCGAGCAGCGCCGACGTGCCCCCGAGGACCTCCGCCTCCGCCCACCAGCGCCGACGCGTCGAGTCGGGACCGGTCG
The DNA here is from genome assembly GCF_042473625.1 of Kineococcus sp. DHX-1. GTDB lineage: Bacteria > Actinomycetota > Actinomycetes > Actinomycetales > Kineococcaceae > Kineococcus. The sequence goes on along the minus strand of NZ_CP170445.1, from coordinate 971,327 downwards.
CGGGAGAAGACGTCACGCGGTCAAGGTTAGGCGTCGCCCGACGTGGATCGGGTCAGGTGCGCGGCTCCTGCGTGCCGCCGCGCGCGAGCGGCACCGCGGGCACGGGAGCGGCCCCCCGCGACAGGGCCACGAGGGTGACGTCGTCGCGGGCCCGGCCGCCGCTGAAGCGCCGGGCGACGTCGAGGGCCTCGTCGACGAGGGCCTGCGGCGTCAGCTCCGGCAGCCTCCCGAGGGCGTGCAGGACGCCCCCGATCCCGAGCTCGTCCGTGCTGCCCGTCGGCCGGGCCTCGGTCAGCCCGTCGGTGTAGACGACGAGGACCGACCCCGGCGCCAGGGACGTCGTGCGGGTCTGCCAGGCACCGGGCACGTCGAGGTGCAGCCAGGACAGCAGCGGCCCCGTGGCGTCCAGCTCGGTCACGACACGCACGCCGCCGCCGGACTCCTCGTCCGTGCGCAGCACGACGGGAGCGGGGTGGCCGGCGTTGGCGTAGGAGACGGTCCCGGAGTCGGGGTCGACGACCACGACGACGCAGCTGGCGAACCGCTCCGCCTCGTCGGCGAAGACGCGGGCCGCCATCGCCAGGGCCAGGTCGGGTTCGGGCGCCAGGTGCAGGGCCGCCTCGAGCAGCCGCTTGAGCTGGATGGCGACGATGCCCGCCCGCGCTCCGTGGCCCGAGACGTCGGCCACGACGACGGCGAACCGCCCGTCCGCCAGCGGCAGCACGTCGTACCAGTCGCCCGCGAGCAGCCCCTCTGCCGGGCGCAGGGCGGCGGCCGAGGACCAGCCCGGGACCACGGGCAGGTCGTGCGCCGTGAGCTGGTCGCGGACCTCCGCGACCAGCGGCTGGCCCTGCTGCAGGGCCTCGCGCGCCGAGACCGCGTCGGCGAGCTCGTCGAGGATGCGCCGCCGCATCGTCTCCGCCGAGGCCGCCACGGCGGCCAGCTCGGGCGGGCCGGGAAGCGTGATCGGCTCCTGCAGGTCGCCGCCGGCCACCGACAGGAGCTGGTCGGACAGGGAGCCCAGAGGGTGCAGGACCCAGCGGCGGACGAGGTAGAGGACCGCCGGGACCAGCAGCAGCGCCACCGCCGCGACGACGAACTGGATGTACCGGGTCCGCGTGGCGTCGCGGCGGGCCTGCTCGAGCGCCACATCCCGGTTGTCTGCGAGGTCCTTCTGCAGGGTGGTGAGCCGGTCGTGCATGACGAGGAAGGCCTCCTCGACGGGTCCGTCGACGAAGCTGTTGTTCAACGCGGGACCGTTCGCATCCCGCTTGAAGCCGGCCTGCTGGTCCGCGAGGTACTTCCAGCGCGCGGCTGCGTCCAGGACGGGGGTGATCTCGTCCCGCAGGCCGGCGGAGAAGCGCGTCGAGGCCCCCGCGTCGGCGACGAGTTGATCGCGAGCCTCCGTGTAGCCCGCCATCCGCTGAGTGCGGAGGCTGTCGTACTCAGCCAGCCGTTGCGGGTCCCCGGCCGTGATGTAGAGCTCGTGGGTCGTCTGAGCGACCGTGACGTCCCGCTGCAGCTCCTCGACGTGCTGCAGGAGAGTCCCCTGCGGGTTCGTGCCGTTGACGTCGTTGTCCGTGCGGTCGGCTCGGAACATGCTGGTGGCCAGCACGACGGTGAGCACCAGCACGAGCAGGAGGAACGACACCCCCATGACCGACACGCGCCGCTGAAGGGTCGTGCGCGTCATGAGCCGGTGCCACGCGCTCGCCACCCTGCTCAGCTGCCCCACCCCCTCGAGCGCATCCACCGGTGTGGATCACCGGTCGGTCGGCACACACCTTGTCATCCCCGGTCGCGTCGGGTCACCCACCCGTCCCACGCGCACCCGCCGCAGATCGTTCCCGGCGGGCGCCTCGCGGGTGCCTCGGCGGGCGACGCGGCGGGCGACGCGGTAGGGGTGGTCGGGTGAACGCCGCCCTCCCCCAGCCCGCCGGACTCGTCCTCGTCCGGCACGGGCAGTCGACGGGGAACCTCGCTGACGCCCACGCCCGCTCGACGCACGCGGAGGTGGTCGACGTCGCCGAACGCGACGCCGACGTGCCGCTGTCCCCCCTCGGCCGCGCCCAGGCCGAGGCGGTCGCGCGGTGGCTGTCCCAGGACCCCGCGGCGCCACCCGTCCCGGAGGTGCTGGTCTCCTCCCCCTACCTGCGCGCCCACGACACGGCCCGCGCCATCGCCCACGAACTGCGCGCCGCCGGTCACGACGTGGAGCTGCGCACCGACGAACGCCTGCGCGAGCGCGACCTCGGCTGGTGGGACGGGCTGACGGGCCTCGGCGTGCGGGCCCGCTTCCCGGAGGAGGCCGAGCGGCGGCGGCGGATCGGCAAGTTCTACTACCGGCCCCCGGGCGGGGAGAGCTGGTGCGACGTCGCCCTGCGCGTGCGCAGCCTGCTGGCGAGCCTGCGCGAGGAGCACGCCGGCCGCCAGGTGCTGCTCGCCTCTCACCAGGCCGTCGTCATGAACTTCCGGCTCGTCCTGGAGGACCTCGACGAGGAGTCCGTGCTGCGGCTGGACGCCGAGCAGCCGCTGGCCAACTGCTCGGTGACGGCCTACCGGGGCGAGGCCGGCCGGTTGCTGCTCGACCGGGCCGGGGACACCACCGCCGTGCGCGACGTCCGCGTGACCGACGACCCGGTCGACGACGAACCGCGTGACGTGCAGCCCCAGGGGTAGGTGGTGGTCGTGACCTCCGCTCCCCACGCCTCCGACGCCGACACCGGCGCGACCACCGTCACCTCCGCCGTCCTGCGGGAGTGGCCGCTCCCCCCGCCCGGCGTGGGCAAGGAGTCGCGCGGGCGCACGGTCGTCCTCGGCGGCAGCGTCAAGACGCCGGGGGCGGTCCTGTTGGCCGCGGAGTCCGCGCTGCGGTCCGGGGCGGGAAAGCTGCAGGTCGCCACGACGGCCGGGACCGCCGTGGCGCTCGGCGTGGCGTTGCCGGAGGCGCTCGTCCTGGGGCTGCCCGAGACGGGCGAAGGCGGGATCGACCCGGTGTGCGCGGACGACGAGGAGCTGACGGAGCTCGTCGGCGGGGCCCACGCGGCCCTGCTCGGGGTGGGGGCCGTCGGTGAACGGGACACCCGGGCCCTGCTGGAGGCGGTCGTCCCCGCCTTGGACACGACGGTGGTGCTCGACGCGCTCGGCCTCGCACCGGTGACGGCCGACGTGACCTTCCTGCACCACCTGCAGGGGCGGGCGGTGCTGACGCCGAACCTGGCCGAACTGGCGATCGTGCTCGACGCCGAGCCGGAGGAAGTGGAGGGTGACGTGGGCGCCGCGGCGCGGGAGCTCGCGCGGCGCAGCCGGTGCACGGTGGCCGCCGGCGGGGGCGAGTCGTGGGTCGCCGCACCCGACGGCCGGTGCTGGCGGGACGCCTCCGGCGGGGCGGGGCTGGGGGTCTCGGGATCGGGCGACGTGCTCGCCGGCATCGTCACGGGCCTGTGCGCCCGGGGCGCGGACCCCACCCAGGCCGCCGTGTGGGGCGTCCACCTGCACGGTCGGGCGGGTGACCGCCTGGCCAGCGCGGTGGGGCGGCTGGGGTTCCTCGCGCGCGAGCTGCCGGGTCAGGTGCCGGCCGTGCTCGCCGAGATCGAGGTCTGAAGAGGCCCGAGGTCAGGCGAGCAGCGCGGCCGCCGTCGGGACGACGTCGGCGGCCGGGACCGCGAGGCGCCAGCTGGTGGAGGACCGGTTGGCGCACGCGTCGGGGTCACCCTCGGCGCCGGACCACGTCTGCGGCTGCGCGGTGACCTTCCAGGCGTCGCCGCCCTGCTGGCGGGCGCGGGCGGCCAGCGCGGAGTCACCCGCGCGCAGAGCGGCGGAGACGATGACGTCCACGGCGCGCCCCAGGGAGCGCACGTCGTAGAAGGACACGGTGCACCCGCCGTCGGCGACCTCGGTCGAGACGAGGATGCAGCCGGACTCCACGAGGGCGGCGTGCAGGGCCGCCACGGCGGCCTGCTCGCGGGGGGCGCGGCGCGGCGCCGGGACGCGGGCGTGGTCGGCCGGGCGAGCGGTGGTGACGGACATGCGGGGCTGCTCCTCGAATGACGGCGACGGCCGGGTGGCGGCGTCCCCGTCGACGTGATCCGACACCCGAGAAGGCCATCGGTCGGTGTTCTGTACGGCTTGAGTGTAGGCACCCGAACGGCCCGGTGCCGACCACGGCCCCACCCGTTCGCCTGCAGCGCAGCGCAATCACCACGACACTGCGTCGTAGTTCGGCGATGTCGAACCGCGGCGGGCGGCCGGCGACGGGGTCGATCACCGTCCCGGTAGGCTGCCTCGCGGGCCCCCATAGCTCAGGGGATAGAGCATCGGTTTCCTAAACCGTGTGTCGCAGGTTCGAATCCTGCTGGGGGCACTCCTACGGGCCGCAGCCGCACAGGGCTCGTCACGTGCGGATCAGGTGCGGAAGTCGACGGTGGCCCGGCCACCGAGTTCCTCGACGTAGCGGCGGGCGCGGTCGTGCTGGCGCGGGCTGAGCAACGGGTGCAACGTCCCGGTCTCGTCCTGCACGCTGAACCCCGCCAGCAACCGCACGTAGGCGATGTCGATGGGGCAGCCCTGGGGCAGCAGACCGCTGTCGCGGTCGGCCGCGACGTGCGCGGCGAGGGGTGAGGCGCCGATCTCGGTCAGCGTGGCGCTGTCGGTCAGGTCCGTCCCGGGACCCAGCACGACACCGAGGAACGAACGGTCGCTGACGGTCAGGGACGCGAGGATGCGCGCCTGACGGGCCCGGGCCTCGCGGGCGAGCGTCGCGCCGAAGGCGGAGGCGTTCGCGGTCTGCGCGACGGCCAGTCCGCCCTGGTCGCGGGCCGCGGGGGCCAGACCCGGATCGGCGGCGGTCGCCGACGAGGAGACGTTCACCAGCCGGTGCTCCTCTCTCGGGTTCGACGCTGCGGCGGGCGTGCGCCCACCCGTCCCCCTTCGGCAGCTCACCGTGCGTCCTTGAGGTCGCCCAGCGGCTGCACCGTCCGTGTCCTGGACGTGAGGACGCACGTGACCCCCCGTGGCGGACGGCCTGCAGGACCACGACGCCACCTCCTCCCCCGGCGGGTCGAGGCGGTCCGCACCCTGCCTGTGGAGGGGCCGGGACGCCCGCCCCGCCTGCGATGCTGGACGGGTGGACGAGACCCCGGACCCGACGTCCGCCTCCTCGCCGGAGCCCGCGGACGGCGTGCGGGTCCTCGTCGTCGACGACGAACCGCTGGTCCGCTCCGGCCTGACGGCCATCCTGTCCTCCGCCCCCGACCTGCACGTCGTCGCCGCGGTCGAGGGCGGCGCGGCGCTGGACACCCTGCGCCGCTTCCGGGTCGACGTGCTGCTGCTGGACATCCGGATGCCGGACGTCGACGGCCTGACCGTCCTCGCCGGCCTCGCGACCCTCCCCCGCCGGCCGGCCGTGGCCATGCTCACGACGTTCCACGCGGACGAGAAGGTGGCGGCCGCGCTGGCGGCGGGCGCCGACGGCTACCTGCTGAAGGACACCGACCCCGACCAGCTCGTGCAGCACGTCCGGGCCCTGGCGCGCGGGGCGTCGGTCCTGTCCGCGGGCGTGACCGCGACAGTGGTCGAGGGGTTCCTCCGCTCGCGGGGGTCCGCGTCGGCGCGGCAGTCGCTGCGCCGCCTCACCCCCCGCGAGCACGAGGTGCTCGTCCTGCTCACCGAGGGCGCGCAGAACGCCGAGATCGCCGAGCGCCTCTTCGTGTCCGTGCCGACCGTCAAGGAGCACGTCGGCGCCGTCCTCACCAAGCTCGGGGTGAGCAACCGGGTGCAGGCCGCCGTCCTGGCCGTGCGCGCCGGGCTGGTGGAGGAGAGGTGACCTCCGCGGGGACGGTGCCGGCGCGTCGGGACCGTGCCCGCGCGGCGCTGCGAGCCAAGGCTGCCGACATCGCCGTCGACGTGGGGCTGGTGGTGGCGTGCTGGTTCGAGGGGTTCACGAACCAGAGCGCCGGCTGGAACCGTCCCTTCGTCCTGTCCGTGCTGGCGCTGCTCGCGGTGCTCCTGCGGCGCAAGGTGCCGCTGCTGGCCTTCCTCGTGGGCGTGCCCGCCCTCGGCTGGGCGCAGGCGACGCTGGCCCCGGCCGTCCTGGCCTTCACGCTCGCGCACCGCGAGCGCCGCGGCCGGGTGGTCGTGGCGGCGGTGGCCGTGGGGGTCGGCGTCTCGGCGGCCGCCGTGCTGGACCCGCGACCGGACCTGTGGCGCAGCGACGTGGCGGTCCTCCTCCAGGTCACCGCCCTCCTGGGAGGTGCGGCCGGGCTGGGTGCCTACCGGGCGGCGCGGAGCGACCTGCGGGAGCGGCTCGACGACCTCGTCCGCGCCCGCACCCGCGAGCACGAGCTCGTCGACGCCGCCGCGCGCTCGGAGGAACGCACCCGGCTCGCGCGCGAGATGCACGACGTCGTCTCCCACCAGGTCTCCCTCATCGCGATCGTCGCCGGGGCGCTGCGCGTCGGCGACCACCCACCCGCGGTCCGTTCGGCCGCCGAGCAGATCCGGGAGCTGGCGGTCCGCACGACGGACGAGCTGCGGCAGATGCTGACGGCCCTGCGCTCGGACGGTCACCAACCGTTGCAGGCACCGGGGCGCCTCGCCGACCTGCCCGCGCTGTGGGCGGGCAGCGGGCTCACCGGCACGTTCACGCTCGACCCGGCCCTGCTGGCCCCCGACACGTCCGGTTCCGAGGGGGTGGTCCCGGACAGCCTGCAGCGCACGGTCTTCCGGATCGCGCAGGAGGGTCTGACGAACGCCCGCCGGCACGCCCCGGGGGCCACGGCGCACCTGCGGGTCGACCACGGACGGCGGCGGCTCGTCGTCGCCGTCGGCAACGCGGCGCCCCGGCCGGGCACCGCCCCGACCGCCCCCGGGACCGGCCACGGGCTGCTCGGGGTGGAGGAGCGCGTCGCGGCGGCGCACGGCCGGCTCACCGTCGGCCCCACGCCCGACGGGGGGTTCGCGCTCGAGGCGGTCCTCCCCCTGCCGGCCGCGCAGGGCCTGCAGTCCTCCGCCCCCGGACGCGGACCCGATCCGGCGGCCGCCGAGCTGCGCACCCCGGCCCACGACGGCTGACCCGCCACCCGGCGGAGACGACCCCTCCGGAAGGAGGGAGCGCGCGGTACCGCCCGGTGGCGACCATTCCGGCATGGACGACCGCATCGACGTGCGCACCACGACGCCCGGCCCCCGACGGCCCGCCCGCCGAACCCGAGCGCAGGTGCGCCGGTGAGCCGCACGGCCGACTGGGCCCGGGACCACCTCGTCGTCCTCGTGCAGCCGGACGGCGACCTGGCCCTGTGGTCGACGGGCGGGCGCACCCTGGTGCTGCGCGACGCGACCGAGGAGCAGGTGACCGAGCACCTCGTCGCGCGCACCCTCTCCGCCCCCGCGGGCGAGGCCGAGGCCCGGGGGGCCGAGGAGGACCCGACGGCCGAACGCCGTGCGCTGCAGGCGGCGCGCTGGGCCGTGAAGCGGGCGCGGCAGGGACTGCAGCCGCGCGTGCACCTGCCCCGCTGGGAGGACGTGGCCGTCCCCGGCCGGGCCTGACGCCGGCCCGCGTTCCGGGCCGCGTACAGGCCCGGAGGTCAGTCGCCGAGCAGCGCCCGCGCGCAGTGGACGTCGGTGATGAGCGTGGACACCGTCCCGGAGGCCAGGACGGCGCGCACGGCCCGGGCCTTCTGCGGCCCGCCCGCGACGACGACCACCTCCGGGATCCGGCGCAGGTCCGCCATCCCCACCGTCAGCAGCTGGTCGCTGAGGCTGGACAGCTCCTGGCCGTCCTCGCGCAGCAGGTTCCCGGCCACCTCGGCGCACACGCCCTCGGCCAGCAGCTTGCGGCGCAACCCGGCGGGCATGAGGTCCATCAGCTGGGAGTCGTCGGGCCACGCGCCGACGGCGAGGAGCGCGACCGTGAGCCGCGCGTGCTGCTGCAGGGTCCGCGCGACGGCGGTCTGCCGCCGCACCCCGGCCAGCGTCGCGGCGTCCGGCAGCAGCAGGGGCGCGAAGATCGGGTGCGACCCGCCGCCGGAGACGGCCGCGACGCGGCGGACGAGGTCGATGCAGTTGTCGTTGGCCGACCCGGCCGCCCCCGTGAGCTGGGTGACGGTGACGCGCGGGAGGGTGCGCTCCTCCAGGTGCGCGACCACCGAGCGCAGGGTCCGGCCCCAGGCGATCCCGAGCCGGTCGTCCTCGGTGAGCAGGTCGCCGAGGACGCCGGCGGCGACCGCACCGAGGCCGTCGCGCAGCTCCCCCGGGTCCGGGGAGGTCTGCACGACGATGGCCCGACGCAGGTCGTGCCGCCGGCGCAGCTCCTCGGACAGGTCCGGTTCGATCTGGAACGGGACCTGCACCGAGATCTGCACGATCCCCTGCTCGAGCGCGGCGTCGAGCAGGCGCGCGACGCGGAACCGGGACACCCCCAGCACGTCCGCGATGTCGGACTTGCTCGAGCCCTCGAGGTAGAACTTCCGCGCTGCGACGGCGGACTGCACCTGTTCCTCGATGGTCAGCTTCACGGGTGTCCCGGTTCCTCCGTCGGTCCTGTCAGGCGATCGTGAAACCGCCGTCGATGCGGTAGTCCGCACCGTTCACCATGGCAGCCGCCGGGGACGCCAGGTACACGGCCAGGCCCGCGACCTCCTCGGGGACCGCGAACCGGCCCGTGGGGATCGCCTCCTTGGCGCGTTCGCCCTTCTCCCCGGCCCACACCGCACGGCCGAGGTCGGTGAGGACGACGGTCGGGGAGATCGCGTTGGCGGTCACCCCGCGCCCGCCCCACTCCAGCGCCAGCACCCGGGTCAGGCCCAGGACGCCGGCCTTGGACGCGCAGTACGCGACGTGCTCGGGCAGCGCGACGCTGGCGGCCTGGGAGGCGAGGTTCACGATGCGCCCGTAGCCGGCGTTCAGCATGTGCTGCCCCGCCGCCTGGCACATGAGGAACGTCCCGGTGAGGTTCACCGACAGGGTCGTCTGCCACGTCTGGAACGGCAGCGACTCCGCCGTCCCGAGCAGGGCCAGGCCAGCGCAGTTCACGAGCACGTCGAGGCGGCCGGTCCGCTCGACCACGGCGTCCGTCGTGGCCCGGGTGGAGGCGGGGTCGGTGACGTCGCACTCGAGCGCGAACGCGCCCTCCCCCAGCTGCGCCGCCCGCTCCTGGGCCGCGGGCAGGTTGCGGTCGACGACGGCGACGGTGGCGCCGCGCTCGACGAACGCCGCCGCGATGGCGGCGCCGATCCCCGAGGCCCCGCCGGTCACGAGCGCGGTGCGCCCCTGCAGGGAGAAGCTGAGGTCGCTGCCCGGGGCGGCCGGTGCGAGGTCGGCCGCCACGTCAGGCACCTTCCTGTCCGGGGATGCCCTCGAACGCGATGTCGCCGGACTTCAGGTTCTTCTCCGTCAGGTCCGGCAGCGCGGAGAGGAAGGCCGCGCGGTCGGAGACGACGTGCTGGATGGCGACGTCGACGTTCTCCTTCGTGATCTTCGGCATCTTGTAGACGGGCTTCGTGTTCACGTCGGTCTTGGACGCGATCGCCGCCGCCACCGCCAGGCCCGCGGACAGCTCGACGGTGCCGTTCTGCAGCATCGTGCCGATGAAGTCGCCGCTCTTGACGGCGTTCAGGCCGTCCTCGATGCCGTCGATGCCGACGATCGGGACGGTGACCCCGGCCTCCTTGAACGCCTGCAGCGCCCCGAGACCCATGTCGTCGTTCTCGGCGACGACACCGGTGATCTGGCTGCCGAAGGCCGAGATCCAGTTCTTGACCTTGTTGACGGCCTCGTCGCGCTTCCAGTTCGCGGTGTCCATCGCGAGGACCTTGATGCCCGGGTAGTTCGTGAGGACCTGCTTGATGCCCTTGGTGCGGTCGAGTTCCCCGGACTGCCCCAGCGGGCCCTGCAGCACGACGATGCCGCCCTGACCGCCCAGCTTGTCAGCCATCATCTGCATCTCGGCCGCGCCGGCCGCGACGTCGTCGGGCTGGACGTTCCCGGCGATGTCGGTCGAGTTCAGGGCCGCGTTGACGGCGACGAGCGGGATGCCGGCGGACTTCGCGGCGGCCACCTGCGGCTGCAGGGAGTCGGCCTGGACGGGGACGACGATGATGGCGTCGACGCCGGCGTTGACGTACTGGTCGACCTGCGAGGCCTGCGTGTTGACGTCGAGGTTCGCCGAGTTCCAGAGCAGCTGGATCCCCTTGGCCTTGGCGTAGGCGTCCATGCCCTCCTTGCCCGCGGTGATGAAGGAGCTCATGTCGTAGACGCTGACGCCGACGCGGATCTGCTGCGAGCCGCCGGAGGCGTCGCTGCCCGACCCCTCCTTCTGGGCGTTCGGGTCGCCGGCGCCGCAGGCGGCCAGGGCGAGGGACAGGGCGCCGAGGCCGAACGACCCGGCGAACAGGGTGCGGCGCGAGAGGGGGTTCTGGGCGGAGCTGGTGGGGCGGGTTCCGTGGGACACGGGTCTTCTCCTTCGAAGGGTGGCGCGGGTGGTGTGGAGGGGCGGAGCGGTCAGGCCCGTCGCTTGACGGACCAGACGTCGACGGCGACGGCGGCCACGATGAGGACGCCCTTGATGACGTCCTGCCAGTAGGCCGGGACGAGGAGCAGGTCCAGACCGTTGTTGAGCGTCTGGATGAGCAGCAGGCCCAGGGCGGTGCCCCAGACGGTGCCGCGCCCACCCATGAGCGAGGCGCCGCCGATGACGACGGCGGCGATGGCGTCGAGCTCGTAGCCCTGACCGAGGTTCGGGGGACCGGAGATGACGCGGGAGGCGAGCATCACGCCGGACAGGCCGGCCAGCAGGCCCGACAGGGCGTAGACGCTGAACAGGGTGCGGCGGGCGTTGACGCCGGCGATCTCGGCGGCCACGCGGTTGCCGCCCACGGCGTAGACGCGCATGCCGTACGCGGTGCGGCGCATGACGATCCCCAGGACGACGATCCCGACGATCATGACGATGACGGGGATCTGCAGCCCGAAGACCTTCGTGTTGGCGATCGACCCGAACTCCGCGGGCAGACCGTTGATGGGCGCGCCGCCGCCGATGACGTAGGCGATCCCCGACCCGGCCGTCAGCATGCCGAGGGTGGCGATGAACGGTGGCACGTCGACCCGGGAGACGAGGATCCCGTTGACCGTGCCCGCCAGCAGCCCCACGGCCATCGCCGACAGCACCGTCAGCCACACCTGGCCGGGGTTGGCCTTGGCCACGGCCGCCGACGTCATGGCCGCCACCGCGATGACGGAACCGACGGACAGGTCGATGCCGCCGGTGAGGATGACCAGCGTCTGCCCCAGCGCGATGAGCGCGAAGGGCGCCGCCGCGATGAGGATGTTCTGGAGGTTCTCCGGGGAGGAGAACCGCAGTGAGCGGTAGGAGAAGAAGGCGATCACCAGCAGCATCACGATGAGCATCGCCCGCCGGATGAGCTGGGCGACGATCCACTCGCGGGAGAACCGCCGACGCGGCGCGGGGACCGCGGTGTTCTCGGTCGTCGTCGTGGACATCAGGCGTCCTTCGTGTCGGTGCGGGCGGTGAGCCCGGAGCTGAGCCGGAAGATGGTGTCCTGGACGTCGGGAGCGTCCAGCTGGGTGCGGTCGAGTTCGGCGACGACGCCGCCGTCGCGCAGGACGAGGGCGCGGTGGGACAGGCCCAGGACCTCGGTCATGTCCGAGGAGGCCATGACGACGGCCATCCCGGCCGCTGCGAGCTCGGCGATGATGCGGTAGATCTCCGAGCGGGCGCCGACGTCGACGCCACGGGTGGGTTCGTCGAGCAGCAGGACGTCGACGTGCTCGGTGAGCCACCGCGCCAGCACGACCTTCTGCTGGTTCCCGCCCGACAGGGTTCCGACGTCCTGCGACAACCCGCGGCTGCGCAGGCGGACGGAGTCCATGGCCTCCCCGACGGCGGCGCGGCGCGAGGCACCCTTGAGCCAGCCGGCGACGGAGAACTTCGCCAGCCGCGGCAGGGTCCCGTTGTCCAGCACCGACAGGCCCATCACGGCTCCGGCGTGCTTGCGGTCCTCCGGCACCAGCGCCATGCCGGCGGTGATGGCGGCCGCGGGGTTCTTCCGCTTCACGTCGCGGCCGGCGACGGTGATCCGCCCGGCCGTCGTGCCGCGGACCCCGAACACCCCTTCGAGCAGTTCCGTGCGGCCGGCCCCGACGAGCCCGGCCAGGCCGAGGATCTCGCCCCGGCGGACCTGCAGGTCGACCGTCCCGGCCTGCCCCGCGACGGCGAGGTCCTGGACCTGCAGGACGACGTCGGCGTCGGCGGGGACCGTGCGGACGGGCGGGAACAGGTCCTCCAGTTCCCGGCCGATCATCGCGGTCACGATGTCGTCGTCCGAGACGTCGGCCATGGCCTCGTCGAGGACGAGCCCGCCGTCGCGCAGCACGACGACGCGGTCGGCCAGGTCGCGGATCTCGGCCATCTTGTGGGTGGTGAACATGATGGCGACGCCGGAGTCGCGCAACTGCCGGACCACCCGGTAGAGGCCCTCGACCTCGCGCTCGGAGATCGCGGAGCTGGGTTCGTCGAGCAGGACGACCTTCGCCCCGCGCGAGGAGTTCTTGACGATCTCGACGATCTGCTGCAGACCGACCGGGAGGGTGCCCATCCGGGCCCCGGGGTCGATCTCGACGCCGAACACCTCGAGCATCGTGACGGCCTGCGCGGCCATGGCCCGGCGGTCCAGGGTGCCGAGCCTCGTCTTCAGCTCGCGGCCGACGAAGAGGTTCTCGTAGACGGTCATGTGCGCGATGGAGGCGAGCTCCTGCGGCACGATCGCGACCCCGAGGCGGTGGGAGTCGCGGATGCTGCCGGCGGCGAGTTCCTCCCCGCGCACCAGCACGGTCCCCTCGTCCGCGCGGTACTGCCCTGCGGCGATCTTCATCATGGTGGACTTGCCGGCGCCGTTCTCGCCCGCGAGGGCCGTCACCGTGCCCAGTTCCAGCCCCAGGGACACGCCCTTGAGGACCGGGACCCCACCGAAGGACTTCCGCAGTTCCCGGCACTGGAGAACTGGTTCGACAACCATGTCGGTTTCCTCTCGTTCGACGGGGCCGGGTGCTTCTCCACCGGTGCCCTGCCTGCGCCGAGTATGTGGAGCGTCCCGCGGGGCCCACAACCGACGTGCTCATGTGAGCGCGAGGTGGTGGTCGGCTGAGCAGATGGGTCATCCTGTGCGCGCTCACCGCCGCGCAGCAGCAGGAGGACCCATGACCAAGATCTTCGGCGACCCGGCAGCGTTCGTCGACGAGTCCGTCGCCGGTTTCGTCGACCTGTACTCCCACTACGTCCAGCCCGTCCCGCACGGGGTGATCCGCTCCACCGCCACCCCCGACGGCAAGGTCGCCGTCATCGCCGGCGGCGGCTCGGGCCACTACCCCGCCTTCGCCGGCTACGTCGGCCCCGGCCTGGCCGACGGCGCCGTGTGCGGCAACGTCTTCGCCTCCCCCTCCACCCGCTGGGTCTACGACGTCGCCAAAGCCGCCCACCGCGGCGGCGGCGTCGTCCTGGGCTTCGGCAACTACGCCGGCGACATCCTCAACTTCGGCCTGGCCGCCGAACGCCTGCGCGCCGAAGGCATCCCCGCCGAACTCCTCGTCGTCACCGACGACGTCGCCTCCGAAGGCCAAGGCGCCAACGGACAGCGCCGCGGCATCGCCGGCGACGTCGTCGCCTTCAAGATCGCCGGCGCCGCCGCCGAAGCCGGCTACGCCTTCGACGACGTCGTGCGGGTGGCCCGCCACGCCAACGACGTCACCCGCTCCATGGGCATCGCCTTCGCCGGCTGCACCCTGCCCGGGGAGAGCGAACCCCTCTTCACGGTGACGCCCGGCAACATGGCCATCGGCCTGGGCATCCACGGCGAACCGGGCATCTCCGAAGAACCCATCGGCACCCCCACCGAGATCGCCACCTTGCTGGTGGACAAGGTCCTGGCCGGCAAGCCCGAGGGTGCCCCCGACGGCGGGAAGGTCGCCGTCCTGGTCAACGGCCTGGGCTCGACGAAGTACGAGGAGCTGTTCCTGCTCTACGTCCCCATCGCCGCCCAGCTGCGCGCGGCGGGGTACGAGATCGTCGCTCCGCAGGTCGGTGAACTCGTCACCAGCCTGGACATGGCGGGCTGCTCGCTGACCCTCACGTGGCTGGACGATGAGCTGGAGAAGCTCTGGACCGACCCGGCGCAGTGCCCGGCGCTGTCCGTGGGCGCGACCATCGAGACCACCCCCGCCCCGGTCTACGTCGTCCCCGAGGACGAGGTCGCCGACTACACCGGCACCCCCGCCGAGGCCGCGCAGGCCGGGCAGCAGATCGCCTCCCTCATCGAAGCCGTCCGCGACGTCCTGAAGGACGCCGAGGCCGAGCTGGGCCGCATCGACGCGATCGCCGGGGACGGTGACCACGGCACCGGCATGGTCAACGGCTCGGTCGCCGCCGCGCAGGCCGCGCGCACCGCGGCCGACGCCGGGGCCGGCGCGGCCTCCACGCTGTCCGCGGCCGGGGGTGCGTGGGCCGACCGCGCCGGCGGCACGTCCGGGGTCATCTGGGGGGTCCTGCTGCACGCCTTCGCCGAGCAGCTGGGCGATGAGGCCAAGCCCACGCCCGAGCAGGTCTCCGCCGGGGCCACCGCCAGCGTGGAGGCCGTGCAGCGGCTGGCCGGGGCGCGGGTGGGCAACAAGACGATGCTGGACGCGCAGGTCCCCTTCGCCCAGACCCTCGCCGAGCGGGTCGGGGCTGGGGAGGACCTGAAGACGGCGTTCACCACCGCCGCCCAGGCCGCCACGCAGGCCGCGGAGGCGACCAAGGACCTGCGTCCGCAGATCGGGCGGGCGCGGCCGCTGGCCGAACGTTCCCTGGGTCACCCCGACGCCGGCGCCGTCTCACTCGCGCTGGTCACCCGCACCGTCGCCGACAGGCTCTGAGCGGGTGCGGGTCCTCCGTGACGACGGGCCGGTGCGCCCGGCCCGTCGTCACGACGGTCCCCCACCGCGGTGACCGCGGGACTGCGCGCGGGTGACACGTGTGGGCCGGGCGGGTGAGTCCGCGATCTCGAAGGGCGCCGCGGGCAACCATGTCCTAGTTTCACGACCGCGGCGGCGACGACGCCCCGTCACCTGCGACAAGAGGATCCACGATGCGCCTGGTCCGCCGCTCGACCCTGTCCGCCCTCGCCGCCACCGCGCTGCTCTCGACCGTCTGCGCCGGAGCCGCCCAGGCGGCCACCCCCGTCCCGAAGGTCGGCACGCCCTTCCCCTACGTCGGCCTGGTCCGCGCGGCCGGCGCCGACCGCTACGAGACGGCCGCCGTCATCGCCCAGGGCTCCTTCCAGCCCTCCAGCGGCAGCACGGTCTTCATCGCCAGCGGTGAGGCGCCTGCCGACGCCCTCACGGCGGGGCCCGCCGCCGCCTCCCTCGACGCCCCGCTGCTGCTGACCCGCGCCGGGGACCTGCCCGCCGCGACCGCCACGGAACTGGCGCGCCTGAAGCCCACCACTGTGTACGTCGTCGGCGGCACCGACCGCGTGTCGGACACGGTGCTCACTGCGATCGGCACGGCCGCACCGGGTTCGACGGTCACGCGCATCGCCGGGGCGTCCCGCTACGAGACGGCCGTCGACGTGGCGGAGAAGTTCTTCCCGAACCCCGAGGGCGTCGTCGTCACCCGCGGGGACACGTTCCCCGACGCCCTCTCCGGCGGGGCCGCCGCCGCGTCGGCCGGGGTTCCCGTGATGATCACCGAGCCCACCTCGATCCCCGCTCCCGTCGCGCAGTGGATGTCGCAGCACACGTTCGCCTCCAGCCTCGTGGTGGGCAGCTCGACGTCCGTCAGCGACGCCGTCGCCGCGACCGTCGCGAGCCGCACGAGCGACCCGGCCGACGCCACCCGGATCGGCGGGGCCGACCGCTACGAGACGTCGGCCGCCGTCGCGACCGCGGTGTTCCCGGACGCCTCGACCGTCGTCATCGCGACCGGCGACAACTTCCCCGACGCCCTCGCCGGTGTCCCCGCCGCCGCCGTCAACGCGGCCCCGGTGCTGCTGCTGCCGAAGGACTGCACGCCGGCCTCGCTGGCGACCTACGTGCAGGGCAACACGAACATCTCCGCCGAGATCGTCCTCGGCGGTCCCACCTCGGTGACGGCGGAGGCGCTCACCACCACCTGCTGACCCGACCGGGACGGCCGGTCAGCCGGCCGGTCGTCCCGCCAGCAGGTCGGGCATCCGCACACAGGCCTCGAGGGCCAGCGCGTGCACGAACCCCTGGGGGAGGTTGCCCCGCAGCTGGTGCTGCTCGGGGTCGAACTCCTCGCTGAACAGCTGGGGCGGCCCCGCGGCGGCGAGCGCCTTCTCCAGCCGCGAGACGGCGCTGACGGGCTGCCCGAGCTGCGCCTCCGTCATCGCCGTCCAGTACGAGCACAGCAGGAACGCTCCCTCGGCCTCCGGCAGCGGCCGGGCGTCGTGGCGGAAGCGGAAGACGTACCCGTCCAGGCTCAGCTCGGACTGCACGGCGGCCAGCGTGTCCAGCGTCCGGGGGTCGTCCAGGGGCACGGCGCCCCGCAACCCCGCCAGCAGCAGCGCCGCGTCGACCCTGTCGTCGTCGGCGGCCCGCTGCCAGCGGCCGCTGGGGTGCAGACCGGTGCGGGTCGCCTCCGCGAGGACCTGGTCGGCCAGGAGCAGCGGCGACGTGTCGCGGTGCCGCGCCGGCGAGGCGGCGCGCGACGCCGCGGACCAGGCCCGCAGACCCGCGACGACGGCCAGCTTGCTGTGCGTCCACTGCCGGGCTTCGAGCTCCCAGATCCCGGCGTCGGGCCCCCGCCACCGCTGCGCGATCGCGTCGACCGCGACCCGGGCGGCCCGCTCGCCGTCCTCGTCCAGCCGCCCCCTGCGGGCCGCGGTCGCGAACACCTGCAGCGCCTCGCCGAAGCCGTCGAGCTGGAACTGCGTCCGCACCTGGTTGCCCGTCCCGGCGTCGGCGCCGGGGTACCCCGGCAGCTCGACCCGTCCCGGTCCGGGGACGGGGTCGCCGTCGGCGGTGTAGGCGGGCGCCAGCCGCGCCCCGTCGGCCAGCAGCCGGTCGGTGAGGAACCGGGTCGCGCTGTCCCCCAACCGGTCGTCGCCGGCCGCGTAGGCGGCGACGCCCGCGTAGCACTGGTCGCGCACCCAGGCGTACCGGTAGTCGTAGTCCTCGTGGGCGTCGGCCCGTTCGGGCAACGACGTCGTGGCGGCCGCGACCATCGCCCCCGCCGCGCTCGTCAGGCCGTGCAGGACGGCCAGGCTGTGCCGCGCCTGCGGCGGTGACCACGCGCCGTCGAGCCGTGGCACGCGCCCGGCCCACTCGGCCTCGGTCTCCTGCCAGCGCACGGACGCGGCGACGGGCGCCGCCCACCGCTGCGGGTCCCCCGTCCCCACCTCCAGCACGAGGTCGTGCTCATCCCCCGCGGCCAGGTCCACCACCGTCGTGAGCCCGCCGTGGCGTCCGCTGCGGGACGCTCCGGCCGCCCCGGTCCAACGCACGCCGAGGTCACCGGTCCGCAGCGTCCACGTCCCGTCGTCGCCGCGGTGCTCCCCGTGCACGCCGTCGCGGTCGAACCCCGCCCGGGGATCGAGGTCGACGACCACGCGGGCGCGTCCCCGCAGCACGCTGATGCGGCGCAGCAGCACCGCGCGGTCCGGGTCGGCGGGCAGCGCGAGCGCGTCGCGGCACTGGACGACGGCGCCGTCGTCCGTCACCCACCGGTTGCGCCACACCAGCGTCGCCGGTTCGTAGGCGCCACCCCACACGCACCGCTGCGCGGGCGCGACGCGGTAGCGGCTGCGGCCGCCGAGCAGCGCGGAGAACACGGCCGGGTCCTCGAACCGCGGAGCGCACATCCAGGCGACGTCACCCTGTGGCCCGACGAGCGCGCCGCGCTCCCCGTCGGCGAGCAGGGCGTACTCCCGCAGGGTGTGCGCCATCGGCCCGGGGCCCGTCTCGGCCGCGCCGCTCACCGGGCGCCCGTGGCAGCGGCCCAGGACGCCGTCCCCCACCCGAGGGCGAGGGCGGCGTCGACGAGGGCGACCCGACGACGAACGGGGTCCCACCGGGCCAGCGCGAGCATCGACGCGGCGTGCGCGACGTCGCCCGCGGACCCGGCGAGCAGGACCCGCCGACCCGGGACGGCGGACGTCAGCGCGGCCTGCACCAGGTGGCGGACCCCGAGCACGCGGGCGACGGCGACGGCCCGGTCGTCGGCGGCACCAGGTCCCCCGACGCCGCGCAGGAGGAGGTGCGGGACCGTGACCAGCGCGGTCCCCCAGCCCGCCCGGGCCAGCGCGAGACCGGTCACCGTCGCGCCCCGCGGGCCAGGAGGCCGGCCGTGAGCGCCGCTGCTCCCAGCGCCGCACCCGCGAGGACGCGCCGGTGCAGGAGCGTCCAGATCTGCGGGCTCGAACGCCACGACCGGTCGTCGAACTCCCCGTGCGCGCCGTGGTCGCCGGGGACCGGCTCGTAGAGGTTCTCGCCGACCATCGTGGAGGCGTCCTGGTCGGTCTGCTGGCCGGAGATCCCGGTCTTGGCGAGGTACCGGTCGAGCAACGGCGCGACGGTCCGGTTCCCCAGGATCGTCCCGACGGTGGGTTCGCCCACCCAGGTGTTCCGGCGCGGCCGGTCGACGACGGAGGCCACGACGGCCGCGCAGGACTCGGGCTGGTAGATGGGCGCGACGGGTTGCGGGTGCTTGGGCAGCGTCGTGCGGACCCACCCGAACTGCGTCGTGTTCATCCCCGGCATGTGGACCATCGAGACGTGGACGGAACTGCCCTGGTGCAGGAGTTCGGTGATGACGCTCTCGGTGAAACCCACCATCGCGTGCTTGGACCCGCAGTAGGCGGCCTGCAGCGGGATCCCGCGGAACGCCAGGGCGGAACCGATCTGGACGACCTGCCCCCGGTCCCGCGGGACCATGCGGCGCAACGCCGCCCGCGTCCCGTTGACGAAACCCAGGTAGGTCACCCGCGTGGCCCGTTCGAAGTCCTCGGGCGCGGTCTCCAGGAACGGCGAGAACACGCTCGTCATCGCGTCGTTCACCCACACCTCGACCGGGCCGAGGAGTTCCTCGACCCGGTCGGCGGCGGCCTCCACCTGCTCGTGCTCGGAGACGTCGCAGGGCACGCCCACCGCGCGGCGACCGGCCGCCGCCACGTCGCGGACCGCGCCCGCCAGTCCGTCGCGACCCCGGGCCAGCACCGCGACGTCCCAGCCGCGGTCGGCGAGGGTGCGCACGACCGCACGTCCCAGGCCGGCCGAGCCGCCCGTCACGACGGCCACCCCCCGCCGCGAGGGCGTCGCCTGCAGGGCGAGCAGTTCGTCGTCGTCGTGGGAGTGGACGGGGGCGGCGGGGTTCGACACGTCTGCAGCGTGCCCCCGGCTCCGCGGGGCCGCAGGTCGAGACGGGGAACTCTCAGGATCCGGCGCGCGTCCGGCGCCGGGACCGGACCAGCCCGGCCACTGCGACGGCGACGGTGACCCCGCCGGCCACACCGACAGCCAGGGGCAGGAGCCCCAGCGAGCCGGCGACGTTCACCACCAGCCCGACGACCAGCAGGATCCAACTGCCGGCTCGGAAGGTGCTGCGCTGCTGCGGTTCCAGGTGCTGCTCGTCCACGGGGTCCTCCTCGGTTCGGGTGAGCCACCACCGTCGCCCGCCGGGACGCACCCGGGACATCCCGCGTCCTGCCGTCCCGAGGTGGTGCTGGCTGTACCGACAACGGCCGCACGGCGTCGCTACGGTCGAGGCGATGACCACGACAGCAACGGGGCGCGCCCGGCTGGTCCGCGCGCGGACGGGTTTCCTCGACCTCGGTCGCGGGCTCGGCACGGCGCTGACCGCGGCGCTCCTGGCGCTCTGGCTCGTGGTGGTCCTCGCCCTGCTGCCGGTCGGGATCGGGCTGCTGCTCGTCCCGTCCGCGGCGCGCGGGGTCCGCCGGCTCGCCGACGCCGAACGCACCCGCACGGGCTCCCCGACGTGGGGGCCCGGCCCGCAACGCCTGCGGGCCGCGGTGGCGGACCCGTTGTGGCGCAGGGACGTGCGCTGGTTGCTCCCGCACGCCACCGCGGGGCTCGTCCTGGGTTTCGCCGGTGTCCTGCTGCCCGTGTACGCGGTCCGCGACCTGTCCTTCCCCCTCTGGTGGTGGCTGGTCCCGGCCGGTGAGGACCCCTCGCCGTGGTGGTGGACCGTCGCCGCGTGGCCGGACGCGCTGGCCGTCGCGGGCCTCGGGGCGGTGTGGGCGCTGCTGTCCCTGGTCGGCCTGCCGCTGCTGGCGCGGGCGCAGTCCGGGCTCAGCCGCGCGCTGCTGCGTCCGCCGGCCGACGTCGACCTGTCCCTGCGGGTCGCGGAACTCACGGCCACCCGTGCCGCGGCGCTGGACGCCCACGCCGCGGAACTGCGGCGCATCGAACGGTCCCTGCACGACGGGGCGCAGAACCGCCTCGTCGGGGTGAGCGTCCTGCTGGGCGCGGCCCGTCGCGCCGTGCCGCGCGACCCCGCCACCGCCGACGACCTGCTGGCCCGCGCGCAGACCGCGGCCGAGGAGGCCCTCGCCGAACTGCGCGCCGTCGTGCGCGGGATCCTCCCGCCGGTCCTCGACCGCGGACTGGCCGCCGCCGTCTCCGGCCTGGCGGCGGACTGCCGCGTTCCCTGCCGGGTCGAGGTGGCCGTCGAACCCCGGTGCCCCGCGTCGGTGGAGGCGACGGCGTACTTCGTCGTCGCCGAGGCCCTGACGAACGTCTCCCGGCACTCCGGCGCACGGACGGCGTCGGTGGCCCTGCGGCGGCGGGGCGAGCACCTGCACGTCGTCGTCGCCGACGACGGCCGCGGTGGCGCGGACCCCGGTGCGGGGTCGGGGCTGACGGGGGTGCTGCGCCGGGTGGAGGCGCTCGACGGGACGCTGGAGCTGACCAGCCCGCCGGGCGGGCCGACGAGGGTGGAGGTGCGGTTGCCGTGCGGATCGTGATCGGGGAGGACGACGCCCTGCTGCGCGAGGGCCTGGCCCTGCTGCTGGCGGCGGAGGGTCTGGACGTCGTCGCGACCGCCGCCGACGCGGACGCCCTCCTCGCGGCCGTCGACGAGCACCGTCCCGACGTGGCGATCGTCGACGTCCGGATGCCCCCGACCCACACCGACGAGGGGATCCGCGCGGCCGTGCAGGCGCGCCGGACCCACCCCGACCTCGCCGTCCTCGTCCTGTCGGCCTACGTCGAGCAGGCGTTCGCCACCGACCTGCTGGCCGGGGGCGCCGGGCGCGTCGGCTACCTGCTCAAGGAGCGGGTCGGCCGCGTGGAGGAGTTCCTCGAGGCCCTGCACCGGGTCGCGGCCGGCGGCACCGCGGTGGACCCCGAGGTCGTCGCCCAGCTGCTCACCCGCACCCGCACCGACGCCGGTCTCGACCGCCTGTCGGCCCGCGAGCGCGAGGTGCTGGGCCTCATGGCGGAGGGCCTGGGGAACTCGGCGATCGCGGCCCGGCTGGTCGTCTCCGACGGCGCCGTGCACAAGCACATCCGGAGCATCTTCGCCAAGCTCGACCTCGCCCCCACGGACGAGGCTGACCGCCGGGTCAGCGCCGTCCTGCGCTACCTGCGGGTGGGCTGAGCCGCACCGGGTAGCTTCGCCGCGTGAGCACCGCACCCTTCGAACCCGCCGGCGCCGGCCACCAGGACGTCGTCGCCGTCCTGCGCGGAGCGCCGTCCCCGGTCTCCCCGGTGCCCGTGCCGCCCGCCCCCGCGAGCGTGTCCCTGTTGCCCGAGACGGCGACCTCGCGGCACCAGCTGGTCGCCGACCTGGCCCTGGCCGGGGGGCCGGTGGTGGTCGACGTGGGGTCCGAGGGCCCGGTGCTGCTGGCCGGGCTGCTCGCCGCGCTGGCGGCCGCGGGCCGGTCGGTGCGACTCGTGCCGGGTGCGTCGACCGACGGGGCGCGCGCGGAACTCGCCCGCCTGGGCCTGGGCCACCTCCTCGCCGACGTCCCGGAGGACCCCAGCCGCCGCGGTGCGGACCTGCCGCCCGCGGACCCGAACCGGTGGCTGACGCTGCTGCGCGACCTCGACTCCCGGCACCGCGCCTGGTTCTCCGCCGGCGGGCAGGCGGGGGCGAGCCGCTCGGAGCAGGTGGCGGGCCTCGCCGCGCTGCGCGCGGAGCACCTGCACCCGCCGCTGCTGCCGGCCGCCGCGACGTGGTCCGCCGACGAGCGGGCGCGCGTCGTGGACCTCCTGGACCGGGCCCGCACCGCGGGCGAGGACCCGCTGCGGGGGGTGCCGGACGACCGCCTCGCCGCCGTCGCGGCCGACCTCGAGCGGCTCCCCGACCGGCTGGACCGGCTGGCCGGCCTCGTGCAGCGACTGACGTCCGAGACCGGGTGGCGGCCGCGGACGGCCGGCGACGTGGCGGCCGCGCTGCCGCTGCTGGGCCGCGTCGACGACGCGCTGCGCACCTACGTCCCGGCCGCCCTGCGCACCGACCTCGACCAGGCCGCGGCCGTCCTCGCGCGGCAGCCGCGGTCCCTGCTGTCCGCCGAGGAGCGCGAGCGGCGGCGCGAGCTCAAGCGGCTCGCGGCGCTGCGCCACGACGGCGCGTCCTTCGGCTCCGGCGACGTCGAGGCCCTCGGGGCGCTGCAGCGGGACTGGGCCGCCGTGCTGGGCGGTGCGCCGGCCCCCGCCGCGTCGCGCGCCGAGCTCGCCGAACTGCTGGAACCGGTGCGCCGCAGCCTGAGCGCCGTCGCCGAGGTGCTGCCGGACGTCCCGACTGATCCGGAGCTGGACCGGCTCGGTGAGCTCGCCGACCGGGTGCGCCGGGCTGGCCGTGCCGTGCTGTCGCGCCGGGACCGCGCCGCCGTCGCGACCGAAGGGCTCACCGATCTCGCCGCGGCCGTGCCCGCGGGGTCGAGCACGGCCGACGTCGCCCGGCTCGTCGAGGGGACGCACTGGCGGGCGGCCCTGGAGGCGTCGACGCCCGGTGGGGCTCCCGTCGGCCGCGTCGCGGAGGAGTTCCGCCGGCTGGACGAGCAGCGCCGCGCGCGCTCGGCGCGGGAACTGCAGCTCGCCCTGTCCGGCGCGCGCGCCCGCCCCGTCGTCGTCGCCTCGGCGGGCGACGCCCCGGGGCCGGAGGTGGACGTCCCCGCGGTGGACGTGCTCGTCGTGGACGACGCCCACCGCCTCGACGCCGCGCGCGTCGCCGACCTCGCGGGTGCCGCCCGCCAGCTCGTCCTGCTGGGGACGGGCGGCGACGGGGCGTCGGCGTGGGACCGGGCGACCCGCGCCGTGACGCCGGTGCCGCTCGCGCTCACCCCGCAGCCGACCACGCTCGCCGACGCGGTGACGGCCGCCCTGGTCGCCGCCGGCGTCGACGTCGTCCCCACCGCGCCGGACCTGCCCGCGGAACGGGAACTGCGCGACGGCGGGGCCCGCCTGCTGCTGGGCCTGGAGGACGCGCTGGCGTCCTGGCGCGTCCAGGACCGCGAGGTCGTCCGCCCGGCGCGGGCGCGGGCGACCGGGCTGAGCTACCGCCTCGTGCGGATGGCGGACTGGTCGGCGGACCCGCGCGCGCAGGCCCGCGCGCTCGCCGAGGAGGTGCGCTCGCTCGCGCCCGTCGTCGAGGAGGCCCCGGTGCCCCCCGTCCTCGCCGCCCCCGTGCCGGTCGAGTCGTTCCCGAAGGGCCTGGGGTCCGCGGAGGACGCGCAGCGCGCGGTCACCGACTTCGTGACCGCCCTCGACGGCGGGAACCCGAACATCGACCAGACCCCGCCCGCCGCGATCGACGCCGCCGTCGCCCTGGCCTACGCCGACCTCGGCGTCACCGCGGCCGACGCCACCGTCCTCGACGCGGCGATGGACCTGCTGGGCTACCGCCGTCGCGGCACCAAGGTGCTGCGGGCGTTCAAGGAGTCGGTGCAGCGCACGAAGAAGAAGATGCGCGGCGCCGGCGTCCGCCTCCCCTGACCCCAGCCCTCACCCCGCGTGGAAAACACACTTTCCGCCCCCGGACATCTCTTTCCGAGGGCGGAAAGTGTGTTTTCCACCCGTCATCCCGACGTGGGGTGGGGTTGACGGGAGGGGAGGGCGGGGGCAGGCTGGGCTGCGCAGTAAGCGCATACATCGCTGCGACGTCACCGCCGACGACCTCCGGGAGCTTCGATGCCCACCCCGCTGACCAGCCCGATGCACCGCCGCACGTTCCTCACCGGGAGCCTCGCTTCCGGGGCGCTCGCCACGGCCGTCCCCAGCGCCGGCGCCACCCCCCGGCGGCCGGCCCCCGAGCTGCGCACCTGGGCCGAGCAGACCTGGCGCTGCCTCGACGCGCTGACCGTCCCCGCGACCGGTCTGGCCGCCGACGACATCGGCGCCGACCTGTCCACTGCCTCGCGCGGGCACCAGACGTCGCCGACGAACATCGGCTGCGGCCTGTGGTCCACCGTCGCGGCCCGCGAACTCGGCCTGCTGGACCGCGGCGAGGCGAAGCGCCGGCTCGCCCGCACGCTGGAGTCGATCGCCGGGCTGGAACGGCACGAGCAGAGCGGCATGTACTACAACTGGTACGACCCCGCCGACGGCCGGAAGCTCACCGAGTTCCCGACGTCGGGCGAGGTCGTCAAATCCTTCCTGTCCTCCGTCGACAACGGCTGGCTCGCCGCCGCGCTCCTCGTCGTCGAGCGCGCCGAGCCGTCGCTGCGCCGGCAGGCCCGGGACCTGCGCTGCCGCATGGACTTCGGGTTCTCCTGGGACGCGGCCGAGAACGCCCCCGGCGGGCAGCTGCGCGGGGGTTTCTGGGACGTCGACCCCGACGAGGACGCGGCCGTCGTCGGGAACTACCGCGGCGGCGACCCGGTCTGGTACACCGGCCACCACTACGGCGCGTTCAACACCGAACCCCGCATCGCCTCCTACCTCGGCATCGCCGCCGGCCAGATCCCGCCGGAGCACTACTGGGGTCCGGTCCGGACGTTCCCGGACGACTCCTGCGACTACTCCTGGACCGAGACGGAGCCGCAGGGTTCCTGGCGCACCTACGGCGGCGTCCGCATGTTCGAGGGGGCACTCCCCTACCGCGGCAAGCTCGTCGTCCCCACCTGGGGCGGGTCGATGTTCGAAGCGCTCATGGTCCCGCTGCTCGTCCCCGAGGACGAGTGGGGCGCGCGGTCGTGGCGGCGCAACCACCCGCTCTACGTGCAGTGCCACATCGAGCACGGGATGCAGGAGGCGGGGTACGGGTACTGGGGTTCCTCGCCGTCGAACGACCCCGCCGGCGGGTACCGGGAGTACGGCGTCGACCAGCTCGGCCTCGACGGCCCCGGGTACACGTCCGACGAGGAACGCACGACGGTGGACCAGGCCTTCGAGGGCTGCCGCCCCGGTTCCCCCGCCCCCACCTCCTACGGGGACGGCGTCGTCACCCCGCACGCCTCGTTCCTGGCGCTGCGGTACGCGCCGGACCAGGCCGTGCAGAACCTGCGCAACCTCGCCGCCGACTTCGACTGCACGACCGACGGGGGTTTCCTCGACGCGATCGCGGTCCGCAGCGGCCGCGTCTCCGACCGGTTCCTCGCCCTGGACCAGGGCATGGTCATGGCCTCCCTCGGCAACGCCCTGGGCGGCGACGTCCTGCGGCGCCACGTCGGGGCGGAGTTCTCCCGCACCTTGCGACCCCTCATGCAGCAGGAGGTCTTCGCTACCCGCGGCTGACACCGGGCCCCACTTCCCCCGAAGCCCGGCGGCACCGGCGCCGCCGGGCCAGGATGCTCGCGTGGACCAGTCGCCGGCCGGGAGGCCCCCCGCGTGGACCGAGGCCGACGCGGGAACGCGCACCGCCCTGCTGGAACGGCTGGCCCCGCTGCGGTCCGCCGCGGTGGGCGGGCTCGGGCTCGCCGTCGTGCTCGGGGTCGGCACCGTCCCGGTCTGGCAGGCGACGGACGGCACTCCCTGGGCCGGCCTGGTCCTCGCCGCCGCCACGCTGGCCGCGCTGTCGGGAGCCGGGCTGGCCGAGATGGCCCACCGCGTCTGCCACGCCCTCCTGGCGGGTCCTCCTCGACACGTCCCTGACCGGCTTCCCCTGAGACGTTCAATCGGACCCACGCACCGGCCGATGGTTCTCCAGGACGATCGGCGACCGCCGGTCGCACGGGCCGTGACGGGAGGGGTGGCATGACGTCGCAGGAGACGCCGACCACGCCGTCGGCACCCGCGGGGCAGGCGCCCGCGGTGCTGCGCCCGTTCCTCGCCGTCGCCGGCGGTCACGGCTCCCTCGGTCGCGCGGTCGCCGCCCTGGCCCCGGCGGCCGTGCTCACGGGTGGGCACCTGCTCACCGACGGCGGGTGGTCCACCGCGTTCGCGGCCGCCGCGGGCCTCGCGGTCCTCCCCGGCACGTGCGCCCTGGCCTGGTCCGCCGTCCGCGCCGAACGCGCCGAGGCGGCCCTGCGTGCCGCGCACACCGAGCTGGTGGCCACGGCGGCGCAGGCCGAGGACGCCGCGACCGACCGCCTCGAGGAGCAGGTCCGCGGCGCGTTCGTGCAACTGCAGTTCACCGAGCGGCAGTCCCGCGTCCGGGCCCAGGAGGTCGTGGACGACTCCAGCTCGGCGATCGTGGAGCGCCTCGCGGAGGTCGAGGGCCAGGTCGCGAGCGTGCAGTCCTCCACGGACGTGATCGACGACAAGGCGCTGGCCGCGACGACCGCCACGCGGGAGATCCTCGAACGCGCCGCACAAGCCGACCACGACGTCGCCGCGCTCGAGGACTCGCTGCGCTCGGTCGGGTCCATGGCCACCGTCATCGCCGAGGTCGCCGGTCAGACGAAGCTGCTCGCCCTCAACGCGACGATCGAAGCGGAGCGGGCCGGGGCGGCCGGCGACGGTTTCCGCGTGGTGGCCGGTGAGGTCAAGGACCTCGCGGCGAAGACGGCGGGGTCGACGCACGAGATCACCGAGACGGTGGCGGCCGTGCAGGCCAACGCCCATGCGGTGCTGCGCAGCCTGCGCGCCGTGCAGGACCGCATCGCCGGCATCGACGAGGCCGCCGAAGGCCTGCGCTCGGTCGCCGACACCCAGCGCGGCGCCCTCGTCGCGCTGCAGGGGTCGGTCGCCGCCGCCGTCGAGGGCGCCCGCAGCATGAGCGACCTCGCCGCCACGATGGAACGGCGACGGGTCGACCGGTTCCCCTGCCGTCAGGCCGTCGCCCTGCGGGTGGACGGAAGCGACAACCCCGCGACCGTCCTCGACCTCGGACTCGGGGGCGCGCGCGTGGCGACGGAGACGCCCCAGCGCATCGGCGTCGGGACCCGCGTCGTCGTGCTCTGGCCCGACGGCGGCCGGACCCTCGACCTCGCCGGGGCCGTCGCGCGGGCGACCGGGTCCGCCGGCGCGTGGGAGCTCGGCGTCGTGTTCGACACGACGAGCTCGGCGGCCCCGCCCGCCCTCGTCGCGCTCGTCGACCGGCTCCGCTCCGCCATCCCGGCGGCCCCCGCCCGCTGACGCACCACCCCCCACCGCACCCCCTCACGGGTCCCGCGGAGCCGGCGCGCCCGGACCGCGCGGGGCGAGGCGTGCCGTCACCCGTCCGCGGGACCCGCGTTCGCCAAGGTGGTTGCCTCATGCAAGAGTGCTCGGGCACAACCATCGCCCGTCCCTGGAGATCCCGTGTCAGCACGACACCCCGACACCCCCGCGTCCGGCCGCAAGGCTGACGTCCTCTTCGACATCCGCACCGTCATCGGAGGCCTCTTCGCCGTCTACGGCGTCGTCTGCCTCGTCTGGGGACTCGTCTCCTTCACCGACGCCGACCGCGCCAAGACCGGCGGCGTCAACCTCAACCTCTGGACCGGCATCGGCATGCTGCTGCTCGCCGCCGTGTTCGTCGGCTGGACGCTGCTGCGTCCGCTGCACCCGGCCGAGAGCACCGCGGACGCGGACCAGGCGACGGCGGGTGAGGACGCGTGAGCGCCGCCTTCGCCGGCACGATGGCCGCCGCGACGGGGACGTTGCGCATCGACGCCCACCTCATCGACTACCTGCTCGTCGCGTTCTACTTCCTCATCGTCCTGGGCATCGGCCTCATCGCCCGGCGCAGCGTCTCCTCGAGCCTGGACTTCCTGCTCTCCGGCCGCAGCCTGCCCGCGTGGGTCACGGGCCTGGCGTTCGTCTCGGCGAACCTGGGCGCGACGGAACTGCTGGGCCAGGCCGCGAACGGCGCGCAGTTCGGTGAGCAGGCGTTCCACTACTACTGGATCGGCGCGATTCCGGCGATGGTGTTCCTCGCCCTGGTGATGATGCCGTTCTACTACGGGTCCAAGGTCCGCTCCGTGCCCGAGTTCTTGGGCCGCCGCTTCGACGCCAAGACCCAGCGCCTGCAGGGGCTGCTGTTCGCGATCGCCTCGATCCTGCTGGCCGGCGTGAACCTCTACGCGATGGCCATCGTCGTCAACGCCCTGCTGGGCTGGCCGACGTGGCTGGCCATCGTCGTCGCCGGCGTCATCGTCCTGGCCTACACCTTCCTCGGCGGCCTGTCCGCCGCGATCTACAACGAGGTCCTGCAGTTCTTCGTCATCGTCGTGACGATGGTGCCCATCACGCTCGTCGGTCTCCACCGCGTCGGCGGCTGGGACGGCCTGGTGGACAAGCTCACCGCGAACGGCGACGGGAACATGCTGCAGGCGTTCCCGGGCCAGGACCTCACCGGCATCGGGTCGTCCATCGGGTCCACCTTCGGCGTCGTGCTGGGCCTGGGGTTCGTCACGAGCTTCGGGTACTGGACGACGAACTTCACCGAGGTGCAGCGCGCGTTCTCGGCCCGCAACGCCTCGGCCGCGCAGCGCACACCGCTCATCGCCGCGATCCCCAAGGTGCTCATCGCGCTCGTCATCATCATCCCGGGCATGGTCGCCGCGGTGCTCATCCCGGGCATCGAGAGCCTCAAGCGCGGACTGCCCAGCGACGCCACCTACAACGACGCCGTGCCGCTGCTGCTGCGGGAGCTGCTCCCCAGCGGTTTCCTCGGGGTCGCGCTGGCCGGCCTGCTCGCCGCGTTCATGGCCGGCATGGCGGCCAACGTCAGCTCGTTCAACACGGTGTTCACCTACGACCTGTGGCAGGACTGGCTCCGGCCCGGACGCGACGACGCGCACTACCTCAAGGTCGGTCGGCTGGTCACGGTGGTCGGGACGGCGCTGGCCATCGGCACGGCGTTCATCGCCGCCGGGTTCACGAACATCATGGACTACATCCAGACGCTGTTCTCCTTCTTCAACGTCCCCCTCTTCGCGGTGTTCGCGTTCGGGTTGTTCTGGAAGAAGCTGACGGGGAACGGCGGGTTCTGGGGTCTGCTGTCGGGCACGGTGAGCGCGGTGTTCGTCTTCGTCCTCAACCAGGTCGGCGTCCTCTCGCTGTCCGGCCAGGGGTCCAGCTTCCTCGGCGGCGGGGTCGCCACCGTCGTGGCCGTCCTCGTGGGCTGGCTGATCTCCCGCGGGGGAACCCCGCGGCCCGAGGCGGACCTGCGGGGCCTGGTGTGGAGCCTGACCCCGGCCGAGGTCCGCGCGGTCCCGCGCGAGGCCGGCTGGTACCGCAACCCGACGGTGCTGTCCGCCATCGTCCTGACGCTGGCCGTCGCCGGCTACGTCGTGTTCGCGGTCGTCTGACCCACCCGCAGCCCCGGACGCACGAGGGCCCCGGAACCGTCGCGGTTCCGGGGCCCTCGTGCTGTCGGGTGCCGGGTGTCAGGCGCCCGAACCACCGCCGGGCTGGAGCACCCCGTTGGCGAACAGCTGGTACGGCGCGTAGCCCGGCGCCGTCTCCGTCGGGTCGTCCGCGGTGACGAGGACGGCGGCCACGTCGGGGCGGAAGCCCAGGGCGAGCTTGACGGGGGTCACCGTCTTCCAGCCCCACGGCGTCGAGACGACCGGCAGCTTGACGACCGAGACCTTCTCGTCGTCGTACCCCACGAGCTGGACGGTCCAGCCCGCCACGGGGACGGGGTGGGCCTGCGTCAGCGACTTCCACGTCGACAGGTCCCCGGCGTCGGCCACCGGGTTCCCGCCCACGCTCACCGAGGTCACCGTGACACCCGGGTTCGAGACGCCGCCGTCGGTGACGTAGCGCAGGGCCACGTCGACGGTCTGGCCCGCGAACTGCGAGGCGTCGAAGGTCTTCTCCCCCTGGAACGTGCCGGACAGGCCACCGGTGGTCTCGTCGGCCCCCTCGGTGGGCAGGTTCACCCACGTGCCCGTGACGGTGTCGTAGACCTGGACGTAGAAGTAGTCGTAGCCCTCCTCGGTGTCCAGGTCGAGGCCCAGCGTCACGGTCGGGTCGGCGGCCGGGACCTCGAACGTCCGGACGACGGCGCGGTCGAGGTTGTCACCGCTGCCGGAGACGAGCTTGCCGTCCTCCGCCGTCCACTCCACGGGCGCGACGGGGTAGTTCTTCGCCCCCGTGAAGTCGACGAGACCGTCGGTCAGCCAGCCGTCGAGGTTGCGCAGCCGCACGTAGTCGGCGCCGTTGACCGGAGCCCCGGGCGAGTCGTAGGCCTGCGGCGTGTCCCAGTTGATCTTGGCCGACAGCGACGACGTGGTGAGCCGGCCCGCGTTCCCGCGCTTGACCTTCGCCCCGTCGTCGATCGCGGCGTCGACCGCGTTCATGGCGAGGAAGTCGTGGACGACGTCGGTCGCCTTCACGCGGTGACCCGTCTGGTCCAGGACCGTCTGCAGCCCCACGAGCCCGTTGTCCGGTTCGTTGTGCAGGGCCTTCATGAACTCCTCACCACCGAAGTGGTCGTAGAGGTAGAACATGAACGCGTACGTGGCCCCGTAGTCGGCGAGGGTCTCCGGGTCGCCCTGGTCGCCCCACTGGGTGAGGGACTGCTCCGGGCCGCCGAAGCTCTCCTGCGGGTTCCAGCCGTAGAACGTCGCGAGGTGGTTGTCGGCCGCGGGGTCGTCCAGCGGGATGCTCGGGTCGACGTAGCCGACGAGGGTCTGCGCCCAGTCGGACAGGCCCTCGTTGACCCAGTTCACCTCGTCGGGGTCGGCGTAGTACTCCAGCAGGTGCTGGTACTCGTGGGCGAACGTGCCCTCGTAGGTGCGGGGGCTCGCCTCACCGAGACCGGGCCGGCCCAGGTAGTCCGCGCACGCGAGGTAGTCGGGGTCGGCGGAGTCGTCCGGCGGGTTGGTGCCGGTGCGGTGGAGCCAGTCGAACCCGTCGATCGTCATGACGTTGCGGTCGAGGAGCTCGTTGAACGTCGAGAAGAAGAACCCGGCGATGTACGTGCGACCGTTGACGTTCGTCGGGTCGTAGTAGTTCTGGTCGCGGACGTTGTCGATGAGCGCGACGGTGCGGTCGCCCTTGCCCACCCAGTAGTCCTCGGGGTAGCCGGCGTCGGGGAACACCTCGCCCATGACGCCCTTCGTGCCGTCGCGGTCCGGCGCGACGGAGAAGGCCTCGGACTCCTTCGGCAGCACGTTCTCGTCGAACTCGTCGGCGAACGTCTGCGCCTGCTCGTCGGTGACCTGGGTCAGGGCCCCGTCGTCGAGGACGTTGCGGCAGTCGCCGTCGGGGAAGCTCAGGTCGTCGGCGACCCAGACCTCGATGTGGTCGCCCAGGCCGCGCAGCGTGTAGCCGCGCACGTCGATGCCGCCGGTGACCTCCTCGCCGTCGGGGGTGACGCCGCCGTCGATGAGGGACAGCCAGTCCTTCTGCTCGCCGACCTGCAGGTCGGAGCCGTCGGAGTCGGCCTGCGGGCTGGACAACGTGCTGCGGCCCCGGGCGTCCGGCGCGGCCCCCAGCTTCGCGGCGGCGGTGGCCGTGAACGGCAGCGGCGCACCGCCCTTGTAGTCGCCGTCGACGAGCCGGACGTCCGTGGGGACGTTCTGCCGGGCCGGGGTGGGGGCGGGTGCGGCGGACGCCGCGGTGGCCGGGACGGCGAGGGCCGTCGCCGAGAGCGCGGCGAGGGCGAACAGCCCTCCGCGCCGTGGGTTCATCCCCATGCGAGGTTCCTCCGTGGTCGAACGGTGCGTGCTCAGCGTGAGCTTCCACCACTCACAGCCGCCCCACAAGGGTCGGCGGCCCCCGAGTTCGACAGACTGTCGAGGTGAGCACCGACCCCGGCAGCCCCGAACCGCTGCGCGTCATGACCGTCTGCACCGGCAACATCTGCCGCTCCCCCATGGCCGAGGTCGTCCTGCGCGACCGGTTCCGCGCGGCCGGTCTCGACGAGCGCGTGGTCGTGGACTCCTCGGGCATCTCCGACGAGGAGCACGGCAACCCCGTGGACCCGCGGGCGGCGAGCGTCCTGCGCGAGCACGGCTACGAGGTGCCCCGGCACCGGGCCCACCAGGTCACGCGGGAGGAGATCGCCCACCGGGACCTGTTGCTGGCCATGACGTCGCGGCACGCGCGGTGGCTGCGGACGCAGGCGCCGGACGAGGCGTCGGCGGACCGGGTGCGGATGTACCGCTCGTTCGACCCGTCCGCCCCCGACGTCGACACCGTGGCGGACGAGTCGGACCTCGACATCGACGACCCCTGGTACGGCGGCCGGGAGGACTTCGAGCGCACGCTGGCGCAGGTGGAGGCCGCGGCGGACGAGGTCGTGCAGCACGTCCGCCGCCTGCTGGGGTAGGCGGGTCAGAGCGCCTTCGCGCGCAGGACGTCGCCGTGCACCCGCACGTACCCGGCGCGTTCGTACAGACCGACCGCGCCGGAGGGGTTCTCGCTGTCGACGTCAAGGCTGACGGCCGCCGTCCCGACCTCGCGCGCCCGCCGCGCCACGGCCGCGAGGAGCACCTGCGCCAGGCCGCGCCCGCGGTGGTCCCGCCGCACGCCGAGGTTCCCGAGGTCGGCCTGCGCGAACCCCAGGGCCGGCCAGTCGGACTCGTGGGCGTAGACGTTGGCGTAGGCGACGAGGTCCCCCTCCGGGTCGAGCAGCCCGAAGCTCCACGCGGCCCGGAAGTCGGGGTTGCCGACGACGAACCGCTCCCAGTCGGCCTCGGTGAGCGGCTGGGACCCCCAGTGGTCGGCGAACACCGCGTTGTGCAGGTCGCGCAGCCCGGCCGTCCCGTGGTCGTCGAACCTGACGAGACGGAACCCTTCAGGCACCTGCGGCGCAGGCGGTTCCTGCCCCTCGGGGAGCGTGCGCCGCATGGTGCTGAAGTACCGCAGGGGGGTCAGACCGGCGCGGGCGCACAGCCGGGCGACGTCGTCGCGGTGGTCGGCGGCCCACACCTGCAGGTCGGCGGTGACCTCTCGGCCGAGTTCCCGGCGCCGCCGGGTGACGCGGTCGCGCGCCGCCGACTCCCCCCAGGCCAGCAGAGCCTGCCCGACGCCCCGCCCCCGCCAGGCGGGGTCGACGACGCCGTCGCACGGCAGGCGCAGGTGCTCCAGATCGCCCAGCCGCAGTTCCACGACGGCGACCGCACGCAGGACACCGTCGGGGTCGACCCCGGCCAGGCTCTGGGCGCCGGCGTCGAAACCGTCCGCGGTCAGGCTGCGTCGCAACCACTCCGGGGAGTCGCGCACGTGCGGGCGGTCGACGGCGGCGGCGCGGTCGAGCAGCTCGGCCCAGGCGGGGACGTCGTCGGTCGTCAGCGGTCGGCAGGTCAGTCCGGGCAGCACACCGCCCAGCCTCGCAGAACCCCGCTCAGAACAGCCGCTCGTCGGCCGACTGCTCGAGGTCGAGGAGGAACCGCTTGCGCCACAGGCCGCCTGCGTAGCCGACGAGGTCGCCGTCGCGCCCCACGACGCGGTGGCACGGCACGACGATCGACAGCGGGTTCCGGCCGTTGGCCAGACCCACGGCCTGGGAGTGACCGACCCCGCCGAGGGTGCGGGCGATCTCGCCGTACGTCGTCGTGGTGCCGTGCGGGATCCGGGTCAGCGCCTGCCAGACGCGCCGGCTGAAGGCGTCCCCGGGCGGGTCGAGCGGCAGGTCGAACGCGGTGCGCCCGCCGGCGAAGTACTCCGCCAGCTGACCCGCGACGTCCCCGAAGGCCGTGTCGTCGCGCTCGTCCCCGGCGTCGACGTGGGCCCCGCCGCGGTGGTCGGCGAACCAGACGCCGGCCAGACCCCGGTCGGTGCGAGCGACCGTGAGGTCCCCGAGCGGCGACGGGAGGACCCCCCAGGTGCGGACCGTCACGTCCGTCAGCCGGCCAGCCCCGCGACGACCTTCCCGACCCGCCGGGCCCGCGTCGCCTCGGCCTTGGCGCCCTCGACCGACGTCACGTGCGCCTTGCGCTGCGACGGCGAGAGCGCGTCGAAGGCCGCCCGGAGACCGGCGTCGCCGAGAGCGCGGGCGAGGTCGTCGGGCACCTCGACGGTGCGGGGGGCGGTGTCGAGTTCGAGACCCACCTCCAGGACGTCGCCGGCCGCGACGCCCGCCGCGGCCCGCTCCTGCGCGCTGACGGGGACGAGCGCGCGGCCGCCCATGACGCCGACGGTGGTGCGGTACGTGTGTCCGCCCAGCGTCACGACGACCGCGGGACGGCGGCCCCCGCCGAGCTCCTCGAGGACCTCCGGCGGCACCTCGAGCCCCGTCGCGGTCTTGCCGTGCAGGCCGAGCGTGGTGGTGAAGACCGGCACATCAACCTCCCGTCACGTCACAGTCACCCCGTGTTGCACGAGGCGTCGTCCGCGGTGCATCGTGTCGCAGTTCGTCCCCGATGGTGGGGACTTCCCGGGGGAAGGTCACGCTCGCATGGGTGGCGTCGCGTACGTCGTCATGGCCCACACCGGTCCGTCCGAGGTCGCGGCCCGGGTGCGCCGCGTCCGGCAGCTGTCCCCGCTGGCGCACGTGCTCGTCCGGTCGGCGGGGACGCTGCTGTCCGACGCAGACGCGGCCGACCTGGGGATCGCGCTGCTGCGCAGCGAGGTCCGGGTGCAGTGGGGGGACTGGTCGCTCACGGCGGCGGCCGTGGAGGCCCTCACCACCGCCCAGCGCCTGTGGGACCCCGACCACGTCGTGCTCGTCTCCGGCCAGGACCACCCGGTGACCGACCTCGCGGTCTGGGAGTCCGGGCTCGTCGGCGTCGACGCCGTCCTGCGCCGCGACCCCCGGGACCACTCCGGGCGCTGGCGGTCGTGCTGGCACGTGCTGCCGGCCCAGGACGTCCTCGGCCCGGTCTGGGCGGGGCTGGCCGGCGCGACCCGACGCCTCCCGCTGCCCGGCGGGGTGGACCGCGCGGGCGGGCGCACGTGGGTCGCCCACCACCCACGTCCTGAGCCCCCGCCCCTGCCCTACGTCAAGGGGTCGTTCTGGTGCGTGCTGTCCCGCGCCGCGCTCACCGCCGTCGCCGAGGCCGCGTCCGACCCCGACGTCGGCGGCTGGTTCGCCACGACGCTCCTGCCGGACGAGGCGTTCGTCCACTCGGTGCTGGCCGCGCGACCGGACCTGCGGACGGTCGCGGGCGCCACGTCGTTCACGGTCTTCCCGACGGTGGCGTCCGCCCACCCCCGGGTGCTCGCGGCGGACGACGCCGACGCGGCGGTGGCGAGCGGCGCGCCCTTCGCCCGCAAGGTCGCCGCCGTGCAGGACGGGTTCACCCGGCGCGTCGACGCCGCGGTCGACGCGCTCGCGCGCGCGTCCCTCAGGCCGCCAGCTTGAGGACGTCGGCCGTGCGGGCCAGCGTCTTCGTCAGCAGGTCGTGGTCGTCGGACAGCTTGGTGCCGTAGGAGGGCACCATCGTCCGCAGCCGGTCGCGCCAGGCGTCCTGGTGGGCCGGGAAGCACTGCGCGAGCAGGCGGAGCATGACGTCGACGGCGGTCGAGGCCCCCGGGGAGGCGCCGAGCAGGGCCGCCACCGAGCCGTCGGCGGCGTGGACGAGTTCGGTGCCGAACTGCAGGACGCCGCCGCGCGGACCCTTCTTGATGACCTGCACGCGCTGTCCGGCGGTCAGCAGTTCCCAGTCCTCGGCGCGCGCGTCGGGGTAGAACACCTTCAACGCGTCGAGGCGCTGGTCCATCGACTGCACGATCTGCTTGCCGAGGTAGGTCATGAGCGAGACGTTGTCGCGCGCCACCGCCAGCATCGGCAGCAGGTTGTGCGGCCGGACCGACAGCGGCAGGTCGAGGAACGACCCCTGCTTGAGGAACTTCGGCGAGAACCCGGCGTAGGGCCCGAACATGAGGGCCTTCTCGCCGTGGGAGTAGCGGGTGTCCAGGTGCGGCACCGACATCGGCGGCGCCCCGACCTCGGCCTGGCCGTAGACCTTGGCGCCGTGCCGGGCGATCACCTCGGGGTTCGTGCAGCGCAGCCACTGACCGCTGACGGGAAACCCCCCGAAACCCTCGCCCTCGGGGATCCCGCTGCGCTGCAGCAGGTGCAGGGCGCCACCGCCGGACCCGACGAAGACGAACGGCGTAGCGACGGCGAAGCTGCCCTCGGAACTCTCCCCCACGACCGTCCAGCCGGAACCCCGGCGACGCAGGTCCTTCACGGTGTGGCCGGTGAGGAGTTCGACGCCCTCCTTCGCCGCCCCCGCGAACAGCTGCTTCGTCAGGGCGCCGAAGTCCACGTCGGTGCCGTTGCGCGAGCGGGTCGCGGCGACGCGCTCGGAGGTGCCGCGCCCCTCCTCCAGCAGGGGCGCCCACTCGGCGATGCGCGCGTGGTCGTCGGCCCACTCCATCTCGGCGAAGAGCGGGTGCTTCGAGAGGGCCTCGAACCGGGCGTGCAGGAAGTCGACGTCCCCGCCCCGCACGAAGCTCATGTGCGGGACCGCGTTGATGAAGTCGCCGGGGGAGGCGAGGACGCCCTTCTCGACGAGGTGGGACCAGAACTGCCGACTGGCCTGGAACTGCTCGTTGATCGTGACGGCCTTGGCGATGTCGACCGTGCCGTCCGCCTTGGCCGGGGTGTAGTTCAGCTCGCACAGGGCCGAGTGACCCGTCCCGGCGTTGTTCCACATGTCCGAGCTCTCGGCCCCGACGGTGTCGAGCTTCTCCAGGACCAGGACCGACCAGTCCGGCTCCAGCTCCGCGATCATCGTCGCGAGGGTGGCGCTCATGACCCCGCCCCCGATGAGAACTGCGTCGTAGCGGTTCGCTGCGGGCACCGGGCTCACCCTCGTTCATCGTCGACCTGTGGACCACCAGAGGCTACGACCTGTGGGGGGTGGGACGCCGCCCGGGCGGTGCGACGGTGCCCCACCTCACACGTGAGGTGCGTCTCAGCGGCGGTCAGCTCGCGGTCGTCCCCGCGGTGCCGGAGGTGCTGCCGCTGACCGGCTGCGTCAGGTCGTAGACGGTGGTGCCGCCGACCGTGGTGGCCGTGAAGTTCTCCTCCACCCACGCCTGCACCTGGCTGACGGTGGAGTCACCACCCCGCCCGCCCGCCCCGCCGCCACCGGCGACGAGGTAGTGGACCTCGCCCTCGGCGACGTACTGCTGGAACTGCGCCAGCGTCGGCGTCGGGTCGTTGCTCCAGCCGCCCATCGCCATGACGGCCGTCCCGCTGGCCAGCTCGTACGAGGCCGCGGTCTGGGAGCCGGAGACGGCCGCGGACCACGTCGTGCCCGCCGAGCGCAGGAGCGCCACGAGCTCGGCGTTGCTGCTGGCGTCCTCGCCGCCGCGCATCCCGGCACCCGTCTGACCGCCCGCCGTCTGACCGTCCACCGCCAGGTCGTCGGGCATCCCCTGGCCGTCGCTCGGCGGCTGACCGCCACCGGGCTGACCGCTGGTGCCGGTCGTGCCGGTGGCCCCGTCGGTCCCCGGCCGCATCCCGCCGAAGCCACCCATCCCCCCGCCCATGCCCATGCCGCTGCCCGCCGACGCGCCGGCCGGGCCGACGGTCGGGATGGAGCCGGTGTGCGGGGTCGCGGCGGTCGCGGCGGCGTAGGAGGCCGTGCCCCCGAGCCCGACGACCGTGGCCGACAGGACGAGCACCACCGCGAGGCGCCGCAGCCGGACCGGCGTGACGACGAAGGCGACCGCGAGCGCCGCGCTCAGGACCATCAGCACCGCGCCCGCCCAGACCCACGTCCCGTTGCGCTGCAGCAGGACGAAGGCCCAGACACCCGCCGCGGCGAGCACGAGCGCCAGCCCGACGCGGGCCAGCAGCCGTTCGCGCCGCGCCCACAGCAGCTGCCCACCCCCGGCGGCCAGCGCCGCGACGGCCGGGGCGAGGGCCACCGTGTAGTAGGGGTGGACGGTGCCCTCCATGTAGGCGAACGTCAGCCCGGACACGAGGAGCCAGCCGCCCCACAGCAGCAGCGAGGCGCGTCCGCGGTCGGTGCGGGGTGCCCGGCCCCGGACGACGAGCCCGAGCACCAGCGCGAGCAGCGCCGACGGCAGCAGCCAGGAGATCTCGTTGCCCATCTCGGAGGAGAACAGGCGCTGCCAGGTCGCCGCGCCGCCGAAGCTCGACCCGGGCGTGCCCCCGCTCATGCCCCCGCCACCGCCGCCTCCGCCGCCGCTCCCGCCGAGGATGCGGCCCAAGCCGTTGTAGCCGAGGACGAGGTCCATGACGGTGCCGTCGGTCGAGCCGCCGGTGTAGGGCTTCTCCCCCGGCCAGAACGTGACGGCGAGCACCCACCAGCCGGCCGAGACGACGACCGCCGCCGCGGCGCCGAGCAGGTGCAGGATCCGCTTGCCCAGGCCCGTGGGGGCCGCCCACAGGTGGACGAGCGCCAGGCCCGGCAGGACGAGGAAGCCCTGCAGCATCTTCGTCAGGAACGCGAACCCGATGGCGACGCCCGCGAGCGCCAGCCAGCGCCAGGACGCCTTCTCCGTCGCGCGGACGGTGCAGTACGCGCCGGCCGTCATGAGCAGGACGAGCAGGGCGTCGGGGTTGTCGAAGCGGAAGATCAGCGCGGCCGCCGGGGTGAGCGCCAGCGCGGCGCCCGCGACGAGACCCGCGACGGGGCCGTGCCAGCGGCGGACCGCGGCCGTCAGCAACCAGACGGCCCCGACCCCCTCGAGCGCCTGCGGGACCAGGAGCGTCCAGCTGCTGAAGCCGAACGCGCGGGCCGCGAGCCCGGCCACCCACAAGGAGGCGGGCGGCTTGTCGACGGTGATGAAGTTCTGGGCGTCGAGGGAGCCGAAGAACCAGGCCTTCCAGCTCTGCGACCCCGCCTGGACGGCGGCGGCGTAGAAGCTGTTCGCGTAGCCGGAGGCGGACAGGTCGACGACGTACAGGACGCCGGTCGCCAGCAGGAGGGCGGCGGTGGCCCACCGCACCCAGTGCCGGCGGGGCCACGCCCCGCCCGCGGGTCCGCCGCCGGAGTCGCCCGTGTCCTGGCCGTCGCCCGTGCGCGCGGGGGTGGTCGTGGTGGTCATGACCTCACCGTCGGCCCCCACCCTCGCCCCGGCCCCTGAACCACCTGTGAGCCGCCCGTGACCCTCGGCCCACCGTGTGCTCGCCGGGGTGGCGGCTCAGGGCAGGAGGGCGAGCACCTCGCGCCGCTGCCGGGCGAGCTGCTCGAGCAGGTCGAGCTCCTCCTGCGCCGAGGACTCCACCGTCCCCCGCCGCAACCGGTCGCGGCGGAAGGCCAGCTCGGTGGCCGTCTCCTGGAACTCGCGGACGGCCTGCGCCGCAGCGCGTCCACCGCGGCCGGCGGCGGCCGAGCGGGCCTGGCGCCGGGCGCGGGAGGAGGCGAGCACCGCCACCTCCGACTCCCCCAGCCAGCCCGTCCGGGCGTAGACCTGCAGGTGCCGGACGATGAGCCGGGACTCGCGCACCCGGGCGACGACGGCGACGGCGACGGCGGCCGCGAACACCGGCACCTGCAGCAGCAGGAACAGCTCGACGAACGAGGCGACCCCCGAGCTCGCCGAGGCGTTCCAGAGCGCGTGCAGGACCACGGCGACGACGAGACCGAGCACGGGCGCCCCGACCCGGCGCCCCGGCGACCGGTGGCGGGCGGCGATCCCGAGCCCCACCCCGACGGCCATCGTGAACAGCGGGTGCGCGAACGGGGAGACGAGGCAGCGCAGCACGAACACGACGACGAGGGAGTCCGGCTGGTCGTCGCCGAGCGCGCGGCCGAGGTAGAGGACGTTCTCCAGGTAGGCGAACCCGACGCCGACGAAGGCCGCGTACACGATGCCGTCGACGACGCCGTCGAACTGCCGTCGCTGCCGCAGGAGCAGCAGCAGGACGCCCAGCCCCTTGAGCACCTCCTCCACGACCGGCGCCACGACGACGGACGTGTTCGTCACGTCACCGACGGCCCCGTCCAGCAGCCGCGAGGCCCCGGTGTTCAGGACGAGCGCCCCCAGGCTCGCGACGCAGGCGCCCCAGCCGAAGGCGAAGGCCAGAAGGTGCGGCGGTTCGGCCTCGTGCCGGTCCAGCCACAGCACGGTCGCCAGCACCGGGCCGACGGGCACGGCCGCGAGCGCGAGCCCCGGCAGGAGGCCGCGCCACCCCACCTCCGCCGTCACGGCGCCCAGGCTGAGCAGGCCGCAGACGACGAGGACGAGGACCGTCACGGGGGCCAGCGCGGACGCGCGGACTCGCGGCGCCAGCATGGCTCCGAGGGTACGGGCTGCCCCGACGCCCGCCCCCCGTCCACCGCCGCCCCACTACGCTGCCCCGGTGAGCAACGACAAGGCCCCGGGCAAGGCCACGGACAAGGTCACGGACCGGATCGTCTGGATCGACTGCGAGATGACGGGCCTGAGTCTGACCGACGACGCGCTCGTCGAGGTCGCGGTGCTCGTGACCGACGCCGACCTCAACGTGCTCGGCGACGGCGTGGACGTCGTCATCAAGCCGCCGGCCGAGTCCCTGGAGGACATGGACCCGGTGGTCGTCGACATGCACACGACGTCGGGGCTGCTCGCCGAGATCCCGTCCGGGCGCACGCTGGCCGAGGCCGAGCAGATCGTCCTGGACTACGTGAAGCAGTGGGTCCCCGAACCCCGCAAGGCTCCGCTGGCCGGCAGCTCCGTGCACACCGACCGAGCGTTCCTGGCCCGCGACATGCTGCAGCTCACCGAGCACCTGCACTACCGGCTCATCGACGTCTCCTCGCTGAAGGAGCTGGCGCGGCGCTGGTTCCCGCGCGTGTACTTCCACACCCCGCGCAAGCACGGCGGGCACCGCGCCCTGGCCGACATCCGCGAGAGCATCCAGGAGCTGAAGTACTACCGCGAAGTCCTGTTCGTGCCCGACCCCGGTCCGGACTCCGACACCGCCAAGGCCGCCGGCGCGAAGTTCGAGCTGAAGCCGGACGCCCCCGCGTCCTGACCCTCACCCGGTCGGGTCACGCGGCGGGCTCCGTGTCCCGGGGCAGGCCCGGGCGCGTGTATCCTCGACCCGTCACGTGCACTGCTGTGCGCGTGCCGTGGTGGGTGTAGCTCAGCTGGTAGAGCACCTGGTTGTGGTCCAGGAAGTCGCGGGTTCAAGTCCCGTCACTCACCCCACGCAGGACGAGAGGGCGGTCCCGGGTCACCGGGGCCGCCCTCTCGTGCACCTCAGGTGTTCTGCCCCTCGCTGCGCGCGATCCGCAGCCTCCCGATCGCCACGAGCTGCTCGCGCAGCCACGCGAGGTAGGCGTCCCGGTCGGCACGCAGGCCCAGGGAGATGACGGGCTGCCCCACGACGTCCCACGCGTGGGCGCCCGCGACGGGCAGGACGAGGATCCGCAGGTCGAACGGCCGGATGCGCCAGCCGAGCTCCCGCTCGACGCCGCTGACGAGGTTGGTCTCGAACAGCGCGCTGGGCGAGCGGGCGATGACGCGCTTCTCGATCTCACGGACCCGGGCGCACCAGGCGACGGCGTCGTCCATCCCGAGCTCGGCGATGCCCCGCAGCTCGGTGCGCCCCCGCAGCCCGGGGTAGCGCGGCGGCAGGATCGACGTCAGCGCGTCGGCGCCGCCGGGGAAGCGCTCGACCCACCAGTCGGCCCACTGCCGCGACGCGGCCTCCAGACCTGCCTCGACGTGCAGGCGCTGCACCGGCGGGTCCAGCGGGGGCAGGTCCGGCAGCACCGGGGACGTCGGAGGGGCGAGGCCGGCGGCGTCCCGCAGGTGCAGGGCCAGCAGCAACGACTGCGGCATGGTGAGGTCGATCCCCCAGGCTCCGACGTCCTGCATCGAACCACTGTGCGCGGTGGTGCACCCCGCGTCCACCCTGAACGGCTGGTGGACGCCGGCTCGGTGTCGTCCCTGGGGGTGATGCCCAGGTCCCGCCCCGGGCCGATGTGCCCGGCCGGGGCCCGCGCCTACGGTCGGGCCATGACCGCCCCGGTGCTGACCCGCTACCCGCTCGACGCCTCGGCCGCCCGCCGCCGGCGACGGCGGATCGCGGTCGTCGTCGCGGTGCGGCGCGACGCCGTGGAGCGGCTGGGGGTCCCGGCCGCACCCACCGGGAGCAACGGCGCGGGCGCTGTCGTGCGCAGCCGGTGACGGCGGGGCCCGCCGCTGCGCCGGACGGGCCCACCCGCTCGACCCGTCTCAAGGAACGTGCCTCGCAGGACGACCTTCTGTGCATCCCCTGCACGTGAGGGGGTGGTCGAGTTCCTCGGGAGGATGCATGACGCAGGAGAAGACGCCGGTCGCCGACGGCGCCACCGAACCGGTGATGGAGATGCTCTCCGAGCACATCCCGCTGTCCCTGATCATGGACATGGCCTCGCCGGACGGTCCGCACTCCGCGGAACTGCTGGCCGCCGAGGGCCTGCCCGACGACGAGTGGTGGAACCAGGGCTGACCTGGGGCCCCGTCCGTCCACGGTCCGGTCCCCCGGGGGGCACGCCCCCTCTCGTTCCCCCCGGGGGCCGGATTTCGTCGCTCCGGTGCAGGTCTGCTAACGTTCTTCTCGCAAGCGCTACTAGCTCAATTGGCAGAGCAGCTGACTCTTAATCAGCGGGTTCATGGTTCGAGTCCATGGTGGCGCACTTCTGAACGACCTGCGGCGCAGTCACTCCGGTGGCTGCGCCGCTGGTGTTTCCGCCGCTCTTCCCCAACTCCGCCCGGCCGACGTGACGCACCTCATCCCCTGGAGCACCCGTGGGCCCCGACGGTTCCCCGCGCTGGGCGCACGTGACGAGCGAGGTGCTGGCGCCCTGGTGGCTGGCCGCCGTGATGCCCGTCCTGGTCTCGACGCTGACGACGACGCCGGCCTGGCGCGGCGCCCTCTCGGGTCTGCTCGTCACCGTCCTGTGCGCGGTCGTCCCCGTCGCCGTGGTGCTCGTCGGGGTCCGCCGCGGCCGGTACGCCTCGCTGCACGTGCCGCGGCGCGAGGACCGGCCGCCGCTGCTCGCGATGGTCGCCGGGCTGACGGCGGTGACCGCCGTCCTGCTGGTCCTGCTCGACGGGGCGACGTCGTCGCTGGTGTTCCTCGGCCTCATGGCGGCCTGCGCCGTCG
Source organism: Kineococcus sp. DHX-1 (assembly GCF_042473625.1). Classification (GTDB taxonomy): domain Bacteria; phylum Actinomycetota; class Actinomycetes; order Actinomycetales; family Kineococcaceae; genus Kineococcus. The sequence goes on along the minus strand of NZ_CP170445.1, from coordinate 928,033 downwards.
TCGGCGTCGTGGTCTCCCGGTCCTGGAAGATCTCGCTGCACGCGATGGTCGTCGCGGCGTCCGCCGTCGTGCTCGTGGGCCTGGTCCCCGCGACGGCCCCCGCGCTGCTGGCCGTCCCGCTCGTCGCCGCGGCCCGCGTCCGGCTCGGCGCGCACACCGTCGCGCAGGTCGTGGTGGGAGCGGCCGTGGGCCTCGTCCTCGCCGCGGGGTCGCTGGCCCTGTCCTGACAGCCCGCCCGGACGGGCCTCAGACCCGCGGGCGCAGCCGGATCGCGAGGACGGCGACGTCGTCGGCCGCCTCGGCGTCCAGCGTCCTGGCCAGCACCCCGTCGACGAGGGCGCCCAGGTCCGACGGGTGCTCGGCGGCGACCGCGGCCACGGCGGCAGCCAGGGCGGCGAACCCCTCGTCGAGGGAGGCGTCCCGTCGTTCGACGAGACCGTCGGTGTGGAGCAGGACGGTGCTGCCGGCGGGCAGGTCCACGACGTGGTCGTACCGCGCCGCGGCCGGGTCGACGCCCAGCAGCAGGTCGGCCTCGGGGGCCTCCAGGGCCTCCACCGCGCCGGTGGGCGTGAGGACGAGCGCCGGCGGGTGCCCGGCGGAGGACCAGCGCAGTCGCGTGCCCGTCCCGCCGCCGGGGACGTCCTCGAGCCGGACGGCGAGGACGCTGGCGGTGACGTCGGGCTGAGAGGAGACGACGACGCGGTCGGCGCGGGCCAGCACGTCGGCGGGCGGGTCGTCGCCGACGGCCGCCAGGGTCCGCACGACCGTCCGCACCTGGGCCATGACGGTCGCCGCCCGGGTGTCGTGGCCGACGACGTCCCCGATGACGAGGACCGTGCCGCTGGGCTGCTCCACGGCGTCGTACCAGTCGCCCCCGACCTGCGCCGTCCGCGCGGACGGCACGTACCGCACGACGACGTCGGCGTGGGCCGGTGCGGGCGGGTCGGTGAGCAGGGAACGCTGCAGCGCCTCGGCGAAGCGCCGCTGGCGGCGGTGCAGGCGTGCGGACTCCAGCGCGAGCCCGGCCCGGGCCGCGAGCTCGACGACGGTCTCGACGTCCTCGTCGTCCAGCGGCGCCCGGTCCGGCCCCTGGAACAGGCTCAGCAGACCGACCGTCCGTCCGCGGCCCCGCAGCGGGAGCACCAGCGCCGAGGTGGGGGCGAGCTCGGCCAGCACGCACCGGGCGGTCCCCTCCGGGGTGAGCACGGCCGAGACGGCCGCGGTGGCGTCGGCGACCCGCAACGGCCGGTCCTCCCGCAACGCCCGCCACAGGAAGGCGTCGTCCGTGAGGTCGGGCAGGCGGTGCTCGGTGTAGCGCACGACGAGGGGGACCCGCTCGGGGTCGCGGTGCCAGCGGCCCACGTCCCGCAGTCCGCGCCGCAGGTCGGAGGGGTGCGGGACGGAGCGGACGGGGGTGTTCACCGCGTGCTCGGCGCTCACGTCCCCGTCGTCACCGTCGTCGACGAGGGTCACGACCGACCAGTCCCCGAGGGCCGGGACGAGGAGCTCGGCCAGCCGCTGGGCGGCGACGTCGGGGTCGTCGGTGGCGTCGGGTCCGGTGAAGACCGCGGTGACCTCGGCCAGCAGGGCCGCCCGCGTGCCCAGGCGCTCGACCGCCCGGACGGCCGCTCGACGGGCCGTGGTGTCGACGAGGTAGACGGCCAGCCCGTCACCCTCGGCCACGGCGCGCAGCTCGACCCACCGCTGCGGCGGTCCGGGGCGGGTGACGTCCGCGACCGCCTCACCGTCGCGCTGCGCCCGGCGGACGAGGTCCTCGAGGACGTCGGTCGCAGTGGGGTCGCCGGCGACGAGGTCGCCGGCGAAGAGGTGGACGACAGGGCGCCCCACGAGGTCCACGCGGGAGGTGCCGGACAGCGCCTCTGCGGCCGCGTTGACGTGCACGACCCGCCCGTCGCGCTCGGCCGCCACGTAGCCGACCGCCATCCCCTCCAGCGCCCCGGCGATGCGCTCGACGACGCGGTGCTGGGCCGTGACGTCCAGGACCGTCCCGACCAGCCGCTCCGGGCCCCCGGCCCCGTCGCGCAGGACACGTCCGCGCGCCTCCATCCAGCGGGTCGTCCCGTCCGGCAGCACGACCCGGTAGGTGGAGGTGTAGGCGCCGGTCGCCACGGCGACGGCCAGGTCGGCGCGCACGGTGCCGCGGTCGTCGGGGTGGATGCGGTCGATCGCGAAGTCCACCTCGTCGGTGAACTCCTCGCGGGTCAGGCCGAACAGGGCCAGCGTCTGCTCGTCCCAGACCACCCGGCCGGTGGCCACCTGCAGGTCGAAGGTCCCGACGCCCGCCGACACGACGGCGGCCTCCACGACGGAGGACCCCGCCGCGGCCTCGCCGACGACGGCGAGCTCGAGCTCTGCGCTCGCGGCGTCGGCCAGGTGCTGCAGCAGCGAGGCGTCCCCGGCCTCCCAGGCGCGGGCGACGGGGTCGAAGACGCACAGGGCACCGACGACCCGGCCGTCCCGGGTGGCCAGGGGCGCCCCCAGGTAGGAGCCGACGTCCCCGTCGCGCACGGCCGGGAGCTGGGCGACGCGCAGGTCGAGGTGGGTGTCGGGGATGACGAGCGGGCGGGCGGCCGCGGCGGTCTGCGAGCAGACGGTGAGGGCGAGCGCCTCCGCCGGGGTCGTCCCGGTGACGACGGGTTGGGGCCCGCTGACGCCGACGACCGTCGGCCCGTCGGCCAGCAGCGAGATGCGCCCCGAGGACGCCCCGACGAGCCGCGCCGCCACGGCCGCGAGCCCGTCGAGGTCGGGACGTGCGGTCGCCGACTGCAGCCTCCGGGCGGTGGCGGTGCGGGTCGCGTCGGCCGTCAGCTGCTCGGCCGCGCGCACGGCGTCGTCCCGGTGTGGTCGGGCCGGCCGGGGCAGGGGCGGTGGGGACCTCGTGGGAGGGGCGGGGACACGAGCCGTCTCGTCCACGCTGCCCCCTCCCGGTCGAGCGGGTCACCGGGTGGGACCGCCGCAGCGGCGAGTACCACCCGCCGGACCTCATTCTGTTCTAGATAGTCACTCTCTGTCGCCGGTTTCGCTCATCTTCCCGGCCGGCGGCGCATCGTGGGTGACGTGCGGGGCGCCTGGGGCGGCTGGGGTGCCGGAAGGACGAGACCTCAGGCCGGGCCCGTCGGGTCGCGGGGAGCGTCGTCGTCCAGGAGGTCCAGGAGCCGGCGGGTGCTGGTGACGCCCCAGCGGTCCCGCAGGTCGCTCAGCCGGGTCGCGACCTGCCGGGCGCTGAGGCCCAGCTGCACCGCCGCCTCGCTCCCGCTCGCCCCGTCGCGCAGGAGGGCCACGAGCCGCCGGTCGGTCGCGTCGAGCGGGCCGCCGTTCCCGTGCCGTTCCACGTCAGACCACCGTCCGCTGCTCGCCCACCGGTCCTCACCTCGCCCCGCTCTCACCAGACACCGTCCCGCCACGCCCTCGTCGGTTCCCCGGGGCCCGCCTGACGACGACCACCGCCGACGTCGTCGACGTGGACCAGGACCGGAGTGCGGACGGCCCGTCCCGCCAGCTCCCGGGCGACGGTGTCGTGCACCTCCCGGGCCGTCCGTGGCACGGCGAAGCCGGGAGCGACGACCACGTGCACCTCGACCGGCCCCGTGGGGACACCGCCGTCGTGCGGGACGCGCACCCCGGCGACCCGTCGGCCCGGCAGGTAGGTGCCGATCTCCTCCAGGGCACCCGCGTTGAGGTGGGAGACCCCGGGGACGGCGCTCACGGCGAGCGACAGCGCGTCGGCGAGGTCCGCCACGTCCAGCCCCCGCTCAGGAAGTGGAGGCGGTCGCCGGTCGCCGGTCGGTGCGTCCACGTCTCCTCCTCGGGTGGTCCGGCCACCGCGTGGAGGCCGGGACGAGTGCCTGCACAGGAGGTGGAGTGCCGTCACCCGGAAAGGTCACGGCACAGTCGCAGTGACCTGCATCACACGGTCCGCACAGGAGGCTCAGACGGCAGGGCGCGCCCTGGGAAGAGCCTGCGACACTTGCTCCAGGACCCGAGAGGACGTCCGGACGACACCGGCGTCCGGGTCCGGGACCGAGGGCGAGTGGAGGTGGGACGTGGCCGGACGACGACGCGAGGACGGCCTCGACGTCCTCGCCGCCGCGACCGCGGCCCTGCGCCGCCACACCCCCGACGGCTGGACGGCGGTCCGGGGGGACCTGCTCTCGCTCGCCCGTCGCGCCCACCGCCCCTCTGCCCCCGTGCGGGGACGGCACGACCTCGGGGACTACCTCGTCGCGACGGACGTCCTGGTGGTCGCCCTGCGTCAGGCCGTGGCCACCGTGCACGACGTCGCGGTGACGGCGGTGCACTGCGCGACCGGCGAGGACGCCGTGCTGAGCGGTGTCACCGTCGAGGTGACGGCCTTGTTCGGAACGCACCTGCCGACGGCGGGTCAGGCCGCCCACTCGGCGATCGCGACGGCGCTGGTCGAGGTCCTCGGCACGCTCAGCCCGCCGACCGAGCACGTGGTCGTCCACGTGCACGTCGGTGACGTGGTCGCGAGCCGCACCGAACTCTGAGGACCCGGGGCGGTTCAGTCCTCCGGTGGCGTGCGCGGGGTCGGACGTGAGGTCGTCGGTCGCGGCACCAGCGGGAGCCGGCGCGGCTGGAAGCCGCGCGCCCGCCGTCGCACCCACGCCGCGTGCCGTGCCGCGAGCAGAGCGGCGCGGCGGACCGCACGGTCGTCGTCGGGGGTCCGCGGAGCGCTCACGGCCGTCCTCCTGGGCGGGCCCACGTCGGGCCTGTCCGCACCACCACTGCCGTTGTCCCTCCTGGACGGTCGACCTCCTGGCCCGAGCCCGCCCGTGGCAGACCCGTGTGCCGGTGCACACGGTCCCGCCCCCCGCGCCACCGCGCATCCGGAGGGGCCCGCACGTCCCCCGGACGGGCGACGCGCGCACCGTCGAACGCGGCGGTAGCGTCCGGACGAGTCGAAGCGCGGCTGCCCCGCCCGCTCCAGGAGCCCACCGTGGACACCCCTCCCCCACGACCCGCTCGGCTCGACGCCCTCAGCCAGGCCCTCGCGCAGCACCTGAGCGAGTGCTTCACCCAGGTACGACGAGGTCGAGCTCACCGGCGCGGTCGTCGCCGCCGGCCGGTCCGCCGCCCCGGCCGGTCCGCGTCTGCTCGTCGACGTCCAGGGCACGGGCGAGGGCGGTCGCGACGCCGTCGCCCGCGAGGGTCGCGTCCTCGTCGTGTGCACGTGCAGCGGCGAGGTGACGGAGGGACCCCCACCCCGGACGCGGTCCGGGCGGCCCGTCGACGTCGTCGAGGTCCGCCGCCCGTCCGAGATCGCCGGGGCGGTGGCTGAGGCGACGGCCGGGGACCTGCCGCTCGTGGTCGACGTGCGGCTCTCGCGCGCCGACGCCGAGGAGCTCCTGCGGGCCGGGACCGGTCCGTCCCCGCGGGGCCGCTAGCGTCCTGCCGCACGCGGTCCGCCCCCTGCCGCCCCGCGGACCCGCCCCACCGGAGGAAGCACCCGTGGCCCTGCCCCCGCACCCCGCCCTCGCGCGCCGCCTCGGCCTCGGCGACGCGGTCTGGCTGGGCCTGGGCTCCATGCTCGGCGCGGGTGTCTTCGCCGCCTTCGGACCGGCGACGGCGGCCGCGGGTCCGTGGGTGCTCCTCTCGCTCCTCGTCGCGGCCGTCGTGGCCTGGTGCAACGCGACGTCGACTGCGCAACTCGCTGCGGCGCACCCGCTCTCGGGAGGCGTCTACCTCTCCGGGCGGGAGGAGCTGGGGCCGTGGTGGGGCTTCGTCGCCGGGTGGGGCTTCGTCGTGGGCAAGACGGCGAGCTGCGCGGCAGTGGCGAGCACCGTCGCCGCCTACGCCGCACCGGCCGGCTGGGAGCGCCCGTGCGCCGCGGCCGCCGTCGTGGCCCTGACGGCCGTGAACCTGGGCGGGATCACGCGCACGGCCCGGCTGACGCGCGTGCTGCTCGTGGTGACGTCGCTGGCGCTGACCGTCGTGGTCGTCGCGGCGGTCTCCGGACCGGGCGCTCCCACGGAGCCCCTCACCGCGCCCGACGTCCTCGGCGTGCTGCAGGGGGCCGGTCTGCTCTTCTTCGCCTTCGCCGGCTACGCCCGGGTGGCGACGCTCGGCGAGGAGGTGCGCGACCCCGGACGGACGATCCCGCGCGCCGTCACCACCGCCCTGGCCGCCGCCGTCGTGGTCTACGCCGTCGTCGGCGCGGCCGCGCTGACCGCGCTCGGTCCGGCGGCGCTCGCGGACCGGTCGGCCCCCCTGGCCGCAGCCGCGGCGACCGCCGGCTGGCCGTGGACCGGCCCCGTCGTGCGCGTCGGGGCCGCGGCCGCCGCCCTCGGCGTGCTCCTGGCCCTCGTCGCCGGGGTCGGCCGCACCGCCCTGGCGATGGCCCGCCACGGCGACCTGCCCCGGTGGCTCGCCGCGGTGCACCCCCGCTCCGCCGTGCCGCACCGGGCGGAACTGGCCGTCGGGGCCGTTGTCCTGGCCCTCGTGCTCACCGTCGACCTGCGGACGGCGATCGGGTTCTCCTCGTTCGGGGTGCTCGTCTACTACCTCGTCGCGAACGTCGCGGCGTGGCGCCAGGCCCCCGACCGCCGGCGTTACCCCCGGGCGCTGCCGGTGGTGGGGGCGCTCGGGTGCGTCGCCCTCGTCCTGACGCTGCCGGCGCACGCCGTCGTCACCGGACTGCTCGTGCTCCTCCTCGGTGTCGTGGGACGGGCGCTGCTCACCCGTCGCGCCACCCCTCCTCCCACACCCGGGCGGCCGCCAGGAAGGCGCTGAGGGCGGGGGGCTGGGCGTGCACGCAGTAGGTGTGACCGTGCAGCTCGAGGGCCACGGCGACGTCGGCGACCTGGACGCCGAAGGAGCGCAGGTCGTCGGTGAGGTGGCCCGGGAGGAGGTCCCCCGGGCCGAGCGTCACGAGCTCCTCGCGGAGCGCGGGGCTGACCTGGCGCCACCACGACGCGATGGCTCGACTCTGTTGCTGCACACCACAGGTGTCGAACCGTCCGGCCCTCGCCTCCAGCCCGCCTCACCCGCACGGCTCCACGGGACCACCCGCTCGGCCCCGGGCTAGGGTCGGCGGATGGCCGACGACGACCTGCGGGTGTCCCTCGACGCGCTGCCCGTGCACGACCCGTTCGTCCTGCCCGTCGCGCACGACGGCACGTACCGCCTGTACCAGGGCGTGGCGGGCGACCCGGCCGGCGTCGAGGTGCGGCACAGCCGCGACCTGCGCACCTGGTCGGCGCCGCGGCGCGTGTTCTCGGTCCCGGACGGCGCGTGGGCCGACCCCACGTGCTCGCCGTGGGCACCGGAGGTGCACCTCTGGCGCGGCCGGTACCACCTCATGACGACGCTGCACCAGCCCGCCACCGCGCTCCCGCTCGTGCGGCAGGGTGGGACGGAGTTCCGCCTGCAGTCCGCCGACGCCCGCTGGCGGCTGGACCCGGCCGCGCGGGGCACCGTGGTCGCCGTCGCCGACGACCCCGACGGCCCGTTCACGCTCGTCGACCCCACCGGTCCGGTACCGCCCGCGGAGTTCATGACGCTCGACGGGACGCTCGCGACCGACCGGGACGGTTCTCCGTGGATGGTCTACGCCCACGAGTGGGTGCAGCTGCTCGACGGGACGGTCGAAGCCGTTCCGCTGCAGCCGGACCTGTCGGGGGCGGCCGGCGCACCCGTCCACCTGTTCCGCGGGTCCGAGGCGTCCTGGCAGGCCGTGCGGACGCCCGGCGCGACGTCGCTGGCGCCCTACGTCACCGACGGGCCCCAGCTGCGCCGGCTCCCCGGTGGCGCGCTGGCCTGCCTGTGGTCGTCCTACCGGGCGCAGGGCGCGGAGTACGTGCAGACCTGGGCGCTGTCCCGGTCCGGCGACCTCACCGGCCCGTGGGAGCAGCGCGAGGTGCTCGTCGGCGGCGACGCGGGCCACGGCATGCTGTTCGACACCTTCGACGGCCGGACGGCCCTCGTGCTGCACCGCGGGATGGGCTCCCTGACGGTGCGGGCGGAGTTCCACGAGGTGCACCTGAGCGCCGAGGAGGTCGAGGTGCGTCCCTGGGCCTGGTGAGCCGGCTCACGCCTCCGTGTGGCCCAGGGCGAGGTCGGGCAGGGTCGCGACGACCGCGTCCGGGGCGCCGTCGAACTCCAGCACGGTGACCACGTTCCGGCCGGCGCGGACGACGGGGCCGGGGACGTAGAGGCTGCGCTGCGGACCGTGCCGCCAGTACCGGCCCAGCGCGAAACCGTTGAACCACGCGACGCCGCGCCCCCACGACGCCGTGTCCAGGAAGAGGTCTGCGGGGTCGTCGACCTGGAGTTCCGCCGCCGCGAGGACGGGGCCGACGAGCCGGTCCAGGGTCCCGTCGCCGGGGACGACGAGCGCGGGCAGCCCCTCGTGGTCGACGGGGCGCACGACGGCGTCGCGCAGCGGTTCCCCCGCGACGAGCAGCGGTCCGACGATCCCCTTCGTCTCCCCGAGGCGGTCGCCGTAGTTCACGCGCCCGGCGTCCTCGACGAGCAGGTCGACGCGGGCCCCCGCCGGGTGCGCGGGCAGCACGAGCGTTCGGTCGTGGTGCTCCCGGAACAGCGTCCCGAGGCGGACGCCGTCGAGCAGCACGGTCACGCGGTCGCGGACCTCCCCGACCTCGAGCAGCGTCGGACCCGCTGAGCCGCAGGAGGTCCCGCTGACCCAGGCGATCCGGACGACCTCACCCGAACCGATCTCCAGGTCGTCCAGGACGGGGGGTTCCGTCCCGGTCCAGGGCAGTTCCGGCCCCGGGGGCAACCCGGTCAACGGCCGGGCGGCGGAGAACCGGGAGCGGAGCACGGGGGCCGGAGCGGCGGGCGCGGTGTCCAGCGCCGGCGGAGGGGCAGGGGCGTAGCGGGACAGCACGTCGCGGAACGCGAGGTACTTCGCCGTCGGCCGGCCCGCCTCGTCGAGCAGGGCGTCGTAGTCGTAGGAGGTGATCGTGGGCTGGTAGGTCCCCTTGTCGTTCGCGCCGTTGGTGAACCCGAAGTTCGTCCCGCCGTGGAACATGTAGACGTTCACCCCGGCGCTGCGCGAGAGCATCGCCTCCAGTTCTGCGGTGGCCTCGGCCACGGACGTCGTCCCGTGGTGCGAACCCCAGTGGTCGAACCACCCGATCCAGAACTCCGAGCAGACCAGCGGCCCGTCGGGCTGGTGGCGGCGCAGGGTCTCGAGGCGTTCGGCCGCGCGGCCGCCGAACGACCCGGTCGTGAGGAGGTCGGGCAGGGTTCCCGCCGCGAGCATCTCGTCGGTCGGCTGGTCGACGGTGGTGAGCGGGACGGTGATGCCCGCGGACCGGGTCACGTCGACGAGGTGGCGCAGGTGCGCGGCGCGCGCCGTCGCGTCCGTGCCCGTCGGGTAGGCGCCGTACTCGTTCTCGACCTGCACGAGCACGACGGGGCCACCGCGGTCGGCCTGCCGCGGGCGGACGACGTCGTAGACGGCGGCGAGGAACTCGTCGACCGCCTCGAGGTACCCGGCGTCGTCGGTGCGGACCCGGACGCCGGAGCGCGTCAGCCAGACGGGCAGGCCCCCGTTGTCCCACTCGGCGCAGATGTACGGCCCGGGGCGGACGACGGCGTCGAGGCCGGCGGCCGCGACGGCGTCGAGGAACCCGCCGAGGTCGCAGGCGCCGTCGGTCCGGAACTCCCCGCGCCGCGGTGCGTGCAGGTTCCAGGGCACGTAGGTCTCGACGGTGTTGAGGCCGAGCGCCGCGGCCTTGGCGAGCCGGTCGGCCCACTGCGCCGGGTGCACGCGGAAGTAGTGCAGGGCGCCGGACAGCAGCAGGTGCGGCCGGCCGTCGCGCAGGAAGCCGTCGGGTCCCACCTCGAGGGGGTGGGTGGCGGGAGCGAGCGTCACGGACGGCACGCTACCGCCTCGGATGTTCGCGCGAACACGGTTCACGCCACCCGACCGGTCCCCGTCAGGCGCGCGGCGGGGCGGTCGAGGCCCGCACGACGAGCTGCACGGGAACCCGGTGCGTCCGCGTCGAGACGGGGCCGGGGTGCTGGATCTGGTCGAGGAGCAACGACACGCACAGCTCGCCGACGCCCTCGAAGTCCTGCCGGACCGTCGTGAGCGGGGGCCAGAAGTCCCCCGCCTCGGCGGTGTCGTCGAACCCGACCACCGACACGTCCCCGGGCACGTCCACCCCGGCCTCGTGGAAGGCCCGCAGCACGCCCAGCGCCATCTGGTCGTTGGCGCTGAAGACGGCGCTCACCTCCCCCGGCGGCCGGTGGGCCAGGACCCGTCCGATGCGGTACCCCGACGCCGACGTCCAGTCCCCCGCGTGGGCCGGGGGCACGGGCCGGCCCTGGGCCCGCAGCGTCGTCTCCCAGGAGCGCTGCCGCTCCCGGGCCGCCCGGGAGGAACCGGGGCCGCTCACGTGGTGCACGGTGCGGTGCCCGAGCCGCAGCAGGTGGTCGACGGCGAGGGCGGCGCCCGCCGCCTGGTCGGTGTCGACGTTCGGGTAGCGCTGCGAGGCAACGGCATCGGTGACGACGAGCGGGACGGAGGCGGGGACGGCGAACACGGGCGAGTCCAGCACCTCGGCCTCGATGATGACGAGACCGTCCACGTCCTGGCCCGTCAGGTGGGCGATGCCGGCGTCCACCCCGGTCCGCGTCGCCTCGCTCAGGCTCAGCAGGCTGATGGAATACCCCGCCCGGGAGGCCGCCGCCGAGATGCCGGACAGGGACCGGACGTCACCGAGGCGGGACACCGAGAAGGTCAGGACGCCCAGGGCGCGGGAGCGACCGGTGGCCAGGGCCCGGGCGGCGGCGTTGGGCCGGTAGCCCACGGCCTGCAGGGCCTCCAGGACGCGTTCGCGCGTCGCGGCGACGACGTTGCCGTGCCCGTTGACGACGCGGGAGACCGTCTGCGACGAGACCCCGGCGACCTTGGCCACGTCGGCCAGCGACGGGTTGCGACGCGGCGGCGGCGTCGCCTGCAGCACCTCACCGGACATGCCGGCCCCTTCCTCGTCCGTCCCCCGGGCTCGAGCGGCCGCTCGCGGGACGGCGCACCGCGGGCCGGGGACGCCGGAAGCGTAGCGGTTCGGTGACGATCCGCGCCGCCGGTTGACGGGGTCTCTGTTCGCGCTAACATCACCGACAGAGGTTTCCGGCGCAGTCGCCGGGGGCCGACGAGGGCGGTCGCCGAGGACCGTCCCGACACCGCGCGTCGCCGGACGCGCCCTCGCGAAGGAGCACGACATGGCGCCCACCTCCTCCCGGTTCTCCCGACGGGCCCTGCTGGCCGGCTTCGGTGCGGGGGCGACGACGCTGGCCCTCAGCGCGTGCGGCAGCAACGACGGCGGCACCGGGGGTGGTGGCGGGGGCGGCGGCACCTCGCTGTCGCAGTGGTACCACCAGTACGGCGAAGAGGGCGTCCAGCAGGCGGTGACCGACTGGGCGAAGAGCTACAAGGGGGCCTCCGTCTCGGTCCAGTGGACGCTGGGCGACTACGCCTCGAAGCTGTCCTCCCGCCTGCTGTCCGGCAGCGGCGTCGACGTCTTCGAGAACAACGCGATCGACCCGGCCTCGGCCCGCAAGGGGCTGTACGCCGACCTCAGCGACGTCATGGACCCGATCAAGGACCAGTTCAGCGAGGTCGCCCTCAAGCCCGTCACGATCGACGGCAAGATCTGGGGCATCCCCATGATCACCGACCCGCAGCTCCTGTGGTACCGCCCGAGCATGCTGCAGAAGGCCGGCATCGCCGTCCCCACGACGTTCGACGAGCTGCTGCAGGCCGGCACCGAGCTGACCGGCGGCAACCAGAAGGGCCTGTTCTTCGGCAACGACGGCGGCGCGGGCGTGTTCTCCCAGGCCATCGCCGTCGCGGCCGGCCCCGGTTTCCTCAGCGAGGACAACAAGACGGTCACGTTCAACACCCCCGAGGTCGTGGCCGGGCTGACCGCGCTTCAGAAGGCCTACAAGGACGGGGCGATGCTCACCGGCTCCCCCACCGACTGGACCGACCCGACGTCGTTCAACGCCGGCCTGGCCGCCATCACCTGGCAGGGCATGTGGGCGCTGCCGGCGATGGAGAAGGCCCTCGGTGACGACCTCGGCGTCATGGCGGTGCCTCAGGTCGGGGGCTCGGGCAAGCAGGCCGTGCTCGTGTCCCAGTGGAACGAGCAGGTCGCGGCGAAGGCGTCGAACCTGGACGCCGCCAAGGCCCTGGCCAAGGCCCAGTGGGTCGACGACGCGGAGTTCCAGAAGAAGTTCGCCGTCGGCTTCGGGTTCCACGTGCCGCCGAAGACGGCCACCGCGGAAGCGACGACCGAGCTCCAGGAGGGTCTGGCCAAGCAGGTCGTCGACCTCACGAGCAAGTGGGGCTACACCGCCGGGCCGTTCTGGGCCCCCGCCATGGGGACGGCGCTCACCGACGCGGCGACCCGCATGCTCACGAACGGGGCCGACGTGGCCACCGAACTGGCGGCCGCGCAGAAGACCTGCCAGCAGACCCTCGACTCCCTCGCGTCGTGAGCAGCAGCACCGCGTCCGCGCCGGGACGGGGCGGCACGTCGCCGGCCCCGTCCCGCCCCCCGGGGTCGGGCACCCGAGGCCGGACGAGCACCGTCAAGGGCAGCCGGCTGGCGTTCTGGGTGTTCGTCACCCCCTTCCTCGTCGGCCTGGTCGTGTTCACCGTGGTCCCGATCGTGTGGAGCACGGGCCTGAGCTTCTTCGAGGCGCGCGGGACGCTGACGCCGACGCGCTTCGTCGGACTGGGCAACTTCGCCCACTTCCTCACCGACGACGCGTTCACCAACAGCCTCGTGACGTTCTTCGTCTACGCGCTGTTCATCGTGCCCGTGACCATGGCGGTGTCCCTCGGCCTCGCCGTGCTCGTCAACGGCCTGCCGCGGTTCCAGGCGTTCTACCGGTCCGCGCTGTTCCTGCCCGTGGCGTGCTCCTACGTCGTCGGGTCGCTGGTCTGGAAGCTCGCCCTGTTCTCGGGCCTGCCCTCGGGGGTGGCGAACAGCGCACTGGGCGTCTTCGGCATCGCCCCGGTCTCCTGGCTCGGCAGTTCGCCGTACTGGTGGATCGTGCTCATCACCGTCCGCCTGTGGCTGCAGGTCGGGTTCTACATGGTCCTGTTCCTCGCCGGGCTGCAGCGCATCCCGCCGGTGCTCTACGAGGCCGCCATGCTGGACGGCGTCTCCGCGGGCTTCCGCCGGTTCCGGTACATCACCTGGCCGCAACTGCGGCCGACGGTGGCGGCGGTCCTGCTGCTCCTGCTCGTCGCCGCCTTCCAGGCGTTCGACGAGTTCATCAACCTCGTACCGACCAACCCGTCGACGCGTCCGCCCCTGGTCTACCTCTACAACGTGGCCCTGGGCGCCCAGCGCGACTTCGGGCTCGGCTCGGCCGGCGCGCTCATCCTCACCGCGATCATGGTGGTGGTGGCCCTGCTGCAGACCAAGTTCTTCGGGTTCTCCGCCGCGGAGGACCGCACGAAGGCGCCCCGCCGGCGCCGGGGAGGGGTGTCCGCGTGAGCACCGCGCAACTGACCCGACCGGTCCCCCGCGCGGCGGGGACGGGCAAGCGCCAGGCGGCCCGCACGGGGGCGAACGTCGCCCGCTACGCGGCCGTCACGCTGGTGGCGCTGCTGTTCCTGCTGCCCTTCTACATCATGGTCAAGACGGCGGTCTCCCCCGCCGCCGACATCGCGAGCCGGACGTTCGTGCTGTGGCCCTCGGACCCCGACTGGTCGTCGTTCTCCCGGGTGCTGGACGACCCGACGTTCCCGCGGGCCATGCTCAACACGGCCGTCATGGCTGTCGTCCTGACGGGCGGGCAGATCGTCCTGGCCGCGATGGCCGGGTACGCGATGGCCCGCATCCCCAACCGGGCCGCCGGGCCGCTGTTCTCGGCGACCATCGTGGTCCTGCTCATCCCCGCCGCGACGACGTTCCTGCCGAACTTCCTCATCGTGGCGAAGCTGGGCTGGGTGGACTCGCTGCGCGGGCTCGTGATCCCAGGCCTGTTCAGCGCGTTCAACGTCTTCCTGTTCCGCCAGTTCTTCCTCAACTTCCCCAAGGAGCTCGAGGAGGCCGGGCGCCTGGACGGCCTGGGCTACTTCGGGGTGTTCCGCCGCATCGTCGTCCCGAACACCTTGGCGTTCGCCTCCGCGCTGACGGTCCTGGGCTTCGTCGGGTCCTGGAACGCGTTCCTGTGGCCCCTCGTCGTCGCCGGCGGCGGGTCGGGCGCGGTGACGGTGCAGGTGTACCTGTCGTCGTTCCTCACGGCCCAGACGTTCGACTACTCCGGGTTGTTCGCTGCGGCTCTGCTCTCGCTGGTGCCCGTGCTGCTGGTGTTCCTCGTGCTGCAGCGCTGGCTGGTGCGCGGAGTCGCCGAGACCGGCATGGGCGGCGGCTGAAACCGTCGGGACGCGCTGGGACCTCCTCGGGCCCCGACCGGTGCGGTCGGGGCCCGACCACGTCACGGACAACCGGTCGGGAGCTCCACCAGGAGCGGGTCCGTGATGTCGGTCCGGTGCCCGTGGGGGTCCCTCCTCAGGTCGAGAGCGCCGGCGAGCTGCGAGGCCGACGACGACAAGACCGTCATCGGGATCGAACCCGACATCGCCCTGCTCGTCGCCGGAGTCCTGGGTGTCACACCCGACATCCAGGCCCCACCAGCTGGGAGAACCTGTTCCTGTCGATGGACTCCGGTCAGTACGACGTCGGGTTCTCCAACATCACCGTCACCAAGGAGCGCAAGGAGAAGTACGACTTCGCCTCCTACCGCGTCGACACCCTCGCCTGGGAGGTCGCCAGGACTCCGAGACCACGTCTCGAGGCGCCCCAGGACATCGCCGGGCTCACCGTCTCGGTCGGTTCGGGTACCAACCAGGAGAAGGTCCTGCTGGACTGGAACGAGCAGAACAAGGCCGCCGGCCGCGAGGAAGCGACGATCCAGTAATACCAGCAGGGCTCCGACACCTACCTGGCACTGGAGTCCGGCCGCATCGAGGCGAACTTCGGCCCCAACCCGACCGCGGCCCACCACGCGCTGGTCTCCGGCGACACGAAGATCGTCGGAACCGTCCCCGGTGGCGGCACCGTCGTCGCCGACATCGCGGCCACGACGAAGAAGGGCAACGGACTCAGGCCCTGGCCGACGCGCTGAACCACCTCATCTCCAGCGGCGCCTACGGCACGACCCTCGAGCGCTGGAACCTCGCCGACGAGGCCGTGACGACGTCCGAGGTCAACCCGCCCGGGTTGCCCACGACCGACTGAGCGGCACCTCGGGCACCGGAGGTGCAGAACTGCTCGAGCCGGGCACGACGGACCCAGCCGGCGACGCGACCGGCCACCAGGACCCACGCCGCGGGAGCCGGACCCAACGCCTCCCACGCCTCGTCGACGTCCTGGCCCACACCGACCTGCGGCAGCGGTGGGTCGGCCACCTCGCGCAGCGCGGTCGCGGCGACCTCGGGGTCGTCGCGGACCAGCCGGCGGAGACCGGCGAGGGTCGTGGCACCCAGGAGGTCGCCGAGCGCGTGGGGACGTCGAGCTCCCTGACGGGGCTGCACGACCGCCAGGGGGGTGCGGCCCAGCGCCCCCTCGGCAACGGCCTGCTCGATCGCCGCGCCCACGGGGAGGTCGGCGCGCAGCGCGATCGGTCCCGGAGCCTCCAGCGCCCCCTCGGGCAGCAGTGCCCCGACCGGCCGCTCCACCCCCTCCTCCAGGAGGCCGCGACGACGCAACCGGTCGTCGTCGGGGGTCGTGGACAGACGCGACCGGCGGGAGTCGGGCAGCAGTCGTTGCGGAGTGCTCACGGGGGCCTCTTGGTGGTGGATCGAGGGTGGACGACGTGGGCGAGCCACTGCGGGCACACCACGGTGACCCGGTTCGCGGACGGCGACGGGCTTCGCAGCGCCACGGGTGGCGCTACGACGAGGAGGCCCCGTGCACCCCTGACCGGGTGCTCAGCTCCTTCACGAACGCCAGGGGGCCGATCGTCTCGGGGTCGACGTCGAGGTCGAACTGCGGGACGTAGCCGGAGGTCAGGTAGAGGTGCTTGGCCTCGGGCTGGCGCGGACCCGTCGTCAGGTACAGCGACTCGTAGCCGTTCACCACCGCACGCCGTTCCAGCTCGGCCAGCACCCGTCGCGCCAGGCCCCGTCGGCGGTGAGCGGGGTGCGTCCAGATGCGCTTGAGCTCCGCGGTCCGCTCGTCGTAGCGGCGGTAGGCGCCGCCGGCGATGGCGGTCCCGTCCTCCAGGAGCAGCAGGAGCACCCCGTGGGGCTCGGCGAACTCCTGCGCCGGGTACCGCTCCAGCTCCTGCCGGACCTGCTCGACCGTCCCGCCGTAGCGGGTGCCGTACTCGCGGGCGAGGTCGTCGAACAGCGGCTTCGCCAGCGGGTCGGCGGTGCTCACCGCACGGAGGACGAGCTCGGCAGGTTCTGCGGTCACGTCACGTCCTCCAGGGCCCGGCGGCCCGGGATGGCCTCGAGCAGTTCCACGGTGTACTCGTGCTGGGGGTGCGTGAAGACGTCCCGCGCGGGGGCGAACTCCACGAGTTCCCCGCGGCGCATGACCCCGACCTTGTCGCTGATCTGCCGGACCACGGACAGGTCGTGGGAGATGAACAGGTAGCTCAGCCCGTGGTCGGCCTGCAGTTGCACGAGCAGCTCCAGGACCTGCGCCTGCACCGACACGTCGAGGGCGGAGACGGGTTCGTCGCAGACGACGAACTCCGGTTCCAGCGCCAGCGCGCGGGCGATGGCGACCCGTTGCCGCTGGCCGCCCGACAGCTCGGCGGGCCGCCGCCCCAGGACGTCGGAGGGCAGCCGGACCTGGTCGAGCAGCGTCAGCGCCCTTCTCCGGCGGCTGGCCCGGTCACCGACCCCGAAGGCCCGCAAGGGTTCGGAGATCGTCTCGCCGACGGCGATGCGCGGGTCGAGGGAGGCGTAGGGGTTCTGGTAGACGAGCTGCACGCGACGGCGCAGGTCTCGCCAGGCCGATCCCTCGAGACCCGCCGTCTCGACGCCGTCGAAGCGCACCTGTCCGGAGGTGGGCCGCTCCAGCCCCAGGACGAGGCGGGCCGTCGTCGTCTTGCCCGACCCCGACTCGCCGACCAGCCCGACGGTCTCGCCGCGGCCGATGTCGAAGCTCACGTCGGACACGGCGGTCTGCACGTTGCCCCGACCGGGGAGAGGGAATTCCTTGACCAGCGACTGCACCTGCACGAGGGGCTCGGGCGAACGGGGCGCCGGCGGGGCGGTCCGCTCGCGCGGGACGGCCAGGATCCGCGCGCTGTGCAGGCTGGGGGCGGCTGCGAGCAGCGACTGCGTGTACGCGTGCTGGGGTTCGGTCAGGACCTGGTGCGCGGTCCCGACCTCGACGACCTCGCCCTGCGACATGACGACGACCCGGGAGGCGCGGTCGGCGGCCACCGCCAGGTCGTGCGTGATGAACAGCACCGCCGTCCCCGCGTCCCGGGTGAGCGACTCCAGGTGGTCCAGCACCTGCCGCTGCACCGTGACGTCGAGGGCGCTCGTCGGTTCGTCCGCCACCAGCAACCGGGGTCCGGCGGCCAGCCCGATGGCGATGAGGACCCGCTGCCGCATGCCTCCGGACAGTTCCGTCGGGTACTGCCTGGCGCGCACGGCCGCGTCCGGCAGGCCCGCCGCGGTGAGGAGCTCGACCGCTCGCGACCGGGCGGCCGCCCCCGTGGCCAGGCCGTGGATGCGCAACACCTCCGCCACCTGCTCCCCGATCCGCTGGACGGGGTTCAGCGACAGCGTGGGGTCCTGCGGGACCAGGCCGATCCGGGCCCCGCGCACCGAGCGCCACCCCCTCTCGCCCAGGCCCACGAGTTCGTCCCCCTCGAACAGCACGGATCCCGCGTCCACGGTTCCCGAGCCGCTCAGCAGCCCCACGACGGCGTGCGCGGTCGTGCTCTTGCCGGACCCCGACTCCCCGACGACGGCCACGACCTCCCCGGGGTGGACGTCGAAGGAGACCCCGTGCACCACCTCCCGAGACCCGTAGGAGATCG
This sequence comes from Kineococcus sp. DHX-1, assembly GCF_042473625.1. Classification (GTDB taxonomy): domain Bacteria; phylum Actinomycetota; class Actinomycetes; order Actinomycetales; family Kineococcaceae; genus Kineococcus. The sequence continues at coordinate 909,994 of NZ_CP170445.1, read as the reverse complement.
TCAGGTCCCGCACGCTCAGGAGTGCCTCGTTCACGCCGTACCCCTCTCAAGTGCCCGAGCGATGCGGTTGGCGGACAGCACGACCGCCGCCACCACCACCCCGGGCAACGTCGTCAGCCACCACGAGGTCGCGAGGTAGTCCCGGCCGCCCGCGACGAGCGAACCCCACTCGGGCGCCGGGGGTGGTGCGCCGAAACCGAGGAAGCTCAGTGCGGACACCGCGAGCACGGCGACCCCGAACTCCAGTGCGGACAGGGCCAGCACCGGCCCGGCCGCGTTCGGCAGGACGTGCCGGAACAGCACACCCGTCGTCCGCACCCCGCTGGCCCGGGCCGCCTCGACGTACACGGCCGAGCTGACCTTGAGCACCTCCGAGCGCATGACGCGCGCGAAGTTCGCGACCGTCCCGATCCCGACGGCGATCGCGACCTTGACCGTTCCGAAGCCGAGGGCAGTGATGAGCGCCATCGACAAGAGCAGGGCGGGGATGGACAGCAGGACGTCCATGGTGCGCATCAGGACGTCGTCGACGACCCCGCGCACGAAACCGGAGAACAGGCCGACGAGGGTCCCCACCACGAGGCCGATGAGGACGGCGAGCACGGTGGCCTGCAACGTGAGCCGGGACCCGTGGACCACCCGGGAGAACAGGTCGCGGCCCAGGTGGTCGGTGCCGAACAGGTGCGCTGCCGACGGACCCTGCAACCGGTCCGCAGGCACCCCGTCGACGGGGCTCTGGGACGTGAACAACGTCGGGACCACCGACCAGGCCAGCACCAGGAGGACCACCAGGGCTGCGAGCAGCAGGTCCGGTCGCCGGGCCCACGTCGGCCGTCTGCGACGCGGCCCCGCGGCCCCCCTCGCCGCCGCCCGGTAGCGCTCCCCGATGTCGAGGACGTCGAGGACGTCTTCGGGCGCCCCCCTGCCCACTCCGGTGCTCACGACGCGCTCCCCACGAGGGTCCTGGTGCCGGCGCCCGGACGACGCGGCACCCCGACGACGCGGATGCGCGGATCGACGACCGGGTACAGCAGGTCCACGACGAGGTTGGTGGCGACGAAGACCGCGGCCGCCAGCAGGACCAGTCCCTGCACGAGGGGGATGTCCTGCCCGTTGACGGCGGTGACGGTCAACCGCCCGATGCCGACGCGGGAGAAGACGGTCTCCACCACCACGGCACCGGCCAGCAGGTTCCCCACGATGACCCCCACGATGGTCAGCGCCGGGATCGTGGCGTTGCGGAACGCGTGGCGCAGGTGGACCCGGGCCCGGGAGGCGCCCTTGGCGCGGGCCGTCTCGACGTACGGTTCGGCGAGCGCGGTGCGCAGCCCGCGGGCCAGCACCTGCGCGATCGACGCCGAGACCGGGACGGCGAGCGTCATAGACGGCAGCACGAGGCTGGCGAGGCCCTCGTTGCCCAGGGCCGGGAAGATCGAGATCCGGAACGAGAAGAACTGGATGAGCAGCAGGCCGACCCAGAACGTCGGCAGCGAGACGCCCAGCGGGGGCAGGGCCAGCAGCAGCGTGCGCACCCAGGACCACCGGACCCACGTGGACAGGAACGCGATCCCGACCCCGAGGACCAGCGCGACGGCGAGGGCGGACGTGGCGAGGACCGCGGTCTGCGGCAGGGCATCCCCGATGAGGGTCGTGACCGGCGCCCCGTTCTGGATCGAACCCCCGAAGTCCAGGTGCAGCGTCTTCCACAACGCGTGCAGGTACTGCACGGGCAACGGTTGGTCCAGGCCGTACTCGTGCCGCAGGGCCGCGACCTGAGCCGGGTCCACGGTGGACTGCTCACCGCCCTGCCCACCGGCGAGCATGATCTCGACCGGGTCGCTCGGGAGCAGGTACAGGACCACGAACGTCACGGTGTACGCCGCCCACAGGACGACGACCGCCTGCCCGAGCCGGCGGGCGACGTAACCCGTCACGACCGGGCCCCTTCCCTCGTCACGGCGCTCACGCCTGCTTCCAGGCGTCGTGGAACCACAGTCGCGACGACCCTTCGAACTGCAGGTCGTGCACGTCGTCGCTCGCGGCGATGACGGTCGACAGCTCGATGAGCGGGATCGAGTGCGCCTCGTCGACGAGCAGCTTCGAGGCCTGGGCCACGAGCTGGGCCCGCTGGGCGGCGTCCGTCGTCGCGGCCTGCTGCGTCAGCAGGTCGTCGACCTGGCCGTGCGCCCGGTGGTTCACGTTGCGCGTCTCGGTCGAGAAGATCGTCCGCAGCACGTCCGGGTCGGACCGGGTCAGGTTGTAGAACAGGACGTCGTAGTCGCCGGAGTTCTGCAGGGCCGTGGTCTCGGCGGTGGTGCCCTGCTTGAGCTGCAGGTCGATGCCGACCGCGCGCTCCTGCTGCTGGACGAGCTCCAGCACCGCGGTCGTGGGCTGCCAGAACGTCACCGTGACCGTGAGCTTCCGTCCGTCCTTGGCCCGGATCCCGTCCGCGCCCTTGACCCAGCCGGCCTCGTCGAGCAGCCGGTTGGCCCCCGCCACGTCGAGCGCGAGGTCGGCGGAGTCGTCGGGCGCCGACGGGGTGGAGGCCGACAGTGCCGAACTCACGGCGACGTCACCGGGGTTCAGGATGCTGGCGAGGGTCGTGCGGTCGACGGCCTTCGAGAACGCCTGTCGGACCCTCTCGTCGGAGAAGATCGGGCGCGACTCGTTGGGGAAGAGGTTGTACGGGATGCCCGGGTTGGCGCGGCGCTGGGTCCAGAACCCGTTGCCGTCGAACTGCGGCAGGTCCTGCGAGGCGATGCCGGTCGTCGCGTCGATCTGCTTCGACTGCAACGACCCCGTGCGCACGCTGGCCTCGGGGACGACCTCGTAGGTGATGGTGTCGAGGTAGGCCTCCCCCTGGTGCTCGGACCCGGTCGGCGCCCAGTCGTACCCGGCGCGCTTCTCCAGCACGGTCTTGGAACCGTTGGCGTAGCTGCGGACGGTGAACGGGCCGGACCCGACCAGAGTCGTTCCGTCGCACCGCGTCGCCGGGTCCGCCGTGGTCGTCGGCACCGACAGGAGGCCGAGGCTCATGGTGGAGGTGGCCTGGAGGAACTGCGCGCTGGGCTGGGCGAACGTCACGACAGCTGTCCGCGCGTCCGGGGTCTGCGTCCCCGTGTAGCCCTGCAGGTAGGTCGAGCCGAGGGACGCCTTGGCTCCCAGCGCGACGATCCCGTCCAGGTTGGCCTCCACCGCGGCCGAGTCGACGGGGCTGCCGTCGGAGAACGTCGCTCCGTCCCGCAGGTGGAAGGTGAAGGTCTTCGCGTCCGGGCTGACGTCCCACGTCTCGGCCAGCCACGGCTGGATCTTCCCGTCGAGGTCCTGCACCGTGAGGGAGTCCACGAGCTGGCGGCCGATGTTCAGGGCGTCGTTGTTGGCGACCTGCTGCGGGTCGATGCACCCGGAGTCGACCGAGATGGCGAACGTCAGGTTCCCACCCTTGACCGGGGTGGCGTCGGCGGACTCCTCGGAGCTGCTCCGGCTGCCGCCACCGCAGGCGGTGAGGGCGAGGAGCGTGGCGACGGTGAGTGCGGACAGCGGCGTGCGGGTGCGCAAGGGGACTCCAGGCTGGGGAACGGCGAAGGGGTGCACGCGTCACGCAGGACGGCGCACGGACGCACGGGAACGGCTCCCGGCGTCGAGAGGCAGGTCAGCGACAGCCGGAGGAACCAGTCAGGCAGAAGTCGACGACGCGGCGGAGGACGGCGACGTGCGAGGTGCGGTCCACGAGAACTCCTCCATCGTTCCTGGCGGAAGCACCCGCGCCCGAGTCCGGGGGGTTGCTGCGGCGTCGCGGAGCCAGGTCTCTCAGCCGCTCTGGATGGTTGCACCAGGAACTCTACGGGGAACCGTGCCGGAACTCAACCGCGGAGTTCCTGCGACGTCCTCCCGGGAACGACGGAACCCCTCCGCCCCCGTCGGGGGTGGAGGGGTTCCGTCGTGCGGGACCTCAGCCGGCGACGGGGGTTCCCACGGGGAGTTCGGCCCGCACGGTCCGCGCCGCCTCGACGAGGTTGCGCAGCGACTCCGTCGTCTCGGCGTACCCCCGCGTCTTGAGCCCGCAGTCGGGGTTCACCCAGACCTGGCGGGCGGGCACCGAGCCGACGGCCGACCGGAGCAGCCCGGCGACCTCCTCCACGGACGGGACGCGCGGGGAGTGGATGTCGTAGACCCCGGGACCGATGCCGCGGGCGAAACCCGCCCGGGCGATGTCCTCGAGCACCTCCATCCGCGACCGCGCCGCCTCGATGCTCGTGACGTCGGCGTCGAGACCGTCGATGGCCTCGATCACCTCCCCGAACTCGGAGTAGCACAGGTGCGTGTGGACCTGCGTCGCGTCGGCCGCCCCCGCCGTGGCCAGCCGGAACGCGGCGACGGACCAGTCGAGGTACGCCGCCTGGTCGGCCGTGCGCAGCGGCAGCAGTTCCCGCAGCGCGGGTTCGTCCACCTGCACGATCCCGATGCCGGCCGCCTCGAGGTCGGCGACCTCGTCGCGGAGGGCGAGGGCGACCTGGTTCGCGGTGTCCCCCAACGGCTGGTCGTCGCGGACGAACGACCACGCGAGAATCGTCACCGGGCCCGTCAGCATGCCCTTCACGGGTTTTGCCGTGCGGCTCGCCGTGTAGGTGCTCCACGGCACCGTGACGGGTGCGGGCCGCGTCACGTCTCCCCACAGGACCGGGGGACGGACCCCGCGCGAACCGTAGGACTGCACCCAGCCGTGCTCCGTCACCGCGAACCCGTCGAGCTGCTCGGCGAAGTACTGGACCATGTCGTTGCGCTCCGGTTCCCCGTGGACGAGCACGTCGAGGCCCAGTTCCTCCTGCAACTGCACGACGCGGTCGACCTCGGCGCGCAGGAACGCCTCGTACCCCTCCTGCGCGAGCTCGCCCCGGCTCCACGCGGAGCGCGCCCGGCGGATCTCCGGCGTCTGCGGGAAGGACCCGATCGTGGTCGTCGGCAGCAGCGGCAGCCCCAGGGCCTCCTCCTGCGCCGCCCGGCGCACGGCGTAGTCGCTGCGCCGGAACGCGTCCGGGGTCAGCGCGGCGAGCCGGTCGCGCACCTGCGGGCGCACCACGCCGGGAGCACCGAGGCGGTCGGCCCGGGCCGCGGCCGAGGCAGCCAGTTCCGCGGTCACACCGGCGTCGCCCGGTTCGGCCAGGGCCCGGCCCAGCAGGACCACCTCGGCCACCTTCTGGTCGGCAAAGGCCAGCCAGCTGCGCAGCCGCTCGGGCAGCGCGCTCTCGCGGGACACGTCGTGCGGCACGTGGAGCAACGAGGTCGAGGTGCCCGGGACGACGTTGCGGGCGGACCCCTGGAGCCGGCGCAACGTCTCCCGCGCCTGCTCGAGGTCCCCGCGCCAGACGTTGTGCCCGTCCACGACGCCGCCGACGACCGTCTTGCCCGCCAGGACGGCCGGGTCCGTGGGCACGGAACCCTCGACGAGGTCGAGCGCGATCCCCTCCACCGCGCTCAGCGCCCCGAGGTGCTCCTGCGCGTCCCCGTACGGCGTGGCCACCAGCAACCGCGGGCGACCGGGCACCGCGGCGAGCCGCTCGTAGGCCCCGCGCACCAGGTCGGTCAGGCCGTCGACCCCGGCCGTCGCGGAGTCGCTCACGAGGCCGGGTTCGTCGAGCTGGACCCAGGTGGCCCCCGCCGCGGCGTAGGCGGCCAGCAGACCCTCGTACGCGGCGAGCAGGTCCTCGAGCCGGCTGATCGGCGCGAAACCCTCCGGGGCGTCGTCGGCGGCCTTGGCCAGCAGCAGGAACGTGACCGGCCCCACGACGACCGGGCGGGTGAGGAACCCGTCGGCCAGCGCCTCGGAGAACTCCCGGACCCCGCGGTCGTCGGCGAACCGGAACGACGTCCCGGGCCCGATCTCGGGGACGAGGTAGTGGTAGTTCGTGTCGAACCACTTCGTCATCTCCAGCGGCGCCAGCGCACCGCGTCCCCGGGCGATGGTCGAGTAGGCCTCCAGGTCCACCCGTCCGTCGGCCGCGACGAGGTCGGTGAAGCGGTCGGGCACCGCCCCCACGGCGACGGCGGTGTCGAGGACCTGGTCGTAGGCCGAGAACGCGGAGGGGATGGACGCGTCGTGCGCGGGCAGGCCCAGCGCGTTCAACCGCCGGACGGTCGCCGCCCGCACGGCCGCCAGGGACGCCTCCGTCGCGGCCAGGTCGGCGCGCCCGGCCCACAGCGCCTCCAGGGCCTTCTTCGTCTCGCGGTCGGGGCCGATGCGGGGGTAGCCGAGGACGGTCGCGGTCCACGTCGGCTGGTCGGTGGTCGAGTGCTGGCTCATCGGGGGGCTCCTCCTACCGCGCGGACGCGGCGTTCGGCGGGACGGGGCAGGTTCGTGGGGTTGCGCAGGTGGTCGAGCAGGTGGTCGAGCAGGTCGAGGACGGGCTCGACCGCGTTGAAGGTGTAGAGGTGCAGACCGGGGGCACCGGCGGCGAGCAGGTCGCGCGCCAGTCCGGAGGTGAAGGCCGTCGCCGCCCGGCGGCGGACCCGGACGTCGTCGGTCTCCAGGGCCGCGAGCAGGGCCCGCGGGGCGGGCACACCCGTGAGCTCACCGATCCGTTCCAGCCGCCGCACCTCGTGGGTCACCGCGAGGCCGGGCAGGAGCGGGATGGTGACGCCGGCGGCCCGGGCGCGTTCGACGAACGTCGCGTACTCCCGGGCGGACCACCCGACCTGGCACACGGCGAACTGCGCACCGGCGTCCTGCTTGGCGCGCAGGACCGCGAGTTCGTGCCCGTCGCGGTCCCGCGGGAACGCGGCGACGGCGAGGCTGAGCGGGGGGACGTCGACGGGGAGACGCCCACCCCGCAGCGCGAGGCGCCGCCGGTCGGCGACCTGGAGGAGTTCGACGAGGTCGCGGGCCGTCGGGACGCCGTCGGGGTGCGGACGGAACTCCCCCGTCCCCGCGCCCGCCGGCGGGTCCCCGCGCAGGGCGAGGACGTTGCGGACGCCGGCGTCGAAGAACTCGCAGGCCAGGTCGACGACCTCGCGGCGGGAGGAACCCACGCACGTCAGGTGCGCCATCGCGGGCACGGCCGTCGAACTCAGGACGTGGGCCAGCAGGTCCCGGCTCGGTCCGCGCGTCGCACCGGCCGCCCCGAACGTGACGGACACGAAGTCCGGCTGCGTCGCCAGCAGGTCGGACAGCCTGCGCCACAGAGCGTCCCGGCCGTCCGGGGAACGGGGCGGGAAGAGTTCGAAACTCAGGGTCGGCCGCCCCGCCGCACCGGCGACGAGGGGCGCGAGGGTCATCGGGCCGGTCCTGCGCCGGGACGCGGGAACGGGTCGACAGGGGTGCTGCTCATCACGTGCTCCATCGGCCTGGCGTTAGCACCCTCGCCCGGGCTCGGGGGGTTGCTGCGGCGTCGTCGAGCCAGGACTCTCGGCCGCTCTGGATGGTGTTCACCGACTGTAGGGCGGTCCGCGCGGCCTCCACAAGTGGTTCCCCAGGGATCGGCTGGGTTTCCCGGACGACCACCCGGGTGGCCCAGGACGGGCTCGAGGGGAGTTCGCGGCGCGCCGATGTTGATCGGTCGGGCTCCTCGTGGCAGGCTCCTGCACAGGTCATGAGCGCCAGCGACAGGCCCCGGCTCGCTGGCCGGCAACCCTCCTCCGCGGTGGGGTGCCCCGGGTGACGACCTGGCCGGTTCCGTGGTGGAGCCGGCAAGCGCGGACCTCACCGGGGTGACCCGGTCCTCCCGGTAGGGTCCCCTCCCCCAGGAGTTCCTGCGTGAGCACCAGCACCCTGTCCCCCACCCGTCCGCACTGTCCCGGGCCCGCCGGCGCCGTCGAGGCCCTGCTGCCCGTCGTGGGGGCCGACACCCTCGTGCCGCTCGCGACGGGGGGTTCGACGACCTACGCCAACCTCGACAACGCCGCCAGCGCCCCGGCCCTCGTCGCCGTGGCCGAGCGGGTCGCGCAGGTGCTGCCGCACTACGCGAGCGTGCACCGCGGCGCGGGCTGGCTCTCACGGGTCTCCACGGCGCTGTTCGAGCAGGCGCGCGCGGACGTCGGCGCCTTCGTGGGGGCGCGCGCCGACGACCTCGTCGTCCTCACCCGCAGCACCACGGACGCCCTCGACCTGCTCTCCCGCGCCGTCCCGGCCGGAGGACGCGTGCTCGTCGCCGACGTGGAGCACCACGCCAACCTGCTGCCCTGGCAACGGTCCGCCCGCACGACGGTGGTGGCCGGCGGCGCCGACGCCGAGGAGACGACCGCCCTGCTCCAGGCCGAGCTGGCGACCGGCCGGTACGCGCTGCTCGCCGTCGCGGGCGCGTCCAACGTCACCGGGGAGGTGCTGCCGCTGCGACGGCTGGCCCGCGCGGCGCACGAGGCGGGGGCACGGATCGCGGTGGACGGGGCGCAGCTCCTGCCGCACCGGCGGGTCGACGTGGGGCGGGACGGGATCGACTACCTCGCGCTGTCCGGGCACAAGGTCTACGCGCCCTTCGGCAGCGGGGCGCTCGTCGGCCGCCGCGACTGGCTGGACGCCGCCGAGCCCTACCTGGCCGGCGGGGGCGCGACGCTCGACGTCCGGCACGACGGCGTGCGGTGGGCCACCGGCCCGGACCGGCACGAGGCGGGGTCCCCGAACGTCGTCGGCGCGGTGGCCCTGGCGCAGGCGTGCACGACGCTCGCCGGCCTGCCGCCGGGGGCGCTGGAGGACCACGAGGAGGCGCTGCGCACGCGGCTGGTGGACGGCCTGGAGGCGCTGCCCGGCATCGAGGTCGTCCGGCCCCGTCCCCGGGACGCCGTGGGGGTCGTGACCTGCACCGTGCCGGGGCGCTCCGTCTCCGAGGTCGCGGCCTACCTGTCCGCCGAGCACGGCATCGGCGTGCGCGACGGCCGGTTCTGCGCCCACCGCTTCGCGGACGCCCTGGGACTGTCCGACGGCGGCCTGCGCGTCTCGACGGGTGTGGGCACCACGTCCGCCGAGGTCGACCGGCTGCTGACCGCGCTCCGGCGGCTCGTCACGGGGGGCCCGGAGCTGGACTACGGGGTCGTCGACGGGCACTGGGCCCCGCTGTCCGATCCGCGCCCGGCACCCGGGTCCTTCCTCTCTGCCGGGCCGCGGCGGTGACCTCCCTCAGGCCAGCGGTTCGCTGCTCGGGCGGGGCCCCTCGCCCGTCCGGGGCGCCTCCTGCGCGAGCACCTCGTGCAGCTCGGCCTCGAACTCGGTCCAGCTCAGCTCACCCGGACCGGGTTCCAGGCCCGGGCCACGGTCGTGCGCCGGACCGTCGGCGGAGTCGTGGCGGGCGTCGTGGAGGTCGGCCGGCGACCACGGGAACCCCCACTGGCCGTGCCCGGCCAGGGCGAGACCCTGCACGACGATCGAGCCCAAACTGGTTGCGGCAGCGCACCATCGCGCCCACACCTGTCGCAGCACCCCACACCTCCGCTCTCGGGTGCCCCACTGTCGCACACGCGCGACGGCCCCGGGAGGTCCTCCGCCACTCCGTCCACCACGCACCCCGGGAGACCCCGTGACCACCCCCCTGCACCTGTTCCTGGACGTCGACGGAGGGGGGTGGCACCCCGCCGCCTGGCGCTGGTCGCGCAGCACCCCCGACGAGGTCTTCTCCCCCGGCCGGCTGCGCGGGTTCGCGGTCACCGCCCAGGCCCAGGGGCTGACGGGACTGACGTTCGAGGACTCACCGCTGCCCGACCCCCGCAACCCCGTCGGGCACCTCGACGCGGTCCAGCGCGCGGCCTTCCTGGCCGGGACGACGGAGGCCGTCGGGCTGCTGCCCGTGGCGGCCACCACCTACTCCGAGCCGTTCCACGTGGCGGCGCAGATCGCCTCGCTCGACCACTCCAGCGCCGGCCGCGCCGGGTGGATCGCCACGACGTCTTCCGCCGCCGTGGCCCGCAGCGTCGACCTGCCCGTCGCGCAGGACCCGGCCGGCGAGCTCGCGGACGTGGTGCACGCGGTCCGGGCCCTCTGGGACTCCTGGGAGGACGACGCCGTCGTCCGCGACGTCGCCACCGGCCGCTACGTCGACCGCGACCGGTTGCACCACGTGGACGTCGACACCGGCCGCTGGTCGGTGAAGGGACCGCTGACCGTGCCGCGCTCCCCCCAGGGTCAGGCCGTCGTCGTGGTCCGGGAGGACGACCTGACGCACCGGACCGACCGCCGCACCGCGGACGTCGTGCTCAGCGGGGACGCCGGCGCGCGACGCTCCCCCGCCGGCCCGCTCGTCGTCCTCGACGTCGAGGTCGTCCTCGACACCGACGCGCACGCCGCGGCCGACCGGCTCGCGGCGCTGGACGCCTCGACACCCGCTCCGGACCGGGGCCGGATCCGCTGGGCGGGTCCCGGTCAGGCGCTGGCCGCCTGGCTCACCGACCTCACCGGGGTGGTCGACGGGGTCCGGTTGCACGCGGCCGTCCTCGACGAGGACCTCCGCGCCCTCCTGCGCACCACCTTCCCGGCGCTGCGAGCTGCCCGCGTCCTGCAGCCCCCGCTGCCGGGCGCCACGTTGCGCAGCACCCTCGGGCTCGAACGCCCCGCCAACCGGTTCACCACCGGCCCCGCCCTCGTGAGCACCGGAGGAGATCCGCGATGACCACCCCGTCCAACGGTGACCTGCGCTTCCCCGACGCCGTCGTCCACTTCGGCGTCTTCTTCCAGGGCGTGAACCACAGCACGATCTGGTCCGATCCCGGCAGCGGGTCGCAGATGGCGCACTCCACGTTCGTGCAGCTCGTCCGCACCGCCGAGCGCGGGCTGTTCGACGCGTTCTTCCTCGGGGAGGGCCTGCGGCTGCGCGAGCAGCGCGGGAGGATCCACGACCTCGACGTCGTCGGCCGCCCCGACGCCCTCACCGAGCTGGCGACCCTCGCCGGTCTGACGACGCACATCGGCCTCGTGGCGACGCAGAACACGACGTACAACGACCCCGCCGACCTGGCCCGGCGGCTCGCCTCGCTCGACGCCCTCTCCGGCGGACGGGCCGCGTGGAACGTGGTGACGACCGACAACGCCTGGACGGGTGAGAACTTTCGCCGTGGTGGACACCTCGACCACGCCGACCGCTACGAGCGGGCCGAACGGTTCGTCCGCACGGCGCAACGGGTCTGGGACAGCTGGGACGGCGAGCGGTTCACACCCGTCCGGGTCCAGGACGGGTTCTTCGACGTCGAGTTCACCCCGACCGTCCCGCGCAGCCCGCAGCAGCACCCGGTCCTCTTCCAGGCGGGGGACTCCCCCGCCGGCCGCGACTTCGCGGCGAGGACGGCGGACGTCGTCTTCTCCCGGCACGGCACGGACCACGCGGACGCCCTCGAGTTCGCCGACGACATCCGCCGGCGGACCGTCGCGGCCGGACGCCCCGAGGGCGACGTCCTCGTGCTGCCCGGCACGCAGATCGTCGTGGCCGACACCGCGGCGGAGGTGGAGGAGAAGGCGCGCTGGGTCCTGGAGCAGCAGGTCACCCCGGCCACCGCCCTGTCCCTCGTGGGGCAGGTCTGGGGCGAGGACCTCTCCCACCTCGACCCGGACGGCCCGCTGCCCGCGCACGACCCCGTCATCTCCGTCGTCGACGGGACCCGCGGGGCGCACCGGACCGGCGCCGACGCGGTGGCGCTGGCCCAGCGGTGGCGCGCCGAGGCCGAGGAGGGGAAGTTCTCCCTGCGAGAACTCGTGCTGCACCACTCCTCCGAGCGGGGTTTCGCCGGCACGGCCCCGCAGCTGGCCGACGAGCTCACGCACTGGGTGCGCTCGGGCGCCAGCGACGGCTTCAACGTCACCCCGTACCTGGTGCCCAGCGGCCTCGACGAGATCGTCGACCAGCTCGTGCCCGCGCTCCAGGACCGCGGCGCCTACCCGACGGAGTACGCCGGGACGACGCTGCGCGAGCACCTCGGCCTGCGGGCTCCGCTCACCCGGCGCTGACCCCCTCACCGACCTGGCGCGGGACGGCGGAACTGCTCGGCGCGCAGCAGTCCGCCGAGGTGACGGGCGATCGCCCCGGGGGCCGACTCCGGGGCGACCGCCTCCACCGCTGGGTTGTAGTTCGTGTTGGTGTTGACGTCGTACACCACGGTGCGGCCGTCGGACGTCTCGGCGAACTCGACCCCGGCGACCTCCAGCCCGGCCGACCGCAGCATCTCGGCGCACCGGCGGACCACCGGGGTGTCGGCGGTCACCTCCGGCCGCAGGACGAACGGTTCGACCCCCGTCCCGGGAACCTCGCACGCGTCGGCCGGGCACAGCTCGAAGCTCCCGGCGGAGGTGTCGACGCGGACCGCGTAGACGAACCGGCCGCCGACGAACTCGGCGCGCGTGATGAACGGCTCGCTGGTCCGCAGGAACTCCTGCAGCAGCGTGACGCCGTCGACCGGTTCCTCGAACTCCGGGGACGTCACGTACGCCGCGAACTCCTCGTGGGAGTCGAACCGCCGCACCCCCAGTCCCTTGCCGCCCTGGTTGTGCTTGGTGATGAACGGGACGGGCAGTTCCTGCGCCCGGCGCACCAGGTCCTCGCGCCCGAACACCGCGAGCGTGCGCGGGACGTCGATGCCGCTGCGCCGCAGCAGGGCGTGCTGCCGCACCTTGCTCACCTCGAGCTCGACCACGGGCGAACCACCCACCACGCGACGACCCCAGCCCTCGAGCCACGCCAGGACGGACCGAGTGAACTCCTTGGCGTGCAGGTGCCCGCGGGTGTGCGACGACGCGCTCAGGCGCGACCAGTAGACGCCAGCCGCGGGTTCGGCGTCGAGGTCGACCGAGCCGTCGGTGAGCAGCACCTCCTGGAACGGGACGCCCTCGGCGCGGAACGCCGCCTCGAACGGCGCGAACCAGTCCGGGTTCTCGTGCAGGACGTGGACCCGGGGTTCCCCACCGGGCTCGAGCGACCAGCTCGCGCGGGTGGCGGCCTGCGGGTGGGTGGTCTCGCTGGTCATCGGGTTCCTCCGGCTGGGTACCGGGCGGGGGTTTGCCGTCCGGGGCTTGCGTGGGATAGTTTCGCACCGTCCATCCAGAGCGGCCGAGAGACCTGGCTCGTCGACGCCGCAGCAACCCCCTGAGCGATCAGGCGCGGGTGCTTCCGCCAGGACCGATGGGAGTCACCGTGACCGCACGCACCGCCGCCCGGCCCCCGCTCGTCCGCCGCCGACACGTGGACCTCTGCCGTCTGAGCTCGGCGGTGTGCCCGGGGCGCTGAGCCCCCCGTCCGTCGCGGCTGCGCCCGCGGACGCCACCTCGTGCCCTGCGGCACCTCCCCGGGGAGCCCCCGTGTCCCGTCCCACCCGTGTCGGCATCGTCGGTGCCGGACCCCGCGTTCTCGTCCTGCTGCAACGCCTCTCCGCCCACGCCCACGACGCCGCCCGGGAGCTCGAGGTCCACGTCGTGGACCCCTTCGACTCCGGCGCCGGCCGCGTCTGGCGCCGGGTCCCGGACCCGCTGCTGTGGATGAACTCCCGCGCCGCCGACATCAGCGTCCTGCCGGACGCGTCGGTCACCGGCCTCACCCCGCCCGTCCTGCGCGGTCCCTCCCTCGCCGAGTGGGTCGCGGAGCACCGCGCCGACCTGCTCCACGAGGCGGCGGGGAACCACGCGGCGCAGGCGGAACTCCTGGACCACGGTCCGGCCTCCTTCACCTCCCGGCGCCTGGCCAGCCGGTACTTCGCCGACGCCTGGGTCCGCACGGTGTCCGCCCTCCCGGCGGGGGTCCGGGTGCACCGGCACCACCGGACGGTGCTGGACCTCACCGACGACCCCGTCGACGGCGGCCAGGTGCTGCACCTGGACCACGGGACCAGCACCGACGGGACCCTCCCCGTCGACGTCGTGCTCCTCGCCCAGGGACACCTCGACGTCCGCCCCAGCCCCCGGGAACGCCGCACCGCCGGTTTCGCCCGAACGCACGGCCTGGCCTACGTCCGACCCGGGTACACGAGCGAACAGGACCTCGACGTCCTGCCTCCCGGCGCCGACGTGGTCGTGGTGGGCATGGGCCTGGCCTTCGTCGACCTCGTGGTGCGCCTCACCGAGGGCCGCGGTGGACGGTTCGAGGAGCGGGCGGACGGCGGGCTGGACTACCGGCCCGGTGGCCGCGAACCGCGGTTGCACGTCGGGTCCCGGCGCGGCGTCCCCTACCGCTCCAAGATCGAGTACCCCGTCCCGGCCGACCTGGGACTCCCCCGGTTCTACTCGCCCCGCACGGTGGACGCGGCGCACGGCAACGGCCTGCTGGACCTGCGCGCGGACCTCTGGCCCCTCATCGCGCGCGAGATGGCGGGCGCCCACTACCGCGAGCTCTTCCGGTCCCACCCGGGCCGGACGACCGTGCCCGCCGCTGAGTTCGACGAGGCGTTCACCCGCGCGGAGTGGGGTTCGGCCGAGCTCGACGAACTCGTCGTGCGCGCCGTGCCGGACCCCGCGGACCGGTTCGACCCGTCGGATCTCGACCGCCCCCTCGACGGGTGGTGGGGGACGTCGGGCGAGGAGGTGCACGCCCGCGTCCTGCAGCACGTCGAGGACGACCGGGCGCGGCGCAGCGACCCCCGGTCCTCCCCCGACGCCGCGGTCCTCGCCGCCGTCCTGTCGGCCTACGTCGTCACGGCCGGGCTGCACGCGGCGGGCCGACTGAACGCCCGGTCGAGCGCGGTCGACCTCGACGGCTGGTGGCACGGGTTCTTCAGCTACGTCGCCAGCGGCCCTCCGCCGCACCGGCTCCGGCAGCTCGCGGCCCTGGCCCGCGCTGGTGTCGTCCGGTTCCTCGGGGCCGACGTCCACGTCGAGGCGGACCCGACCCCGGGGGCCGCCGCCTTCACGGCGGGTTCGGGCAGCGGTCCGCACGAGGTCCGCGCGCAGGCCCTGGTCGAGGCCCGCCTGCCCGCGCCCGACCTCGAGTGGACGTCCGACGTCCTGCTGGGCCGGCTGCGCGACCGCGGCGAGGTCCGCGCCCACGAGGTCGTCGACGACGGGTCGCGGTGGTCCAACGGCCGACTGGTCGTGGACGGCACGGCCCGTCTCGTGGGCCGGGACGGGACCCCCCACCCGCGACGGTTCGCCACCGGCGCGTGGGTCTCCGGCGAGGCGTCGGCCGCCGCGTTCGCCCGCCCCGGCACCGATGCGGAACTCTTCCGCCGCGCCGACCGGTTCGCGGCCGAGCTCCTGCGGGCCGCCTCCGCGTCCTCCGGTCCCTCACCCGTCCCGCTGTCCACCCCGCAGGGAGACCGTCGATGAGCGACACCACCCGCAGCGTCCCGGACGTCACCGTCGCCCCGGTGGTTCCGCGGTCCGCCCCCACCCGACCGCTCACGGTGCTGCCGGCCCGCCACCCGTGGCGCTGGGTGGCCACGGCCGTCGTCGCGGTGCTCGCCGCGATGGCCGTCAACGCCCTCGTCACCAACCCCGCGTGGGAGTGGCCGACCGTGGGGCAGTTCCTGTTCTCGGCCACGATCCTGGAGTCGATGTGGCTCACGGTCCGGCTGACCCTCGTCGGCACCGCGATCGGCCTGGTCCTCGGCACCGTCCTGGCGCTCATGCGGATGTCGCACAACCCGCTGCTGAAGGTCGTCAGCTTCACCTACACCAGCGTCTTCCGCTCGGTCCCGCTGATCCTGCAGCTGCTGTTCTGGTACAACCTGGCGATCCTGTACCGGGTCATCGGGTTCGGCATCCCGTTCGGCCCGCAGTTCTGGACGTTCCCGACCCAGAGCCTCATCGGGCCCCTGACGGCGGCGTTCCTCGGGCTCGGTCTGCACCAGGCCGCGTACTTCGCCGAGATCGTGCGGTCGGGTTTCCTCGCCGTCGACCCCGGCCAGCGGGAGGCGGCCGCGGCGCTGGGGATCCCCCAGGCCCGGCAGTTCTGGCGGATCCAGTTGCCGCAGGCGCTGCGCATCATCGTCCCGACCACCGGGAACGAGGTCATCGGCCTGCTCAAGGGGACCTCGGTCGTCTACGTCATGGCGCTGCCGGAGCTCTTCTACCAGGTGCAGGTCGTCTACAACCGCACCGGCCGGGTCATCCCGCTGCTGCTGGTCGCGGCCGTCTGGTACACGGTCCTCACCACCGTCCTGTCGGTGCTGCAGTGTCTCGCCGAACGCCACTACGGCCGGGGCAGTTCCCGCGCCGACACCCCGCTGCCGTTCCTGACCCTCCTCCGCACCGCGCGTGCGGCCCGCGCCCGACGCCACGGAGACGCCCGATGAGCCCCACGCTCGCCACGACGCCGGGCCGTGCCGCCACGGCCGCGCCCGTCGTGCACCTCGCCGGTGTCCACAAGAGGTTCGGGGCGCTGGAGGTCCTGCGCGGCATCGACCTGTCCGTCGCCGCCGGCACGGTCACCGTGGTGCTCGGCGCGTCCGGTTCGGGCAAGTCGACGCTGCTGCGCACCATCAACCACCTCGAGAAGGTCGACGCGGGTCTGGTCGAGGTGAACGGCGACCTCATCGGCTACCGGCGGTCCGGCCGGCACCTGCGCGAACTGCACGAGCGGGAGGTCCTGCGCCAGCGTTCCCGCATCGGCTTCGTGTTCCAGCACTTCAACCTGTTCCCGCACCTGACGGTCCTCGAGAACGTTGTCGAGGCCCCCGTCTCGGCGCAGAGGCGCCGGCGTGCCGAGGTGGAGGTCGAGGCGCGGGCGCTGCTGGAACGGGTCGGCCTGCTGGACAAGGCCGAGGAGTACCCCCGCCGGCTGTCCGGTGGTCAGCAGCAGCGGGTCGCGATCGCCCGTGCGCTCGCCCTGCGCCCCTCGCTCGTCCTCTTCGACGAACCCACCTCCGCCCTGGATCCCGAACTCGTCGGGGAGGTGCTGGACGTGATCCGCGACCTGGCCGCCGCCGGGACGACGATGGTCGTCGTCACCCACGAGATCGGTTTCGCCCGCGAGGTGGCCGACCGCGTGCTCTTCCTGCACGAGGGCGTCGTCCTGGAGGAGGGCAGCCCCGCCGAGGTGTTCGACCACCCCCGGCACGACCGCACCCGGGCGTTCCTGGCCAAGGTGCTCTGACCCACCCCACCGTCCCACCGGTCCGGCGCCCGCCGGACCGCCCTGCCGGCCTGCCCACCGGGCGGCCAGACCCGAGGAGAACACCGTGATCAGCCGTCGTACCTGGCTCCTGTCGCTGGCCGCCACCCCGCTGGCCGTGTCCGCGTGCGCCACCGGCACCGCCGACCCCGCCGCCGCACCCGCGGCCGCACCGTCGGGCGCGGCCGGGGGCGTCGACACCAGCCCCGCCCAGACGGGACGGGTGACCGCCCGGGCCGTCCCGGAGATCGCGGCCACGGTGCCCCAGGCGATCCGGGACCGCGGGACCCTCGTCATCGGCACGACCGGCAACGGGGCCCCGCCGCTGAGCTTCAAGGCCGACGACGACAAGACCGTCATCGGGATCGAACCCGACATCGCCCTGCTCGTCGCCGGCGTCCTGGGGCTCACGCCCGACGTGCGGGCCACGAGCTGGGAGAACCTCTTCCTCTCGGTCGACTCCGGGCAGTTCGACGTGGGGTTCTCCAACATCACGGTCACCGAGGAACGCAAGGAGAAGTACGACTTCGCCTCCTACCGCGTGGACACGCTGGCGTGGGAGGTCCCGAAGGACTCGACGATCACGGCGATCACCGGCCCGGCGGACGTCGCGGGCCTCACGGTGTCGGTCGGCTCCGGCACGAACCAGGAGAAGGTGCTGCTGGAGTGGAACCGGCAGAACGAGGCCTCCGGCCGCAAGCCCGCCGCCATCCAGTACTACCAGCAGGCCTCCGACACCTACCTCGCCCTGAAGTCCGGGCGCATCCAGGCGAACTTCGGCCCGAACCCCACCGCCGCCTACCACGCCCTCGTCGCCGGCGACACGAAGATCGTCGGCACCGTCCCCGGCGGTGGCACCATCCAGGCGGACATCGCCGCGATGACGAAGAAGGACGACGGCCTCGTCCAGGCGCTCGCGGCCGCCCTGGACCACCTCATCGCCGGCGGTCAGTACGCGGCGACGCTGAAGCGCTGGAACCTCGCGAACGAGGCCGTGCCGCAGTCGCAGGTGAATCCGCCGGGCCTGCCCAAGACCGCCTGAGCGGGGGCGGTTCACGCGACCGCAAGCATCGCCGCCCCCAACGACACCGCGGTGACGGCACCGCCGAGGACGAGACCCCGCCGCGTCGAGGCGACGAACCGGCTGCGCCGCAGCGGGTCCTCGACGAAGACCGTTGTCAGGAACGCCAGCCCGCCGGCGAGGAGCTCGACGAGGAGGAGGAACGGCCACCGGTCCACCGCCGGGAACAACGTGACGGCGAAGAACGTCGCCGGGACGTGCCACAGGTACCAGGTGTAGGAGATCCGCCCGCAGAGCCGGACCGGCCGCCACAGCAGGAGGCGGCCGGGGCCGGAGGCCGGATCGCTCGTCCCGGCTCCGACGAGGAGGGCAGCGGCCAGGGTGGGCACCAGGGCGGCCCAGCCGGGGTAGTCCACCCAGCCCGCCCAGACGACGGCGGAGACGAGGACACCCGCGGCGGCCCAGCGGATGCGGGAGGTCATCCCCGGGTGGGCCGTGGTGACCTCGGCGGTGCGCGGGGCGAGCAGGGCGAGGGCGGCCCCTAGCCCGAACTGCCACACCCGGGTTCCCGTCCCGAGGTAGGCGAGCAGTTCGTTCCCCGGCGTGAGCAGGACGCTCGCCCCGTACGACACCGCGCTCAGCACCCCCAGCGCGACGAGGGGGCGCCGGCGCGCCAGGAGGAGCAGCACCGGCCACCCGAGGTAGAACTGCTCCTCCACCGCGAGGGACCAGTAGTGCGTCAGGGGGACGTGCAGGTCGCCGGCGGACAGCGACCACCAGTTCGCGGCCTGCAGCGCCGACGCGACCGCGGCCCGGCCGGTGTCGTCGAGGAGTTCCGGCGCGACGAGAGCGGTCCCGGCCAGGGTGAGGACCAGCACCGCGGCCGCGCTCGGCAGGATGCGCCGGGCCCGCCGCGCGTAGAACGCAGGGAGGTCGACGCGGCCGGTGGCGCTCAGTTCCCGCACCAGCTGGCAGGTGATGAGGAACCCCGAGACGACGAAGAACACGTCGACCCCGACGTTCCCGCCGCGCGCGAACGGCACCCCGGCGTGGAACAGCAGCACGCACCCGAGCGCGACGGCCCGCAACCCCTCCACGTCGGGCCGGAAGGCCGGCCGCGCGACCGGGAGGGGGACGTCGACGTGGGGTACCCGGATGACTGCCACGCGGGCAGCCTGACCGGACGCCGCTTGGAGCCCGCTGAGGAAGTGCTCCGTCCGGGTGACGCCCGGCGCTAGACGGACCGGCCCACGAGGTGACCGATCCCGTACGTGACGGCCATCGCCACCGCGCCGCCCAGCACCGTCCGCACCGTGGCCCGGCGGTGCCCCGCCCCGCCGAGGTGCGCGCTCACCGCCCCGGTGACGGCGAGCGCGAGGACGACGGCGACGAAGCACGCGGCCACGCGGACGCTCGCCGCCAGCAGGACGATCGTCAGCAGCGGGACGAGGGCCCCGACGGTGAAGGAGACCGCCGACGCCCACGCCGCCTGCCAGGGGCTGACGACCTCGTCGGGGTCGATGCCGAGTTCGGCGTCGGCGTGGGCGCGCAGGGCGTCCCCGGCCGTCAGCTCGGCGGCCACCTGGCGCGCGAGCGGTTCGGACAGGCCCTTGGCGACGTAGATCCGCGCGAGTTCCTCGAGCTCGGCCTCCGGCATCTCGGCCAGCTCGCGACGTTCGGTGTCCAGGAGGGCGCGCTGGGTGTCGCGCTGGGTCGACACGGAGACGTACTCGCCCGCCGCCATCGACAGGGCGCCGGCGACGAGCCCGGCCACGCCTGCCGTCAGCAGCACGGACCGGTCCGTCGTCGCCCCGGCGACCCCGACGACGAGGCCGGCGACCGACACGATGCCGTCGTTGGCGCCGAGCACGGCCGCCCGCAGCCAGTTCAGCCGCGACCCCACCTCGCCCTGGTGCAGCGCCGGCTCTCCCGGGTGCGACACGGCCACGACCGCTCCTCTCTCCCCCGGACCGACCCGGGAAGGTGTGCCTGTCCTCAGCAGTCCGTTGTCCTGCAACGGCTTCCGCGCCTCACCACTGTCCCACCCACCCACCCGACGCGCAGCGCCGGGGCATCGGGGAAGGGCGGAGCGCGGACGGCTGTTGGGGCGGGCATGAGCACCCCCGCCGAGGACCTGGTCGTCACCCACGACGAGACCGCGCACCGCTGGGAGGGACGGCTCGACGGGCGGGTGGTCGCGCTCGCCGACTACGTCCCCCACAGCGATCCCCACGACGCGGCCCACCGTGAGGCGATCGCCATGGTGCACACCGAGGTCGACCCGGCCCACGAGAACCAGGGCCTGGCGTCGAAGGTCGTCGATGCGGCCCTGCGGGACGCCCGCGCGCGGGGGCTGAAGGTCGTCCCGGCGTGCTCGTTCGTCCGGCTGCACGTGCGGCGCCACGCGGACGAGTACGCCGACGTCCTCTGAGCGCTGCCGCGGTCGGCCGCACCGACAGGGCACGATGTCCCCGTGGCCAGCGCTGAACCTCGACGACGTGCCCGGCGTTCCCGCCCCGACGGGCCGGTGACCCTGGACGACGTCGCCCGTGAGGCGGGGGTCTCCCTGGCCACCGCCTCGCGCGTCCTCAACGGCAGCACCCGCGTCGTCGGTGAGGCACTGCGCGACCGCGTGCACTCGGCCGCGGCCCGGCTGGACTACAGCGCGAACGCGCAGGCGCAGGCGATGGCGCGCGGCCGGTCCGACGTCGTGGGGCTCGTCGTCCACGACATCTCCGACCCGTACTTCTCCTCCCTGGCCGCGGGCGTCATGGACGCGGCCGAGGCGGCGGGCGTCATCGTCACGCTGTCGGTGACGCGCGGGGACGCCGACCGCGAGGTCGCCCACGTCGCGGCGCTGCGCCGGCAGCGCGTGCGCGCGGTCATCCTCGCCGGTTCGCGCTGGGCCGACGCCGAACGCACGGACGCCCTGCGCACCGAGCTGGAGGCGTTCCGCACGGGCGGCGGCCAGATCGCGGCCGCCACGCAGGACGTCCTGGGGGTCGACAGCGTCCTCGTCGACAACGAGGGCGGGGCCCGGCGGCTCACCGAGGCCGTCGTGGACCTGGGGTACCGGGAGTTCTGGTTGCTCCAGGGGCCCGACAACCTCGTGACCGCGCGGGACCGCACGGCGGGTTTCCTCGCCGGGCTCGCCGCCCGGGGGATCGAACCGGCGCACCGGGTGTCGGGTCCCTTCACCCGCGACGGCGCCTACGAGGCGGTGGCGGCCCTGCTCGCCGACCGGCCGCGACGCCGGCGGACCGCGCCTCCGCCGGCGCTGCTCGCGGCCAACGACGTCATGGCGGTCGGTGCGATCGCCGCGGCGCGCGACGCCGGTCTCGACGTGCCGCGGGACCTCGCCGTCGCCGGGTTCGACGACATCCCGACCCTGCGCGACATCGCGCCCGCGCTGACCACGGTCCGCCTGCCGCTCACCGACATCGGCCACCGGCTGTTCGACCTCGTCGACTCCGCCGACGGCGGGCCGGCGCGGTTCGAGCACGTCGAGGGCGACGTCCTGCTGCGGGCGAGCACCCCCGCGCTGTCCTGACCCGAGGGTTCCCCGCGGGACCCACCCGCGCTAGGGTCCTCGGGAAAGCGCTGTCCACCGGGTCGACGTCCGCCCCGCACCTGCGGGAGCCGTCGGGCCGGGCCGTCCCGAGGAGCCGGAGCCGTCATGGTGCCCCCCACCCCGCCCGCCCGCCGCGCCGTCCGACGCGCCGTCGTCGTCGGGACGGGCGCCATCGCGCACTCCCACGTCAGAGCGCTGCGCGCGCTGGGCGACCGGGTGGAGGTCGTGGCCGCGGTGGACGTCGACGCCGACCGGGCCGCGGCGTTCGCCGCGGAGTGGTCCGTGCCGCGGACCGCGACCACCCTCACCGAGGTCCTCGCCGACGGGCCGGTGGACCTCGTCCACGTCTGCACCCCGCCGTCCTCGCACGTCGCTCTCGCCGAGGAGGCGCTGGCCGTCGGCGCGACCGTCGTCGTGGAGAAACCCGTCGCCCTCTCCCTGGCCGAGACCGACCGCCTCCTCGGCGCCGAGCGCGCGTCGTCGGGTTCCGTGGCCGTTGTCTCGCAGCACCGCTTCGGATCAGGGGTGCGGCGGCTGCGCGCACTCGTGCAGGACGGTTCCCTCGGCCGTCCCCTCGTCACCACGTGCCTGACCCAGTGGTACCGCGCGGACGCCTACTTCCAGGTCCCGTGGCGCGGGACGTTCGCGCTCGAGGGTGGCGGCACCACGATGGGCCACGGCATCCACCAGATGGACGTCCTGCTCGCCGTCCTCGGGCCGTGGGAGGAGGTCAGCGCGATGGCCGCCCGCGGGTCCCGTCCGACGCAGACGGAGGAGGTGTCCGTCGCGACGGTGCGCTTCGCCGACGGCAGCCTGGCCAGCGTCGTGAACTCCGCCGTCTCCGTGCGCGAGACGACGGTCATGCGGTTCGACCTGGAGTTCGCCACGGTGGAACTCACCCACCTCTACGGCTACGGCGACGACGACTTCCGGGTCACCGCCGCCCCTGGCCACGAGGCCACGGTCGAGGCGGCGTGGGCGCGCGACCCGCAGGGTGTCCCCTCCAGCCACCGGGCCCAGTTCCTCGAGGTGCTCGACGCCCTCGACGGCGGCGGGGTTCCGCCCGTCCCGCTCGCCGCGGCGCGCGACACCCTCGAACTGGTCGCCGCGGTCTACGAGTCCGCCTTCACGGGGAAGGCGGTGCGGCGCGGGCAGATCGACGCCGACGACCCGTTCTGGACCGCCATGGACGGCACCGGGGCGACCTGGCGCTGAGGGCCGTCAGTTCAGCCAGTCGAGCGGGGACTGCGTCAGGGGGCGCCAGTCGACCTGGCCCCCACCCAGCACCATGAGCAGCGCCGCGAAGGCGATGAGCAGCAGGACGCCGATCGCCACCCCGGTCTCGCGCTCGCCCCGCAGCGTGCTGCGGATCGCGGTCCGCGTGCCGCGCTGGAGGGACCGCCCGCCCGGCCCGTGCCAGGCCACGAGGGTTCCGGCCAGGCCGCTCGCCGCCAGCGTCCACGGGCCCTGGTACCCGCCGAGCGCCCCGTGCGTGAACGTGCCGAGGATGAACACGACGCTCACGCCGACGAGCAGCGGGATGATCGCGGCGAACACCGTCGACACCGCGGCGCGCAGGGCGTGCCACGGGGTGGCGGCGCCGACCGCGAGCGCGTCGGTGGACCGGGGTCCGGCCTCCCAGCGGCGGCGGAACAACCCGGCGGCGGCGCGGTCGACGGTCCGCGCGACGGTGCCGCCGACGAGGGCCAGCACGACACCGGTCGCCGGCGCGACGGCGAAGACGCCGACGAGCGCGACCAGCCCCGCGAGGATCGTCCAGGACCGCTGCGGCCGCGCGGGTTCGCCGTTGGTGCCGAGCCGGGGCGCCTGCCCCGCGGGCTGACCGGTGGGCCCGTGGGCCTGCGTCGCCCCGGCGGGAGCGGGGACGGGCTGCGGACCCCAGGCGGGTCCGGGACCGGGGGCCTGCGGGATCCAGCCGGGCGGGGCCTGCTGGACGGGCGGCCGGCGGTCCTGCGGCGCGGACTGCGGGAAGGGGGCCGTCACCGGTGCGGGACGGACCGGGGGCAGCACGCTCGTGGCGTCGGCCGACGGCGCGGACGCCGCGTCGTGGGCCTGCGGGCCCGTCGCGTGGGACTCGTCGGCGATGAGCGACTCGAAGCGCGACCGCGCCGCCTGCTCCGGGGGCACCGGGACGGCCGTGGTCCGCGCGCCGGGGTCGCTGCGCACCTGCGGCCCGGTGGTCGCCCCGTCGAGCGCCCGCAGCAGGGCGTCCGGGTGGGGCCGGTGGGCCGGGTTGACGGCGAGCGCCGCGAGCACGGGACCGCGCAGGTCGGCCGGCACCTCGGACAGGTCGACGTCGGCGCGCCGGACGCGGTCGAGGACGACCGGCATGGGACCGGTCCCGAACGGCGGGCGGCCGCTGGCGGCGAAGGCGACGGTGGCCGCCCACCCCCACCAGTCGGTGGCCGGGGACACGAACCCGCCGGCGACGACCTCGGGCGAGAGGTAACCGGGCGTGCCCATGACGAGGCCGGTCGAGGTGAGCCGGACGTCGTCGGCGACGTGGGCGATGCCGAAGTCGATGACGACGGGCAGGCCGTCGAGCAGGAGGACGTTGCTCGGCTTGAGGTCGCGGTGGACGACCCCGGCGGCGTGGATGGCGTGCAGGGCCTCGGCCAGGCCGTGCCCGAGGTCGCGCAACCGGCTGCCGCGCAACGGCCCACGGGTCTGGACGACGTGCTCCAGCGAGGGGCCGGGGACGTAGCGGGTGACGAGGTGCGGCCAGGGCCCGTCGACGTCGGCGGCGATGACCTCGGCGACGCGCGGGGAGCGGACGCGCTCGAGCGTGGAGACCTCGCGGGCCAGGCGCTGGCGGGCCTGCGGGTCGGCGGCGATGTGCGGTTTGAGGACCTTCAGCGCGACGGCGCGGTGGTCGTCGTCCAGACCGAGGTAGACGATCCCCATGCCGCCCTGGCCGATCTCGCGGTCCAGCCGGTAGCTGCCGAGCTTCTCGCCGGGCGAGGGGGCGAAGCCGTGCCCCGGCCAGCTCTGGGGCGGGGTGCGCTGCACGCGCAGCCCGTCGAGCTCGTCGAGCCGCTGGTCGGGCCGGTCGTCGGGGCCGCCGGGCCCGCCCGCGTCACCACCGGAGGGCACGGCGCGGGTGCGCGCGTCGCCCGAGGAGTGCGGGTAGGGGGTGACCACGACCCCACGGTACGACAGGCGTGCGGGCCAGACCGGTCGCGCACGCCCTCTTCACACGCTGCGGACAGGTCCTCAGCCGGGCTTCAGGTCCCGGGCACCGCACGGTGCGGACGGGGCCCCGCGATCACGAGGGGTGCGGTCGGCGGCTGGTCGGTAGGGTCGGCGTGGCGATCGGAGCGAGGTCGCGAGCGATCGACCGAGGAGGACCCCCCGATGGCCGGCGACTACGACCTGGTGGTGGTGGCCAACCGGCTCCCCGTGGACCGGGTGGAGGAACCCGACGGTACGACGGCGTGGCGGCGCAGCCCGGGCGGGCTGGTGACGGCCCTGGAACCGGTGATGCAGCGCGAGGACGGCGCGTGGGTCGGCTGGGCGGGTGCTGCGGGTGACCCGCCGGAACCCTTCGACGCCGAGGGCGTGCGGTGCGTGCCGATCGGGCTGTCGGCCGAGGAGGTTGAGGACTACTACGAGGGGTTCTCGAACGGGACGCTGTGGCCGCTGTACCACGACGTCATCGTCGCCCCCGGGTACCACCGCAGCTGGTGGGAGGCCTACGTCCGCGTCAACGAGCGGTTCGCCGCGGCGGCGGCGGAGCAGGCGGCCGAGGGCGCGACGGTCTGGGTGCAGGACTACCAGTTGCAGCTCGTGCCGCGGATGCTGCGCCGGCGTCGCCCGGACCTGTCGATCGGGTTCTTCAACCACATCCCGTTCCCGCCGTTCGAGATCTTCGCGCAGCTGCCGTGGCGCAAGGCGATCATCGACGGGCTGCTCGGAGCCGACCTCGTGGGTTTCCAGCGGGCGGCCGACGCCAGCAACTTCACGCGGGCGTGCCGGCGGGCGTCGAACCTCCCCGCCCGCTCGGGCCGCATCCGGCTCGACGCCGAGGACGGCCGTGAGGTGCGCGCCGCGTCGTTCCCCATCTCCATCGACTACGGCGCCCTCGACGACCTGGCCCAGCGCGAGGACATCAAGGCACGGGCGGCGGAGATCCGGCGCGACCTCGGCAACCCCGAGCACGTCCTGCTGGGGGTCGACCGCCTCGACTACACCAAGGGGATCCTGCACCGCCTCAAAGCCTTCGAGGAACTCCTCGACGACGGCAAGGTCGAGGTCGGGGAGGCCGCGCTCATCCAGGTCGCCACCCCGTCGCGCGAGCGCGTCGAGCAGTACATCCAGCTGCGCCAGGACGTCGAGGTCACGGTGGGCCGCATCAACGGCACGCACGGGACGATCGGCAACACCGCCGTGCACTACCTGCACCACTCCTACGGCAAGGAGGAGATGGCGGCGCTGTTCCTGGCCGCCGACGTCATGCTCGTCACCGCGCTGCGGGACGGCATGAACCTCGTCGCCAAGGAGTACGTCGCCTCCCGGCACGACGAGCGCGGCGTGCTCGTGCTCTCGGAGTTCACGGGCGCGGCCGACGAGCTCGGCCAGGCGCTCATGGTGAACCCGCACGACATCGACGGGCTCAAGGACACGATCGTGCGGGCGTTGCGGATGTCGCCGCGCGAGGCCGGCCGCCGGATGCGCGCCCTGCGCCGCCGGGTCGGCGACCACGACGTGCAGCGGTGGGCGGCCTCGTTCCTGCAGGCGCTCGCCGAGCACCACCGCACGCCGGCGTCGGCGTCGGTCGCCCAGGCGGCGGACGCCGACGGGGCGGCGTCGTGAGGGACCTCGAGGAGGCGCTGGGACGCTTCGCCGGCCTCGGCCGGGTGCTCGTCGCGCTCGACTTCGACGGCGTGCTGGCCCCCATCGTCGACGAGCCGTCGGCGGCCCGACCGTTGCCGGAGGCCGCGGCGGCCCTGGAGCGGCTCGTCGCCACGACGGACGTCGCCCTCGTCTCCGGCCGCGACCTCGACGACCTGCGCGCGTGCGCCGCTCCCCCGGCGGCCGTCGTGCTCGTCGGCGGGCACGGCACCCAGAGCTCCCTCGAGGGCGCCGCGGGCGGGCAGAGCCTCAGCGAGGACGAGTCCGCGCTGCTGGGACGGCTCGGCGCCGAGCTCGACCGCCTCGCGGAGGGGGTCGAGGGCGTGCACGTGGAGCGCAAACCCATGTCGGCCGTCCTCCACACCCGCCGCGCCACCCGCCCCGACGCAGAGCGGGTGACGGCGGCCGCCCTCGCCGGGCCCGCGACGTGGGACGGCGTGCACGCGTTGCGCGGCAAGGAGGTCGTGGAGCTGGGCGCCGTGGAACTGGGCAAGGGCGCCGGCCTGCTGCGCCTGCGCGACCGGCTCTCCGCCGACGGCCCCGCCGTCGACGCCGTGCTCTTCGCCGGGGACGACGTCACGGACGAGAACGCGTTCGCCGCCCTCGACCCGGCAGCCGGGGACCTGACGGTGAAGGTCGGGGACGGCGAGACCGGCGCAGCGTTCCGGGTCGACGGCCCGTCGGACGTCGCCGCCCTGCTGCACCGCCTCGCCGACCTCCGCTCCACCTGACCCTCGCCTTCCCCCGCCCCGCTCCCCCCCCCCCCCCCGCGTGGAAAACACTCTTTCCGCCCTTCGAGAGCGCTCTCGAGGGGCGGAAAGAGTGTTCCCCACGCGGGAGAGGGGCGGGTGTGGTGACTGGGGTGGTGGGGCCGGTCAGCGTTGGAGCGTCGTCCGCAGCCAGGCCTCGACGTTCGCGACGTGCAGCAGGGCGGCGGCGTGGGCGCGCTCGCGGTCACCGTCGCGCACGGCGGCGTAGATCGCGGCGTGCTCCTCGATCGTGCGCTGGCGGGAGTCCGCGACCGTGAGCGCCCGCCAGACGCGGGCCCGCACCGTCGCCCCGGAGATCCCGCGCAGGATCGCGGCCAACGCACCGTTGCCGCTCGCGGCCGCGACGGCGGCGTGGAACTGCTCGTCGTGCGCGACGAGACCCTCCTCGTCGTCGGCGTCCTCCATGCAGCGCAAGTGGTGGGCGACCGCCTCGAGCCCGGCCTCGTCGGCGCGGGCCGCGGCGAGGGCGGTGGCCTGGGGCTCGACCAGCCGGCGGCACTCCATGATCGCCAGCAGGTGCTCGTCGGCCATGAGGTCGACGGCGTCGGCGATGCCGGTGAACAGGCGGTCCGGGGTCAGGCTCGTGACGTAGGTGCCGTCGCCACGACGCACCTCCAGCACCCCGGCGGTGGCCAGCGCCCGGACGGCCTCGCGCAGTCCGGACCGGGAGACCCCGAGCTGATCGGACAGGGCGGCCTCGGCGGGCAGCCGCTGCCCGGGGCGCAGGTCGCCGCGGATGATGAGCTCGCGCACCCGCTCGATGGCGGCCTCCGTCAGCGGAGCGGCCACGCCCACCTCCAGCCCTCGCCGGCGCGCAGCCGGTCCCGTGGTCCTCGTCAGGACCGGCCCGGCGGCCGGTCCCGGCTCATTGTGCCCCGACGGCGGCGGCCCTAGACATCTGATGTCTGGGCGGTTACGTTCAACCTCAATCGACCGACCCGTCCTGCAGGAGCGCCCGGCCACCGACCGCCCCCACCCGACGCCCGCACCGCGGGCGCGCACCACCCCGTCGCACGCCCACCGCAGCGCGCGCGACCTCCCCCCGGCTCCGTCCCGGACAACTCCCCCGGAGTTCCCCGCTCGACGACCGCGAGGGAGTCGTCAGATGCCTGGAGGAACCCTTGCCCACCCCCGCCGTCATCACGAGCCTGGACGTCCACGACGTCCGGTTCCCCACCTCCGAGCACCTCGACGGCTCGGACGCCATGAACCCCGAGCCGGACTACTCCGCGGCGTACGCGGTGCTGCGCACCGACGCCGGTGACGGACTCGAGGGCCACGCCCTGGCCTTCACGACGGGCCGCGGCAACGACCTGCAGACCGCCGCGATCCACGCGCTGGCACCGTTCGTCGTCGGCCGCCGCGTCGACGAGGTCCTCGGCGACCTCGGGGCGTTCTCCAAGGAGATGGTCCACGAACCGCAGCTGCGCTGGCTCGGCCCGGAGAAGGGCGTCGTGCAGATGGCGGTCGGCGCGGTGCTCAACGCCGCGTGGGACCTGCGCGCCAAGCGCGCCGGGCAGCCCCTCTGGCGGCTCCTGGCCCACCTGGACCCCGAGGAGGTCGTCTCCCTCGTCGACTTCCGCTGGCTCACCGACGCCATGACGCAGCGGCAGGCCCTCGACCTGCTGCGCCGCGCCGTCCCCGGCCGCGCCGAACGCGAAGCGGAACTCCTGCGGGTCGGGTACCCCGCGTACACGACGACCCCCGGTTGGCTCGGCTACTCCGACGACAAGCTCGCCCGGCTGGCCAAGCAGGCCGTCGCGGACGGGTTCACGCAGATCAAGCTCAAGGTGGGTGCGGACCTCGAGGACGACGTGCGCCGCATGCGGGTCGCGCGGGCCGCCGTGGGCGACGACGTCCGCATCGCGGTCGACGCGAACCAGCGCTGGGACGTCGGGAACGCGATCACGTGGATGCGCGCCCTGGCCCCGTTCGACCCGTACTGGATCGAGGAACCCACCAGCCCCGACGACGTGCTCGGGCACGCCACCGTCCGGCGCGCACTGCACCCCATCAAGGTCGCGACCGGTGAGCACGTCGCCAACCGCGTCATGTTCAAGCAGTTCCTGCAGGCCGGCGCCGTCGACGTCGTCCAGATCGACGCCGCCCGCGTCGCGGGGGTCAACGAGAACCTCGCGATCCTCCTCCTCGCCGCCCACCACGGCGTTCCCGTGTGCCCGCACGCCGGCGGCGTCGGGTTGTGCGAGATGGTGCAGCACCTGTCGATGGCCGACTACGTCAGCATCTCCGGCACGTGGACCGACCGGGTCGTCGAGCACGTCGACCACCTGCACGAGCACTTCGTGACCCCTGTCCAGCTGGAGAACGGCCGCTACCGGGCGCCGCTCGCCCCGGGTGGGGGCGGGGAGATGCTGGCCGGTTCGATCGCCGAGCACTCCTTCCCCGACGGCCCCGTGTGGGTCGCCCGTCGCGCTCCGGAAGCCGTCGCCGAACAGGGGATCCTCGCGTGAACGACTCCACCGCAACGCACCTCGCCGCCCAGTACCACCGCGCCGGGGACGTCCACGCCGGCCAGGTGGAACGCCGGGCACCCGGCGCGGGAGAGGTCGAGATCGCCCCGTCGTTCACGGGGATCTGCGGCACCGACCTGCACATCGCGGCCGGTCACATGGACGCCCGCGTGAGCACCCCCGCCGTCATCGGGCACGAGACCGTCGGCACCGTCAGCGCCCTCGGGGAGGGGGTTTCCGGCTGGTCCGTCGGCGACCTCGTCACCGTCGTCCCGCTGCGTCCCGACTTCACGTGCGCCACGTGCCGCAACGGGTTCTCCCACGTGTGCGACCACCTCGACTTCCTCGGCATCGACTCCCCCGGCGCCCTCGCCGAGCACTGGGTCGTCCCCGAGCACACCCTCGTCCGGGTTCCCGACGGGACGGACCCGCGGGACGCCGCCCTGCTCGAACCCACGTCCGTCGCCGTGCACGACGTGCGGCGTTCCCGCTTGCAGGCCGGGGAGTTCGCCGCCGTCGTCGGCGGTGGGCCCGTCGGACTGCTCATCGCCCTCGTCGCGCGCCGCACGGGCGCCGAGGTCGTCCTGTCCGAACCCGACGCCACGCGCCGCGACCTCGCGGCCAAGCTCGGGCTCGAGGTCGTCGACCCGGTGACGCAGGACCTGTCCGCCCTCACCCGCGAACGCAGCGGCGGGGCCGGCGCGGCCGTCGCGTTCGAGGTGTCCGGGTCCGCCCCGGGCCTGACCGCCGCGATCGGTGCACTCGCCGTGCGCGGCCGGCTCTGCCTCGTCGGCATCCACGCGGCGCCGCGGGAGATCGACCTGCACCCGTTCTTCTGGCGCGAACTCGAACTCCTCGGTGCCCGCCTCTACGAACGCGGCGACGTCGAGGAGGCCGTCCGGCTCGTCGCCGCCGGGGAACTGCCCGTGGCCGACCTCGTCTCCCACGTCCTGCCGCTGTCCCGCGTCGACGAGGCGTTCGCCGCGCTGGCCGAGGGCGGGGCCGTCAAGGTCCTCGTCGACTGCCGCCCGGAGGGTCAGGCGTGAGCGGTCCGTTCGACCTCACGGGCCGGCTGGCCGTCGTCACCGGCGCCAGCCGGGGCATCGGGCGGGCGTGCGCGGTCGCCCTCGCCCGGGCCGGCGCCGACGTCATCGGCGTCGCGACGCAACCCCCGGAGGATGAGACCGCCGAGGCAGTGCGCGCGACGGGGCGCTCCTACGAGGCGCTCGGCTGCGACTTCGCCGACGCCACCGCCGTCGCCGAGCTCGGGGACCTCCTCGCCGGCCGCGGGGTGGACGTCCTGGTGAACAACGCCGGGACGATCCGCCGCACCCCCGCCGTGGAACACCCGCAGGCCGACTTCGACCACGTGCTGCAGGTGAACCTCACGAGCCAGTTCACGCTGACGCAGCGCATCGGGGCATCGATGCTCGAGCGCGGGCACGGCAAGGTCGTGTTCACCGCATCGCTGCTGAGCTTCCAGGGCGGCGTGAACGTCCCCGGGTACACCGCGTCCAAGCACGCCGTCGCGGGCCTCACCCGCGCCCTCGCGAACGAGTGGGCCCCGCGCGGGGTGAACGTCAACGCCGTCGCCCCGGGGTACGTCGTCACCGACAACACCGCCGCCCTGCGCGCCGACCCGGACCGCTCCCGCGCTCTGCTGGAACGGATCCCGGCCGGCCGCTGGGCGACGCCGGAGGACATCGCAGGCCCCGTCGTGTTCCTCGCCAGCCCCGCCGCGGACTACGTGCACGGGGTCGTGCTCGCCGCCGACGGGGGGTGGCTCTCGCGCTGACCGCAACGTCCTGCCGGCCGCTCGCCAGACCTCACCACCCCTCGCCGGGCAGGTCCCGCGGATCTGCCGCGTCCCGCAGCCGCGGGTCCTCGGGCGCGACGTGCTCCACCTGCTCTGCCAGGTGCACGAGCCGGTCGAGGCCGCCGTTGCCGCACAGGGAGTAGGCCAGCGATGCCTCCTGCCAGCGCAGGCAGCGGCCGTTCTCGGTCGTGTAGACAGCGAGTGCGCCCCCGACGGACGCGAAGACCGTGTCCTCTGCACCGCGAGCGGCCTGAGCAGCAGGAGAGTACGTGGCGATGCCGACGCTCAGAGTCAACCGGTCGCCCTCCGGCGAGAACTGCGGCTCCCGGCTCCCGTAGTCGAGGCCCCAGGAGAACTCGGTGGTTCCGGTCACAGCGGGCGGCGCAGGGGCTCGGCGCCACGAAGGGTCGATGCTCGCATCGTCGACCTCCTGACCCTCGAAACGCAGCGCGTCGATCGTCCGCAGGGCGGAACTCTCGGACAGTCCGCTCGCCTCCGCCAGCCACCGGGTCCCGTCCGGTGCGACCCAACTCAGGTTCATGCTGCCGTTGCGCAAGGTGAAGATCTGTCCCTCCGTCTCACGGACCATCACGTCCCGCAAACCTTTGCTCCCGCTGTACGGATCGGACACGTCCGACCACAAGGTCAGACCTCGCACGCTGGGCGTCGTCGCGTAGAGCACCACCGCTGGGCGCGCCGGTGGGCAGGGCAGCTCCGACCGCGATGCGCTGGCGGACCGGACGGCGCCGACCTCGCTCTCCGGCAGCAGCGTGACCAGCGGAGCCACCTCCGGCCGACCCCACTGGGAGCGCTCGACCGTCGTGTTCACCGCGCCGCCGCAGTCAGCCCCTCTCCCGTCGGCCGCCCGCGCCGGGATGACCCCGAGGAAGGCAGCTGCGGTAGAGGAGTCCGGGGTAGTCCTGGGTGAACTCGACTGGGGGACGACGACACCCCCGACCCCGAGGACAGTGGCCGTGACCACCACACCGAACCCGAGACGGGCGCGCCGACGCGCCACCCGGATGGCCTGGGCACGCCGACGCACGGACTGCACCGGAGGCACCCGCGGATTCACGACGTCGCGCAGGCCCACCAGGACGTCCACCTCACCGAGGTCCCCGGCGCTGTCGGTGGTGCGGTCGTGGCTCATCGGACGTGTCCTTCCCCGAGGGTCTGCAGGTGGGCGGCGAGCTGCTGGCGAGCCCGCGAGAGGGTGGTGGCGACGGTGCCGCGGGTGACGTCCATCGCGCGGGCGACCTCCGCCTCGGTGAGGTCGGCGACGTACCGCAGGGCGACGGCGGTGCGGGCCCGCGGGGAGAGTTCCGCCACCGCACGCCAGAGCGTCGTGTCCGGCAGCTCCGGCGGCGGCTCCTCCCCCAGCCGCAACCGTGCGGTGTGCCGGCGCTCGAGGGCGGCACGTCGCCACGAGCGGCGCACCTGGTTCAGAGCCGTGGCGTGCACCCAGCCCGCCGGGGACTCCATGCGACGCACGCGGTGCCAGTGCACCACCGCCATGGCGAAGGCCTCCGCGGCCGCCTCCTCCCCGAGTCCGGGGTCGCCCGTGGCGAGCGTCATCGCCTGGCGCACGCGCGGGAACTCCCGGCGGTACCAGTCGTCGAAGACGAGCCCCTCGGGCTCGTCGGGCAGGTGGTCCATGACCTACCAAGCATCTCGACCCACGCAGCGTTGACATGCCCTCACCGACGGCCCGTCGCAGGCCGCGCTCGACGCACGAGGCGGGGTCGTCCACATCTCACGATCCACAGGGACAGCGCGCGAACCGTTGCCGCACATGCAGTTACGAGGCTATGGGCCTAGCCCTACAGGATTTGTTCGACTACCCTGGAACACGTGACCCCGACCGCCCAGCACGCAGCCCAGGACGCCCTCACGCGCCTGACCGCTGCCCTGGACGACATGCTCACCCTGCCGACCGGAACCCTCGACCGCGACGACATCGACCACGCCGTGAGGTCCGCGTACGCCCTGGGCAACCGCCTCGACGCCGTCAAACTACGCCTCGTGCGCGCCGCCCTGGACCGCACCACCGACGGCACCGTCACCGACCTGCTCGCCACCACCCCGGTCAACCTCTCCCGCCCCCAAGCCCGCAAGGACGTCGCCGCCGCCCGCCACACCGACCCCGACGTCCCCTGGGACCAGGGCATCGGCGGTCTGCGCGGCGACCGCGGTTCCCTCGCCCGCCTCGGCGCGCAACTCACCACCGGCAACACCACCCTCGCCCACGTCCACTCCGCCGTCACCGCCCTGCGCTCCATCCCCACCACCCTGCGCCGCGGCACCATCGACGTGGAGGTCGAGATGGCCCCCGGTGAACTGGTCTGGACCACCAAACGCCGCTCGGACCTGCTCGACGGGTTCCTCGCCACCGTCACCGCCACCCAACCCCTGGCCACCTCCACCGAAGTCCTCGGCGAACTCCTCACCCGGCTGGACCCCGACCGCGTCGACCGCGGCTACCGCGACCTCGAACCGGACACCACCAGCCGCCGCGCGCTCACCTTCACCCGCCACCACGGGATGCTGCGCATGAGCGTCGACCTCGACGAGCACGCCGGCGTCATCGTCCGCGCCGCCGTCGACGCCGCCTCCCGCCCCGACCCCACGAACGGGGCCGACAGTGCAGAACCCGACACGCGCTCGACCATGCAACGCCGTCACGACGGACTCGTCGAACTGGTCACCACCGGCGCCCATCACCCCGCCAACGCCACCGACCCCGTCGTGGCCCACAAGGCGACCGTCGTCCTGCGCGCCACCCTCAACGACACCGGTACCGTGAACGTGGGAACGGCCAGCGTGGACGGGCACGGCCCGGTCAGCGCCGCGACCGCCCGCGCCGTCACCTGCGACGCCGACGTCTCCGTCGCGGTCCCGGACCGCCTCGGCCGGCCCCGCTCCCTGCACACCCTGGACCGGCACGCCACCCCGGCCCAGCGCCTCCTGGTCGCCGAACGCGACCGCGGATGCACCGCACCCGGCTGCGGCGCACCGGCGTGGGCCTGCCACTACCACCACGTCATCCACTGGGCCGACGGCGGACCCACCAGCATCGAGAACCTCATCCTGCTCTGCGGCCGGCACCACCGCGCCCTGCACGCCGGACGGTTGGAAGCGAGGTTCGGTGAGGACGGGCTCCCGGAGACCCGCACCCTGCACCGTCACCTCGGGCGGCTCGCCGACCCCGGACCGTGGACGCGGAACGACCACCCCGGCCTGCTGCAGGCAGCCCGGGAACTGGCCGCGACCCTGCAGCGCGACGACCCGCCCGACCACAGCGCTGCGGCGTGAGATCGAGCGTCACGTCACGCGACGGAGGTTTCCAGCACGTACTCCGTCCCCACGGTCGCCGTCCACGTGAGCTCGCCGTCGCCCTTCGCCACGAGTTCACCCTCGGCCGTGGTCACGGTGACGTCGGCCCCCTGTGCGCGGACGGCGAGTTCCCCGTCCCGCCCGGCGACGACGCGCCCACCGGCCAGAGCCCCGTCGGACCAGCTCAGGTCGACGGTGTGCCCACCCCGGGCCCGCAGCCCGCGGACCGAACCCGACGTCCACGCAGGCGGCAGCGCCGGGAGCAGGTCGAGCCCGCCGTCGTGCCCCTGCAGCAGGGTCTCGGCGATGCCGGCGACGACGCCGAAGTTGCCGTCGATCTGGAAGATGGCGTTCCCCGGCCAGTCGCTGTGCGGGTGCAGGTCGAGCAGCGAGTCGGACATGAGGTCCTCGACGAGGACGCGCAGGTGCTCCTGCGCGGCGGCCCCGTCCCCGAACCGGGCCGACAGACCCACGACCCACGACCGGCTCCAGCCGGTGTGACCGCCGCCGTGGCTCAACCGAGCCTCGAGCGAACGGCGGGAGGCCGCGAGCAGGTCCGGGGTCCGGCGCCGGGTCGTGCTCGTCCCGGGGAACACCCCGTACAGGTGCGAGACGTGCCGGTGCCCGGGTTCGGCCGACTCCAGACCCGGTCCCCACTCCTGCAGCACTCCGTCGACGACGGCGGGACCGGCGAGCCGGGGCAGCGCCGCGCGGACCTCCCGCGCGAGCTCGTCCTCGTCCTCGCCCGCGCGGGCCAGCAGGTCGAGGTAGTGGGTGAACACCTCCCGGGTCAGTTCCCGGTCCATCGTCGCCCCGGCCGTCACGGCGGCCGACGACCCGTCCGGCAGCAGGAACTGGTTCTCCGGCGACGTCGAGGGGCTCGGCAGCAGGTTCCCGTCGTGGTCCTCGACGAGGAAGTCCAGGGCCGCGGCCGCGGCCGCGCGGTGCACCGGGAGGGCCACGTCGCGGACGAAACCGTCGGCGGCGGAACCGAAGTCGACGTGGTCGTAGGTGTGGGCCGCGAGCCACGGCAGGGCCGAGGGCCAGTTCGACCAGAACGGCCGGCCCTGCACGGCCCGGGAGAACCGCCAGACGTCGGTGTTGTGGTGGACGATCGCGCCGCGGGCGCCGTAGTCCAGGCGGGCCGTCTCCTGCCCGGCCTCGGCCAGGTCCCGGGCGAGGTCGAACAGCGGGGTGTGCAGTTCGGCCACCCCGGTGCTCTCGGCCGCCCAGTAGTTCATCGTGACGTTGATGTTGGTCGTGTAGTTGCTGCTCCACCCGGGCCGGACGTCGGTGTTCCAGATGCCCTGCAGGTTCGCGGCCTGCGTCCCCGGGCGGGACGAGGCGACGAGCAGGTAGCGGCCGAGGTCGAACACCTGCTGGGCCACGGCGACGTCCGCCTCGTGGCCCGGGGCCGCCGTGACCTCGAGGTCGACGCGGTCGAACCACCGCCGGTGCTCCGCTGTCGTCCGCTCGCGCAGGTCGGCGGTGGGGACACCGGCGGCGGCGAGCACCTGCTCGCGGGCCTGCGCGGCCAGTGCCTCGAGGTCGGCCGACGGGCGCGCGTTCCAGCCGCGGAACCCCGTGACGACGGTCGCGGTGAGGCGCGCGGTGCCTCCCTCCCCGTGCACGAGCGCGGCGACGGCGAAACCACCGCCGCGCGCCACAGTGCCGTCGGCGTCGGGCACGTCGTCGGCGTACCGGACGGGGTCGTCGTCCGGCACGTAGTTAGGGATCACGGTGGCGGGCACCCGCCCCGCCGCGAGGACCAGGGTCCCGCCGGCCGTCTCCTCCGTGCGGTGCAGGCCCAACGGGTGCGGGCTGGTGAACTCCACCGCGGGCAGGGCTCCGCCGTCCCAGACGGTCGTGGCGACGAGGACGCTCGGGTCCGGGGCGACGAACGCCTCCAGCGCGTGGTCGGTGCTGCCGCGGCGGTAGCGCGTTGCGGCCACCGCCGTCGCCAGGTCGAGGTCCCGCGCGTAGTCCTCCGCCGCCCCCGCGGACGGGTCGAAGGCCCAGCTGAGCCGGCCGACGGGCTGGTAGGACTCGGTGTACCCGTCGGCGTGCAGCTGCAGGGCCAGCTCGTCCGCGCGGTGGTGGTCCCCCGCCGCGACCGCCTCGCGCAGGGCGGGCAGCACGTGGGCGGCGCCGCCTTCGGTGCGGGGTTCCAGGGGACCGCCGGACCACAGGGTGTCGGCGTTGAGGTCGAACGTCTCGGTCCCGACACCCCCGGAGACGGTGACCCCCAACCGCCCGTCCCCCAGCAGGAACGCGTCGGCGAAGCGGGTCGCCGGTCGGTCGCAGCGCAGGACGTGCCGGGGGGCGGGCTGGTGGGTCATGTCTCTCCGTACGTGGTGGTGGTGCGGGACGTTCGACTGCGGGTCACTTCGAGGCGTCGTACGCCTTCTGCTGGATCTCGAGGTACCGCGGCAGACCCGTGGACTGCAACTCCTCGACGTAGGACGTCCACGCGCCGTCGTCGTTCACGTCGCGGCTGCCGGTGATGAATTCGGCGCTGGCCTGGGCGACGAGGTTCTCGATGTTGGTCGTCAGCTCGGCGACCTCCGCGGACTCCTCCTGCGGCACCCACACCGACCAGTACGGGAAGACCTGGTCCTCCGGGACGTACGGTTCGTACAGCTTGCTGGCCTCGAAGAGCTTGCGCTCGTAGCCGTCCGCGGGCTGGACCTGAGCGTTGCGGAACTCCGCGTTCTCGTTGTACTGGGCCAGCGCGCCCCACCCGTCGTTGGCCGGCTTGACGTTCGGGTCGGCCTCGGGGATGCGGGCGATGGGCGTGAGGGTCTCGTCGAGCGCGGTCTCCCCGGGCTCGGGCTTGAACCAGTCCTTGCCCTCGATGCCGAACTCGGCCCGGAGGTGCTGGTCCTGCGGGAACATGTGGTCCAGCATCTTGATGGCCGCGACCTGCTCCTCCTCGTCGGCCTTGTTCGTCAGCGCGAACGTGGCCCCGGGCATGCTCGGCAGGTTGTAGGACGCGAACTGCACGCCGCCCGGGCCCTTGAGCGGCGGCAGCGCCTGGTAGGCCTTGTCGCGGCCGTCGTCCTGCCCGGTCGTCACGAAGATCCCGGGGTGCAGGACCGTCGCGGCCCCCACCAGGGGCGCCTCGGCACTGTCCCCCTTCGCCAGCAGGGCGTCGCGGTTCTGGGTGAAGGCGCCGGGGTCGATGAGGCCCGCGGCGTACATCTTCTTCATGAACGCCAGGGCGTCGCGGTAGGCGTCCTGCTGCGCCTGCAGCGTCACCTTGCCGCCCTGCAGGGTCAGGGTCGACGGGTAGGTCGCACTGCCCTGGGGGTCGTAGAGGAACGCGTTGGCGAAGTACGGCAGCAGGACGTCGTCGACGCTGGAGGTCAGCGGGATCTCGTCGGCCTGGCCGTTGCCGTTGGGGTCCTGCGTCTTGAACGCCATCATGACGTCGAAGAACTCGTCGGTCGTCGTGGGCATCTGCAGGTTCAGCTTCTGCAGCCACTCGGTGTTGATCCAGAGCTTGGCCTGGTAGCTGCAGTGGTAGCAGTCGTTCCACTGCGGCATGCCGTAGATCTTGCCGTCGGGGGCGGTCGCCAGGGCCTCGAAGTCCGGGGAGTCCGCGAACGCCTGCTTGATGTTCGGCGCGTGCTGGTCGATGAGGTCGTTCAGCGGCTGCAGGACACCCTGCTGGCCGTAGCGCAGGAGGTCCTGCTGGGAGAACTGGTCCACCCACGGGATCATGAGGAAGACCTCGGGGTAGTCCCCGCCGGCGAGCTGGATGCGACGCGCCTCGGCGGCCGTCGTCCCGTCGTACGTCGTGGTCTGCCAGTCGAACGTGTACCCGGTGAGCTCCTCCATCTCCTTGGAGAAGGAGTTGCTCCCCAGGTCCACGTCGGGGCCCTGCGCGGCGAAGATCGAGAGGTTGTCCGCGTCGCCCGGGTCGTCGCCGCCGGAGCAGGCGGTCGTCGCGAACAGCGTCACGGCGGCCAGGCCGACGGCGAGCGTGCGGGCACGGGAGCGGAACCGGCTGGGACTGGACATGGGGATCCCTTCGAGGGGCGGCGACGACGGCGTCACCGGAGCGGACGGGAGGGTCGAGCGGGGTTCAGCCCTTGACGGCGCCGACGAGGATGCCCTTGGTGAAGTAGCGGGCCACGAACGGGTAGACGAGCAGCAGCGGCACCGTGGCGATGACGATGAGCGAGTACTTCAGGAGGTTCGCCAGCTGCTGGCGTTCCATCATCGCGGCGGCGTCGGTGCTGCCGCCGGACGTGTTGAGCACGAGGATGTTGCGCAGGACGATCTGCAGCGGCGCCAGGTCGGGGTCGCGCAGGTAGAGCAGGGCGTCGAAGTAGGAGTTCCACTGGGCGATGCCGTACATCAGCGCGATGACGGCGATGAGGGGTTTGGCCAGCGGCAGCACGACGGTGAAGAGGATCCGCAGGTCGCTGGCCCCGTCGATCGCGGCAGCCTCGTGCAGCTCCTCGGGGATCGAGGACCGCAGGAACGCGATCGCGATGATGACCTGCCACACCCCGATCGCCTGCGGCAGCAGCAGCGCCCCCCGGGTGTCGAGCAGCCCCAGGGCCTGCACCACGAGGTAGGTCGGGATGATGCCGCCGGCGAAGAGCATCGTGAAGACGACGGCCTTGGTGATGACCGTCCGGCCCCACAGGTCCGGCCGGGACAGCGGGTAGGCGATCATGATCGTCAGGGTCACGCTGATCGCCGCGCCGGCCAGGGTGTAGAAGACCGAGTTGGCGAAGCCCGTGAGGATGGCGGAGTTGGACAGCGCCACCTCGTAGCCGCGCAGGGTCGGCTCCACGGGCCAGAGGAACACCCGCCCGGCGGACACGGCCGCCGGCGAGCTGAACGAGCTCGCGACGATGTAGACGAGCGGCACCAGGACGATGACGAGCGCCGTCACCAGCAGGACGTAGACGCCCACCATGAAGACCTTGTCGACACCCGGGTCCTTGACCTGCCGCGCGCGGTGCACCTGCTGCGGTCCCCGGGTCCGCCGCCGCGGTTCCGTCGTCGTCCCGCTCACCACAGACCACTCCCCGTGACTCGTTTGGCGACCTTGTTCACCGTCAGCAGCAGCACGAGGTTGATGACGGAGTTGAACAGGCCGATGGCGCTGGCCAGGCTGAAGTCGGCGTTGATGAGCCCGACCTTGTATGTGTAGGTCGCGATGACCTCGGACTGCGACAGGTTGAGCGGGTTCTGCAGGAGGAACGCCTTCTCGAACCCCAGCGACATGACGTTGCCGACGCCGAGGATGAGGATGATGACCGCGGTGGGCGCGATGCCCGGCAGGTCGACGTTGATGATCTTCTGCAGCCGGTTCGCGCCGTCGACGCGCGCGGCCTCGTACAGCGTCGGGTCGATGCCGGCCAGCGCCGCGAGGTAGATGACGGCCGAGTAGCCCGCCGTCTGCCACACGTCCGTCCAGACGTAGATGTGCCGGAAGGCGTTCGGGTCGCCCAGGATGTTCGGGTCGTCGGCGCCGAAGAAGCCGAAGACGTCCGACATGAGACCGATCCGCGGCGACAGGATGAGGATCGTCATCGAGACGATGATCACCGTGGAGATGAAGAACGGCGCGTAGGTGACGAGCTGCACGGTCTTGGCGAAGAAGCGCAGCCGCACCTCGTTGATCGCCAGCGCCAGGACGATCGGGATCGGGAAGCCCGCCAGGACGGCGTAGACCGACAGCAGGAACGTGTTCGACACGATGCGCCCGAACACGGGGTTGTCGAAGAAGCGCTGGAAGTTGGCCAGGCCGACCCAGTCGCTGCCCCAGATGCCGTCGACCACGTTGTACTGCTTGAACGCGATGACGGCGTTGACCATCGGGACGTACTTGAAGACGACGAACCACAGCAGCGGGACCGACAGCATGACGTAGAGCTGCCAGTGCCGCCGCAGGCTGCGCCGGGCCGCCGAGGGCGCCCGGACGCTGGTGCCGGCCGCGTCCGCGACCTTCCCGGGTCGCAGGGGGGTCAGCGCCACGACGACGACCCATTCATCAGACCACTGTGCTGAGCTGCGGCGCGCTGTGCATCGGTACAACGCTGGCCGCCGCCGAAGATCCTGTGCGCGAGCACGGCGCCTCCTCATCGAGTACGTCAGGCGGGATTGGCTGCGACCGTATTCGTCAGATGTTTGGGGTGTCAAGACACAGCGGCACTCAGTGCCACACACAGGAACGGCCGCCCGCGGGTGCGGGCGGCCGTTCCGGAGGGTGGAGGAGTCAGTGTGCGGTGGTCGCGGCCTTCTCGCGCTGGCGCCGGACGTACGCCCGCGCCCACGGGTCGGCGAAGCGGGCCAGGACGGGACCGAGCACGGCCATGACCAGCACGTACGCGGCGGCCAGCGCCGCGAGCCGCGCATCCACCCCGGCGGCCGTCGCGAGCCCGGCGATGACGATGGAGAACTCCCCGCGCGGGATGAGGGCGGCGCCCGCGCGGATGCGGCCGGGGATCGCGATGCCCGCGCGACGGGCCGCCACCCACCCCGTGACGAGCTTGGTGACGACACCGACGACGACGAGCACCAGGGCGGGGAGCAGGACGGGGGGCAGCGAGCTGGGGTCGGTGGACAGGCCGAAGGAGACGAAGAAGACCGCGGCGAACAGGTCGCGCAACGGTTCGAGGCGGTGGTGGGCCTCCGGCGCGAGGTCGTTCGACAGGCTGATGCCCAGCAGGAACGCGCCGACGGCGGCCGAGACGTGGAGCTGCTCGGCGACCCCCGCGACGAGCAGCGCGAGACCCAGGACGCGCAGCAGCGTCACTTCGCCGGAGCCACCGGAGACGAACTTCGAGATCACCGAGCCCCAGCGCAGCGCCACGACGAGCGCGACGGCCAGGCAGGCGAGGGCGATGAGCACTGAGCCGGTCGCCTCCCAGACCCCCGAGGCCGCGAGCACCGCGGTGAGGATGGGCAGGTAGACGGCCATCCCCAGGTCCTCCAGCACGAGGATGCCCAGGACGGACGGGGTCTCCCGGTTGCCCAGGCGGCCGAGGTCGGCGAGGACCTTGGCCACGATGCCCGAGGAGCTGACGGCCGTGATGCCGAACATCGCCAGCGCCCCGACCGGCCCGAAGCCCAGCAGCAGCCCGAACGCCGCCCCGGGCAACCCGTTGAGCAGCAGGTCGAGCACGCCGACAGGCGCCTGCCGTCGCAGGTTGCCCAGCAAGTCCCCCGCGGAGTACTCCAGCCCCAGCAGGAGCAGGAGCATGACGACGCCGATCTCGGAGGCGGCGTCGAGGAAGCCCTCGGGGGCGTTCAGCGGGACGACGCCGCCGGCCCCGAAGGCGAGCCCGGCCAGCAGGTACAGCGGGACCGGGGAGATGCCCAGCCGGCCGGCGAGGCGACCGACGAGACCGAGCCCGAAGATGACCGCACCGAGCTCGATGAGCAGAGCAGCGGTGTGCACCTGTTCCAGACCCGTTCCCCTCCTCCTGCTCCGACCGCGGGCTCGACACCCGGTGGGGCGTCAGCCGTTCTGCAGCAGCTCCGCGGTGGCGCGGACCCCTTCCTGGGTCCCCACCACGACGATCTTGTCACCGGAGGAGAACTGCTGGGACGGCGCGGGCGACGGGACGACCTCCCCGTTGCGGACGAGGGCGACGACCGAGGCGCCCGTGCGGCTGCGGATGGCCGCGTCGCCGAGCGTCCTGCCGACGTAGGGCGAGGAGTCCTCGAGGTAGATGCCCTCGGTGGCCAGGCCCTCGATCTGCTCGCGCAGGCGCGCCAGGCGCTCGATGACGCGGGGCTGACCGAGCAGCTCGGCGAGCACCTCGGCCTCGTCACCGTCGAGGTCGACGACGGCGTGGCACGCGTCCGGGTCGTCTTGGGAGTACACGAGCAGCTCGCGCTCGCCGCCGCGGGTCGAGATCACGCCGATGCGCCGTCCGCGCGCAGTGGTGAAGTCGTGCCGCAGCCCGACGCCGGGCAGCTTGGTCTCTTCCAGGTCCACGGTCCTCAGTGTCCTCCAGCCTCGAGGGAGCCGACGACCAGGGCGGCGGCTGTCCCCCGGACGCCGCAACCGCGCGACGTCCTGCCCTCCTCAACACCGCGGCGGGCCGGACCCATCCCGTCCCGGACCCGCCGGGGCGGGCCCTTGCCCGGCGGGGATCCGTCGTGCATGATCTGCGGACCCGCGGTGCAGCGATGCACACCGCCGTGCACGGACGTGATCGTCGGTGTCAGGGCGGCGGTGCGGTCAACTGAAGACACACCCATTCCACAACGGATCGTCCGGCACGTACCTGCCGGTGGAAGGACATCAACGATGGCTACGGTCACGTTCGACAAGGCGACGCGCATCTACCCGGGCGGCGACAAGCCCGCCGTGGACGCCCTGGACCTGCACGTGGAGGACGGCGAGTTCCTCGTCCTCGTCGGCCCCTCGGGCTGCGGCAAGTCCACCTCCCTGCGCATGCTCGCCGGTCTCGAGGACGTCAACGGCGGACGCATCCTCATCGGTGACCGCGACGTCACGACGGTCCCGCCGAAGGACCGCGACATCGCGATGGTGTTCCAGAACTACGCGCTCTACCCGCACATGACGGTCGCCGACAACATGGGCTTCGCCCTGAAGATCGCCGGCACCCCGAAGGACGAGATCAAGCGCCGCGTGCAGGAGGCGGCCAAGATCCTCGACCTCGAGCAGTACCTGACCCGCAAGCCGAAGGCCCTCTCCGGTGGTCAGCGTCAGCGTGTCGCCATGGGCCGCGCCATCGTCCGCCAGCCGCAGGTCTTCCTCATGGACGAGCCGCTGTCGAACCTCGACGCCAAGCTCCGCGTCCAGACGCGCACGCAGATCGCCTCGCTGCAGCGCCGCCTGGCCGTCACGACCGTCTACGTCACCCACGACCAGGTCGAGGCCATGACGATGGGCGACCGCGTCGCGGTCCTCAAGGACGGTCTGCTGCAGCAGGTCGACACCCCGCGCCGCATGTACGACCACCCGAACAACGTCTTCGTCGCCGGCTTCATCGGCTCCCCCGCCATGAACCTGCTGACGCTGGAGTCGACCGACGGTGGCCTGAAGTTCGGCGACACGGTGCAC
The DNA here is from genome assembly GCF_042473625.1 of Kineococcus sp. DHX-1. GTDB lineage: Bacteria > Actinomycetota > Actinomycetes > Actinomycetales > Kineococcaceae > Kineococcus. The sequence goes on along the minus strand of NZ_CP170445.1, from coordinate 866,076 downwards.
CCGGTGGAGCGCTCGCTCCTCGCCGGCACGGGCAACAAGGTCACCCTGGGCGTCCGTCCCGAGGACCTCGAGCTGTCCACCTCCGGTCTGCCGGTCCAGGTCGAGGTCGTCGAGGAACTCGGCGCCGACGCCTACATCTACGGCTCGCTCGCGCAGCCCGGTGGCGAGTCCCACCAGGTCATCGCGCGCGTCGACGGCCGCCGTCCTCCGGAGAAGGGGGCGACGGTCCACTTCACCCCGAAGCAGGGCCACGTCCACCTCTTCGACGTGACCAGCGGCCAGCGCATCGGCGCCTGAGCGCTGACCGCCTGACGCCAGGGCCGTCGCTCCCCCCGGGGGCGGCGGCCCTGCGTGCTGACGGGACCGGGACGCGGAGGACGGGGACTGAGAGGATGGACGCGTGAGCACCTCGACGGCGGCGTCGCTGCAGATCACCGCTGCCCGCCCGTACCCGGAACTGCTGGACCTGCCGTGGGACCTCCCGCTGGAGGAGTGGCCCGAGGAGCACCTCGCCGCCCTGCCGCGAGGGATCTCCCGGCACATCGTGCGGTTCGTCAAGCTCGGCAGCCGGGTCCTGGCGGTCAAGGAGACGAACGCCCCCATCGCGCACCGCGAGTACCGGATGCTCCGCCTGCTGAACCGCCTCGAGGTGCCGTCGGTGGCCCCGGTCGCCGTCATCACCGGCCGGGTCGGCCGCGACGGCGAACCCCTCAACGCGGTGCTCATCACGCGCCACCTGCAGTACTCCCTGCCCTATCGCGCGCTCTACAGCCAGACGCTGCGCCCCGACACGGCCAAGCGGGCCGTCGACGCCCTCGCGGTGCTGCTCGTCAAGCTGCACCTCACGGGTTTCTACTGGGGCGACGTGTCCCTCTCGAACGCCCTGTTCCGCCGCGACGCGGGGGCCTTCGCGGCCTACCTCGTCGACGCCGAGACCGGCGAGCTGTACGACGAGCTCTCGACCGGCCAGCGCGAGTACGACGTCGACCTGGCGCGCACGAACATCGCCGGCGAGCTCATGGACGTCGTGGCCTCCGAGGCCCTCGACGCCGACATGGACGAGGTCCTGGCGATCTCCGACCGCATCGTGTCCCGCTACCGGGTCCTGTGGGCCGAGCTCACCGAACCGGAGTCCTTCGAGCGCGGTGACCGCTGGCGCGTCGAGGCCCGCATCCGCCGCCTCAACGACCTCGGGTTCGACGTCGGGGAATTGTCCATCACGACCGACATCGACGGGACGACGGTCCGCATCGAGCCGAAGGTCGTCGATGCCGGCCACCACTCCCGGCGGTTGCTGCGCCTGACCGGCCTCGACGCCGAGGAGAACCAGGCCCGGCGCCTGCTGAACGACCTCGACTCCTACACGGCGGCGAACGGCCGGCAGGGCGAGGACGAGGAGATCGTCGCCCACGACTGGGTCGCCGACGTCTTCGAACCCGTCCAGCGCGCCGTCCCCCGCGAGATGCGGGGCAAGGTCGAAGCTGCTGAACTGTTCCACGAGGTGCTCGAGCACCGTTGGTACCTGTCGGAACGGGCGTCGCGCGACGTGGGCCTCGAGGAGGCCGTCAACTCCTACGTCGTGGGCGTCCTGCCCACCAAACCCGACGAACGGGCCGTGCTGGGCGTCGACACCCAGCAGATCCCGATCGTCGACCCGGACATGTACTGAGCCGGGCACCGAACCGCCACCCCGCTCCGTTGGAGGACGCTGTTGTCTGCTGAGAACCCCCGTGTCGTGCTGACCGGGGCCGCCGGGAAGCTCGGCCGCATCGTGCTGCGCGACCTGCTCGACCACGGTTTCTCCGTCCTCGCCCTGGACCAGGCGCCGCCGCCGGGACTGACGGACGCCGACGACGCGCAGTTCGTCCGCATCGACCTCACCGACCACGGCGCGGTCACCGAGGCGATCACGGGCCGCATCGAGGAACGCGGCGGCCCGTTCGACGGCGTCGTGCACCTCGCGGCGATCCCCGCGCCGGGCCTGGCGCCGAACGGCACGACCTTCCGCAACAACTCCGCCGCGACGTGGAACGTGTTCGACGCCGCACGCGCTGCCGGGATCCGCAACGTCGTGTGGGCCTCGAGCGAGACGGTCCTCGGCCTGCCCTTCGACGCCGCTCCCCCGCCGTACGCGCCGCTGGACGAGGAGTACCGGGTGCGCCCGGAGTCCACGTACTCCCTCGTGAAGTCGCTCGAGGAGGAGATGGCCCACCACTTCTGCCGGTGGCAGCCGAAGCTGACGATGACGGGGCTGCGGTTCTCCAACGTCATGCACGTCGAGGACTACGCGCGGTTCCCCTCCTTCGACGCCGACCCGCGGCTGCGCAAGTGGAACCTGTGGGGCTACATCGACGCCCGCGACGGCGCCCAGGCCGTGCGCAAGGCGCTGCAGCGCAAGGGGCCGGGTGTGGAGGTGTGCATCGTCGCCAACGCCGACACCGTCATGACGCGGTCCTCGGCCTCGCTCATGGCCGAGGTGTACCCGGACGTCGAGGTCCGCAAGGAACTCGCCGAGCACGAGACGCTCCTCTCGATCGACAAGGCCCGCCGACTGCTCGGGTACGAACCCGAGCACTCCTGGCGCGACCACGTCTGACGCGCCGCACCTCGACGCACCGCACCTCGACGCAGGGCCCCGGGTGATCCCGGGGCCCTGCGTCGTTCCCGGGAGGTCATGCCCCGCAGGACACTGGTCGCCGCTGCGCCGGGTCGCCCACGTCCCGGGGCCCGACGCGCTCCACCCCGCCCACTCCCGGCCGGCCTCGTGTTCCGGACGATGCCCACCCCGAGCTCGCCGTCGGCGGCGTCGGTGCCGTCGTGGTCCCCGGCGTGCGCAGCGCACCTGGGTCGAGCTCCGGACGGTCGTGGACGGGCTGCACGCCTGTCGAGGCCAGTGTCGCCCGTACTGCACCCGCGGCCAGGTCCGCGCCGGTGCCTGCTGCGTCCGCAGCAGGCACCGGCCTGCGCACGCGGCAGCCGGGAACCTGCGCCCGGACGACGACGGGGCCTGGTCCCGTCGGAGACGGTGGACGTCCCCTCATCCGGAAGGAAGCCCGTGGCTCACCTGCTCTCCCGTCTGGGCACCGCCAGCGCCCGCCACCGCTGGATCGTGGTGTCCGGCTGGATCGTCGCCCTCCTGGCCCTCGCCGGCGTCACCCTCACCGGGATGCGGTTCAGCGACGGGGGCTTCGACGTCCCCGGCACCCCCTCCAGCAAGGCCATGGGGGTGCTGGAGCAGGAGTTCGGCGCCGGCGGCACGCCACGGTCCCTGCAGCTGGTGGTCGCCGCCCCTGCAGGGCAGCAGCTGACCGGCGCCGACACCGTCGCCGAGGTCGCCACGGCCCGCGCCGACCTGGCCGGGATCGCCGGTGTCACGGGCGCCTCGGACCCGTTCGACGCGGCGCGACCGGTCACCTCCCCCGACGGGTCGACCGCGGTCGTCACCATCGGCGTCGCCGCGTCCGCCGACGCCGAGGCGGTCACCCGGCAGGTGGGCGCCGTGGCCGCGCAGCTGAGGGCGGACGGTCTGCGCGCCGAGGTCGGGGGGTCGCTGGAGTCGGGGGTCCCCGAGATCCTCGGCCCGACCGAGGTCGTCGGCGCCGCCCTGGCGTTCCTCGTGCTGCTGCTCACCTTCGGGTCGCTGGCCGCCGCCGGCGCCAACATGCTCGGGGCCCTGGTGGGCGTCGGCGTGGGGGTGCTGGGGGTGCTGGCCTCGTCGGCCCTGCACCCCATCGGCTCGACGACTCCGGTCCTGGCGGTGATGCTCGGACTCGCCGTCGGCATCGACTACTGCCTCTTCGTGCTCGCCCGCTTCCGCTCCGAGCTGCGCGACGGCGCCGCGGTGGACACCGCCGTCGGACGGGCGGTCGGCACGGCCGGGTCGTCGGTGGTCTTCGCCGGGGCGACGGTGGTCATCGCCCTGGTCGGGTTGACCGTGGTCGGCATCCCCTTCCTGGGCGAGATGGGGCTGGCGGCCGCCGCCGCCGTGGCGGTCGCCGTCGTCATGGCGCTCACGCTCCTGCCGGCGGTGCTGCAGGTGGTCGGACGCCGCGCCCTGCCCCGCCGGGAACGGGACCGGACGGCCCAGCACCGCGTCCCGCCGGCCGACGCACCCGGCGTCCTGGCCCGGTGGGTCGACGTCGTGACGCGGCACCGGGTGGTCAGCCTGTTGGGCGGTTGCCTGCTGCTGGGTGCGGTGGCGCTGCCGCTGACCTCCCTGCAGACGACGCTGAGCGTGCCCGGCGGCGAGGACCCGCGCTCGAGCCAGCGCGCCGCCTACGACCTGGTGGCCGACGCCTTCGGTCCCGGCGCGCAGGACCCGCTCGTCGTCCTGGTGCGCCACGACGACGTGCAGCAGGTGCTCCCCGCCGTGCAGCAGGACCTGGCCGGCCTCGCGGGTGTGGCCTCGGTCGTGCCGGCGGCGACCTCCGCCGACGGCGACACCGCGATGCTCACGGTCACCTCGGCCCACGGCCCCCTGGACGAGCGGACCGAGGAGCTGGTGCGCGACCTGCGCCAGCGCAGCGGAGCCGTGCAGGGCGCGCAGGTGCTCGTGACCGGCGGCACCGCCGTCGGGCTGGACTCCGACGAGCAGCTGAGCTCCGCCCTCGTGACCTACCTCGCGATCATCGTCGGCCTGTCCCTGGTCCTGCTCGTGGTGCTCTTCCGGTCCGTGCTCGTCCCCGTCGTCGCGACGGTCGGGTTCCTGCTGTCACTGGGGGCCGGACTGGGGGCGGCCGTGGCAGTCTTCCAGTGGGGCTGGCTGGACCCGCTGGTGGCCGCTCCGCAGGGCAACCCGCTGCTGAGCCTGCTGCCGGTCGTCGTGACCGGCATCCTCTTCGGGCTGGCGATGGACTACCAGGTGTTCCTCGTCTCGCGGATGCACGAGGCCCACGCGCAGGGGGCGTCCCCGCTGGACGCGGTCCGGGCGGGCTTCCGCCGCTCGGCTCCGGTGGTGGTCGCCGCGGCCGCCATCATGGCCGCGGTGTTCGGGGGCTTCGCCTTGAGCCCGTCCTCCCTCGTGGGCTCGATCGCCCTGGCCCTGGCGGTGGGAGTGGTCGCTGACGCCTTCGTGGTGCGGATGGTGCTGGTGCCCGCGGCCCTGGCCCTGCTGGGTGAGGCGGCCTGGTGGACGCCCCGCTGGCTCGACCGCGTGCTCCCCCGCATCGACGTCGAGGGCTCGACGCTGACCCCGGGCCCCGGGCCGGCCCTCGCCCCCGCTCAGCCCGCGCGCGGCCGGGACGAGGACGCCGTCACCCCGAGCGGGTCCGTGGACGCGAGATGATGTCGACGCGCGTCGCGGGGACCCCGGTCGACGGTCCCCGCGGGGCGCGGACGGGAGGGTGGATGCAGCACACGGGACGACCTGCGGTCCCGCGGTCCTTCGGTCTGGGGCTGCACCGCCTGGAGCTGGCCCTGGACGGCGCCGCCCTCGTCGCCGTCGTCGTCGAGCTGGTCCGCGAGGCCGACGCGGCGGCTGCGGGTGCGCTCCCGGTGGTGCTCCTCGTGGTGGCCGCCGCCGCGGCCCGCCGGCGGTTGCCGACCGTGGCCGCGGTCGCGGCGGTGGTCGCCAGCGGTCTGACGCTGCTCGTCCCGGACGCCGCGGTGGCGGTGTGGGTGGTGGCGCAGGTGTGCCTGTTCTCGCTCGCCCTGCGCGGGCCCCGCTCGAGCACGCTGCGGCTCGGGGGCACCCACGCGGCCCTGCTGTACGTCGGCACGGTCCTGACCCTCGGTGCAGCCCCCCTCGACCCGCTCGCCCTGCTCATGCCGGTCTGGACCGCGGCCGTGGTGGCCGCGGGCCTGTTCCTGCGCACCAACGCCGACTACGTGTCGGCGTTGGAGGAGCAGCACCGCTCGCAGGAGGAGCGGCGGCGCAGCGAGGTGCGCCACCGGGTCGACGAGGAGCGCCTGCGCATCGCGCGGGACCTGCACGACTCCGTGGCCCACACTGTCTCCGCCGTGGCCATCCACGCGGGAGCCGCCGAACGGCACCTGACCACCAGCCCCGAGCGCGCCCGGGCCGCCCTCCAGCAGGTCCGGGCCTCGGCGCGGGCCGTGGTCGAGGAGCTGCAGGCGGTCCTCGTGGTGCTGCGCTCCCCCGACGACCTGCCAGTGCCGGCGGGCCCGGTCCCCGGCCTGGACTCGCTGGCGGACCTGGTCGAGGCGGCGCGGGCCACCGGGATGGACGTCCACCTGACGGCCGACCACGGCGTCGGCGAGACCGACGTCGGCACCGAGGGCGCCGGCACCGAGGGCGGCATCGACGTGGCGGTGGGTCTGGCCGCCTTCCGCATCGTGCAGGAATCGCTCACCAACGCCCGCAAGCACGGCGCCGGCCCGGTGACCGTCACCACCTCCCGCACGACCCGGGAACTGCGCATCGAGGTGACCAACCCCGTCGGCGCGCAACGCGCGAGCGCCTCCCCCGCCGGGTTCGGCGTCGTCGGCATGCGCGAGCGCGCGGCCAGCGTGCGCGGCACGCTGGAGACGATCGAGGCCTCCGGCGTCTTCACCGTCCGCGCGGTGCTGCCGGCGCGAACCCACGACGCCTCGAAGACCCAGGAGGAGGCATGACCACCGTTGTGCTGGTCGACGACCAGGCCGTCATCCGGGCCGGGCTGCGCAGCGTGCTGGAGTCCGCCGACCTCGACGTGGTCGGGGAGGCGCGCGACGGAGACCAGGCCCTCGAGCTGGCCCGGGCGCTGCGGCCGCGCGTGCTGCTCATGGACCTGCGGATGCCGGGGTGCGACGGCGTCGCCGCCACCCGAGCCGTCCGGGCGGACCCCTCGCTCGCCGACGTGCGCATCCTCGTGCTCACCACCTTCGAGGGGGACACGGACGTCGTCGCCGCCGTGAGCGCGGGAGCGGACGGATTCCTCGGCAAGTCGGCGGAACCGGACGAGATCATCGCCGCGGTGCAAGCCGTCGCCGCCGGTGAACCGTGGTTGTCGTCGCGGGCCTCCCGAGCGGTCATCACGCACCTGTCCACGGCGGCGCCCCCGGTCCGGGAGGACGTCCCGCCCGAGCTGCTCCGCCTCGTGCAGACGCTGACCCCCCGGGAACGGGAACTGGTGGCCGCGGCCGCGCGAGGCGATGACAACGCGACCATCGCGGGGAACCTGTTCCTGTCCCCCGTCACCGTCAAGACGCACCTCAACCGCGCCATGACGAAGCTGGCGGTCCGGGACCGCGGCCAACTGGTCGCCGTGGCACACCGCGTCGGCCTCGTCGGGTCCCCGCACCCCGCTGCCCCGAGCGCTGTTGCACCTGCGCCACCGCCGGCCCGCGGACCTCGGCTGATCTGAGAAGGAGGCACCGCGACGTAGGGCACAGCCCGGGAGCCGGGGTCCACGGTCCGGCCCGCCGCTGGGGACGCGGCGGATCCCGCTGTCGGCAGGCCGACGTCGGGGCGCCGTCCCACCACGGGTCACAACGACCTCAGGACACGGACCCGGTCGGCGCGCCAGCGGCGGGTGAACGCGGAGTCGAGGGCCATGCCGTCGTACCCGTGCGGCGCACCGGGGTGGACGTGCAGTTCGGCCTCGACCCCGGCCGCCCAGAGCTTGCCCGCGTAGGCGACGCACTCGTCGCGGAAGATGTCGAGGGAACCCACTTCGAGGTAGGCCGGCGCGAGTCCGTGAGCGTCCTGCAGTCGTCCGGGAGCCTCCACGGCGCTGACCGCCGGACCTCCAGCCCGGTCGCCCAGCAGGGCACGCCATCCGGCGAGGTTGTCCAGGTGTGTCCACGTCGTCGACCCCAGCAGGTGGGGATCGGCGGTCGTGGTGCGGTCGTCCAGCATCGGGAACACCAGCACCTGGTGGCTGAGCCGAACCCCGGCGTCACGGGCCAGCACCGCCACCGCAGCTGCGATCCCGCCGCCGGCCGAGTCGCCCATCACGGCGATGCGCCGGGGGTCCACGCCGAGGTCGACGGCGTCCTCGTGCAGCCAGCGCAGCGCGGCGAGCCCGTCGCGGGCGGGAGTCTCCCCGCTTGCCTCCGGGGCCAGGCGGTAGTCCACCGACAGGAACGGAACTCCGGACCACTGGACGTACTGGGCCACGTAGTGATCGAAGACCTCGACGGAACCGCCGATGAGCCCACCGCCGTGGAAGTAGACCACCGCCGGACCGGGGCCGCAGGTGCGGGAAGTCCTCGTGTCGGTGTACCAGCGCACGGGCACGGGGGCGCCGTCGTCCGCGAACACGACCGCGTCACGGCGGGCCACGTCGGGGGCTGGAGCCGAGGCGGCGAAGTCCGCTGTCATCGCCGCGTCCATCCTCGCCCGCAGGGCCAGGGGCTCCGGCACCCGGCCGTCGGCGTCGCGGTCCGGGGCTTCGACGGCGCAGAGGTCGGCGAAGAGGGGCGCGAGTCGCAGCGTCTGTCGGGGCTGGCGGGTGCGCGTCACCGGTCGTCCCGGGCGTCGACGAGGAAGCGGGTGGCTCGCCGGGGCCGCAGGTAGGCGACCTCGTAGACGAGGGCCGCGAGCAGGATCCCTCCGGTGATGAGCAGGTCCCGGGAGGCCGACTGCGCGATCGCGTACGTGAGGGCCAGGACGACGAGCACGGGGGCCAGGGGCCACAGCGGCATCTTCCACCCGCGGTGCGGTCGTCGGCGGACCCTGAGGGCGGCGAAGGCCAGGAGCAGGTACACCACGGCGACGATGACGGAGGTGACGCTCACGAGGGATTCGATGTCGGCGACGTAGGCCAGGACGGCGCCGGGCACGGCGACGACGAGGGTCGCCACGACGGGGCTGCCGAAACGCGGGTGCAACCAGGACAGGGCGCGGTTGACGGCGCTGGGCCAGGCCCGGTCGCGGCCGGAGGCGTACAGCACGCGGCCGTTCTGCAGCACCATGACGATGACCGCGTTGAGGATGGCGACGGCGATCCCGGCGCTGACCCCGGCGGAGACCCCAGGACCGGCCCACGACGTGACGAAGTCGGGAATCGTGAGCCGCCGGAGGTCGGTGAGGTCGCCGGCGCCGAGGACGACTGCGGCCGTCGGCACGAGGATGACCACGGACCCCACGGCGATGGACCAGAACACCGCGCGAGCGACGTCGCGGCGGGGGTGGACCATCTCCTCGGCGAGGTAGGAGGCGGTGCCGAAGCCGTTGACGATGAGCATGGACGTCGTGAGTCCGGCGACGAGCACCGCGAGGCTGAAGGGCGAGAGAGAACCGTCGACGAGCGCCTGCGGGTGCAGCAGCGTCCCGGCCGGCCGTTGGGCGTGGGAGAACCCCAGGCCCGCCACCACCCCGGCCGTCACGACTTCGAGGGCGAGGAAGGCGCTGGTGACGACGGCGTTGGCGCGGATGTCGAGGATCGCCGTGGCGGCCGCGAGCAGCAGGACGACGGCTCCGGTGGTCGAGCGGTCCAGGTCGACGATCGAGGTCAGGTAGTCGGCCGTGCCGAGGGCGATGATCGGCGGGATCACCACGAGCAGGGCCGCGGTCAGGGCGAAGGTCAGCCACCCCAGCGTCCGGCCGAGGGTGCTGGTGACCATGACGTACTCCCCGCCAGAACTCGGCGAGCGGGTACCGAGCTCTGCGTAGCACGCCCCGACGGCGACCGAGATGACGACGCCCAGGACCAGCGCCAGGACCACGCCGGAGCCCTGCGTGGCCAGCAGCTCGGGCACGATGATGAACAGGGTCGAGGCCGGGGTGATGCAGGAGACCGTCAGCAGAACCACCGCGGTAACGCCGAGGACAGGCGCCAACCTCCGTGCCGGCGTCGACGTCGGCACCCCCAGGGGTGTGCCGGCAGGGGGCAGCGCCATGGACGACTCCTTTTGAAGGGCTTTCAAGAACGGGTCGCGCCACTGTGGCGCCGCCGGCCTCCTAAGGTCAAGGGGTGACTGCTCCGGGGGTTCGACGTCAGCGACGACTGGAACACCCCCGCGAACAGGTGCTGGAGGAGGCGTGGTCACTCCTGGTCGAACGGGGCCTGGCGGACCTGAGCCTGTCCGAGTTGGGGCGGCGGCTGGGCACCAGCGCCGGTCACCTGTCGTACTACTTCGGCAGCAAGAACGGGCTCCTACTGGCGCTGCTGCAGTGGAGCGAAGACGAACTGGCCGCCGAGCGGGACGCCATCCTCGCGTCCGGAACGCCTGCTGCGCAACGTCTCCACGCCCTGTGTGTGCTGAACTTCCCGCGGGCCCCGGGGGACCCGCGGTGGTTGTTGTGGGCCGAACTGTGGCCCCGGGTTCCGCACGAACCGGACCTGCGCACCGCTCAGCAGACGTACGACGCCCAGTGGTTCTCCGCGGTGGAACAGGTCGTGCGCGAATTCACCGACGACACCGTGGCGGTGACGCAACGGGTCATCGCCCTGATGAACGGGATGGGCATCTCACTGCTCATGGGAGATCCCGACCTCACGATCGAGGTCGCCTGCGCTCACGTCCTCGCCGTGGTGCCCCGGCCCCGGTGAGACGCGGCGACCGCCAGCGCACAGGCGCTGCGGTGCCGCCCCCGTCAGATGCGGTGGATCCACCCGCCGTCGACGTCGATCGTCTGCCCGGTGATCCAGTCGCTGGCCGCGGAGGCGAGTAATACCTGGGTTCCCGTGAGGTCCGTCGGGTCCCCGAGCGGGAAGGCGACGCCCGAGGCGGCGTGGGCGTCGCGAGCCGCCTCCCCCGCGGCGGCGGACCCCGTCGGGGTGTTCGTGAACCCCGGAGCGATGGCGTTGACACGGATGCCGTCGGCCGCCAGCTCGTGGGACAGGTGGGCCGTCAGGGACACCAGGCCGATCTTGGTGACGCCGTGGACCCCGGAGGGCAGGAACGCCCCACCGGAGACCTGGTTGACGATCTTCCCGTACCCCTGCTGGAGCGGGGCCGGCAGGACGGCACGGGTGCAGCGCAGGGCTTCCGTGAGGTTCACGTCGATGATCCGCTGCCACCGCTCGAAGGGCAGTTCGGTCACGGGCACCGGCTCGATCTCCGCCATGAGGGCCGCGTTCTTGAGGTCGTCGAGGTCGATGTGGCCGAACACGCGGTTGCCCACGCTGGAGGTGTTGACCACGCTCCCACCCCCGTCGGCGCGGAGGTCGTCGAGCAGCAGGTGGGTCAGCAGGGATGGAGCGAGGTGGTTGGCCTGCAGGCGTCTTCTCGTGCCCGTCCGCCGTCGCCGCACGGTCGCCGAAGATGCCGCCGGCGTTGCCGGCGAGCACGTCCAGGCCCGAGCCACCGGGCTCTTCGTGGACGGCGACGGCCAGGGAACGGACGTCGTCCAGGCGGGTGAAGTCGGCGGTGAACGGGGTCGCCCCGGAGGAACGGGCCACTTCGGCGGTCTTGGCGGGGGACGGCCCGACGATCAGGACGCGGTGCCCGTGGGCCGCAACTGGTGAGCTACAGCGGCGCTGATGCCGTCCGAGGCACCGGTGATGAGGACGGTCCTCGACGTCATGCTCTGGTCCTTCCGTTCGGAGGGGGGGCGGAGACAGCACCTACCCCCAGGAGGGCACACGGTGTCAGATCCGCCAGTGACCGCTCCGGACGTGCTCAGGCTCCCGCCGGCGCACTCCGGGCACGCACGGGAACCCCACCACCGCCCGGCGCGTCCTGCAGCCCCCGGACGCTGCCCATCGCCTCGTCGAGGAGCGACGACAACCGACGAGCCGACCGGCGCCCGCCGCTTCCCCCGCTTCCGGAGCGGTCCTCGACCCAGGCGACCTGCGCCGCCTCCAGACACGCCAGAGCCGCGCTCGCCAGGGAGTGGGCACGCAGCCTCGCGGTCGCCCCCGCACGGGCGGCGCCACCACCGCTGCGTTCCAGCAGTGCGGCGATGAGCAACTCCTGCCACGCGGCCTGCTTGGCGAGGTGCGCCCCCCGCAGGGCAGGGCTGCTCAACAACATCCGCAGGAGAACGAACGACCTGTCGGGATCGGAGTCCACGGTCTGCACGAGCGCGTCGAAGCAGTGGCGGAGGGCGGTCCACGGCTCCTCGTGGGACGGCCGCTCCGACAGGGCCGAGGCCACCTGCCGGCCGGTCGCGTCCAGGCTCTGCAGGAGCACGTCCTCCTTCGTCGCGAAGTAGCGGAAGAAGCTGCGCCGGGACAGTCCAGCGGCGGCAGCGATCTGGTCCACCGTGGTGGCTTCGAACCCCTGCTCCACGAACAGGTCGAACGCCGCAGCGGAGATCTCCCCCGCCACGGCTCGACGGGTGCGCTCACGCAAGCTGGTCGAGTCGTCCACGCTGAAACGGTACCGGGTCGTCGGCGGCACGGCATGCCCTTCTCGTCCCACTGTGCCGCCACCCCCGGCGCGACCCACCGCCGGACGGACACCACCGCCACCACCCGCACTTGTTGTCATGAGTGGCATCAAGTGCCAAACCAGGCTTAGAGTGCCGACAACTGCCGGGTGGTCCGGCGAACGTGGCGAGGAGGAACATGCCCAAGGTCTGGTTCATCACCGGCGCCGGCCGCGGCTTCGGCCTGGAGTTCGCGAAGGCCGCTCTGCAGCGGGGCGATCGGGTCGCGGCGACGGCGCGCCGCGCGCGCGCTCTGGACGCGCTGGTCACCGCCCACGGCGACTCCGTGCTGCCGCTACCGCTCGACGTCACCGACCGGGAAGCGGCCTTCGCCGCGGTGCGGCAGGCGCACGAGCACTTCGGCCGCCTGGACGTGGTGGTCAACAACGCGGGGTACGGCTTGTTCGGCTCCGTCGAGGAGATCTCCGAGGACCAGCTGCGCCAGCAGCTCGAGGTCAACCTCTTCGGCGTCCTGCACGTGACGCAGGCCGCGCTGCCCCTCCTGCGGGAGCAGGGGTCGGGGCACCTCGTCCAGATCTCGACCATCGGCGGGATCGCGGCCTTCCCCAACCTCGGGGGCTACCACGTGTCCAAGTGGGCCCTGGAGGGTCTGTCGGAGTCCCTGGCCCAGGAGGTGGCGGGCTTCGGCATCAAGGTCACCCTCGTCGAACCCGGTGGGTACGCGACCGACTGGAGCGGCAGCAGCGCCGTGCACGCCGAACCCCAGCCCCAGTACGCCGCCCTGCGGGAAGCGATGGCGGCCCGGGCGCAGTCCATGGACCCCACGTCGATCGGCGAGCCGAGCGCGGCGGGCCAGGCGATCCTGGACCTGGCCGACGCCGAGGAGCCGCCGCTGCGGGTGTTCTTCGGCACCGTGCCGACCCAGCTGGCCCCCCACGTCTACCAGCAGCGGCTGGAGCAGTGGGACCAGTGGTCCTGGTTGTCCCGCAAGGCCAACGGGCACGGCGCGGTCGGCTGACGTGGAAGGGGTCCGCACGGCCTTGAGCATCGTGCTGGCGCTGCTGCTGCTCGCGACCGGCAGCGGGAAGCTCGCCGGCGCGAAGTCCTCCCGGGCGATCCGCGACAGCCTCGCAGTGGCACCACCCGCCTGGAGGGCGATCGGCGCCTTCGAGGTGCTGCTCGTCGTCGGGCTGGTCGCCGGGATCTGGGCGACCCCGCTCGGCCGGGCCGCTGCCGCCGGGGTGGTCGTGCTGATGCTGGGCGCCGTGGCTGCGCGCGTCCGCGCCGGCGGCGCCCAGCGCAACCGCGGCGTGGGCGCGGACGCCGTGGTGCTGTTCGCCGCGGTCGTCGTCGCGATCGCCTGAACGGGTTCCCGCGCGCGCAGGTCGCCGAGCACACGGGGTACCGACGACGCGCGACCCGTCAGACCTGGCGGGCCAGGGCGGTGGCGGCGAACTTGGCGTCCGGGTCCAGGACGTCGAGCAGCTTCACCATGACGGCGTCGAGGCGGCCGAGGTCGTCGGCGTCGAGGGGGTCCAGGACGAGCTGGCGGACGCGTTCGACGTGCCCGGGCGCGGAGGCGACGACCTTGTCCCAGCCGGCGTCGGTGAGGATGGCGACCTGGCCGCGGCCGTCGCAGGGGCTCTTCTCCCGGCGCACCCAGCCGTCCTTCTCCAGCCGCGACACGACGTGGGAGATGCGCGAAGGGCTGGCGTTGGAGCGGGCGCCCAGTTCGCTCATGCGCAGACTGCGGGTGGGTTCCTCGGACAGCATCGCCAAGGTCAGGTAGGCCGTCTTCGTGAGGTCGGCGTCCCGCTGCAGCTGGGCGTCGAGCGCGGCCGGGAGCAGTTCCATGAGCGCGCTGAGCCGCAGCCAGACCCGTCGTTCGTCGGAGGTCAGCCAGCGGGGGTTCTGCTCGGTCATCCCGCGATCGTAGCAGATAGTTGCAGATTGAAATACCTTCGGCGCCCCGTCGCCGCGCCGCTCAGTGTGCCACGCCCCCCGTCGCGTCGACCACCACGGCGACCGTGGCCTCCACCCGGGCCAGGGAGTCCTCGGTCAGCGGCCGCCCGGCGAACCGCGCGGCCAGCAGAGCCGCGCCCCGGGACGGTTCGAACCGGGGCGAGCGCACGTCGTACCCGCCCAGCGCCGACAACCGCCGGGCGAAACCCCCGGCCACCTCCGGGACGGCGAGGACCCCGCCGGACCGCGACACCGGGACGACCGCGTCGTCGGCGAAACCCGCGCGGACCCGCACCGCGACGACGAGGTCGACGAGTTCGGCGGCGGCCTCCTCGAGCACACCGGAGGCGACGGTGTCCCCGCGCCGGGCCGCCTCGACGAGCGGGCGGGACAACGCAGCGACCTCCCGCCGGGAGCGGCGCCAGCGGTTCAGGACCACGTCGACGAGTTCCAGGTCGGTGCTCAGGGCGAGGTGCTCGCGCAGGACGTCCAGCAGCGGGCCCGGGGCCCGGCGGCCGTCGCTCATCCGGGAGAACTCCTGCAGGGCGCGCAGGCCGAGCCAGTGCCCGGACCCCTCGTCCCCGAAGCCCTCGCCCCAGCCGCCCACCCGGGCGGCCCGTGTCCCATTGCGGCCGTAGGCGATGGACCCCGTCCCGCTGACGACGCCGATGCCGTCGCTCCCGCCGAGGGACCCGGCCCAGCCGGCGACGACGTCGTTGTCGACGGCGTACCGGTCGTGCCCGAGCAGGTCGGCGGGCAGGGCGTCGAGGACGGGGACGTCCGCGGCCACCTCGCCGTAGGCGGGCAGGCCGAAGAACGCGTGGGTCAGCTCGGCCGGGTCGGTGCCCGCCAGCTCGCACACCGTGGTGACGGCCGCGGACAGGACGTCGCGGGTGACGTCCGTCGTCCCGTCGCCCTCGAGGTGGTAGCAGCTCGGCGCCACCAGTTCGGCGAGGACCTCCCCCTCCCCCGTCAGGACGCACAGCGCCGTCTTGGTGCCGCCGCCGTCGACGCCCAGGAACACGCCGGCGCGGGCGGCGCTCACGGCTGCCACGGGTGGACGGTGACCCCCTGCACGACCCGGTTCACCTCCCCGCCGGGGAACGGGTCGTCGGGCGTCCCGGGCCCGGCGAGGGCGAACCGCAGCGCCAGCAGCTGGGCGGTGACGGCCGCGGGCAGGGCGCGCAGGTCGTCCGGGACACCGTCCGGCAGCGCCGGGTCGACGACGAGCACGTCGCGTTCGCCGAGCGCCGCGCGCAGCTCGGCGACGATGTCGTCGTCGTACCGCCGGGTGTACCCGTCCCCGGACCGGAAGACGACCGCCAGCGTCCCCGCGCGCAGGAACGACTTGGGGCCGTGCCGGAACCCGAGCGCGGTGTCGTGCAGGCCGACGACGGCGCCCGCGGTCAGTTCGAGCAGTTTGAGCGAGGCCTCCCGCGCCAGACCGGCCAGGGGGCCGCTGCCCAGCAGCACGACGCGGTCGTGGCCGCGGGCGGCGACGTCGACCAGCTCCCCCGCCGACCGCAGGGCCGTCTCCGCGGCGGCGGCCAGCTCGGTGACCGGGACCGGTGCGCCCGGGGCCAGCAGCAGCCGCGCGGCGAGCAGCATCGAGGTGAAGCTCGAGGTCATCGCGAACCCGCGGTCGTTCGTCGCGGGCGGCAGCACGACGACCCGGGCGTCCGCACGGCCGGCGAGCGCCGCGGCCAGCCCGCCGTCCGCGTTGCAGGTCACGGCGAGGTGGTGGACCTCCTCCAGCGCGGCGTCCGCGACACCGGTGGCGGCCACGCTCTCGGGGCTGTCGCCGGACCGGGCGAAGGAGACGAGCAGCGTCGGGCGTCCGGTCAACGTCCCGGCGGGGTCGGCGAGCAGGTCCGTCGTCGCGACGGCCTCGACGGCCCGGCCGAGGAGACGGGTCAGCGCGGGAGCGAGCACCTGTCCGACGAACGCGGACGTGCCGGCCCCCGTGAGGACGACGCGCAGGTCGTCCCGGGCCAGCAGGGGCGCCAGCCAGGCCGCCGTGGCGTCGTCTGCGCCGACGAGGCCGGCCACCTCCGGCCACAGGCCGGGTTGCTGGGCGATCTCCGTCGCCGTGTGGCCGGCGCCGCGGGCGCGCAGCCCGTCGAGCTCACCGTCGGGGAAGCGGGGGGTCACGTCGGCTCCTCGGAACTGCGGGCGGGGGCGGGAGGGTGCGGGTCAGGACCGGAGGAACTCGGTGAGGTCGTCGACGCTGCGGACCACGACGGCCCCGTCGCGCAGCCCGTCCGGCAGGTCCGCGAGCAGCGCCTCGTCCGGCACCGCGACGGGTGCGTCCGCGAGGGCCAGGACGGCACCCGCGGCCCGCGCGAGGTCGAGGGCGAACCGGCGCACGTCGTCCTCGCCGTCCAGGTCGAGCATGAGCGAGTCGCACGGGTCGCCGTAGCCGTACACGTCGACGGACCCGTCGCGGGTCTCGACGCGGACGAAGAGGTGCTCCGGGTCGCGTTCGGCGGCGAGCGGTTCCACGACGGCCCGGACGGCCGCCGGGTCCAGGGGGACCTCGGCGCCGCCGGACCACCGCGTGAGGAAGACGTCCAAGCTCACCGGTGGCGCGAGACCTCGTAGAGGGCGATCCCCGCGGCGACGCCGGCGTTGAGGGACTCCACGGCCCCGGCCATCGGGATGCTGACGACCTGGTCGCACTTCTCCCGGACCAGGCGGGACAGGCCCGCCCCCTCGGCGCCCACGACGACGACGAGCGGGCCGTCGGCCAGGCGCAGCTCGGGCAGGTCGACGTCCCCCTCGGCGTCGAGGCCGACGACGAACAACCCCGCCTTCTGGTACTCCTCGATGGCGCGGACGAGGTTCGTCGCACGGGCCACGGGGACGCGGGCGGCGGCGCCGGCCGACGTCTTCCAGGCCGAGGCGGTCATGCCCGCCGCGCGCCGCTCGGGCACGACGACGCCGTTGCCGCCGAAGGCCGCGACGGAGCGCACCACCGCGCCGAGGTTGCGCGGGTCCGTCACGCCGTCGAGGGCGACGACGAGGGCCGGGCGCCCGGAGTCGGCGGCCGCGTCGAGCAGGTCCATCGGGTGCTTGTAGGCGTACGGCGGCACGGTGGCCGCGACGCCCTGGTGGACGGCGTTCTCGGTGAACCGGTCGAGGTCCTGGCGCGAGGCCTCCAGCAGCGGGATGCCCCGGTTGCCGGCCGCGGCGAGGATCTCCTTGACGCGGTCGTCGGTCTCGATGCGGGAGGCGACGTAGATGCCCGTGATGGGCAGTTCCGCGCGCAGCGCCTCGACGATGGAGTTCCGGCCGGCGATCCACTCCGTCTCACCGGTCGCCTTGCGGCGCACGGGGGGACGACCCCCGGGACGGGCGTTCGTGGTGGCCGCGCGGTGGGCCGCCTTCTTGGCCGCCTTGGCCGCGGGGTGGTACGGGCGGTCGCTGGCCTTCGGCGTCGGGCCCTTGCCCTCCAGGGACCGGCGGTTCTTGCCGCCGCTGCCTCCGGTGGGGCCCTTCTTGCCCTTGCTGACCGCGCCGCGGCGCTGGCTGTTCCCTGCCACTACTGCTCACCTTCCAGGACCCACCGAGCTCCGGTGGGCGTGTCCTCGATCACGATGCCCGCATCCTTGAGGGAGTCGCGGACCGCGTCGGCGGTCGCGAAGTCCCGGGCGGCGCGGGCGGCCGCCCTCTGGTCCAGCTGGACGCGCACGAGGACGTCGAGTGCCGCCCGCGCCCCGTCGGACCCGCCGGACTGCTCCACCCACGGGTGGGCGAAGGGGTCCAGGCCCAGCACGTCGAGCCCGGACCGCACGTGCTCCAGCGCCGTCCGCAGCGCCGCGTCGTCCCCGGCCGCCAGGGCCGAGTTGCCGGCCCGCACGGTGTCGTGCAGGACGGCGAGCGCCGCCGGGGTGGCGAGGTCGTCGTCCATCGCCGCGGCGAACGCGTCCGGCACCTGCCCGGTCTCCCCCGCCGACCCCAGCCGTTCGGCGGCCCGGCGGACGAAACCCTCCAGCCGCGAGTACGCGGCCTCGGACTCGGTGAGGGAGCCCTCCGACCACTCCAGGTGCGTCCGGTAGTGACCGGAGACGAGGTAGTAGCGCAGGACGACGGCGCGGTGGCTGCGCAGCAGGTGCGGGATCCCCAGGACGTTGCCGAGCGACTTGCTCATCTTCTCGCCGGACATCGTCACGAAGTAGTTGTGCAGCCAGAAGTTGGCGAACCCGTCGCCCGCCGCGCGCGACTGCGCCTGCTCGTTCTCGTGGTGCGGGAACCGCAGGTCCAGGCCGCCGCCGTGGATGTCGAAGCGCGGGCCGAGGTAGCGCCCGATCATCGCCGAGCACTCCAGGTGCCAGCCGGGCCGGCCCCGTCCCCACGGGGTGTCCCAGGACGCCGTCGCCGGTTCACCGGGCTTCGTGCCCTTCCAGAGGGCGAAGTCGCGCGGGTCGCGCTTGCCGCGCGGGTCGGCGTCGGTGGCCGGTTCCATGTCGTCGAGGCGCTGGTGGGTCAGCTCGCCGTAGGCGGGCCAGGACCGGACGTCGAAGTACACGTCGCCGGAGCCGTCCTGCGCCGCGTACGCGTGCCCTCGGGTGATGAGCCGGTCCATGAGCTCGACCATCTCGGGGACGTGGCCGGTGGCGCGGGGTTCGACCGTCGCCGGGAGCACGCCCAGGGCGTCGTAGGCGGCGGCGAACTCGCGCTCGAAGCGGTAGGCGTGGGCCCACCACTCGCCGCCGGCCTCGGCGGCCTTGGTCAAGATCTTGTCGTCGATGTCGGTGACGTTGCGCACGGCCGTCACGCGCAGGCCGGAGCGCTCCAGCCAGCGGCGCAGGACGTCGAAGACGACCTGGCTGCGGACGTGACCCAGGTGGGGCGACCCCTGCGGCGTGGGACCGCACACGTACATGCCGACCTGCCCGGGGACGAGCGGCGCGAACTCGCGCACCGCGCCGGCGGCGCTGTCGTGCAGGTGGAGGGTCACGAGCTCCAGGCTACCGGCGGCAGGGGCCTTCCCCGGCAGGGAGACCGGGACGCGGACCTCGCCCGTGTCCGGGGGCGTCGCTAGGGTCGCGACCATGGCCTGGACCGTTCCCGCAGTCATCTCCCGCACCAAGGGCGCCCCCGTCGAGACCGTCGACGTCGTGGTCCCCGAACCCGTCGCCGGGGAGGTCGTCGTGGACGTCGCCGCGTGCGGCGTCTGCCACACCGACCTGCACTACCGCGAGGGGGGCATCAACGACGACTACCCCTTCCTCCTGGGCCACGAGGCCGCGGGCACCGTCTCGGCCGTCGGCGACGGCGTCACGAACCTCGCCGTCGGCGACCCGGTCGTCCTGAACTGGCGCGCCGTCTGCGGGCAGTGCCGGGCGTGCAAGCGGGGCCGGCCGCAGTACTGCTTCGCCACCCACAACGCGACGCAGCAGATGACGCTGACCGACGGCACCCCGCTGTCCCCCGCCCTGGGCATCGGCGCCTTCACCCCCAAGACGCTCGTCGCCGCCGGGCAGGCCACGAAGATCGACACCTCCGTCCTCGGCGACAGCTGGGACCCGGCCGTCGCGGGCCTCCTGGGCTGCGGCGTCATGGCCGGCATCGGTGCCGCCGTCAACACCGCCCCGGTCCAGCGCGGCGACACCGTCGCCGTCATCGGCTGCGGTGGCGTCGGGTGCGCGGCCGTGGCCGGCGCCGTCCTGGCCGGGGCCCGGCGCGTCATCGCGATCGACATCGACGACAAGAAGCTGGCGTGGGCGAAGCAGCTCGGCGCCACCCACACCGTGAACTCCCGGGGCCTGGACGAGGCCGGGGTCGTCGCGGCCATCGCCGAGCTGACCGACTCCTTCGGCGCCGACGTCGTCATCGACGCCGTGGGCCGTCCCGAGACGTGGCGGCAGGCGTTCTACGGCCGCGACCTCGCGGGCACCCTCGTCCTGGTGGGCGTGCCCACGCCGGAGATGACGTTGGAGGTGCCGCTGCTCGACGTCTTCGGCCGCGGCGGGGCGCTGAAGTCGTCCTGGTACGGCGACTGCCTGCCCGAGCGCGACTTCCCGCAGCTGCTGGAGCTGCACGCCGCGGGCCGGTTGCCGCTGGACGCGTTCGTGTCCGAGCGCATCGGGCTGGACGACGTCGAGGAGGCGTTCGCCACCATGAAGAGCGGCGACGTGCTGCGTTCGGTGGTGGTCTTCTGAGCGCCCGGGTCGAGCACCTCGTCACGTCCGGGACCTTCTCCCTGGACGGGCAGACGTTCGACGTCGACAACAACGTCTGGCTGCTCGGCGACGACGAGCAGGTCGTCGTCCTGGACGCCCCGCACGACGTGGACGCCATCGCCGCGGCGATCGGCGAGCGACGGTTGCTGGCCGTCGTCTGCACCCACGCCCACGACGACCACGTGCGGCAGGCCCCGGCGCTGGCGCAGCGGTTCTCCACCGGTGAGCACCAGGTGCCGGTCCTGCTGCACCCGGCCGACCGGCCCGTGTGGGAGCTGACGCACCCCGGGGTGGCGACGACCGACCTGGGTCACGGCCAGGTGGTCTCCATCGCCGGGACCGACCTGCACGTCCTGCACACCCCCGGGCACACGCCCGGCGCGGTGAGCCTCTACGCGCCGGACCTCGCGACCGTCTTCACCGGCGACACCCTGTTCGCCGGGGGCCCGGGCGCGACGGGGCGGTCGTTCTCGGACTTCGCCACGATCGTGGAGTCGATCCGGACGGTGCTGCTGGAGCTGCCGCCGGAGACGCGCGTGCACACCGGCCACGGCGACGACACGACGATCGGCGACGAGGCCCCGCACCTGCAGGAGTGGATCGACCGGGGGCACTGAGCGCCCCTCCCCCGGGTCAGCCGGCCGCGCGGTGGATCGCGAGGTCCGTGCGCCCGGGGGCGAGGTCGGGCCGCAGCGCGCGGTCGGGGTACTCCCCGTCGCGCAGCCGTCGGAACGGCCGGGCCGGTTCGTCCGTGATCCCGTCCAGCCGCCGGCGCAGGCGGTCGACCTCGCGCTGCACGCCGCCGGCGTCCAGGCCGTCCGCGTCGTGGACGACGTGCAGGCCGAGCACCTCGACGCCCACGTACCAGAGCGTGCCGTGGGTGAGGGGGAACAGCAGGCTCTCGAGGTCACCGCTGATCCCGCGCGGCCCGATCGACCGCGCGTCCTCCCCCGCTGTGACGAGGACCAGGGCCCGCCGACCCGACAGGCCCCCGTCGCCGTAGCGCAGCGGCACGCCCGACACCGGGTCCACGTCCCCGAACGCGAACCCGGCCGTGAGCACGCGGTCCAACCAGCCCTTGAGGACCGCCGGCGGCCCGTACCACCACAGCGGGAACTGCAGGACGAGCAGCTCGGCGGCCGCGACCTTGTCCTGCTCCGCCCGCACGTCGGCGGGCAGCTGCCCGCGGGCGTGGGCGTGACCGAGCTGCTCGGCGAGGTTGCCCGGCGTGCCGGCGAGGTCGCCGACGTCGCTGCCGCGCAGGACGGGGTCGAAGTCCTGGGCGTACAGGTCCGACGTCAGGACGTCCCAGCGCGCCGACAGCGTCTCGACCCCGGCCGCGGCGAGGCGGCCGTTGAGGGACGCGGGTCGCGGGTGGGCGCTGACCCACAGGGCGGTGCCGGGGATCGGCTCGGTGGTCACGGGGTCTCCTCCGGTGCGGTGCGGGGGTCGGTGACGGCGACGAGGACGCGGGCGAGGGTGCGGCGTGCGACGTCCTCCCCCGTCGTCCCGTCGAGCACGGCGCGCACGAGGGCGTCCCCGGCCCCGACGACGGCGCGGACGGCGGCGGCGTCGAGGCGGCCGAACGGGGCGAGCGCGGAGCGGCAGGCCGACAGGTAGGCCTCCTCGGCCTCGCGGCGCACCGCCGTCAGCGCGCTGGAGCCGGCGAGGGCCGCCACCACGTCGGACAGCTCCCGCCCCTCGGCGAGGCAGCAGTCGACGTAGGCGCCGGCCACGAGAGCGGCGACCGCGTCGAGCCGCGGCGCGGAGCGGGCCAGGGCCGCCGAGAGGGTGGCGTGCTGCCGTTCCTCGAAGGCGCGGTACAGCTCGGCCAGCACCCCAGCCCGGTCGCCGAAGTGGTCGTAGACGAGGGGTTTGGTGACGCCGGCGGCGTCGGCCAGCCGGCCGAGGGTGAAGTCGTCCGTCCCGGCCTCGCGGATGAGGGCGCGAGCGGTGTCGAGGAGCTGGGCGTGCCGCTCCTCCCGACTCAGCCTGCGACGTGCCCCGGTCTCCACGGGTACCCCCTCCTTCGCTTACCACCAGTAACTTACTGATGGTAAGCACAGCGCCTCTGCCCTGGCAAGGTGGTGGCTGTGCGGTGCCGAGTGCCGGTACCGGTCCCACCTGAGAGCATCCGGGGGTGAGTGATCAGCCGGACGCCCCGCCCGCCCCCCTCCACAGCACCCCCCGGGAGCCGGCCACCGAGGTCGTCGCGCGCGGCGTGACGCAGGCCTCGCGCTGGGCCCTGCGCCTGCTCGTGCTGGGCGTCGGGATCGCCGGCCTCATCTGGCTGCTGGGCAAGGGCTGGTCCCTGCTGCTGCCGCTGCTGCTCGCGGTCCTGCTCAGCGCGATCCTGTGGCCGCTGGCCGGGGTGCTGCGCGCCGTGCTGCCGCGGGCGCTTGCCGCCCTCGTCTCGATCGTCCTGCTCATCGCCGTCGTCGTCGGCATCTTCGCCGCCCTGATCCCCAACGTGGCCGACCAGTCCGGGGAGGTCGCCGACTCCGCGATCGCCGGGCTGGACAAGGTGCAGCAGTGGGTGACCGGTCCGCCCCTGAACCTCGGCGACGACCAGATCGGCAACCTCGTCAACCAGGGGATCGCCGAGCTGCAGACCAACGCACAGGCGATCGCCCTCAGCGTCGTGGGCGGCGTCGGGACGGTCGGCGCCCGCATCGGCTCCGGCGTCGTGACGTTCCTGCTGGTCCTCGTGCTGACGTTCTTCTGCCTGTCCGACGGCGACCGGCTGCTGCCGTGGTCGCGGCGCTGGCTGAGCGCGGAGGCGCACCGGCACGCCACCGCCCTCGGGTCGCGGGTCTGGGCCGCGCTGCGCGGCTACATCCTCAGCCAGGCCGCCGTCGCCCTCGTCGACGCCGTCTTCATCGGCGTCGGTATGGCGATCGTCGGGGTCCCGTTCGCCCTGCCGCTGGCCGTGACCATCTTCTTCGCGGCCTTCATCCCCATCGTCGGGGCCGTCGTCACGGGGGTCCTCGCGGTCCTCGTCGCCCTCGTGACCCTCGGCTGGGTCCAGGCGCTCATCGTGCTGGGGATCGTCCTTCTCGTGCAGCAGCTCGAGGGCAACGTCCTGCAGCCGCTGCTCGTCGGCAAGTCCCTCGCACTGCACCCTGCGGTCGTCATCGGGTCGGTGACCATCGGCGGCACCCTCTTCGGCATCACCGGCGCCTTCCTCGCCGTCCCGGTGGCGGCGATCGTCACCGTCGTGCTGCGGTACGTGCACCACGAGCTGGTGCCGGACGAACCGGAGAACCCGCAGGCGAAGGAGTCGAACAAGCGCAAGCGCCGGGTGCGCCACCCCGAGGACGAGCAGCCGCAGCCCGCCACCGGACCGCAGGAAACCCCCGCGGACCGCGACTGACCGTCAGGCCGGCCCCAGCGCCTCCAGCAGTCCGAGCAGGTCGGCGTCGGCCCCGCGCGGCGCCAGCACGCACAACCCCACGGGCAGCTCACCGACGCGCCCCCACGGCAGGCCCAGCGCGGGGACGCCGCACTGCGAGGCCAGCGTCGTGAGCTGCAGCGTCCCGGCGCGCGCCGCCTCGAACCCCTCGGGCCCGGCGTCGCGCGGCGGGGCCGGGGTGCTGGTGCTCGGCAGGCAGAGCCAGCCCCGGGTCAGCAACCCGTCGAGCCACTCCCGGGTGCGGGCGACCACGTCGCGGGCCGCCGCCAGCTCGTCGGCCCCGACAGCCGCGCCCGCCCGGAAGCGGGTGGCGACCGAGGGCGACAGCGCGTCGGGGTTGGCCTCGATGAACGCACCGTGGTTCGCCCAGGCCTGCGCGGCCTGGACCGTGCGGAAGGCCGCCGTCCAGGCCGCGGGGGCGCCCGCCGGCACCTCGACGTCGCGGACGGGCAGACCCGTCGCGACGGACAGGGCCGCCAGCGCCGCGTCCACGGCGAGCGCCGTCGAGCGGTCCGCCAGACCGGTGAGGAACTGGCTGCGCAGCAAGGCCTCCGGCCGGGCGGAACCGGTGTCCGCGCCGAGCAGCACGGCCGCGCCCCGCCGCAACGTCGCCCCGTCGCGGGCCAGCAGCCCGACCGTGTCGAAGTCCTGCGCCAGCGGCAGCACGCCCTCGACCGGGACGACGCCGTGGGTGGGCCGCCAGGCGTACAGGCCGCAGTAGGAGCCGGGGACGCGCAGCGAACCGGCGGTGTCGGTGCCCAGCCCGAGGTCGGCCGTCCCCGCGGCGACGGCCGCGGCCGAGCCCGAGGAGGACCCGCCGGGGACGCGGCCGGGGGCCCGCGCGTTCACAGGGGTGCCGCTGTGCTCGTTGACGCCCATGAGGGAGAACGCGAGCTCGTCCGTCTGCGCGGTGCCGGCCACCTGCGCGCCCGCGTCGAGCAGCCGCTGCAGCGCGGGCGCGTGCGCCGGCTCGAGCGGGGCCTGCTCCAGCCAGGCGGGGACGCCTCCCCCGACGCGCTGCCCCGCGACGGCCACGAGGTCCTTCACGGCGACGCGGAGGCCCAGCAGCGGACCGGCCTGAGCGCCGGCGACCAGGGGCGCCCCCCGCAGCCGCCAGGTGGCGGGGTCGTCCGCGGCGGCGGGGTCGAGGGACGCGGTGACGGGCCCCCCGGAGACGTGCGCCGCGTGCACCCGCCAGCTTCCGGCCTCGTCCCGGTGCCACCACTGCGTCTGCACCCCGGCGCCGTGCTCGCGCTCGGACTCGGCGACGACGTGCGCGTCGTCCGGGCCCGTCCAGCGCACGTGCACGCGCCGCAGCCACCGGGCGGGGGCCCCGCCGCGCGCGGCCCGGAAGGCCGCGATGTGCTCGGCCCCGACGAGCACCCCCGTCCCCTCGGCGCGCAGGGTGGCCGGGCCGGGGGCGAAGAGCTCGTCGAGCACGGCGACGTCGTCGGCCATCAGGGCGCGCTCGTAGCGGGTGACCGCGGCGAGCAGCCCGGCCTCGTCGTGGTGGGCGTCGGTCACGGGTGCCTCCGGTCGTCGTGGGTCAGCGCGGTGGGTCAGCGCGGGACGACGAGCGCCGTGGCGATCGCCGCGATGCCCTCGCCGCGGCCGGTCAGGCCCAGTCCGTCGGTCGTGGTGCCCGCCACCGAGACCGGGGCGCCGACGGCGGCCGACAGGGCCGCCTCCGCCTCGGCGCGACGGCGCCCGATCTTGGGGCGGTTGCCGACGACCTGCACGGAGACGTTGCCGACCTCGAAGCCGGCCTCGCGCACGAGGCGGGCGGCCTCGCCGAGCAGTCGCGCGCCGGACGCGCCCGCGAACTCGGGGCGGGCCGTGCCGAAGTGGGCGCCCAGGTCGCCCAGGCCGGCGGCGGCGAACAGGGCGTCGCAGCAGGCGTGCGCGGCGACGTCGCCGTCGGAGTGGCCCTCGGGCCCGGACTCCTCGTCCTCCCACAGCACCCCGGCGACCCAGCACGGGCGGCCCACGGCGAGCGGGTGGACGTCCAGGCCGGTGCCGACGCGGGGGATGGTCACGGAGCCTCCGGGGACAGCAGGGCCTGCGCGAGCAGCAGGTCGAGGGGGCGGGTCACCTTGAAGGCGCGTTCGTCGCCCGGCACGGTGCGCACGGTGTGGCCGAGGGCCTCGAGCATCCCGGCGTCGTCGGTCGCCGCCGCCCCCGGAACGGCGGCCTCGTGGACGGCACGCAGGACGTCGGCGGCGAACCCCTGCGGGGTCTGGACGGCGACCAGCTCGGAACGGTCCAGCGTCTCGAGGACCGTCCGGTCCGCGACGCGCTTGACGGTGTCCGAGACGGGCACGACGGGGACCACGCCGGCGGCACCGGCGCGGACGGCCGCCACGACGGAGGTGAACACGTCGGGCGGGGTGAGGCAGCGGGCGGCGTCGTGCACGAGCACGACGTCGACGTCCTCGGGCAGCGCGCGCAGGCCCGCGCGGACGGAGTCCTGCCGTTCGGCGCCGCCGGTCACGACGAGGACGTCGGCCACCACGGGCGACAGCAGCGAACGGACCTCGTCGCACGCACCGAGCGGCGCGACCACCACCACGACGTCGACGACGTCGGAGGCGGTGGCGCGCCGCAGGGCGTGCACGAGCAGTGGTTCACCGGCCAGCGGCACGAGCGCCTTGGGGCGCGACGCGCCGAGCCGGTCGCCCCGGCCGGCGGCCGGGACGACGAGCGCGGTCCTCAGGAGGCCAGGACCTCGTCGAGCAGCGACTCGGCCTTGTCCTCGTTGGTGTTCTCGGCGAGCGCGAGCTCGGAGACGAGGATCTGCCGCGCCTTGGCGAGCATGCGCTTCTCGCCCGCGGACAGGCCGCGGTCCTGGTCGCGGCGCCACAGGTCGCGGACGACCTCGGCCACCTTGACGACGTCACCGGACGCCAGCTTCTCCAGGTTCGCCTTGTAGCGGCGCGACCAGTTGGTCGGTTCCTCCGCGTAGGGGGTGCGCAGGACCGAGAACACCCGGTCCAGCCCCTCGCGACCGACGACGTCGCGGACGCCGACCAGGTCCACGTTGTCCGCCGGCACCTCGATCGTGAGGTCGCCCTGGGCGACCTTCAGCACGAGGTACAGCTTGTCCTCACCCTTGATGGTGCGGGTCTTGATCTCCTCGATCAGTGCTGCCCCGTGGTGGGGGTAGACGACCGTTTCGCCGACCGTGAAAGCCATAGAACGTGACCCCTTTCCCTGCACCCAGGTTACCACGTTGAACGGGGGCCGGACAGTCCCGGACGGAGCGTTTGCGCAGGTCAGAGGCTCACAGCTCGAGTTCCAGGGGTTGACAGGTCCCCGGTGACGTGCTTCGCGCGCGCCCCAGGCGGTTGCTCTGCGTCACGACGTCGTCACGTCTGAGCGGTCCCGGCGGGCGTCCCGGCCCGTGACGAGACCGTGATCAGGACGTGATCGCTACGCACCGCTCCCCTGCGACCGCAGCTACGACTGCCGGTAGTCTGACCGCGTGAAGCTGCGCACCCCGCTCCTGACCAGCGGCGTCCCGACCCGCGGGTGGACCCGCCCCGTCCGGCGCTCGGCCCTCGCGGTCGTCACCTCCGCGGCCGTCCTCGGGGTCGCCGGGTGCTCGGTCTTCTCGCCGCCGACCGTCCTGAAGCCCTACGCCCCCAGCGACGGGTCGCAGACGACCGTCGGCGGGGTCGAGGTCCGCAACGTCCTCATGGTCTCCAGCGGTGTCGACGAGCCGGGCGTGCTCTCCGCCGTGCTGGTGAACTCCGGCTCGGCCCCCGCCGACGTGTCCGTCTCCGTCGACGTCGACGCCGGTTCCCCCACGACCGAGCAGTTCACGGTCGCGCAGAACGCCTCCGTCCACATCGGCGACCCGGGTGCCGTCGCGGACGACGCGGCCTCCACCGACGACGACGCGGGCGACCAGGAGCAGGTCGCTTGGCTGCAGGTGCCGCAGGTGCCCGTGGTCCCGGGCCAGACCGTCCCGGTGACCTTCACGGTCAACGGCCAGAACGCCTCCGTCAACGCGCAGGTCCTGCGGCCGTGCTTCGAGTACGCGACCGTGACGCCGACGGTCCCGGCGCCCACGTCGTCGGCCACCTCCAGCCCGGGTGCCACCGCGGGCGCAGAGGGCACGGCGACCGCGTCCGGTACCCCGTCGACGAGCACCACCTCGGCGTCCGCCTCCCCGACGATCAGCTGCGGCCCGGTCACGGGCGAGGAGCAGGGCCTGCTGGGCGAGGACCAGGAGGGCGGCGAGGGCTGACACCCCCCGCGCAGCGCACGTACGAGAGGGGCGGTCCCGGTCGGGACCGCCCCTCTCGTGCGTGCGGGACCGGGCCCCGCCGAGGTCAGCCCTCGAACTTGTAGCCCAGCCCGCGGACGGTGACCAGGTACCGGGGGTTCGAGGGGTCCGGTTCGATCTTGGCGCGCAACCGCTTGACGTGGACGTCGAGCGTCTTGGTGTCGCCCACGTAGTCCGAGCCCCAGACGCGGTCGATGAGCTGGACCCGCGTCAGCACCCGTCCGGCGTTGCGCAGGAGCAGTTCCAGCAGCTCGAACTCCTTCAGCGGCAGCGGGACCCGCTCCCCGCGCACGGTGACGACGTGGCGGTCGACGTCCATCCGCACCCCGCCGGCCTCGACCGTCGTCTGGACGAGCTCCTCCGGTTCGGCCCCGCGCCGCAGCACCGCGCGGACGCGGGCGAGCAGCTCGCGCGAGGAGTACGGCTTGGTGACGTAGTCGTCGGCGCCGATCTCGAGCCCCACGACCTTGTCGATCTCTGAGTCCTTCGCGGTGAGCATGATGACCGGGACGCTGGAACGGGTCCGCAGCTGCCGGCACACCTCGGTGCCGGGCAGGCCCGGGAGCATGAGGTCGAGCAGGACGAGGTCGGCGCCCTCCTTGTCGAACTCCTCGAGGGCGTCGGGCCCGTTCTCGGTGACCGCCACGTCGTACCCCTCCCGCCGCAGCAGGTAGGACAGCGGGTCGGAGAACGACTCCTCGTCCTCGACCACCAGGATGCGCGTCACGGTCGGACCTCCAAGGGACTGTTCGGTGCGGGCCGGCGGCCGGCGGTCCCACCCGCGGCCGTCGGTGGACTGGACGTCGGGGCCGACGTGCCGGACTCCGCCGGCGTCGCGGCGGCACCCGTCGCGGGATCGGCGAGCTCGGGGTCGGGCAGCCGCAGGGTGAAGGTGGACCCCTCGCCCTCGGCGCTCCAGACCCGGACGTCGCCGCCGTGGTTCCCGGCGATGTGCTTGACGATCGACAGCCCCAGGCCGGTGCCCCCCGTGGAGCGGGACCGGGCCGCGTCGACGCGGTAGAACCGTTCGAAGATGCGGTGCAGGTCGGCCTGGCTGATGCCCACCCCGCGGTCGGCCACCGACAGGTCGATCGTCGGGACCTGCTGCCCCGCCGGCGTTCCCACGACCTGACCGGTCCCCCGCCGCACCTCCACGACGACACGGCTGCGTTCGGGCGAGTAGGCCAAGGCGTTGTGGACGAGGTTGCGCAGCGCCGTGACGAGGAGCTCGCGGTCCCCGCGCACGTGCAGCCCGCGCTCGCCGGCGACGACGACCTCGGACCCGCGCTGGTGGGCCACCGTGCCGACGCGGTCGACGGCCTCGGCGACGATCTGGTCGACCTCGAGGGACTCCGGCTGGAGCACCGTCTCGGCGGCCTGCAGGCGCGAGAGGTCGATGATCTCCTGCACGAGCGCGGTCAGCCGGATGGACTCCCGCCGCATGCGGCTGGCGAAGTGGCGCACGGCGTCGGGGTCGTCGGCGGCGTCCTCGACGGCCTCGGACAGCAGCGACAGCGCACCGACGGGGGTCTTCAGCTCGTGGCTGACGTTGGCGACGAAGTCACGGCGGACGGCCTCGACGCGGCGCGACTCGGTGCGGTCCTCCAGCAGGAGCATGACGTGGTGCGGCCCGAGCGGCGTGACGCGGGCCAGGACGACGGCGGGGGGACGACCCAGACCCGCTCCGAGCTCGGTCTCGGTCTCCCGGACCCGTCCGTCGCGGCGGCAGGCCCGGACCATGTCGCGCAGCTGCGCGTCCACCAGCTCCCCGCCGGAGACGACCCCGGCGGCGTAGGCGGCGGCGCTGGCCTTGACGACCACGTCGTCGGCCGCCAGGACCACGGCCGAGGACCGCAGGGCCATGAGGACGTCGCTGACCCCGGGCGGCAACCCTCCGACGGGCGTGGCCGGGGGCGACGGGGGCCGCTGGAGGCGCTCGGAGACGCGGAACGCCAGGACGCCCGCGGCACCGGTCAGCACACCGACCGCCGCGGCGATCGAGACGGAGGCGTCGCCCAGCACCCGACCAGCCTACGGTCGCCGGACGCCGTCCCCGGGCCACCGACGCCCCGTCACCGGACCGGGGCCCAGATGTTCACCCGGCGGGAGACGCTCGTTCACCCGCGCCTGACACGGTGGCCGGGCCGGTGACGGTGCCCGGGACGCAGGATGATGGCCGGGCGGCGTCCCACCGCGGAGCACGGGACGCCCTGCTCGACGACCTCTGGAGGAAACCCCGTGCGCAACGTGTACCACGACGAACTCAGCGGCCTCGTCGACACCCTGGTGGAGATGACGCAGCTCGCCGAGTCCGCCATGACCCGGGCGACGACCGCCCTGCTGGACGCCGACCGGGAGCTGGCCGAGACGGTCATCTCCGCCGACCGGCGCATCGACGACCTGCAGCGCGACCTCGAGGAACGCGCCGTGGACGTCCTGGCCCGGCAGTCGCCCGTGGCGACCGACCTGCGCGTCGTCGTCACGGCGCTGCGGATGAGCTCGAGCCTGGAGCGCATGGGCGACCTGGCCCGGCACGTGGCCAAGCTGGCCCGCCTGCGCTACCCCACGGCCGTCGTCCCGGCCGAGCTGCGCGGCACGGTCCTGCAGATGGGCCAGGTCGCCGAGCGCATCGTCGCCAAGGCGGGCAGCGTCATCGCCACCCGCGACCTCGCGCTGGCCGCCGAGATGGAGGTCGACGACGACGAGATGGACCGCCTGCACCGCCAGGTGTTCGAGCAGCTGCTCGCCCGCACCTGGGACCACCCGACGGAGGTCGCGGTGGACCTGACGCTGTGCAGCCGCTACTACGAGCGCTTCGCCGACCACGCCGTCTCCGTGGCCAAGTCCGTCCTGTTCCTCGTCACCGGCTCGCGCGACGAGGACGCTGCCGCGCAGCGGGTCTGACGCCCCGAGCGGACGCGCCGACCGGCCCGCCCGGGTGTAGCGTCCAGGCGTGATCACGTCCCGCCCGAGGTCGGACGCGCCGTGGCGCACCCGGCGGGCGGTGGCCGTGCTCACCTCCGCGCTGGCTGCGGCGGCCGCGGTCGGCGCGTGCAGCGGCGGCGGCGAGCCGGACCCGGCCCCGACGACCACGACGGTCGAACCGGCACCCGTCAGCACGACCTCCGCCTCGCCCGCGGCGACGAGCTCGGGACCCGTCTTCGACTGCGTCTCGGTGCAGGCCGCGCAGACGGCGCTGGACGACGCGTACGCCTCCGAGCTGGACCGACTGGGCATCAAGCGCGGCGACCCGCGCGCGCAGTCGGTCTTCACCATCGTGACGACGAACGAGGGCCCGGAGTACTACGCGGCGGTCCTGGCCGCGGCCCCGCCCGACGCGACGGCCGACGCCCAGGTCGTCCTCGACTACTACACGAAGCTCGCGACGCAGGCCGGCACGGTCGACGTCGGCACGGGGTCGGCCGAGGACCTCGGCAAGGCCATGGACGCCCTCGACGCGGCCGGGGCCGCCGTCAACCCCGACCCGTCCGCGGCGACGTCCGTCGTGCAGGCGCAGGAGCGGCTGCAGGCCGACGTCGACCGGGAGTGCTCGGGCGCCGCGACCTCGACCGGCACCTCGAGCCCGAGCACCACCTCCAGCTGACGGGTCAGCGCGTCAGGTCGGCCAGGATCTGCGCGGACACCACGGCCGCGTGCTCCTGGTCGAAGTCCATCGCCCGCTCCGGCCCGCCGAGCGCCTTGCGCCGCAGCGGTTCCGGGTCTTCGACGAAGGCGAGGACGGCATCGGCCAGCGCCCCCGCGTCCTCCACGGGCACGAGGTCGCCGAGGCGCCCGTCCCGCAGCACGTACCGCGGACCGGTCGGGCAGTCCGTCGCGACGACGGGGACCCCCACGGCGAGGGCCTCGAGCAGCACGAGGCTGCCGTTGCCCTCGTAGCGCGAGGACAGGACGAACAGGTCCGCGCCCGCGAGCAGGCTCGGCAGGTCGTCGCGGTGCCCGGCGAACTCGACGCGGTCGGCGATGCCGAGCAGGTCGGCCCGGTCGCGCAGGTCGGCGTCCTGCTCCCCCGCACCGACGAGCACGAGCTCCACGTCCCCGCCCGCCGAGACCACCCGGGCCAGTGCGTCGAGCAGGACGTCGAAGCCCTTCTGGTCCACGAGCCGGCCCGCCGCCACGAGGCGGGTGCGCCCGGACTCCGAGCGCCGGGGACCGCCCGCGGCCTCGACCGCGGCGCGCGTCGCGGCGACGTCGATGCCGATGTCGACCGCGTGCACGCGGGAGGCGTCGAGGCCGACCTCGAGCACGTCGGGGACCAGACCGGGCGAGACGCAGACGGCCGCGTCGACGCGCTGGTGGACCTGCGTCAGCAGCGGCCGCAGGCGGGCCGGGGTCCAGGCCGCCACCGCGCGCGGCAGTGAGCTCTGGACCAGCACGACGAACGGCTTGCGCGCGATCCGCGCCGCCGCCCAGCCGAGCAGCAGGCCGTAGCCCACCTCGCTGCCCGAGACGACGACGTCGGCCTTGCGGACCTGCCGCAGCACGTTCGCCAGGATGCGCGGGGCGGCCGACCGGAAACGGCGCACCTCCTGCGAGCCCCAGCGGACGTCGAGGCGCGGGTCGGGCTCGTACATCGGCCCGTCCGGCTCCACGTTCTCCAGCACCAGGAACCGCACGCGCGCCCCGAGGTCCTGCCAGCGCCGGGCGAGGTCGGCCGAGACCCGCAGGCCTCCGTTGTCGCGCAGCGCGCCCTCGAGGACGAGGACGCGGGGTCCGGGACCCCTCACTCAGCGGCCCTGGTTGGCCACCGCGGCGGCGGCGGCCGCGGCGGCGGCCGGGTCGAGGTACTCCCCACCCGGCACGGTGGGCTTGAGGTCGGCGTCGAGGCGGTAGACCAGCGGGATGCCGGTGGGGATGTTCAGCCCCGCGATGTCGGCGTCGGAGATGCCGTCGAGGTGCTTCACGAGGGCGCGCAGGGAGTTCCCGTGCGCGGCGAGCAGGACGGTCTTGCCGGCCTGCAGGTCCGGGACGACCGACTCGGTCCAGTACGGCAGCATCCGCTCGACGACGTCCGCGAGGCACTCGGTGCGCGGGGCGGCCCCACCCGGTCCGCCGAACTGCTCGCCGTAGCGCGGGTCGGCGTCCTGGGAGAACTCCGAGCCGAGCTCGATCGGCGGCGGCGGGGTGTCGTACGAGCGGCGCCACAGCATGAACTGCTCCTCGCCGAACTCGGCGAGCGTCTGCTTCTTGTCCTTGCCCTGCAGCGCACCGTAGTGGCGCTCGTTCAGGCGCCAGGACCGCTTGACGTCGATCCAGTGCCGGTCGGCCGCGTCGAGGGCGAGGAACGCCGTCGTGATGGCGCGGCGCAGCACCGAGGTGTGCACGACGTCGGGCAGGACACCCGACTCGACGAGCATCTTCCCGCCGGCGGTGGCCTCGGCCCGCCCCTTCTCCGACAGGGCGACGTCGACCCAGCCCGTGAAGAGGTTCAGGGCGTTCCACTCGCTCTCGCCGTGCCGCAGGAGGACGAGGGTGTGCGCCGCTTCAGTCATGGGCCCAACCCTACCGAGGGGCCCCCGCCCGCTCGGCGAGCGCCCGCGCGTAGACGTCCAGCGTCGCCTCGGCCGTGGCGCCCCACCCGAACCCACGGGCGCGGCGGGCGGCCCGCTCCCCCATCGCCGCCCGGCGGACCGGGTCGTCGAGCAGGTCGCCGAGCACCCCGGCCCACGTCCCCGGGTCGTGGTCGGGCACGAGGGCGCCCGTCCCCGAGAGGGGGTCGGCGTCGACGGCCGTGCGCAGCCCGCCGACCGCGGCGGCGACCACGGGCGTCCCGCACGCCTGGGCCTCCAGGGCGACGAGCCCGAAGGACTCGTTGTACGAGGGGACGGTGACGAGGTCGGCGGCGCGGTAGTGGTCGGCCAGGTCCGCGCGCGGGGTCGGCGGGGCGAGCGTGACGACGTCGCCGAGGCCGAGCGCGGCGACGAGGTCGGCGAGGGAGTCCGGGTGCGTGGTGCCCGACCCGCTCGGCCCGCCCAGCACGACGACGCGCAGGCGCTCGCGGCGCCACGGCTGCCGCCGCAGCAGCTCCGCGGCCGCGCGCACGAGCAGGTCGGGGGCCTTGAGCGGCTGGATGCGCCCGACGAAGAGGAGGACCTCGGCGTCCACGGGCAGGCCGAGGCGCGCGCGGGAGGCCGCGCGCCCGGGTTGGGGACGGAAGGTC
Source organism: Kineococcus sp. DHX-1 (assembly GCF_042473625.1). GTDB lineage: Bacteria > Actinomycetota > Actinomycetes > Actinomycetales > Kineococcaceae > Kineococcus. The sequence goes on along the minus strand of NZ_CP170445.1, from coordinate 831,831 downwards.
TCCAGGTCCACGCCGGGCGGGACGACGACCACCTTGGCCGGGTCGGCGCCGTAGAGCCCGACGAGCTCGTCCCGTTCGGCGGCGGTGTTGGCCACGATGCGGTCGGCGGCGTCGACGACCTGCTGCTCGCCGATGACCCGGCCGGCCGGTTCGGGGGTGTCCCCGTCCGCGAGCGCCGCGTTCTTCACCTTGGCCATGGTGTGCATCGAGTGCACGAGGGGGACGTCCCAGCGGTCGGCCGTGAGCCAGCCGACCTGGCCGGAGAGCCAGTAGTGCGAGTGCACGACGTCGTAGTGGTGCTCGTCGTGACGGGCGCCCGTGTGCAGCACCCCGGCGGTGAACGCGCACAGCTGGCCGGGCAGGTCCTCCTTGGCCAGGCCCTCGTACGGGCCCGCGGCGACGTGGCGCACCCGGACGCCGCCCCGGCCGCCGGGGTCCTCGGCGACGGGGGGCTGGTCCGAGCTCGTGCGGCGGGTGAAGACCTCGACCTCGACGTCGCGGCGGGCCAGTTCCCGGGCCAGCTCCAGGACGTAGACGTTCATGCCGCCGGCGTCGCCGGTGCCGGGCTGGGCCAGCGGTGAGGTGTGCACCGACACCATCGCCACCCGCGAGACCTTCCCCACGCCCTGCCTCCCGGCTCGATGCCCTGCCGTCGCTGTTCGCCAGTAGTGTCCCCACGTGCCCCGGCAGTCTGCCTCCCGCGTCCGCGCGGGCGGTCCGGGGGTCGGTGCGGGGACCGGGGCGGTGGGCGCGGTCACCCGCGGCACGACGGGTCCGGACCGGCTGCGCCGCGTGGAGCGCTGGCTGGCCCAGACGCAGGCGAGCCGGCTGCGCCGGGCGGGCGACCCCCTCGTCGTCGACCTCGGCTACGGCGCGTCCGCCGTGACGGTGACGGACCTGCAGCGCTGGCTGCGCCGGGTCCGGCCGGACGTGCGCGTCGTCGGTCTGGAGATCGCCCCCGAGCGCGTCGCCACGGCCCGCGCCGCCGTGGCCCACCTGCCCGACCCGCCGCAGTTCGCGGTCGGCGGCTTCGAGGTCCCCACGGACGGGGACCCGGTCCTGGTCCGCGCGTTCAACGTGCTGCGCCAGTACGAGTCCGAGGACGTCGAGGTGACGTGGGACCGGTTGCGCGACCGGCTCTCCGGCGGCGGTCTGCTCGTGGACGGCACGTGCGACGAGCTGGGCCGGCGGGCGACGTGGGTCGCGCTCGAACGGGAGGCGGGGCCGGTGTCGCTGACCCTGTCGGTGCGGCTCGCGGGGCTGCCGACGCCGTCGGCCGTGGCCGAGCGGCTGCCCAAGGCGCTCATCCACCGCAACGTCCCCGGCGAGGGCGTCCACGACCTGCTGCGGGCGGCCGACGCGGCGTGGGCGCGGGCCGCGCCGGCGGGCACGTTCGGGCTGCGGCAGCGGTGGATCGCGACGTGCGGTGAGCTGGCCCGGGACTGGCCCGTGCTGGACTCCGCCGCGCGGTGGCGGCTCGGTGAGCTGACCGTGTCCTGGACGTGCGTCGCACCCCGCCGGGGTCCGGCATGATCGGCTGAACGAGCGAGGAGGTCCGGTGCCACGGACGACCGCGGGCGCCGTCGGCGCCCGGCCCACCATCCGCGACATCGCCCGCGTGGCGGGCGTGTCCAAGGCCTCGGTCTCCTACGCGCTCAACGACCTGCCGGGGGTCTCGGAGGAGACGCGCGCGCGCATCCGCGCGACCGCCACCGAGCTGGGGTGGCGGCCCAGCGCGGCCGCCCGCTCGTTGTCCCGGGCCCGGGCCGGGGCCGTGGGGCTGGCCGTGGCGCGCGACGTGCACCTGCTGGAGGAGGAGCCGTACTACATGCGGTTCATCGCGGGGATGGAGAGCGTCCTGGCCCGCGAGGGGCTGTCCCTGCTGCTGAGCGTCGTCCCGGACGTCGACTCCGCGGTGGAGGTGCTGCGCGACTGGTGGGGCGAGCGACGGGTGGACGGCGTCGTCCTCACCGACCTGCGCGTGGAGGACCCGCGGGTCGCGCTCGTGACCGAGCTCGGCATCCCGTGCGCCCTGCGGGCCGGCATCGACGACCGGATGCCGGACGGTGCCCAGCTCGCGCTCTCGGTGGAGACCGAACGCCAGTCCTTCGTCGAGGTCGTCGACCACCTCCTGGCCCAGGGGCACCGTCGGCTGGCCCGGGTGGCGGGCCCGCGGGAGTTCCTGCACACCCGGCGGCGGGACATCGCCTGGGCGGAGGTCACGCGGTCGGCCCTGGGGCGTGCCGCCCCCGTCGTCGTCGCGGACTACACCTCCGCCGGCGGACTGGCCGCGACCCGTCAGCTGCTGGACCGCTCCCAGCCCCCCACCGCCGTCGTCTACGACAACGACGTCATGGCCGCCGCGGTCGTCGCCGAGCGCGAACGCCTGGGCGTGCGGGTCCCGCAGGACCTCGCCGTGGTCGCCGGGGAGGACTCGATGCTGTGCCGGCTGGCGAGCCCGGCCATCAGCTGCCTGCACCGCGACGTGGTCGCCGACGGCGCCCGCAGCGCCCGCCTGCTGCTGGAGGTCGTGCTGGGCCGCAGCAGCGAGGTGACCGTCACCGAACCGCACCGCCTCGTCGTGCGCGGGACGACGGCCTCGTCGCCGGCGGCGGGCGGGTGACCGGGGCGGTCCCGGCCGCGACGTCGACCCTCGTCGCCGGACGAGGTGGCGCCGGGCGCGCTCAGGCCTCCAGCCAGATCGTCGTCGGCCCGTCGTTGACGAGCTCGACGGCCATGTCGGCGCCGAAGCGGCCGGTCTCCACGTGCAGCCCGTGCCCGCGCAGCGCCTCGCCGACCGCGTCGACGAGGGGTTCGGCGACCGGGCCGGGGGCGGCCGCGTTCCAGGTCGGGCGACGGCCCTTGCGGGTGTCGCCGTAGAGGGTGAACTGGCTGACGAGCAGGACGGGCGCGCCGACGTCGACGGCGGCCCGCTCCTCGCGCAGGATCCGCAGCTGGGCGATCTTGCGGGCGACGAGCTCGACCTGGGCGGGTCCGTCGTTGTGGGTGGCGCCGAGGAGGACGAGGAGCCCGGGCTCGGTGATCTCCCCGACGACCTCGTCACCGACGGTGACCTTGGCGCGGGTGACCCGCTGGACGACGGCTCGCACGTCGCTGCTCCTCTCGGGTGGTGGTCGGGTGGCCGGGAGGTAGACCTCACGCAGCGGGAGGGTGACCGACCTACGATCGACCGGTGCTCCAGACCCTGCTCGACGCCCCTGTGGTCATCCCGCTCACCCTGCTCGCCGTCGGGGTCTGCGGGCTGGGGGCGTTGTGGCGGCCGCGGGTGGACGTCGCGCTCGTCCTGGGGCTCCTGGCCGCGATCTGGTCGCGCGTCAACCAGCCCGTCGAGGGCCGGGTGCTGCACAGCTGGACGCTGGACCGGGGGTTCACCGAGGCCGACCTGCTGTCGGTCGCGGCCGTGCTGGTGGCGCTGCTGACGCTGGGCCGGTGCGCCTGGCGGCTCGTCCGCCGGTCCTCCGGCCGGGACCGGACGGGCACGCTGCCCGCCCGGTGAGCCGTCACCAGGGGCCGTAGGGCCCCGAGCCGCCCCGGTCGTCGCGACGGGGTCCACCGCCGTACTGGCGCACGGCCGGCCGCACGTCGACGAGGTACACGGCCGCACCGACCACGGCGATGATCCCGAAGAGGCCGAGCACGGAGAAGACCGACACGAAGCCGACGGCCGCGGCCACGGCGACGATGACGGTCCAGAACGTCTTGGTCCGCTTGCCGGCGGCGACGAAGGCGCCCGCCGGGCGGCGCAGGCAGTCCACGAGGGCCCACACCTCCAGCCCGAAGGCCGCGACCCCCAGGAGCAGCAGGACACCGGACTGCAGGCTGTTCAGCGCGCTCAACACACCAGAAGACTACGGTCGAGGACCCGCAGGAGTTCCGCGATCACCACGGTCCGCGCCCAGCAGGTCCCCCAACCGGCGGTAGGCGTCCTGCTCCCCGTCGGCGGCGGCGCGCGGGGCGGGCAGTCGCCAGTCGTCGTCGGCCACCCGGGCCCGCGCCTCGGCGACGGCGACGAGCCGGCCCCGCAGGGCGCCCACGTCCTGTGCGGCATCCAGGTCGGCGAGGGCGCCGTCGAGGGCGCGCACGGCCGACCGGTTCCGGACCACGAGCGCGACGACGACGGCCGCGACCACGCCGAGCGCGGTGTCGGCCAGGCGGTCCAGGACGAGACCCCCCAGCCCCGCGCCCGAGGTGCCCAGCCGGGTCAGCAGCAGCGAGAGACCCGTGATGGCGACCGTGCCGAGCGCGTAGTTGCGCGGCATGCAAAACTCCACGGCGAACATGCACGCCAGGGTCAGCACCCACAGCCGCACGTCGTCGGTCGCCAGCGTCACGAGCCCGGCCGCCAGGAGCACCCCGACGACCGTCCCGGTTCCGCGCTGCACCCCGCGCTGGACGGTGATCCCGGCCGAGGGCGACTGCAGGACGGCGGCGGCGCCCACGGCGGCCCAGTAGACGTGCCCCAGCCCCAGCGCGGCCGCCACGAGGACCACGGCGGCGCAGGCCAGCCCCACGCGCACGGCGGGCACCCGCAGGTGACCGGCCCCGCGCAGCGCGCCGAGCACCCGCCGCCGGGGCCAGGGCTGCGGTGCCGGCACCGGACCGGCGGGCGGCACGGGCAGCGGCCGGCGTCCGGGCAGGGCGACGAGCAGCAACCGCAGCGGACGCTCGGCGGCCCCGGCGTGCAGGACCCGCTCGGCGTGGGCGAGCCACCCGCCCAGCGGGCCGGCCGCCCGCGGCCCCAGGACGTCCCAGGCCGCGTGCACGGCGACGGTCGCCCGGTGCCGGGCGGTCGCGTCCCCGGGAACGGTGGTCGCGCCCAGGACGGACACGACCGCGCGGGCGACGGCCTGCCGTTCGGGTCCGTCCGGCCGCCACAGCCCGGCCGCGCACGACAGGGCCACGCCCAGGGCCGCGCAGGCGGCGGTGACGGCCACGACGGCGGGCAGGTCGGACGTCCGCAGGGGCTCGGCGCTCAGCGTCCCGGCCGCGAAGACCGGGATGAGCCCGGCGGGCGGTCCCGTCCGGACGGCGTCGGTGACGAACTTGGCCACGGCCGCCACCAGCGCGACGACCAGGGCGGGGACGAGGACGTCGGCCCACCCGCTCAGGGGCAGGACCGCGCTGGTCGCCCCGGCCAGGACCGCGAGCACCAGGCCCAGCCCGGTCCACGCCTGCGTCCGCCAGCGCCGCGCGTACGTCTCGTGCCGGCCGTAGAGGTTGGCCAGGGCCCCGAACGTGGCGGGGGCGGCCAGGAGCGGGACGCCGGCGGCCATCGTCGCGGCCAGCGGCAGCCCGAGGGCCAGGGTGGCGGTGCCGGCGGCCCACCAGGGGTGGGCGCCGGGGGTGATGCGCGACCACCCGCGGACGGCTCGGAGCAGGTGGGTGCGCAGGGTCACCCCATCAAGTTAGCAGGTGTTTCACCTGCGAAGCACTTGTGTCAGGATCACCCCGTGAGCACCTCCGACGACCCGGTCGACGTCGCCCGCGCCGAGTGGGCGGCCCTGCACCCCGACCTCGACACGACGCCCATGGCCCTCACGGGGCGGCTGCGCCTCGTCGCGGCGGCCCTGGCCCGGGCCACCGAGCCCGTCGTGCGCGCCGAGGGCCTGACGCGCCCGGAGTTCGACGTCCTCAGCGCCGTCCGGCGCGCCGGGCGCACGCCCCTGACCCCCACCGGCATCGCCGCCGCGACGCTCGCCTCGGGGGCGGCCACGACGAAGCGCCTCGACCACCTCACGAGCGTCGGCCACCTGCAGCGCACCCCCGACGAACGCGACGGCCGGGTGAGCCGGCTCTCGCTGACCCCCTCGGGCACCGCCCTCGTCGACCGCGTCCTGCCGCTGCTGCTCGCGGCCGAGCGCGCCTTCGCGGACTCGCTGACCCCGGACCAGCAGACCGCCACCAGCGAGGCGCTCAGCGTGCTGCTCGCCGAGCACGGCGTCTGACGCCGGCGCGCCGCAGGGTCGACGCAGGGTCATCGCGCGGTGCGCAGCGCGTCCTCCACGGAGACGACCCCGTCGCGGTAGCGGCGGGTGATCTCGTCCGTGCACGCGTCCATGGCCTCCTGCACGCGGTGCCGGTCGGCGGACAGCTCCTGCTCCAGCGCGACGAGGCGCTCGCGGGCGTTGGCCAGCTGCGTGTCGTCCATCGCGGACAGGTCGGACAGGTGCGGGTCGGCGACGGCCAGCTCGGCGCGACGGCGGTGCTCCCCCACCCTCGACGGCTCGACGGAGGAGAAGCGGCCCATGCCGTGGTCGGTGCGGCGCGGGTCGGCGAGGACGTCGGTGAGCTTGGCGACCAGTTCGGCGTCCGAGCGCGCGTGCCGGACGTCGGAAGCGCCGTCCGAGCCGGCGCGGCGGTCCTCCTCCGCGCCCAGCAGGTCCAGCCGGCCCTGGATGAGCCGCCGCGCGTAGGAGAGGTCGGCCTCCTCCTGCTCGGCGACCGTGCGGTGCTCCCGCAGCGTCTCGAGGTCCATGTCCTGCAGGCCCGCCAGGAACTCCGGGGCCAGGACCTTGTCGAGCGCCCGCCGTCCCCCCGCCTGGTACCCGCTGACCTGCTCGTCCCCGCGCTCGTCCACGACGCCTCCCCCGGCTCGAGTACAACTCACAGCACGCGTACGACTACCAAGCGTGCGCTTCGCAGAGTATGACCCACCGGAAGGGTCCGCGCAGGAGCCCCGGCGACCTCGGCTCCCTGGGCTCAGGGGGCGACGACGGTCTCCTGCGCTGCGGCGATGCGCCGCGGCGCCTCACCACCGGACGACCCGTCCGTCGTCCGCGACCCGGCGAGGGCCACGAGCCGGGCGTCGGCCGGCAACGACCGCTTGACGACGGCCAGCGCCACGGGCCCGAGCTCGTGGTGGCGAGCGGCCGTCGTGACGTGCCCGACGCGCCGGTCGCCCGCGGCGGGGTCGACGACGTCGTCCCCGGGCGAGGGCAGGTCGTGGGAGGAACCGTCGAGGTGCAGCAGGACGAGACGCCGCGGCGGCCGTCCCAGGTTGTGGACCTTCGCCACCGTCTCCTGACCGCGGTAGCAACCCTTGTGCAGGTGCACGGCGGTGCGCAGCCAGTCCAGCTCGTGCGGGATGGAGCGCTCGTCGGTCTCCCGGCCCAGCCGGGGCCGCCAGGCCTCCACCCGCAGCGCCTCCGCGGCCCAGGTGCCGGCCAGCCGGCGCTCGCCGACGGCGGAGGCGAGCTCCTCGCGGGGCACCAGGACCTCGCGCCAGGGCCGCTCGGCCCCCGGGTGCTCCAGCGTGGAGACGGCCGCGTAGCTCGCGGTGTCCGCGCTGCCCCCCTCGGCCAGCGGCGTGGCACCGGGCCACGGGTCCACCCACACCAGGCCGCGGGGGGACTCCGGCGAGCGGTCCGGCTCACCGAGCACGGCGTAGCGGTCGGTGACGTCCTCGATCTCGACGCGGAGCATGAAGCGCATGCGCTCCAGCCAGGTGCGCAGCCCGTCGACCTGCCCGGGCTCCAGCGTCATCCACGTGGCCTCACCGTCGTCGACGAGGTGCACGGCGTGCTCGATGCGTCCGGTCGGGCTCAGCACCAGCGTCTCGGTGGACACACCCGCGGGCAGTCCCGTCAGCGCCTGCGTCGTGATGCTGTGCAGCCAGGACAGCCGGTCCGGACCGGTGAGCCGCAGGACACCGCGGTGCGACTGGTCGACCACGGCCTCGCCGCGGACGAGGGCGCGCTGCTCCGCGTGCGGGTCGCCGTAGTGCCAGGCCACCCCCGCGTCGAGCCCCTCGGCGGCCACGGCGCCCGGGGCGCCGAGCAGCGGCGAGCGGTAGGGGCTGGTCCGGCTCGGCGTGGTGTCGGTCGGCGTGGTCACGGGCGCTCCTCCGGGTGCTGCTGGTCCTGCACGGTGCGGCACGCGGCGCACCGGCCCCGGAGGGCCAGGTGCCTCGTGTCCACGACGAAGTCGTTGCGGGACAAGACGACCGCCGCCAGTTCACGCGCGGGCCCGGCGTCGGCCTCGGCCACCGCGCCGCACCCGTCGCAGACCAGGTGCAGGTGCCCGCCGTGCTCCACGGGGTGGAACGACGGCACCCGCCGGTCGATCTGGGTGCGGGCGACGAGCCCGACCTCCTCCAGGACCGCCAGCGCCCGGTAGACGGTCGAGGGGTCCACCGTGCGCCAACCGCCGGCGTCACCGCCCTGTTCCGCGGCACGGGAACCGAGGTGGGTGGCCACCTCCTCGGCGCTCGCGTGTCCCAGGGCCCGCACGGCGGCGAGGACGCTGCGGCGCTGCGGGGTCAGGCGCAGCCCACGCGCGTGCAGCGCCGGTCCGAGGTCGTCGGGGACCGACGTCCTGTTCACGTCGGGGACCGACGTCCTGTTCACGTCGGGCGCCGGCGTCGCGCTCACGGGGCGGGCGGTGCGTCCGGCTCGTCGGTCGGCTCGTCGGCGACGCGCTTGAGCCGCGCCGAGGCGTAGCTGCGCAGGGGGTGGCCCTCCAGCGTGACGTCCAGCGCCCACAGCAGGTCGCCCTCGACGAGGCCGTACATCCGCGTGCCCGCCGTGTACTCGTGGGCCGTCGTCGTGCGGGCCACGACGTCGGTGCTGAGGTCGATGCGCGGACCGCGGGCGGTGCCGGCGAGGATCTCGACGACGCCGGTGGGGTGGGTCAGCAGGACCTCGAGCTCCACCGGCCGCGGACCGTCGGCCGGTGCGGGGGTGGACAGGTCGACCGGCTGCGGCCGCCAGAACCCCGTCTCGACGTCGAGCGGCTCGGTCGTGCGGCCCTCCTCGTCGAGGGCCCACGTCGTCGACGTGTAGCTGAGGAAGTCGCGGCCGTCGTGGCTGAACTCCACGACCTGCCCGAACCGCTGGTCGGTCTCACCGCGGGCGGGGTGCCCGAGGACACCGGCCCCCTCCCACCGTCCGATCAGCCAGGACAGCGGGACGAGCGTGAGCGGGGTGTCCGTGCGCAGGGGGACGACCACGGGTCAGCGCTGACCCTGGAAGAGGCGGTAGACGACGTAGCCCGCGAACCACATGATGACGATCGACACCACGATGAGCAGGACGAGGAAGAAGACTTCGAGCGCGTGCACGTCCCGACCCTACCGGCCGCGCGCCCCCCCCGGACCCCTCGACGTGGGGCGGCTCACGTCCGGCGCACGACGGGCTCACGACGAGCTCGCGACGGGCTCAGAGCAGCAGGAGCCGTCCCACGAGGTAGGCGCCCGCGCCGCCGAGCGCGACGGGGACGGCGGCGACCGCGAGGGCCGCGGGCAGGGTGCGCGCGGCGGGCAGCCGGACGGACAGGGCGCGCCACGCCGAGACGAGGACGCCGGCGCCGAGCCCGGCCACGATCCCGGCGACGGCCCACCGACCCTCGCTGACCGCCCCGATCGCCGAGGAGCCGCCGACGAGCGGGGTCGTGCCCCCGCCGCCCAGCAGCGCCGTCACCGAGCTCGCCAGCCAGCCCACGGCCGCGCCGACGAGGAGGTTCACCGGGCCGGCGACCCGCAGCGGCCACGTCGTGGCGGCCACCGCGCTCGTGGCGGCCAGGGCCGCGAGGACGACCGGCGCGAGCGCGGCCCCCGCGTACGTCGTGGGGACGGCCACCCAGGCGGCCCCGAGCACCACGACCGCCTGCGCGGTCACGACCCCCGTGACGGACTCGACGAGCCGGGGCCGGCCGTCCCGGCGCAGCAGCTGGTGGCCGAAGGCGACGAGCAGCGCGAGGGCCGCGACGGCGGGCAGGTGCCCGAGGACCCCGGCGACCTGGCTCCCCTCGGCGCGGGCGGCCTGCACGGTGAACACCGCGACGAGCGCCGCGGCGACGGCCACGGCGGCGACGACGCCGGTCGAGCTGCGCCGGGCCGGCAGGTCCAGCAGCTCCGGCCAGCCGGCGGCCACGAGGACGCCGAGCAGGACGACGGCGACCGCGAGGACGGCCACCCCGCCGAAGGAGGCCAGCCCGACGAGGGCGGCGAGGGCGAAGGTGGCCGTGGCCGTCGCGGAGGCGCTCACGCGGAGCCCACCCTCAGCCCCGGAACCCCGGCGCCCTTCCGCTCGGTCACGACGTCGCTCACGTCGGTGATCCTCCCAGAAGCGCGCGGACCCGCTCGGAGTGGTCCGTCCACCTCCGCGACACGCGTAGTCTGACCCCCGTTGGCCCGACGACGCCGCCGCGCCCCGGCACGGTCGTGGGCGTCGCGCACGGCCGGTCCGACCCGGACACCCGCAGCGAACGGAGGGCAGGACAGCCGTGGCCCAGCTCCTGGTCCTGACCAACGCCCTCGCGCCGTCCACCGAGGTGCTGCCCGCTCTCGGCCTGCTGCCGCACAGCGTCCGGGTCCTGCCGGCCGAGGCCTCGGTGCTGGTCGACGAGCCCACCGCCGACGCCGTCCTCGTCGACGGCCGCCGCGAGCTGGCCGCCGCGCGCTCGCTGTGCCGCCTGCTGCGCACGACGGGGCTGTCGCAGCCGCTGCTGCTCATCGTCACCGAGGGCGGGATGGCGGTCGTGGCGGCGGACTGGGGCGCCGACGACATCGTCCTGGACACGTGCGGTCCCGCCGAGCTCGACGCCCGCCTGCGGCTGGCCGCCGGACGCCTGCGCCGGCCCGCGGAGGACCCCGAGGACGGCACGTCCGTGGAGATCCGCGCCGGCGACGTCGTCATCGACGAGGCGGCCTACTCCGCGCGCGTCCGGGGCCGCCAGCTCGACCTCACGTACAAGGAGTTCGAGCTCCTCAAGCACCTGGCCCAGCACCCCGGCCGCGTCTTCACGCGGGCCCAGCTGCTGCAGGAGGTCTGGGGCTACGACTACTTCGGCGGCACGCGCACCGTCGACGTCCACGTCCGGCGCCTGCGGGCCAAGCTCGGCCCCGAGCACGAGAACGCGATCGGCACCGTGCGCAACGTCGGGTACCGCTTCGTCTCCTCCGGCCGCGACCTCGAGGACGGCCTGGGCGGCGGCGACGAGCCGGCCGACGAGCCCGTCCCGGACGCGGTGCCCGCCGACGCGGCCGTGGTGGACCCGGCGCGACGCTCGTGACGGAGTCCCGGGGTCTGGACGAGGACGACCGCCGTCGGGTCCTCGACCTGGCCGCGGCCGCGTCCCGGGCCGACGGCGCGACGTCCCTGTCCGAGGACGCCGAGCTGCGCCTGACCCGCGGCGCCGGGGACTCCCCCGCCGTCCGGCACCTGTTGCGCGACGGCGAGGACGGGGCGCTGGCCGGCTACGCGCAGCTCGCGGGCGCCCCCGACGCCCTCGAGGGCGAGCTCGTCGTCCACCCCGACCACCGCCGCCACGGGCACGGCACCGCGCTGCTGCGCGAGGTCGAGCGCCTCGCCGCCGGCGCGCCGGTGCGGCTGTGGTCGCACGGGGACACCCCGGGCGCGGTCGCCCTGGCCGACCGGCACGGTTGGCGGCGGGTGCGGGAGCTGCTGCGCCTGGAACGGCCCACCGCGGGCCTGGCCGACCTCGAGGTCCCGGCCCTGCCCGACGGCGTGCACGTGCGCCCGTTCGTGCCGGGGGCCGACGACGAGGCCTGGGTCGCCGTCAACGCCGCGGCCTTCGCGACGCACCCCGAGCAGGGCCGCTGGACGGTGGACGACCTGCGCGCCCGCCTGGCCGAGACGTGGTTCGACCCGGGCCTGCTGCTGCTCGCCGAGGGCCCCTCGGGCGTCCTCGGGTCCTGCTGGATGAAGGTCGAGGCCGGGCACGGCGAGCTGTACGTGCTGGGTGTCGCCCCCGGTCACGCCGGCGCCGGCCTCGGCCGCGCGCTGCTCGTGCGCGGGTTGCGGGCCGTGGCGCAGGCCCCCGCACCGCCGGCCCTCGTCGACCTCTACGTCGACGGGGACAACGTGCCCGCGCTGCGCCTCTACGCCCGGCTCGGGTTCGAGCGCGCGGCCGTCGACGTGCAGTACGCCGCCCCCACCGGCTGAACCGGGCCTGGCCGGGGTGCGTTCACCGGCCGTTCCCCGAGCGTTGCCCGAGCGTTCGGACCGCTGTCCACCGGGGGCCGCCGTCCGCCGCGGCAGCGACCGGGCCCGGTGGCAGACTGATCGCCATGACGGCCACGACACCTCTCCCCGCTGTGACACCGGTCGAGGAGACCGTCGACCTGCCCGAGGACCGCTTCGCCGACCGCGAGGTGTCGTGGCTCGCGTTCAACGAGCGCGTCCTGCAGCTGGCGGAGGACCCGTCGACCCACCTGCTGGAGCGGGCGCGGTTCCTGTCGATCTTCACGAACAACCTCGACGAGTTCTTCATGGTCCGCGTCGCCGGCCTCAAGCGCCGGATCGCCACCGGCCTGGCCGTGACGGCGGCGAGCGGCCTGGAACCGCGTGAGGTCCTGGACGCCATCGCCGTCCGCGCGCACGAGCTGACCGAGCGGCACGCCGACGTGTTCCTGCGCTCGGTGCGGCCCGCGCTGGCCGAGGCCGGCATCACCATCGTCCGCTGGGACGAGCTGGCCCAGAGCGAGCAGGTGCGCCTGCACGGGTTCTTCCGGGACATGGTGTTCCCGGTCCTGACGCCGCTGGCCGTCGACCCGGCGCACCCCTTCCCCTACATCTCGGGCCTGTCCCTGAACCTCGCGGTCGTCGTGCGCAACCCCACGACGGACAAGGAGCACTTCGCCCGCGTCAAGGTGCCGCCGCTGCTGCCGCGGTTCGTGGCCGTGGAGGCCGCCGACGGGGCCGACCCGCGCTCGGCGCGCTTCGTGCCGCTCGAGGACGTCATCGCCGAGCACCTCGACCAGCTGTTCCCGGGCATGGAGGTCGTGCAGCACCACACCTTCCGCGTGACCCGCAACGAGGACCTCGAGGTCGAGGAGGACGACGCCGAGAACCTGCTGCAGGCGCTGGAGAAGGAACTGCTGCGCCGCCGCTTCGGCCCGGCCGTCCGCCTCGAGGTCGCCTCCGACATCGCCCCCGAGGTGCGCGAACTGCTGGTGCGCGAACTCGGTGTGCACGAGCAGGAGGTGTACGAGCTCCCCGAACCCCTCGACCTGCGCGGGCTCGGCGACATCGCCGACCTGGACCGGCCGGAGCTGAAGTTCCCGAAGTTCGTGGCACGCACCCACCGCGACCTCACCGACGGCGCCGAGACGGCGAAGCCGTCCGACCTGTTCGCGGCCATCCGCAACCGGGACGTGCTGCTGCACCACCCCTACGACTCGTTCTCCACCAGCGTGCAGGCCTTCCTCGAGCAGGCCGCGGCCGACCCGAAGGTCCTGGCCATCAAGCAGACGCTGTACCGCACCTCCGGCGACTCCCCCATCGTCGACGCCCTCATCGACGCCGCCGAGGCCGGCAAGCAGGTCCTCGCCCTCGTCGAGATCAAGGCCCGGTTCGACGAGCAGGCCAACATCAGCTGGGCGCGCAAGCTCGAACAGGCCGGCGTGCACGTGGTCTACGGCCTCGTCGGCCTGAAGACCCACGCCAAGCTCAGCCTCGTCGTGCGGCAGGAGCAGGGCGGCCTGCGGCGCTACTGCCACGTCGGGACGGGGAACTACAACCCCAAGACGGCGCGCCTGTACGAGGACATGGGGTTGCTGACGGACGACCCGCAGGTCGGCGAGGACCTCACCCGCCTGTTCAACCAGCTCTCGGGCTACGCGCCGAAGACGGCCTACAAGCGACTGCTCGTCGCCCCCCGCTCGCTGCGGACCGGCCTCATCGACCGGATCGACCGCGAGATCGACAACGCCCGCCAGGGGTTGCCGGCCGGGGTCAAGATCAAGGTGAACTCCATCGTCGACGAGGGCGTCATCGACGCGCTCTACCGCGCCTCGGCGGCCGGCGTCCCGGTCGACGTCGTCGTGCGCGGCATCTGCGCGCTGAAGCCGGGGGTCCCCGGCCTGTCCGAGACGATCCGGGTGCGCAGCATCCTCGGCCGCTTCCTCGAGCACAGCCGCATCTTCTGGTTCGCCTCCGCAGGCGAGCCGGTCGTCATGATCGGCAGCGCGGACATGATGCACCGCAACCTCGACCGCCGCGTCGAGGCCGTCGTGCGGCTGTCCGACCCCCGCCACGTCCGGGAGATCTCGCTGCTGCTGGACGACTGCATGGCCGACACCACGAGTTCCTGGCACCTGGGGGCCGACGGGACGTGGACGCGCCACCACCTCGACGCCGACGGGGAACCGCTGCGCGACCTGCAGGAGCACATCATCGCCACCCGGCCCGGTCGCCGCCCGACCGCCCGCCGTCGTCGGTGACGCCGAAGAGCGCCACCCGCACGCCCGCCCCCGAGCGGGCGGTGGACGTGGAGGCGGCCGGCTGCGTCGTCGTGCGCGCCGGGGACGTGGGGCCGGAGGTCCTGCTGGTCCACCGGCCCACGACCGCGACGCGGGCGGCGGACTGGTCCTGGCCCAAGGGCAAGCTCGACGCCGGTGAGCACCCCGCCGTCGCCGCCGTCCGCGAGACCGCGGAGGAGACGGGTCTGCGCGTCCACCTCGGCGTGCCGCTGCCCGAGCAGCGCTACCAGGTGCCCGGGGCCGGGCCGGACGGGGTGCACAAGCGCGTGCGCTACTGGCTGGCGCGCGCCGCCGGCCCCGCCGACGAGGACGCGTACGAGCCCGCCGACGCCGGGGAGATCACCGAGGTCGGCTGGTTCGGCCGGGACGCGGCCCGGGACCTGCTGACGTACCCGGCCGACGTGGCGGTCCTCGACGCGGCGCTGCCGACGGACGAGCTCCCACCCGCGACCTGGCCGCTGGTCGTGCTGCGGCACGCCCGCGCCGTCAAGCGCGTGGACTGGCCGGGCGGCGCCGACGGCGAGGCCTCCCGGCCGTTGCTGGACCGCGGGCACGCCCAGGCCCGCGAGCTCGCGCCCCTCATCGGCTGCTTCGACGTGCGGGCGCTGGTGACCTCCCCGTGGGCTCGGTGCGTGCAGACGGTGCTGCCCGCGGCCGAGCTGACGGGGTTGCCGGTGCAGGAGGACCCCGCGCTGACCGAGCGAGCCTTCCGGGACGACCCCGACGCGTCGGCAGCCGTGGTGGCGCGTCTGCTGGACGAGGCCCGGCCGGTGGTCGTC
The DNA here is from genome assembly GCF_042473625.1 of Kineococcus sp. DHX-1. Taxonomy (GTDB): domain Bacteria; phylum Actinomycetota; class Actinomycetes; order Actinomycetales; family Kineococcaceae; genus Kineococcus. Next base: position 816,810 of record NZ_CP170445.1, on the reverse strand, counting down.
TGCTCGCACGGCCCCGTGCTGCCGCACCTGCAGGAGGTCGTCGCGCGGCGCACGACGGACCCCGCCCTCGCCGCGCGGACGACGGCAAAGCTCGACAAGGCCGCGCTCGTGGTGGTCCACCTGACGTCCACGGGTCCCGGCACCGCAACCCCCGTCGCGGTCGAACGCCACGAGTTCTGAACCAGCGCAACGCATGTGGACCTGGGAGCCACCCGAACGGCCCAGTTCACCCCACGGTCACGGTGCAGCCCATGACCGGTCCACGACCGGACGTTCCGGGTTCACGCCCCGTTCACCTGCGACGCCGAACCCCGTCACCCAGCGCCTCTACCGTCCGGATCGACCGAGGCGTTGCGCCCGGTCCGAACAGGCCGGGAGTCCTCCGGCCGGCGACGATCCTCGAAAGGGACCGAAGTGACGTTCTGGAAGTCCTCCCGCCTCATCGGCATCGCTGCTGTCGGTGTCCTCGCCCTGGCCGGCTGCGGATCCGACGACAACACCGGCACGAGCGCCGGCGGGAACGCCTCGGCGTCCGGCAGTGCGTCTGCGGCCTCCATCGACTGCAAGACCGGCACCCTGAACGGTGAGGGTTCGAGCGCGCAGAAGAACGCGATCGACCAGGTCATCCAGCAGGGCTACCAGTCGCAGTGCTCCGGCGCGACCATCAACTACAACGCGACGGGTTCCGGCGCCGGCCGCAAGCAGTTCACCTCCGGCCAGGCCGACTGGGCCGGCTCGGACTCCGCGCTGAAGGACGAGGAGCGCGCCGCGGCGACGGCCCGCTGCCAGGGCAACGAGGCGTGGGACCTGCCCATGGTCGCCGGCCCGATCGCCATCGCCTACAACGTCGACGGCGTCAAGGACCTCACGCTCAACGCCGAGGTCGCCGCCAAGATCTTCTCCGGCCAGATCACCTCCTGGGACGACGCGGCCATCAAGGCGCTGAACCCGAGCGCGACGCTGCCCAGCACGAAGATCAGCGTGTTCTTCCGCACCGGCACCTCCGGCACCACGGAGAACTTCACCAAGTACCTCAACGCCGCCGCCCCCGACGCCTGGACCGCCGCCGGCAACCAGGAGTGGTCCGGCAAGGGTGAGGGCCGCGAGGGTTCGGCCGGTGTCGCGCAGGCCGTCGCCGGCGCCTCCGGCGGGATCACCTACGTCGAGTGGTCCTACGCCCAGGACAACAAGCTGTCCGTCGCCAAGATCGACAACGGTTCCGGCGCCGTCGAGCTGACGGGTGAGTCGGCCGGCAAGACCGTCGCCACCGCGACCCAGGTCGGCCAGGGCAACGACCTCGCGCTGAAGATCGACTACGCGACGAAGGAGTCGGGCGCGTACCCGATCGTCCTCGTCACCTACGAGATCGTCTGCTCCAAGGGCCTGGACTCCGAGAAGACCGCGCTCCTGAAGTCCTTCCTGAACTACTTCGCCGAGGACGAGACCCAGGCCGGCCTGCAGGACATCGGCTACGCTCCGCTGCCCAGCGAGGTCTCCGAGAAGGTGCGCACGGCCATCGCGGCCATCGCCTGACCGCAGCCCGAACGGCACGCAGCAGCACAGCACCGCAACGGGGGGCGGGCACCGGAACTCCGGTGCCCGCCCCCTCGGTTCACCCCCTCCCCCCGCACGTCCCCCTCTCGCACAGTGCAGGAGCACGATGTCCTCGATCACCGGCCGCTCGGCCGTCGAGCAGGGGCCGGGCCCGTCGGGCGACAACGCCCGTGGCCGGCGCCGCCTCGGTGACACCCTCTTCGGCGGCGGCGCCGGTCTCGCCGGCGTCGTCGTCATCGCGATCGTCGTCTTCACCGGCGTCTTCCTGGCCATCAGCGCCGTCCCGTCGGTCCTCGACGACAAGGTCAACTTCCTGCTCTCGACCGAGTGGCAGGCCACCCCGGGCGACCTCCGGTTCGGGATCCTGCAGATCCTCTGGACGACGGTGTCCATCTCGGTCATCGCGATGATCATCGCGGTCCCGCTCGGGGTCGCGAACGCGCTCTTCCTCACCCAGTACGCCCCGAAGTGGCTGGCCCGGCCGGCCGCGAGCGTCATCGACCTGCTCGCCGCGATCCCCTCGATCGTCTACGGCCTCTGGGGCATCCAGATCTTCGCGCCGCACCTGACCGGCCTGCAGACGTTCCTCAACGACGCGCTCGGCTGGTTCCCGCTGTTCTCCGGCCCGGTCAGCACCGGCACGGTGTTCATCGCCGGCATCGTCCTGGCCGTCATGGTCCTGCCGATCATCACCGCCATGTCGCGCGAGGTCTTCGCGCAGACCCCGGCGGCGAACAAGGAGGGCGCCCTCGCCCTCGGCGCCACGCGCTGGGAGATGATCCGCACCGCCGTCCTGCCGTTCGGCCGCGCCGGTGTCATCTCCGCCGCGATGCTGGGCCTGGGCCGCGCGCTCGGCGAGACGATCGCCATCACGATCATCGTGTCCTCCGTCGCCCCGGGCGCCGGGTTCTTCGCCTCCTGGCTGCAGGGCGGCGAGACCTTCGCCTCGAAGATCGCCAACAACGCGGCGGAGTTCAACAACCCCGAGTCCACGGGCGCCTACATCGCCGCCGGTCTCGTGCTGTTCGTCCTGACCTTCGTGGTCAACGCCCTGGCCCGCATCGTCATCAACCGTCGGAAGGCCTTCGCATGAGCGCCGTGCAGACCCCCGAGCGCGAGCTCCCGGCGGCGCTGGCCGACTCCCGCGGGCAGGGCGGCCGCAAGGTCCGCAACACCATCGCGACGGTGGTGGTGGTGCTGGCCTTCGTCATCGCCGTCATCCCGCTCGTCTGGATCCTGTGGACCGTCATCGACAAGGGCGCCTCGCTCCTCGTCGACTCCACGTGGTGGCTGAACTCCCAGCGCGGCATCACCCCGCGCATCGTCGGCGGCGGCGCGTACCACGCCATCGTCGGCACGCTGCTGCAGGCGCTGGCGACGGCGCTCATCGCGGTCCCGCTCGGCATCATGAGCGCGATCCTGCTCGTCGAGTACGGCGCCAGCCGGATCGCCCGCGTCGTGAGCTTCACCGTGGACATCCTCTCGGGGCTGCCCTCGATCGTCGCCGCGCTGTTCATCTACGCGTTCTGGGTCACGACCCTCGGCTTCAGCCGCTCGGGTTTCGCGGTCTCGCTCGCCCTGGTCCTGCTGATGGTGCCGGTCGTCGTCCGGTCCACCGAGGAGATGCTCAAGCTCGTCCCGAACGAGCTGCGCGAGGCGTCCTACGCCCTCGGCGTCCCGAAGTGGAAGACGATCGTCAAGATCGTCCTGCCGACCGCGTTCTCCGGGATCCTCACCGGTGTGCTGCTGGGCCTGGCCCGCATCATGGGCGAGACGGCCCCGCTGCTGATCCTCGTGGGGTACTCGCAGTCGATCAACACGGACCTGTTCGGCGGGAACATGGCGGCGCTGCCCCTGATGATCAACAACGACCGCCAGCAGGCGCTCGAACCGGCGGTGGAACGCGTCTGGGCCGCCGCCCTCACACTGGTGCTCATCGTGCTGGTGCTCAACATCGCCGGTCGGGCCATCGCCCGCTTCAGCTCGCTCAAGAAGTAAGGGAGATCCCGTGGCCAAGCGCATCGAGGTCAAGGACCTCAACGTCTACTACGGCAGCTTCAAGGCCGTCGAGGACGTGTCCATGACCGTGGAGCCCCGCTCCGTGACGGCCTTCATCGGCCCGTCCGGCTGCGGCAAGTCGACCTTCCTGCGGACGCTGAACCGCATGCACGAGGTCATCCCCGGCGGCCGCGTCGAGGGCAGCGTCATGCTCGACGACGACGACCTCTACTCCTCCAAGGTGGACCCGGTGAACGTCCGCCGGACCGTCGGCATGGTGTTCCAGCGGCCGAACCCGTTCCCGACGATGTCGATCTTCGACAACGTCGCGGCCGGCATGCGCCTCAACGGCGTGCGCAGCAAGAAGGTCCTGACGGAGTCCGTGGAGAAGTCCCTGCGCGGGGCGAACCTGTGGAACGAGGTCAAGGACCGCCTCGACAAGCCCGGCGCGGGCCTGTCCGGTGGTCAGCAGCAGCGCCTGTGCATCGCCCGCGCGATCGCGGTGCAGCCCCAGGTCCTGCTCATGGACGAGCCGTGCTCGGCGCTCGACCCGATCTCGACGCTGGCCATCGAGGACCTCATCGGTGAGCTGAAGAGCTCGTTCACGATCGTCATCGTGACGCACAACATGCAGCAGGCCGCGCGCGTCAGCGACAAGACGGCGTTCTTCAACCTCGCCGCCACCGGCAAGCCGGGTCGTCTCATCGAGATCGACGACACCGCGACGATCTTCAGCAACCCCAAGCAGAAGGCGACCGAGGACTACATCTCCGGCCGCTTCGGCTGACCGGTCCCGCTCCGCTCAGGGGGATCGTCGACGCACCGGGCTCGACCTGCGAGCTCGGTGCGTCGACGATCCCCCCTCGCGTCTCCCCACGGGGAGGCGAGGGTCAGAGGAAGAGGCGGAAGACGAAGTAGAACGCCGCGGCGACGAGGCCGGCGGCCGGCAGGGTCAGGACCCACGCCCCCACCATGGAGCGCGCCACGCCCCAGCGGACGGCGGAGAGCCGCTTGGTCGCGCCGACGCCCATGATCGCGGACGAGATCGTGTGCGTCGTCGAGATCGGCGCGTGGAAGCCGAGCGCCGCCACGTACAGGACGATCGCCGAGACCGACTCGGCGGCGAAGCCGCGGGCCGGGTCGAGGTGGATGATCCGCCGGCCGAGGGTGCGCATGATGCGCCAGCCGCCCGAGTAGGTGCCGGCGCTGATGGCCAGAGCCGCGGACAGCTTCACCCACCACGGGATGGACTCCCCCGTGTGGAAGCCGCCGGCGACGAGGGCCAGGACGATGACGCCCATCGTCTTCTGCGCGTCCTGCAGGCCGTGGCCGAGGGCCATGGCCGCAGCCGAGACCGTCTGCAGCATGCGGAAGCGGCGGTGCGTCGGCGCGGGGGCCTTCTTCCGGACGCCCCAGAGGATGGCGACCATGACGAGGTAGCCGAGGACGAACCCGGTGAGCGGCGAGACGATCATCGGCACGATGACCTTGTCGAGGATGACCGCCCAGTGCACCGTCGTGCTCGAGGCGATGCCCGCGCCCGCGAGCGCCCCGATGAGGGCGTGCGAGCTCGAGGAGGGCAGCCCGAGCCGCCAGGTGAGCAGGTTCCAGCCGATGGCCCCGAAGAGGGCGGCGAGGACGACGACCATCCCGTGCTGGCCGAGGCCGACGTCGACGATGCCCGAGCCGATGGTCGTGGCGACCCCGGTGCCGAGGAAGGCGCCGAGGAGGTTGAACAGCGCGGCCATGAGCAGCGCGATCCGCGGGGTGAGCGCGCGGGTGGAGACCGACGTGGCGATGGCGTTGGCGGCGTCGTGGAAGCCGTTGGTGAAGTCGAAGGTGAGGGCGACGACGATGACGACGAGGACGAGGGCGAGCTCCACGCTCAGGACTCCTTGACCGCGATCGTCTCCACCGTGTGCGCGACGTGCTCGAACGCGTCGGCGGCGTTCTCGAGCGTCTCGACGATCTCCTTGTGCTTCATGATCGCGATGGCGTCGTAGCCGCCGTCGAAGAGCTCGGCCAGCAGCCGCCGGTGGATCTGGTCGGCCTGGTTCTCCAGGCGGTTGATCTCGACCCAGTAGTCGGACAGGTCCGGCAGCGAGCGCAGCCGCGGCATGGCCTCGGCGGTCAGCTCGGCCTGGCGGGCGAGGACCTGGACGATCTCGCCGACGGCGCTGGGCAGCTCGGCGACCTTGTAGAGCACCATCAGGTCGACGGCGGCCTGCATGAGGTCGAGGCAGTCGTCGAGCCGGGAGGTCAGCTGGTAGATGTCCTCGCGGTCGAAGGGGGTGACGAAGGAGGAGTTGACCCGGCGCAGGACCGCGTGGGCGGCCTCGTCCCCGCGGTGCTCGATCTCCTCCATGACGGCCCCGAGCTCGACGCGGCGCGCCTGGTCGCTGCCGATGGCCTCGGTCAGGACGGTCGTGGCCTCGACGAGGATCCGGCCGGTTCCGGCGAACAGCTCGAAGAACGAGTTGTCCTGGGGGGTCAGTCGGAAACGCACGCCATGCTCCACGGGTGTCGGCCTCGGGCCGAGCACACGACCCGACCGGCGACTCTAGGCGGTCGCGGGACGCAGTCCCGACACCGCCCGCGTCGCTCAGTCCCGAGCGGGGGTCCCCTCGACGCCCAGGACGCGGTCCAGCTCACCCTCCGGCAGGGGTCCGTCGCTCTCCGACGCGGCGACGACGACGTCGGTGTAGAGCTCGATCTCCTCCGCCATGACGGTGTCGGTCAGCGCCGCAGCCGACCGCGCTGCGGGCAGGACGCCGCCGCCCACCGCGGGAGCGGGTTCCGGTTCCTGGTTCGTCATGATGAGCCCACCGTACGCCGCAGCCGTCCGGGTCGGGGCGGCTTCGGGCTCGCTCACCCGCCCGGAGTGCCCGTCGGCGAGAGCGTCGTGGGGGACTCGGTGGGCGTGGACCCCGTCGTCGTCCCGGTCGTCGTCCCGGTCCCCGACGTGATGGCCGAGGGGCTGGGGACGCTCAGCGGCGGCCGGTCCTCGGCGGTCAGGACGGTCCGCTGCAGGTTGACCTCGGCCAAGCCGAGCCCGCCGACCGTCACCTCGTCGTAGGCCAGCAGCTTGCCCTCCAGGTCCCCGGAGCGCCCGAAGTACAGCAGCGTCGCCGACAGGGGCAGCGGAGCGCCGTCCGCGAGGCGGTTGAGCCCGGCCGACGTGACCCCGGCGCCCCCCGTGGTGCCCTCAACCATGATCCGCGTCCCGGAGCCGTCGAGGGTGACGGACCGCTTGTGGAGGTGGCCGGCCAGCACGAGCGGGACCCGACCCAGCAGCGGCTGCAGACCGCTGGGGTCGTGGACGAGGGCGGCGTCGACCGGCTGGTCGGGGTTGGCGTCGTCCCAGCGCTCGATGCCGTCGGCGAGGACCTCGTTGGCCTGCTCCTGGACCTGCTCCGCGCTGCCGCTGGCCCGCTCGCCCTCGCCGTCGGGGGTGAAGACGGGGTCCCCCTGGCCCGCCAGGACGAGCCCGGCGACCTCGGCGGTGGACCCCTGGTCCAGGACGATCGCGCCCTGCCCGGCGACCTCCGCCTGGGTCTGCGTGGAGTCGTGGTTGCCCCGCACCCAGACGTACGGGACGCCGAGCCCGCGGATGCGGCCGAGGTAGCTGGACTCCACGGCGGTCCCCCACGTCGTGGTGTCGCCCGTGTCGATGACGGCCTGGACCCGGAACTGCTTGACGAGGTTGTCCGTGAGGTCGTAGCCGAGCGGGTTGAGGTGCAGGTCGGAGACGTGCAGGACGGTGGTGACGTCCGCGCCGAGCCCGCTGGTGCCCGTCTGGGTGTCCCCCAGGACGGGCAGGTTCGCCGCGGCGGCGTAGAGGGTGGAGACGCTGCGGACGATGTCGGACAGGCCGCTGCGGTAGCTCTCCAGGCGGTCGAGGGCGTTCTGCGTGCTCGACACGACGTAGGGCGCGCGCGAGAGCAGGCCGGTGAACCGCGGCTGCCGCAGCGCGGACGGGTCGAAGGTCGCCCACGTGCCCGTCCCGGTCGCGACGACGACGACGAGCAGGGTCGCGCCCGTCTGCAGGGTGCGGCGGCGGCCGCGGAAGACGACGACGGCCGCCAGCAGCGCCCCGCCGAAGCCGCACAGCAGGCTGTACGTGGCCGCCCGGACGGTGGCCGCGCGGACGGTGTCGGCCGCGGTGAGCTCGAGGGCCAGGAGCTGCTGGGGCGAACGGACGAGGCGCGCGGCGGCGTCGACGTCGACGCTCTCGATGTTCGCCGTCACCACGATCGGTGCGCGGTGGGTGTCGAACGTGACCTTCCCGACGGGCGGGAGGTCCACCTCGACGCCGGGCGACAGGCTCGGCCGGACCCGCACCTCCGTCTGGAGCGGGCCGACGTAGGTGCTGGACCCGGGCGCGAGGGCGAAGCCGACGCCGGCGCCGGCCGCGGTGACCAGCAGGACCGCGATCCAGGGCAGCAGGTGCCGGCGGGCGAAGCGCGGCACCGGACGCGCAGCGAAGCGTGCCCAGGCGGCGCGACGGGCGGGCGAGGGACGCGGCAGCCGCAGCGCGGGTGGGCGGATCCTGGCGGACATCACCACGATCTTCGCGCAGACCGCGCGTCCGCGCCGCCGACGGGGCCATCTGGTGCGACGGGGGGTGACGGCGCGGCGTTCGGGGTACGGGTGGGGCATGACGGACGCCACGACCACCGGCCCCTTCCGCGACCTGCGCTCACCCGCTCCGACCGGCTCCCCCGGCCCGGCCCTCGTCACGGGCTCGGAGTCCGGCATCGGCCGTGCCGTGGCCGTCGAGCTCGCGCGCCGCGGCCACGACGTCGGCGTGACGTGGTTCCGGGACGAGGCGGCCGGCGAGGCCACGGCCGAGCAGGTCCGCGCCCTGGGACGGCGAGCCGTCCTGCACCACCTCGACCTGCGCGAGCTGCCCGGTGCGGCGGACGTCGTCGACGCGGTGGCAGAGGAGCTCGGCGGGCTGGAGGTCCTCGTCAGCGACGCGGGCGTCGGGACGTCGTCGCTGCTGCTGGACCTGCCGTGGCAGGACTGGCGCGACGTGGTGTCCGTCGACCTCGACGGGCCGTTCCTGCTGCTGCAGCGCGCGGCGCGGCGGATGGTCGCGGCGGGCCGGGGCGGTCGCGTCGTCAACGTGACGAGCGTGCACGAGCACCAGCCGCGGGTGGGGTCGGGCGCCTACTGCGCCGCCAAGGGCGGCCTGGGCCTGCTGACGCGCACCGCCGCCCTGGAGCTGGCCGAGCACGGCATCACCGTCAACGCCGTGGCCCCCGGGGAGATCGCGACGCCCATGACGGGGCTGGAGGACGTCGACCCGCACACGCAGCACCGGCCCGGGGTTCCCCTGGGGCGGCCCGGCGACGCCCGCGAGGTGGCCGCCGTCGTCGCGTTCCTCTGCTCCCCCGAGGCGTCCTACGTGACCGGGGCCTCCTGGCCCGTCGACGGCGGGATGCTGCAGATGGGCCCGATGGCCGGCTCGCACCTGCGCGAGGACGCCTGGCGCCGCCCCTGACCCCTTCGCCGGGGCCCCGGTCCCGCGTGGAAAACACTCTTTCCGCCCTCGACACGCCGCCTGCGAGGGCGGAAAGAGTGTTTTCCGCCCCCAGAGCGGAACGGGTGGCGGGCGGCGAACGGTCAGGGGGTGAGGGCGGCGGTGCGCTCGCGCGCGTAGGTCCGCTCCACACCGGCGACGAGCGCGGCGTACCCGAGGCCGAGCGGGACGCCCAGCAGCAGGTTGGGCCGCTGCACGCCCCGGGCCCGCAACCGGGCGGGCACCCGCCGCCCGACCAGCCACAGCGGGGTCGTGGCCGCCGCGACGCCCAGGTGCCCGAGGAGCAGCCCCGACTCCGGGGCCGCGAGGACGACCTCGTCCGCGGGGTCGTCGGCGGGCGGGGCGGTGCGGGCGCGCGTCGCCCGGCTCCACACGGCGTCGGAGGCGGTCAGGGCGGCGCCGAGGGCGAGGCCGAGACCGCCCCACGTCGCGGTCCGCCGGAGCCGGCGGGGGTCGTCGAAGACGGCCTGCGCCGCCAGGACCCCCGCACCCGCGAGGGCGGTGTTGACGACGGACAGGGTGCGGGCGAGCGTCAGCGGTTCCACACCGGGCCAACGAGGCCGCGGCGCACGCCGTTCCGGGACGCGGTGCGTCAGCGGTCGGCGTGTCCGCGCCGCGCCGCCTCGACGTCGGTCGCCGACGCCTCGAGGAGGTCGGCGAGGCCGCGCAGGCGGTCGGCGATCTGCGCGCCCAGCGGGGTCAGCTCGTACTCCACGCGCGGCGGGATCGCGGTGACGACCTCGCGGGTCACCATGCCGTCGCGTTCCAGGGCCTGCAGCGTCTGCGAGAGCATCTTCTCGCTCACCCCGTCCACCTTGCGCCGCAACGCGTTGAAGCGGAACGCCCCCTCCCCCAGGGCCAGCAGGACGAGGGAGGCCCACTTGGCGGTGACGGACTCGAAGGCGGCGCGGGACGTGCAGTCGCGGGCGAAGACGTCCGCGACGAGGTCCTGCGCTGGTCCGTCCGGGGCGTCGTCCACGCCACCAGTGTACCGCGGGAACAGAAGGCACTGCAGAATAGTTAGCGTTGTCGATCAGGCAGCACTCACCGAGGGAGACCACCATGACCACCTACGCCGTCACCGCCGCCACCGGCCAGCTGGGCCGCCTCGCCGTCGAGGCCCTCCTGCAGCGCGGGGTCACCCCGTCCGACGTCGTCGCCGTCGTCCGCACCCCCGCCAAGGCCGAGGACCTCGCCGCCCGCGGCGTCGTCGTCCGCGCGGGCGACTACTCCGACCGCGCCTCCCTGGACACCGCCCTGGCCGGTGTCGACCGCCTCCTGCTCGTCTCCGGCAGCGAGGTGGGCCAGCGCGTGGCCCAGCACACCAACGTCGTCGAGGCCGCGGGGGCCGCCGGCGTCCAGCGCCTCGTCTACACCTCGCTGCTGCGCGCGGACACGTCCGCGAGCCCGCTGGCGCCCGAGCACAAGGCCACCGAGGAGGTCATCCGCGCCTCCGGCCTGCCGCACGTCCTGCTGCGCAACAGCTGGTACTACGAGAACTACACGGCCAGCCTCGGCCAGTACCTGGCCACGGGCGAGGTCCTGGGGGCCACCCACGACGGGCGCATCAGCGCCGCCAGCCGCGCCGACTACGCCGCCGCGGCCGCCGCGGCCCTGCTCGCCGACGACGAGGGCAAGGGCACCTACGAACTCGCCGGCGAGACGTTCACCTTCGCCGACCTCGCCGCGACCGTCACCGAGGTCACCGGCACGACCGTCGTCGCGCGCGACGTCTCCGGCGAGGAGTACCAGCGCACGCTGGAGGGCCACGGCCTGGACGCCGGCACCGCCGGGTTCGTCGCCGCGCTCGACGCCTCGATCGCGAACGGCGACCTGCAGACGGACAGCACCGACCTCGCCGACCTCGTCGGCCGGCCGGCTTCGTCCTTGCGCGACGCCGTCGCCGCCGCGCACACCGCGTCCTGACGCGGTCACACCTCCCGGCGGGGAGCACTCCTTCCGCCCCTCTCGGGCTCGATCAGGGGCGGAAGGAGTGCTACCCCCGCGGGTGACGCAGGATGGGCGGGTGCGGACGGAGAACGGGCGGCGGACACCGCGGGTGCCGGTGAGCGCGCTCTTCCCGCCCGCCCCCGGCCCCGGTGTCCCGGGTGACCCGGGCGTCTGCCCCGGCCCGCAGTTCCGCCGGGTCACGGGCGAGCGCGTCACCGTGCTCGGCGGGCCGGCGGCGATCCTGATGCAGATCGCCCACCCGCTCGTCGGCGAGGGCGTGGCCGTCCACAGCCGGTACGCCGACGGCCCGGCCCGCCGCCTCGTCGGCACCCTGCAGGCCGCGCTGACGGTGACGTTCGGGGACACCGAGCAGGCGCACGCCGCCGCCCGGCACGTCGGCCGCGCCCACGCCCCCGTCCGCGGCACGACCCGGGCCGCCGTCCCCGGGACGCCCGCCGGGACCCCCTACCGCGCCAACGACCCCGACCTGGCGCTGTGGGTCCACGCCACGCTCGTCTGGACAGCCCGCCGGGTGACCGAGCGGTACGTCGGCCTGCGTCTGAGCCCCGCCGAGCGGGAACGGCACTGGCAGGAGTCGAAGCCCTTCGCGCGGATGTTCGCCGTCCCCGACCGCGTCCTGCCCGACACCGTCGAGGAGTTCGACGCGTACGTGCGCGAGACGGTCCGCGGCCTGGTCGTGACGGACGACGCCCGGCGCATCGCCCACGACATCCTCACGCAGCGCACCACCCCACCCCTGCCGGGAGCCGCGGCCACGGCGCGGGCGGTGACGGCCGACCTGCTGCCGCCCGCCCTGGCCGCCGCCTACGGCATCCCCCGCACACCGGCCCGTCACGCCGCCGCCCGGGTCCTGCGCGCCACGACGACCGCCGCACGACCCGCACTGCCGCGACGGTTCGCGCTCTGGCCGCACGCGCGGATCGCCGAACGCCGGACGACCGCGACCCCCTGACGGCTCAGAACGCGGCGCGCTCCACGCTGCGCACGTCCTGGACCAGCCCGTCGTCGAGCAGGTCCCGGTGCCCCTCGCGACCGACCCGGCGCCGCCACGGCCGGGCCAGGGTGCGGGCCACCGCGACGTCGGGGTCCGTCCGGTCGAGGTCGACGACCACGACGTCGTCGCGCCCGCTGCCGTCACCGGTGGCCCGCGTGGCCCACCGACCGCCTGGGGACACCACCCCGGCGCCGGGACCGGCCTGCGGGGGCACGGCGAAGCCCACCCAGAAGCCGTGCACGGCAGCGTGTCCGGCGGCCTCGACGGCGAAGGTCGTCGCGTCCAGGTCCCCGTCACCGGTGCTGGAGAACAGCACGGCGTCGACGTCCAGCCCGTCGTACTCGGCGAAGACCTCGGGGAAGTGGGTCTCCAGGCCCAGCGCCAGGCCGAGCCGCCACCCGTCGACCTCCGCGACGACGGGGGCGTGGCCTGGCGAGTACATCCAGGTCGCCTTGGTGTGCGAGAGGTAGCGCTCGTCGTACCGCGTCCGCACGCGGCCGTCGTCCCCGACCACGTAGAGGCAGTTGTGCGGCCGGCGGCCGGCGCTGAGCCGGTGGGTGGAGCCGAGGACGACCCAGACGCCCAGCCGTCCGGCCAGTGCGGCCGTCTCGGCGAGCTCGGCGTCCAGGACGTCCCACGCGACCCGGCCCCAGTCGGCGGGGCCGACGACGTCCGGGCCGGTGCTGGACAGGACGCGCTTGCCGGGGAAGCAGGTGGCCCCCTCGGGCAGCTGCACCACCCGCGCCCCCGAGGCGGCGGCCTCCCGCACCGCCGCCCGCAGGCGGTTCCCGGCCCGCCGCAACGCCACGGGATCGGTGGCGTCCTGCTCGACGGGCAGTTGCGCGACGGCGAGGCGCAGCGGCCCACCGATGGCCCGCTGCTCCCGGACCTGCTGCAGCGCAGCGGTGTACGTCTCTCCCGTCCGCTGCGCGCGGGCCCGGACGAGTCGTTTGACGTTCTTGTTCGCGGTCACGGTGGTCACCTTCCGCGTCCGGCACGCGGCCCCCCAGCGGCCCGACCGGACGGGTCGGAGGACTCGGTCGGCGACCCGAGGCGCGCGGCCCCTCCGTCCGGCGGGGAACCGGGCTGGGGCCGGTCCACAGGGACTCGGCGCGGGTCGCGCCGTGCCCGGCAGCCTGCCCATCTGCGCGACCTGCGTCAACCGCGGCGCGGCCGCTCGGACCGTCCCGCCGCGGGCTGGGGCGCCGTGGTGCCTGAGCGACGTGCATGATCGCGGTCGAACCGCACGGTCGAGGACGGCCGGCGCCCGCGCGACCGAGGAGCGGACCGACACGATGGACCTCTACCGGCTGATGACGGACGTGGTGGTCGGCCCCTTGTGCCGCGCGCTGTACCGGCCCCGGGTGGTCGGTCTGGAGAACGTCCCCGCGACGGGTCCGGCCCTCCTGGCGGCCAACCACCTGTCGATGATGGACCCCGTCTTCCTGCCGGTCGTCCTGCCCCGCCGGGTCTCCTTCGTCGCCCGGGCCGACCTGTTCACGGGCCGCGGCCTGCGCGGTCGCGCCGTGAGCTGGTTCGTCCGGGGCGTCGGAATGATCCCCGTCGACCGCGCCGGTGGCCGCGCCTCGCAGGCCGGCATCGACGCCGCGGTGGAGGCGCTCGCGCAGGGCCACTGCTTCGGCATCTTCCCCGAGGGCACCCGTTCCCCCGACGGCCGGCTGCACCGCGGCCGCACGGGGGTGGCCCGCATCGCCCTCGCCTCCGGCCAGCCGGTCGTCCCGGTGGCGCTCGTGGGGACGGACCTGTTGTTCCGGCGCACGCGGCTGCCGCGCCTGCGGCGCGTGGGGGTCGTGTTTGGTGAGCCGATGGACTTCTCGCACCACCACGGGCGCGGCGCGGACCCGGCGGTGCTGCGGGCGATCACGGACGAGGTGCAGGCGGCCGTGGCCCGGCTCTCCGGGCAGGAGTACGTCGACGTCCACGCCGAACGGGGGGCCCCACGGCAGGCAGCCGGGCGGTGACCTCCCAGCACGTCGCCCCGGCCAGCACGACGACCCGCTCGACGACCCGCGGCGTTTCCTCTTCAGCGGGATCCCGACCGGGCACCGGGACGACCCCCGTCCGGTGACCGGCGTCTACGGTGGAGCGGTGCCGACCCCTCCCCCGACCAGCCGCGAGGTCGTCGCGGCCGCCGCCGACGTCGCCGCGCGCTGGATGGCGTTCCGCCGCGAGCGGTTGCAGGTCCCCGGTGTCCAGTTCGCCGTCCGGTTCGAGGGCGAGCTGGTGCACTCCTCGGCCCACGGCTGGGCCGACGTCGAGCACGGCGTCCCCCTGCGGACCGACCACGTGTTCCGCGTCGCGTCCCACTCCAAGACGTTCACCGCCGTGGCGGTGCTGGCGCTCGCCGACGAGGGTCGTCTGCGGTTGGACGACTCCCTCGACCAGCACGTCCCGTGGGTCGCCGCGGCCGACGCCGAGCTGGGCCGGGCGACGTTGCGGGAACTCCTCGGCCACGCCGCGGGCGTCACGCGGGACGGGGTGGACGGCGACTTCTGGCAGCTGGAGGGCGAGTTCCTCGACACCGACGGGTTGCGGGGTGCGGTCGAGCGCGGCGGTTCCCTGGTCCCGCGGTCTTCGCGGTTCAAGTACTCCAACATCGGCTACTCGCTGCTGGGTCTCGTCGTCGAGGCCGTCTCCGGGACGTCCTACCGGGAGCACCTGGCGACGCTGACGACACCGCTCGCCCTGTCCCGCACCACGTCCGACCTGCCGGCCGCCGGTGAGCTCGCGACGGGGCACTCGGCCGCCTCCACCGGGCCCCGCCGGCCGTTGCGGCAGCCGTCGACCGCGGACATGGCGGCCGCGACGGGTTTCTGCTCCACCGCCGAGGACCTCACCGCCTGGTTCACGAGCCACGTCCCGGGTCGACCGGGGCCGCTGTCGGAACACTCCCGCCGCCTCGCCCTGCGCGCGGAGTGGACGGCCGACGAGGACGTGACCTACGGGCTGGGGTTCATCGGTCAGCCCTGCGGGGACCGTCGGCTCGTGGGTCACTCCGGGGGTTTCCCGGGCCACATCACCAAGAGCGTCGTCGACCCCGCCGACGGCCTCGCCGTCACCGTCCTGACGAACTGCATCGACGGCCCGGCCACCGAGTTCGCCCTCGGGGCCGTCAAGCTCGTCGACCTGCTGCGCAAGCACTGGTCGCAGGAGGAACCGGCCGCCGACCCCGCACCCTTCTGCGGTCGGTGGGCGAACCTGTGGGGAGTCGTCGACGTCGTCCGGGCGGGGAACCGGCTCGTGGCGCTGAGCACAGACGCGACCGACCCGACGTCCATCTCCACGGTCCTGGAGGTCGTCGACGCCGACACCCTGCGGGTGAGCGAGGACGGCGGGTTCGGCTGCTACGCCGAGACGTGGACCCGCGGGCGGCACGCCGACGGAACGCCGACGCTGCGAGGGTCCAGCGGCATCACGATGGTGCCGCTGGACCGCTTCGCGCCGTGAAGCTCAGGAGTCCAGGGACGCCTCGAGGGTGATCTCCACACCGGTCAGCGCCTTGGAGACGGGGCACGTCTCCTTGGCGGCCTGGGCCACCTCGGCGAACTTGGCGGCGTCGATCCCGCTGACCTCGCCGGTGACCTTCAGGGCGATGCCCGTGAGCTTGAACCCGCCCGCGGAGTCCGGGCCGAGGGAGACGTCGGCGACGACCTCCAGGTTCTCCGGCGTGCCGCCGGCCTCGGCCAGCAGCGCCGAGAACTGCATCGCGTAGCAGGAGGAGTGGGCGGCCGCGATGAGCTCCTCGGGGCTCGTCGTGCCGCCGGCGTCGTCGGCCGCCCGCTTGGGGAACGAGACGTCGTAGGTGCCGACCTTCGAGCTGGACAGCTCGACCTGGCCGGAGCCCTGCTCCAGGGTGCCGTTCCAGGCGGTGCGTGCGGTGCGGGTGGGCATGCGTCCTCCACGGTCGGGGTTGGTCGTGCGGACACATCCTCGCCAGACCAGGCCCCCGCCGCCACCGGACGGGAACGCCGGAGGGGGCGGTGAGCCGAAGCTCACCACCCCCTCCGGGTGGGTCGGGTCAGTCGCGCGGGGCGCTCTCGCGGCGCGGGCCGCGGGAGCCCTCACCGCCGTCGCGGCGCGGGCCGCGGAAGCCACCGTCACGACGGGGGCCACCGCGGAAGCCGTCACGACGCGGGCCACCGCGACGCGGGCCACGGCCCTCGCGGTTCTCGGTCGTGCGACGCGGCTTGATGACGACGGGCTCACCGGACTCGGCGACCTCGCGGACCGTGTCGTCCCCGGCCAGGACGTTCTCCACGGCGTTGGCGTTGACACCGGCGTCGCGGTGCAGCCAGCCGTAGCGGCGGACCTGGTCGGGCAGGGCGATCGCGAGGACCGTGCCCTTGGCGCCGGCGCGGGCCGTGCGGCCCGAGCGGTGCAGGTAGTCCTTGTGGTCGTTCGGCGGGTCGACGTGCACGACGAGGTCGACGTCGTCGACGTGGATGCCGCGCGCCGCGACGTCGGTGGCCACCAGGACGCGGGTCTCCCCGGCCGAGAAGGCGTCGATCGCCTTGGAACGCTGCGACTGGCGCAGGTCACCGTGGATCGCCTCGGCGGGGGCGCCCGCCTCGCGCAGCTGGTCGGCCAGGCGCTGGGCGCCGAGCTTGGTGCGCACGAAGAAGATCGAGCGCGCCGGACGCTGGCTGATCTCGGTGAGGATCGAGAGCTTGTCGTGCGGGCGCACGGCGAACACGCGGTGCTCCATGTGCCCGACGTCCTCGGGGTCGGCCGGGACGGCGTGGAAGGCCGGGTCCGTGAGGAAGTCCGTCACGAGGGCCTCGACACCGCGGTCCAGCGTGGCCGAGAAGAACATCCGCTGACCGCCCTGCTTGGTGCCCTCGATGATCGAGCGCACGTTGGGCAGGAAGCCCAGGTCGGCCATGTGGTCGGCCTCGTCGAGCACGGCCACGTCGACCTCGGCGAGCGAGACGGCGTCGCGCTCGATGAGGTCCACCAGGCGACCCGGGGTCGCGATGAGGACGTCGATCCCGCGCTGCAGCGCGGCGATCTGGCGGCCGTACGGGACGCCGCCGACGACCACGGACAGCCGCAGGTCGAGGGAGTCACCGAGGGGACGCAGCGCGTCGGCCACCTGCATGGCGAGCTCGCGGGTCGGCACGAGGACCAGACCGCGGGGGGCACCGGTGATGCGGGCGCGCTTCTGCTGGGCCAGGCGAGCCAGCATCGGCAGGCCGAAGCCCAGCGTCTTGCCGGAACCGGTGCGGGCGCGGCCGAGGATGTCGCGGCCGGCGATGCCGTCGGGCAGCACGCGCTGCTGGATGGCGAACGGCGCGGTCATCCCGCGACGCTCGAGGGCCGCGACGAGCTCGTCGGGCAGACCGAGCTCGGAGAAGGTCGCGTCGACGACCTCGATGCCCTCGGCCGCGGTGAGCGCCTGCTCGGTCGCGGACGGGGCGAAGGAGCGGGGGCTGCGCGGCGGGCCGTTGCGACGGGCGCCGCCGAAGCGGCCGCCGCCGTTGCCGCCGGAACGACCCTGGTAGCCGCCGGAGCTGCGCGGGGCGCCGTACCCACCGGAGCGGGGACGGTCGTCGCGGGAGTAGCCGCCACCGCCGCGGGGGCGGTCGTCGCGGTCGAAGGAGCGCTCACCGCGGTCCGACCGCTCGTAGCGGTCGGTGTAGGCGCGGGAATCGCGGCGCTGGTAACCACCCTCGTCATTGCGGGGGCGGGAGGAACGGTACGAACGGTCGTCGTACTGGGGCATGGGTGTGTGAACTCCACGTGGGGCTCGTCGGCCGCACGGCGGTCCGCCCCCAGGACACGCGAATGCGCACTGATGCTGAGGGATGAGACTCAAGCGACCTCGCGGGCGGCTCGCCCGCTGAGTGGACGGCATCGACACCGTCGCCTCAAGGGTAACAGGCCTCAGCCCCGCCTTCTTCCCACGCGCGCTCAGCCCCCGCTCACCCTCGGGACGCCTGGATGGCCGTGAGCGCGATCGTGTAGACGATGTCGTCCACGAGCGCACCGCGCGACAGGTCGTTGACGGGCTTGGCGAGCCCCTGCAGCATCGGACCCACCGAGATGACGCCTGCGTTGCGCTGCACCGCTTTGTAGGTCGTGTTGCCCGTGTTGAGGTCGGGGAAGACGAACACCGTGGCGCGGCCGGCGACGGGCGAGTCCGGCGCCTTCGACGCGGCCACCGACGCCACCGCGGCGGCGTCGTACTGCAGCGGGCCGTCGATGACGAGGTCGGGGTCGCGCTCGCGGGCGATGCGGGTCGCCTCGGCCACCTTGTCCACGCTCGAGCCCGACCCCGAGGAGCCCGTGGAGAAGCTGATCATCGCCACCCGCGGCTCGATGCCGAACGCCCGCGCGGAGGCCGCCGACTGCAGGGCGATGTCGGCGAGGTCCTCCGGACCGGGGTCGGGGTTCACGGCGCAGTCGCCGTAGATGACGACGTCGTCGGGCAGGCACATGAAGAACACGCTGGACACCAGCCGGGCCCCGGGCTTGGTCCGGATCACCTGCAGCGCAGGGCGGACGGTGGCGGCGGTGGTGTGCACGGCGCCGGCGACGAGGCCGTCGACGTCGCCGGCCTGCAGCATCGTCGTGCCGAGCCAGATGGGGTCGGCCAGGGAGTCGCGGGCCACGTCGGGCTGCAGGCCCTTGTGCTTGCGGGCCTCGACGAGCACGTCGACGTACTGCTCGACGAGGTCGGCCGGGTCGAGCACCTCGACGCCGTCGGGCAGGGTCAGCCCGAGGCCCGCGGCGACGGCGGCGACCTCGTCGGGCGCGCCGAGCAGCACGGGCCGGGCGATGCCGCGCTGGGCGCAGATCGCGGCCGCCTGCACGGTGCGGGGTTCGGTCCCCTCGGGCAGGACGATGCGCTGCACCCGTTCGGCGGCCAGCGTCGTCAGGCGCCGGCGGAAGGCGGCGGGCGACAGCCGGGGACGGTGCGCGGCGGTGGGCAGCTGCGCCAGCCAGCCGGGGTCGAGCGCGTCCGCGACGGTCGCGGCGAGCGCGAGCGCCCGCTCGGCGTCGTCGGCGGGGACCTCCGGGTCGAGGCGGTTCACGGCCGTCGCGGTCGCGTAGGTGCTGCGTCCCGAGCGCAGGATGGGCAACCCCGTGGCGGCGGCCGCGGCGGTCAGCTCCCCCACCCGCGGGTCCATGCCGACCCCGGCGGTCAGCAGCAGCCCGGCCAGCCGGGTGCCGTTGAGCGCGGCCAGGCAGGTGGCCATGACGACGTCGTGCCGGTCCCCCGGGACGAGGATGAGCCGGCCCTCGCGCAGGAGCGGCAGCATCCCCGGGACGGCCTGCGCCGCGACGACGACCTCCTTGATGCGCCGGCCCTGGTCGCCGTGGGTGAGGACCTCCATGTCGAGCTCGTGGTCGAGGCCGTGGACGAGGTCGCGCACGCGGGGCCACGTGAGGTCGCCGCGGAACGGCACGACGCCGACGAGCGGGATCTCGTGGTGCCCCAGCGCCCCGCGCAGGGCCGCGACGCGCGCGACGGCGGTCTCGGGGTCCCCGGCCACGGGCCAGCGGGACACCACCCCCCCGACGACCCGCAGGGCCTCCCCGGCGCGGTAGGTCCCCGCGGTGACGGCCATGTCCTCCGCGATGCGTTCGGGCGCACCGGGTTCGGCGCCGAGCAGACCGGCGGACCCGACGAGCAGCACGTCGGCGTCCAGCGCCGTCGCGAGGGCCTGGTTCACCCGGCCGGAGAACACCTGGTCCGCCGAGGGCGCCAGCCCCTCGACGACGACGACGTCGTGCGCGGCGAGCACCGTCTCGGCGGCCGCCACGACCTCCTCCATGAGGTCGTCGACCTCACCGCGGGAGAGCCGTTCCACGACGTGGCCCGAGGCGATCGGCTCGCTCGGGTCCAGGGTCGTGGTCAGCCGGACGAGGGCCACCGACCGGTCCGGTTCCCCCGACCGCGTCGACTGCGCGAGCGGTTTGTGGAACCCGACGTCCACCCCGCGCGCGTCGAGGGCGCGGACCAGCCCGAGGCAGGTCGAGGTGAGACCGGCGCCGTGACCGGTGGGGACGACGAGCAGCACGCGGGCCATGCGTCCACCCTCCCGCACGTGGGACCGTCGGGCCCGTGGGGGTCAGTGCTGACGGACCAGGGCGACGGTGTCGCGGGCGATGAGGAGCTCCTCGTCGGTGGGCACGACCATCGCCAGCGGCCCCGGACCGGAGACGGTGATGCGTCCGGCCGGCGTCGACCCGCGGCCGTGGTCGGCGTTGGCGGCGGGGTCCTCGACGAGCCCGAGGTGGGCGAGCCGGGCCAGCAGCATCGAGCGGACGTTCACCGCGTTCTCCCCGATGCCGCCGGTGAGCACGAGGGCGTCGAGCCCGCCGAGCGAGACCGTCAGGGCGGCGACGTGCTTGGCCGCGCGGTGGACGAAGACCTCGAGGGCGAGCCGCGCACCGGCGTGCCCCTCGGCGGCCTTGCCCGACAGGGTCCGGACGTCGTTCGACAGCCCCGACAGCGCCAGGAGGCCCGAGGCGGAGTTCAGCTGCCGGACGATCTCGGTGACGCTCTCACCCGTGCGGTCGGCGACGAGCTCGACGACGGCCGGGTCTAGGTCGCCGGAGCGCGTCCCCATGACCAGCCCCTCCAGGGGCGTCAGCCCCATCGTCGTGTCGACGGACCGGCCCCCGAGCACGGCCGTTGCGCTGCAGCCGTTCCCGAGGTGCGCGACGACCGTCTTGAGCGTCGCCGGGTCCCGGCCGTCGGCCTCGGTGAGGATCTGCGCGGCGCGCTGGCTGACGAACCGGTGGCTCGTGCCGTGCATGCCGTAGCGGCGGACGCCGAACTCCTCGTACCAGCGCGCGGGCACGGCGTACCGGTAGTTCACCTCGGGCATCGTCTGGTGGAACGCCGTGTCGAAGACGGCCACGTGCTCGAGGTCGGGCAGGACCGCGCGGGCGGCCTCGATGCCGGAGGCGTTCGCCGGGTTGTGCAGGGGCGCGAGCGCCGACAGCTCGTGGATCTGCCCCAGGACGCGGTCGTCGATGCGGACGGACCCGCGGAACACCGACCCGCCCTGCACGACGCGGTGCCCGACGCCGAGCAGCGGCGGGAGGTCGAGGTCGAGGAGTCGCTGCAGGACGTGCGCGAGGGCGCCGCGGTGCGTCGTCGCGGCCGGCGTGATGGTGCGCGTCCTGGACTCCCCGCCCGAGGTCGTCGTCATGTGCACGACGGCGTCGGGGCTCCCGATGCGCTCGCCGAGGCAGCTGAGGGCGCGCTCCCCCGTCTCCGGGTCCACCAGCGCGAGCTTGACCGACGAGCTCCCGCAGTTCACCACCACGACCGACCCGCTGCTGGACACGCACGACCCCCTCCGAACGACCTGACCTCACCCGCCACCGGCAGGCTCTCACGCACCCCCGACACGGCCCGGCAGGGCCGCCGCCAGCGTCGTCGCGAGGTCGGCGGCGACCTCCAGCGCCCGGTCCCCCTCGGGCTGCAGGTACCCCATGACGGCCACGTGCTCGGCGGGCAGGGCGAAGGCACCGCCCGCGTTGACGGACTGCCCCCAGCCCATGGCCCAGCGCGTCCCGTCGGGGTCCGTGCCGCACGGGCAGGAGGGCCAGACGCCGAGCCCGTTGCCGAGCGGCCGCAGGTCGACGAGCTCGGCACGGGCCTGCGGGGTCAGGACGAGGTCGGAGGAGAACAGCGCGCCCTGCCACCGGGCCAGGTCGCCCGGCGAGGCGACGACGCCGCCGGAGGAGAACCCCACCCAGCCGGGGACCTCGCGCTGCTCGACGGTCATCGTCCCCAGGCCCAGCGGGCCTGCCACGCGCTCGGCGACGAGGTCGGCGTACGGCTGTCCCGTCACCTGCTCCAGGAGCAGGCCGAGCCAGAGGAACCCGCTGTTGGAGTAGCTGACCTGCTCCCCCGGGGCGAAGAGCGGCGGTGCCTGCACGGCGAGCGCCACGAGGTCGACCGGGCTCCACACGCGGTCGGGGTCGAACCCCGGCGTCTCGGTGTACTGCGGCAGGCCGCCGGCGTGGTGGAGCAGCTGGCGGGGCGTGACCCGCGTCCCGGGCGGGACCCCGTCGAGGTCGGGGACGGGCGCGTCGAGGTCGATCGTCCCGCGCGTCGCCTCCTGCAGGACGAGGGCGGCCGTGACGCCCTTGGTGAGCGACGCCGCGAGCACCGGTTCGCCGGCCGGCAGGCCCGTGCCGAGCGCGACCGAGCTCGTCCCCTCCCACACCGCGTCCCAGCGCTGCGCCCCGGAGGCGACGCCCACGCTCGCGGCGTCGATGCCGTCGGTGCGGGCCACCCAGTCGTCCAGGGCCTGCTGCAGCACGTCGCCGGGCAGCTCCGGCAGCGGTTCCGCCCGCGTCGGCAGCACCACGTCCGGGTCGGCGACGGCGTCGAAGGCGGACTGCTCCAGGGCGCTGCGGTCCGACGGGCCGGGGATGGCGAGCAGCGACGGGCTGGGCCCGCCCGCGAAGGCGACGGACAGCGCGAGGCAACCGGCCGTGACGGGCGCCAGCGCGGCGGGCGGCAACAGCGCCGGCCGGGCCGGCCGGGCCCCGCGGACGGGCCACCACCGGGGCGCCCGGCCGCCGGCGACGTCCTCGACCCAGCCGACGGCGAGGACCGCCACGGCCGTGAGGGCCACCGAACCGGCCACGACGAGCGGGACCGCCGTCCACGCCCCTCCCGGCGGCCGGAGCTCGTCGACGGCGGTGCGCGTCAGCACGATCGCGGCCGGGTGCCACAGGTAGATCGTCACCGCGCGGGCCGTCACACCCCGCAGGACCGCTCCCCCGCGGGCCGACCACCGGCGCAGCGGTCGCTCGACGAGCCCGAGCGCCGCCAGCCAGCCGAGGGCGGCCAGCGCCAGCAGCAGCCACGAGGAGTTCAACGACCCGCGGTCCAGCGGGACCACCGCCGTCAGAGCCAGCGCGCCGCCCACCCCGGTGACGGCGACGACGGCCAGGACGGCACGTCCCGGCAGCGCCGGACGACCGGCCCAGGCCGCCCCGAGCACGGCGAAGAGGCCGTAGCAGAGGGCGTCCCCGACCCCCGTGCGCAGCGCCCCCACCGGGGTGGGCAGCCCTGCGCGCGGCCCGAGCTCCAGGAGGGCCAGCCCCGCGAAGGCGACGACGGACGCGACGACGGGACGGCGAGCGCAGCGCACGACGACGGGCGCCAGGGCCACGAGCCACAGGTAGTCGCTGACGTACCAGAGGTGGGAGGTCAGCCAGCCCTGCTGGCCCTCCGCACCGACCGGGGGCAGCAGGGGCAGCACCCAGCGCCACGCGTCCGTGAGCTCCACCTGCTCGCCCGCCCGCCGGGCGGTGAGGACCGTCGTGACGAGCACCGCGCCGCCGAAGACCCAGAACGGCACGAGCAGGCGGCGCGCCCGCCGCAGGACCGTGCCCGCCCAGCCACCGCGCCCCAGGCTCGACGCGAGCAGCGACCCCGCGAGGAAGAACATCACCGGCATGGCCGGGAAGACCCAGGACAGCCAGGCCCACGCCAGCGCGTGCCACAGGAGCACCCGGACGAGCGCGACGGTCCGCAGCCCGTCCAGCAGCGGGTCGCGGGTCCGGGTGGGCGCGGACGGCGTCAGGACCGAGCGGGGAGAGGTCATCGGTACCGAGCCTCTCATTCCGTGGGGTCGGGCCAGCCCTCCCGCCGGTGCGCGGTCTCCCAGAACAGCCACTCGTAGCGGGTCGCCACGGCGAAGGCCTCGTGCATGGCCTCCTCGACGTCGGGACGGGCCGCGGCGTCCACGAGGTCGCGGGCCGTCGCCGTCGCGGCCTGGAAGGCGGGGTCGTCGTACGCCGCGACCCACCGCGCGAAGGGGTGGCCCTCCACGAGCCGGGCCCGCGCGGCCAGCCGGCGCCCGGCGTCGGCGTAGACCCAGAAGCAGGGCAGCACGGCGGCCGCCCCGACCGCGTAGGGCGCGGTGGCGGCCGTGGCGACGAGGTGCGCGACGTACCCGAGCGTCGTCGGCGAGGCGACCGGCGGCCTCCCGTCCCCGGCGGGCAGCACGCCCGCCTCGAGCAGGTCGCCGTGCAGCGAGGACTCCACGACGGCCGCACCGTGCGCCGAGGACGCCCAGAACCCGGCGGCGCCCGCGTCGGGAGCACGGGCGGCCAGCAACGACAGCGCCCGCGCGTAGCCCTGGAGGTAGAGGGCGTCCTGTTCGAGGTAGTGGCGGAAGACGCCCGGGTCGAGCGTGCCGTCGGCGAGCTCGGCGAGGAACGCGCACCGTTCGACGGCGCCCCGCACCGCGGCGGTCCGCTCCCACGCGGAGGCGGTGAAGCTCGCGACGGCACTCACCGGACCTCCCGCAGCGCGAACGCGTGGTCCAGCGGACCGTGCGCACCCGCCTGTCCCGACCCGACCCCGAGGGTCCGTCCGGCGAGCAGGGCCGAC
The DNA here is from genome assembly GCF_042473625.1 of Kineococcus sp. DHX-1. Taxonomy (GTDB): domain Bacteria; phylum Actinomycetota; class Actinomycetes; order Actinomycetales; family Kineococcaceae; genus Kineococcus. Next base: position 792,354 of record NZ_CP170445.1, on the reverse strand, counting down.
TGCAGGTAGTCCCGCGCCGGCCCGGCCAGGGCGTCCCAGTCGGCCCCGGGGTGCAGCGCGGCCCGGGCGGCGAGGGCGGCGGACAGGGTGCAGCCCGTCCCGTGCGTCGCCGTCGTGTCGACGCGGGGGCGCCGCAGCACCGTCTCCCCCGCGGGCCCGACGAGGACGTCGACGCTCTCGGGCCCCGGGAGGTGACCGCCCTTGAGCAGCACCGCGGTCCCCGTGCGGAAGAACAGCTCGCGGGCCTGCACCCGCGCCTGGTCCAGGTCCGTCGCCGGCTCGGCGTTGAGCAGGACGGCCGCCTCCGGGACGTTCGGGGTCACGAGGTCGGCGACGGGCAGCAGGTCCTCGCGGACGGCGGCGACAGCGGCCGCGTCCAGCAGCCGGTCCCCGCTCGTGGCCACCATCACCGGGTCCAGCACGACGGGCCCGAGGCCCCCGCGTCGCACCGCGGCGACGACGGCGGCCACGACCTGCGCGTCGGCGAGCATCCCGATCTTCGTGGCGTGGACGGTGATGTCCTCCAGCACGGCCTCGAGCTGCTCGGTGACGAACGCCGCGGGCACGACGTGCACCCCGCGGACACCGCGGGTGTTCTGCGCCGTCAGCGCCGTCAGCACGCTCGTGCCGAAGACGCCGTGCGCCGCGAAGGTCTTGAGGTCGGCCTGGATCCCGGCCCCGCCGCCGGAGTCGCTGCCCGCGATCGTCAGGGCCACGGGGACGGCGGTCCGCGCGCTCACCGCCGCTCCCACTGGGCGCGCAGCTCCCGCGCCGCCCGCTCCGGGTCGGCCGCGCCGCAGATCTCCGAGACCACGCAGAACCCGCTGATCCCCGTGCCGCGCAGAGAGTCCAGGTTGTCCAGGTGGATCCCGCCGATCGCCACGCAGGGCACCGGCGACGCCGCGACGACCGCCGCGACGCCGTCCGCCCCGAGGGCCGCGGCCGCGTCCGGTTTCGTCGCCGTGTCCCGCACGGGCCCGACGCCGAGGTGGTCGACGACGGCCGGGTCCACCGCCGCGGCCTGCTCCGGCGTCGAGACCGACAACCCCAGCAGCAGGTCCGGCGCGATCCGCCGCACCTCCCGCGCCGGCAGGTCGCTCTGCCCCAGGTGCACGCCGTCGACGCCAGCCGCCAGCGCGACGTCCACGGCGTCGTTCACCAGCAGCGGGACCCCGGTGTCCCGCAGCACGTCCCGGACGGCGACGACGAGCGCGAGGCGCTCGCGGTCCGAGCCCTCCTTGGCGCGCACCTGGACGGCGTCGACCCCACCGGCGACGGCGGCGCGGACGACGGCGGGGACGCCGCGGTCACCGCACTGGACGGTGTCGGTGACGAGGTAGAGCGTGGGCCGGAAGGGCGCTCTCACGCGAGGCGTCCGGCGCCGTCGCGCACGTCCTGCGGTCCCACGGCGTCGAGCTCGTCGAGCCAGGCGATCGCGAAGGACCCAGGCCGGTCGGCCCGTGCCGCCGCGCGTTCGGCCGCGACGGCGACGTGCAGGTGCGCGGCGGCGGTGGCGACGAGCGGGTCGGGTTCGGCCGAAGCGTAGGCGGCGACGAGCGCCCCGAGCGAGCACCCCGCCCCCGTCGTGCGGGTGAGCAGGACGTGCCCGCCGGAAACGCGGACCGTGCGCTCGCCGTGGACGAGGACGTCGACGGGCCCCGACACGGCGACGACCCCGCCGGTGCGGGCGCTGAGCTCGCGGGCCGCCTCCACGGCGTCCTCGGCCCCGTCGGTCGCGTCGACCCCGCGGCCGCCGGCTCCCGCCCCGGCCAGGCCCATCACCTCGGAGGCGTTGCCGCGCACCACGGTCGGAGCGTGGTCGAGCAGCCCCCGCGCGATCCGCGTGCGGAACTCCAGCCCGCCCACGGCCACCGGGTCCAGCACCCAGGGCCGCCCGTGCTCGCGCGCCGACCCCGCGGCCAAGGCCATGGCCTGCGCCTTCGTCTCGTCGAGCGTCCCGACGTTGACGAGGACGGCGGAGGCGAGCGCCGCGAACGCGGCCGACTCGTGGACGTTGTCCACCATCGCGGGGGCGGCCCCGACGGCGAGCAGGGCGTTGGCGGTGATGGTCTGCACCACCGAGTTGGTGAGGCACTGGACCAGGGGTGCCCCCTGGGCCACGGCCTCGCGGGCGCGGGCGACGTCCTGGGCGGACACCGTCGTGGAACCGGTCGTGGAGGGTGCAGCCATGCCGCGACATCCCTTCGTCAGCATTACCTGAATCAGGTGCGACGGGTGTGATCTCAGCTGCGCGATCCGCACGCAGCACCCCGTGTCGCCGCGAACGCTACACCGCCGTCCGCTCCCGTTTGCCGGGGGTTCGCGGGGGTAGCCCCACCGCATGAGCTTGAACCTGTCGGGATCGGACCTGTCGGTGCACCCGCGGACGACCGCCGGTCAGCACCTGTCGCTCGTCGTCGGGGGCCTGCTCGTGGTCTTCGGGGTCGCCGGGTTCGTGGTGTCCGGGTTCTCCGACTGGACGGGCGGTACGCAGGAGCAGCAGGTCATCGGGTTCTCGGTCAACCCGCTCTCCAGCGCCGTGCACCTCGTGCTCGGGGTGCTGGGCCTCCTCGCCCGCACGGGACGCCGTCGGGCCCGCTGGTACGGGATCGTGGTGTTCCTGGCGTTCGCCGGCCTCTTCGCGTGGGGTGCCTCCAGCGACGGCTCGGGCGACACCGCCCTGAACCTGGCCTGGCCGATCACGACGCTGCACGGCGTCCTCGCCGCGGCCGGCGTCGTCATCGCCCTCGTGCCGGTGAAGGCCGGGCGGCGGCAGTCCACCGCCGAACTGCGCTGACCCGCACGGGTCAGCGCAGTCCGGGGGTCCTCAGGCCTCGCCGCCCTCGCGGACGCCGGCCCACAGGTCGACGCCGGAGTCGACGGCGAACTCCTCGATCGCGGTCAGTTCGGAGTCGGTGAACTCGAGGTTCTGCACCGCGGCGACGTTGTCCTCGACCTGCTGCACCGAACTGGCGCCGATGAGCGTCGTGGTCACGCGCCGGTCCCGCAACGTCCAGGCCAGGGCGAGCTGCGCCAGTGTCTGACCGCGCCCCGAGGCGATCTCCTGCAGACCCCGGATCCGCCGCAGCGTCTCCTCGTTCAGGATCGACGGGTCGAGCGACTTGCCCTGCGCCGCACGGGAGTCCTCGGGGATCCCGTGGAGGTAGCGGTTCGTCAGCAACCCCTGCGCGAGCGCGGTGAAGGGGATGCAGCCGACGCCCTCGGACTCCAGGACGTCCAGCAGACCGGACTCGATCCAGCGGTTGAACATCGAGTACGACGGCTGGTGGATCAGCAGCGGGGTGCCGAGGTCGCGCAGGATCCGCGAGGCCTGCAGCGTGCGCTCGGGGCCGTAGGAGGAGATCCCGACGTACAGCGCCTTGCCCGAGCGGACGATGGCGTCGAGCGCCCCCATCGTCTCCTCGAGCGGGGTGTCCGGGTCCGGGCGGTGGTGGTAGAAGATGTCGACGTAGTCCAGGCCCATGCGCTGCAGCGACTGGTCCAGGGAGGCCGTCAGGTACTTGCGCGACCCGCGGTCCCCGTACGGCCCGGGCCACATGTCCCAGCCGGCCTTGGAGGAGATGACGAGTTCGTCGCGGTAGGGCTTGAAGTCCTCGCGGAACAGCCGCCCGAAGTTCGTCTCGGCGGTGCCGTAGGGCGGGCCGTAGTTGTTCGCGAGGTCGAAGTGGGTGATGCCCAGGTCGAACGCGCGGCGGGTGATGTCGCGCTGGGTCTGGAACGGCTTGTCGTCGCCGAAGTTGTGCCAGAACCCGAGCGAGAGCGCCGGGAGTTCCAGGCCGCTGCGTCCGCAGCGGCGGTAGGGCATGGACTCGTACCGTCCAGCGTCAGCGGTGTACGTGGTGGGGCTCACGTCGGCGATCCTGCCACGCGCAGGGCGGCGGCGGCACGGGCCAGTTCCTCGACGCGCGCGAAGTCCCCCGCGGCCAGGGCGTCGGCCGGGGTGAGCCAGCTGCCGCCGACGCACCCGACGTTCGTCAGCGCGAGGTACTCCCCCGCGTTCGCCGGCGAGATCCCCCCGGTCGGGCAGAACCTCACCTGTGGCAGGACCGTGCGCAGCGCCGCCAGGAACGGGGCGCCACCGGACTGCTGCGCGGGGAAGAACTTCAGCTCGTGGACCCCGAGTTCCAGGGCCACCAGGGCCTCGGAGACGGTCGCGACCCCCGGCAGCAGCGGTACGCCCCGGTCCCGGGCGGCCCCGACGATCGAGGGCGTCGTCCCCGGGCTGACGAGGAACTGCGCCCCCGCGTCGACCGCGCGGGCCACGTCGTCGGCGGACGTGCAGGTGCCCACGCCGAGCAGGATGTCGGGCACCTCCGCGGCGACGGCCCGCACGGCGTCGAGCGCGACGGGCGTCCGCAGGGTCAGCTCCACCACCCCGATGCCGCCCGCCAGCAGGGCACGGGCCAGCGGGACGGCCGTGGTGACGTCCTCGACGACGACGACGGGCACGACCGGGGAGACGTCGAGAACACTGGATGGCGACACGGGGGCTCCTCCTCGAGGTCCGGGTGGGCCCACTGTCCCAGCCTCAGCCGACGCGGACCGCGCTGGGGGTGACGGTGCCGGTGACGACGAGACCGTCGTCGGCGACCTGCAGGCCCTCCAGCCGCACCTGCGGCGGCACGCCCTCCAGGGGGAAGGTGAAGCCGCCGAAGCCCGCGGCCTCGAGCAGCTGCTCGGCGCGGCCCAGGGGCACCGAGGCACCCGCCAGCTGGGCGCTCACCGGTTCCAGCCGGACGTCCGAGCCCTCCAGGACGGGCTTGCCCGTGACGGCGAGGTCGACGCCGAGCCCGAAGACGCGGACGGTGGCGCCGGCCCGGACGGCGTCCCCGTCCCGGGCGAGGGTGACGTCGAGTCCGCCGACGGAGGCCTTCTGCGCGAGGTCGGCGTACGCCACCTCGGCCCGGACGGTGCCGCCGGCGACGTCGACCGTCCCGGCCCCACCCGTGAGGACGCCCGTGGGGACCTCCACCTCGGGCAGCCGGACGCGCACGTCGCGGACCACCAGGTCGTCCTCCGTCGTCAGCTGGGGCACCGTCACCGTCACGTCCTCGAAGCGCCCCCGCACGGCCTGCCACAGGAACGAACCGCCCGCGAGGGTGACCTCGGGGTCCTGGGAGAGCCGGTACTCGCTGCGCAGCTGGGAGGCGACGCGGTCGGCCGCGTAGGTGCGGGCGGCCAGGTCGGCGGCGACGGCGATGACGGCGAGGGCGAGGAGGGTGACGAGCAGTCGGACGAGGCGGCGGGGCACGCGCCCAACTCTCGCAGCCGGGAAGGTCTCGCGGGCGGACGTGGTTGTGGAGGTCATGAGCACTCAGGCACTGACCCTGGAGACGCACGACGAGACCGTGAAGGACGGCATCGTCCTCATCGACTTCTGGGCCGACTGGTGCGGGCCGTGCAAGCAGTTCGCGCCCGTCTTCGAGCAGGCCTCCGAGCAGCACGGCGACATCACGTTCACCAAGGTGGACACCGAGGAGCAGCAGCAGCTCGCCGCGCGCTACGGCATCACCTCGATCCCGACGCTCGTCGCCTACCGCGACGGCATCCCGGTCTTCGGTCAGCCGGGCGCCCTGCCCGGGCCCGCGCTGGAGGACCTCATCCAGCAGGTGAAGTCCCTGGACATGGACCAGGTGAAGCAGCAGTACGCCCAGGCCCTCGAGGCCCAGCAGCAGCAGGCCCAGGAGCAGGCGCAGCAGCAGTCCGCGCCGCAGCGCCAGGGCGTGCGCGCCGGGACGGACCCCGCCGCCTTCTGACGACCCACCGCGAGAGCCCTCGTCCGCACCGGACGGGGGCTCTCGCGCGTTCGGGCATGATCGCGACGTGGACCGAGGACACCTGCACCACCTGGAGCTGTGGCGCGACGACGCCACGGCCCCCGACGGCCCGTGGCCCTGGCTGCTGAGCCGCCTCGGCTGGACCCGCACCGACGACTGGGCCACCGGGTGCAGCTGGTCCCTCGGGGCGGCGTACGTGGTGCTGGAGTCCGGCGCCGACCACGTCCGCGGGCGCACCGACCGCTGCCGCAGCGGGATGAACCACCTCGCCCTGTGGGCCGGCACCCGTGAGGAGGTCGACGCCCTGGCGGCTGAGGCACCTCGGCACGGGTGGCGGCTGCTGTTCCCCGACCTGCACCCGCACGCCGGCGGTCCGAGCAGCCACGCCGCCTACCTGGAGGACGACGCGGGCTTCGAGGTCGAGCTGGTGGCCTCCGGCAGCGCCCTGCCGGCGGGCTGAGACCCCGCACCCCGCCGGGCACGAGGTCACCCCGTGCCCACCCGCACCACGCGCGCATCAGGCCTCACGGCGGTAGCGGACGTGCGTCGACCGGGGCGACGTCACGACCTCGACAGGTGTGAACCCGAACGTCTCGACCCCGTCGAACAACCGCTCTCCCCCGCCGAGCAGCACCGGCGCGATGTCGAGCGTCAGCTCGTCGACGACCCCGGCCAGCAGCGCCTGCCGCGCGGTGGAGGCGCCGCCGGCGATGTCCACGCCCCGCCCGTCCGCCGCCTCGACGGCCGCGGCGTAGGCCGCGTCGAACCCGTGGGTGACGAAGTGGAACGTCGTCCCACCCGCCTTCTCGACCGGCTCCCGCGGGTGGTGCGTCAGCACGAACACCGGCGCGTGGTACGGCGGTTCCTCGCCCCACCAGCCGGTCCAGTCCGCCCCGTCGACGGGCGTCCACCCCCCGCGCACCGGGCCGAACATGTTGCGGCCCATGACGTACGCTCCGCGGGGCCGCATGAGCCATCCGACGGCGGTGCGGTCGGCGTCGTGGTCGGGTTCACCGAGGTGCCAGCGGTGCAGCTCGACACCGCCGCGCCCCAGCGGGTCCGCCAAGCTCTGGTCGGGTCCGGCCACGTAGCCGTCGAGGGAGAGGGACAGGTGGCAGGTGGTGTCCGTCATCGCGCCAGCCTTGACCCCGGGAAGGCCCGGTGACAACCTGTCGACGGCCCGACGTGGCCTGCCGCCCGCACTCCGGTGAACACGTCGCTGCCCCGGCGGCGCGGGCACCCGGGGCACCAGGCTGGAACGGATCGAGATGGACCAGAACTCCACGGTCTCGGCCAAGACCGCCGCCCGCACCCTGCGCCGCGACCTCGCCGCGCTCGGGCTGGACGTGAGCCACTCGGCGGCGCTGGAACTCGTCGCCCACCAGGCGGGGTTCCGCGACTGGAACACCGCTGCGGCGGCAGCGGCCCCGGCGGCGCCCCGACTCGTCGGCCACCCCGTTCCCGTGCTGCGGGTGCAGGACGGCGCCGCGGCGCTGGAGTTCTACACCGCCGTGCTCGGGTTCACGTGCCTGTGGGAGCACCGGTTCGAACCCGGCCTGCCGCTGTACGCGCGGGTCCGCCGCGACGACGCGGAGCTCGACCTGTCCGAGCACTACGGCGACGGCACCCCGGGAACCGTCGTGTGGGTGCCCGTCCGCGACGTCCGCGCCCTGCACCGCGAACTCTCCCCGCGGTTGGCCCCCCGGCAGTCCCCGGGGGTCGAGGACGACACGCCGGGTGGCCCGACGACGACCGTCCTCGACCCCTCCGGGAACTCCCTGCGGTTCTGCCAGCAGGGCTGATCCTCCTCAGGCGTCGGTGGTGCTGCGCCCCACCACGAGCGACTCGCCCCGGAAGAACCCGGGGCTGCGCGCGTACTGCACCGCCATCACGACGAGACCCAGGCCCAGCACACCGATGCCGAGGATGAACACGAGCCCGACGCCGGCGATCTCCGAACCCGACCCGTAGGAGGGGTCCATCGAGTCCACGGCGGTCTGCACGAAGAACACCAGCAGCAGCAACCCGCCGACGAGGGGGGCCAGGCAGGTGGTGAGGAACGCCTTGACGTTCCCGCCCCAGCTGCCACGGAAGTACCAGACGCAGGCGAGGGCCGTGACTCCGTAGTAGAAGCAGACCATCATGCCGAGGGCGGTGATGGTGTCCGACAGGACGTTCACCGAGACGACGCGCATGACCGCGTAGAACACCGACGCCACGACGGCGGCGACGACCGTGGCGTACCCGGGCGACTGGAACCGCCGGCTCACCTGCGCGTACCGCGGCGGCAGGGCGCCGTAGTGCCCCATGGCCAGCATCGTGCGGGCCGGTCCGATGAACGTCGACTGCAGCGAGGCCGCCGAGGAGGCCAGGACGCACAGGGACATGAGGATCGCGAACGGCCCCATGACCGGCCCGGCGAGCGCCGCGAAGATGTTCTCCTGGATGTCCGCGTTGCCCATCCCGAACTCGTCCGCACCGGTGCCGGAGAAGGACAGGACCGCGAGCGCGATCGTGAGGTACAGGACGACGATGACCGCGATGGTCGACAGCGCCGCCTTGCCCGGCGTGGTGCGCGCCCCCTGCGTCTCCTCGTTCATCGTCAGGACGACGTCCCAGCCCCAGTAGATGAACACCGACAGCGAGATCCCGGCCGCGAAGGCGGAGAACGACTCGACGCCGAGGGGGTTGAACCAGCCGGGGTCGACGGTCAGCCCGGCGGGGGCGCTGCCGTCGGCGACCTTGCTGAACGCGGCGACCGCGAACCAGCCGAGGACGAGGAGCTGGAACCCGACCAGGACGTACTGGACCGTCTTGGTGGCCTCGAGTCCGCGGTAGGAGACCCAGCACGCCAGCGCCATGAACACCAGGCACGTCGCGACGTTGACGGGCACGTTCGCGGCGAGGTCGGCGATGCCCTCGTCGCCGGTGAGCTGGGCGAGCATGAGGTAGAAGAAGTCGACGGCGATGCCGGCGAGGTTGGACAGGACGAGGATCGTGGCGGCGAGCAGCCCCCACCCGCCCATCCACCCGATCCACGGGCCGAACGCGCGCGAGCTCCAGGTGAACGTCGTACCCGCGTCGGGCATGGCGTTGTTGAGCGCCCGGTACCCGAGGGCGACGAGCAGCATGGGCACGAAACCCACGATGAAGATCGCGGGCAGGTGGTCGCCGACGGCCGACGCCGTCGGGCCGAGGGCACCGGTGAGGGTGTACGCGGGGGCGATGGTGGAGACGCCGATGACGACGGCGCCGAGCAGGCCGACCTGCCCGCCGCTGAGGCCCTTGGCCTCCTGGGTGGAACCCTCCGGCGTCGCGGTCACGCCGCACCTCCCGGCGTGCTCACGGAGGTGGAGCGCGGCACGACGACGACGGGGACGGGCACGTGGCGCAGGATGCGCGCCGCCGTCGGCCCGAGGAACGTCTGCCGCCCCTGCGCCAGCCGGGAGGACCCGACGATCAGCAGACCGCCTGTCGCCCAGTCGATCGAACCCACTGCTTCCGCCATGGTGCGTCCTCGCCCCATCTCCACGCTCACCGGAACGGCCGCCGAACGCGACCGCACGTCCTCGACCAGGGCCTGCACCCGGGTCACCGCGTCCGGGTCCGCCCCGGGCGCGGTGTCGGACGCGGCGCGGTCGACCTCGACGAGGTTCACCACGTGCAGGGGCAGCCCGTTGCGGGCAGCAGCCTGCCACGCCTCGGCCAGGACCGCGGCGGCTCCGGGCCGGGTGCCCACCGCGACGTAGAGGTGGTCCACCCGTTCGGGTGTCTCCCGCCGCGGGACGAGCAGGACCGGCACGGGCGAGGCGTGCAGCAGCGCCCGGGCGACCGACCCCACGCCGAGGGGGTTCACTCCCCCGTCGGCGCCGACGACGACGGCGGCCGCGCCGCTCTCCGTCGCCGCGTCGAGCAGCCCTTCGGCGACCGACCCGGCGGTGCGGACGTCGGCCCGCGCGTCCACGCCGGGACCGATGGCCGCGAGCGCCTCGTCGGCCCAGCCGCGGGCCTGCTCGGTGATGACGCCCGTGACGTCCCCGACGGGCGGGTAGGCGCCGCTGAACGGGTCGTCGCTGCGGACGACGACGACCACGTCGAGCCCGACGCCGAGCGAGCGGGCCAGCACGGCCGACCAGCGCAGCGCGTCGCGGCCGCGGTCGCCCCCGTCGTAGGCGACGACGTAGCGGGGCCCCTCCGCGGTCGTCACGCCAGGGCCGCGACGACGTCGGCGGCCGCGGCGCGGCCGGAGCGCAGGGCGCCGTCGACGTGCTGGTACCCCTCGGCCGCCAGGTCCGAGCACGCCCAGTGGATGCGGCCGACGGGGGTGCGCTGGTCGGCGCCGTACCGGGCGAGGCCGCCGAGGTCGAAGCTCGCGGCGTACGCGCCGCGCGTCCACTCCTCGCTGCCCCAGTCCGACTCGTAGTAGGCGATCGGCGCGAGGGCCTGGTCGCCGAGGAACTGCGCGATGGACTCCAGGATCCGCGCCCGGCGCTCCTCCTCGGGCAGGGCGAACACCGCGTCCGCCTTCTCGTCGGCGACGAAGGCGACGAGGGTTCCGCGGTCGTCGCCGTGGATCGTGTTGTCGTACACCTCCTGCACGAGCGTCGTCGTGCCGAACCCGGTGCCGGACAAGCCGTCGTGCCGCCAGAACGGCGTCGCGTACGTGGCGTGCACCTTGATGACGAGGCCCATCGACAGGTGCTGGTGCATCTGGTGCTGGCGGCGCGGCAGCGGCGGGTCGTAGCTGATGCGGGAGAACAGCGGCGGCGGCACGGCCACGACGACGCGCTGGGCGCGGACGGTGACGCGGTCGGACTCGACCACGACGCCGGAGTCGTCGTGCCGGATGGTGCGGACGGGCGTGGCGAGGTGGACGCGGTCGCCGAGGTCGGCGGCCAGCCGCTCCGACACCGACTGCATCCCGCCGACGACGCGGCGGTCGAGGATGAAGCACTCGTCCGTGAGGTGCGTGAACGAGCCGGCGGAGGCGGCCATGAGGACGGCCTGCAACGTCGAGAACGCGTGGGCGGGCTTGGTGAGCATGGCCCCGGCGATGAAGAGCGCGATGGTCGTGCACGCCTCCTCGTCGTCGGACTGCCGGCGCAGCCAGTCGCCGAAGGAGATCGTGTCGAGCTCGCGGGCCCGCGGGTGCGCCCAGGGTTCGGTGGCCCCGACGGCGGCGACGAGGTCGTCCATGAGCTCGGTGAGCCGGGCGATCTCCTTGGCGGTGGAGTCCGAGACGGGGAACACGTCGCCGCGGTAGGTGCGCCGGACCCCGTCGGCGCCGATGTGGACGTTCTCGCCGTCGCGGTAGCGCGGGTACGTCGTCATGCCGAGCTCGTCGAGCAGGCCGAGCAGCTCGGTCTGGTCCGGGGAGACCCACTGGCCGCCGATCTCCAGGGTCACGCCGTCGCGCTCGTCGGTCCAGGTGCGACCGCCGACGCGGTCGCGCGCCTCGAGGACGACGACGTCGTGACCGGCGGCGACGAGGTGGCGGGCGGTGTTCAGCCCGGCCGGTCCGGCGCCGACGACGACCACGTCGGCGCTGAGTTCAACGGGGTTCACGGGGACCTCCGGGTCCGGATCGACGGTGACTGCCTGGAAGTGAACAGGCTTCATTAACGAGCCCCGGCGGTCCCGTGTCAAGGGCGTGGGCCACGATGGCCCCGTGCCCACCGCCGCCTCCTCCCCCGCTCCGCGCCGGGGTCGCGGGCGCCCCAGCAGCCCGGTCCTGACGGCGGACGGCATCACCACGGAGGCCGTCGCGCTCCTGGAGGAGCGGGGTCAGGACGGGCTGACGATGGCGGCGTTGGCCCGTCGCCTCGGGGTGGCGCCCAGCGCGCTCTACAACCACGTCGCGACGAAGCAGGACGTGCTCCGCGCGGTGCAGGACGACGTCAACCGCGGGATCGACTGCTCGGGGTTCGGCCGGCTGCCGTGGGACGAGGCCCTCGCCGGCTGGGCCCGCTCCTACCGCGACGCCTACGAACGCCACCCCGCGCTCGTCCCGGTGATGGCGGTGACCCCGGTGCGCAGCGCGCCGCACACCGTCGAGATGTACGAACGGGTCAGTTCCGGCCTGCTGGCCGCGGGCTGGCCCGCGCACCTCGTGACGAACGTCGTCGTGGCCGTCGAGTCGTTCGTGCTCGGGTCCGCCCTCGACACCCAGGCCCCCGCGGACATCTTCGACCCCGGCGACCTCGCCGCCAGCGCACCGGGGGTCACGACGGCGAACGCCGCCCGGCCGGAGGGTGACACGGCGAGGGCGGCGTTCGAGCTGGGGCTGACGGCGCTGCTGGCGGGGTTGCGGGAGCTGCGCTCCTCAGCGAGATAGAGGTGCGGCGTCGAACGCTGGCTCGGTGCGCCGCCGGTCACCGCTCCCGCAGCACCAGGTCCGGCAGCTTCGCCTGCAGTTCGGCGACCGTCGTCCCCCACGTCTCCTCGACGACCACCTCGCCGCCCTCGAGCGACAGCACGGCTTCCTCGCTGTAGACGCGGGAGACGCAGCCGACCCCGGTGAGGGGGTACGTGCACTCCCGCACCAGCTTCGGAGACCCGTCGCGCCCGAACAGCGGCATGACGACGAACACGGCCTTCGCCCCCGTCGCGAGGTCCATCGCCCCGCCGACGGCCGGGATCGCGTCGGGCGCCCCGGTGTGCCAGTTGGCCAGGTCGCCGTTCACCGCCACCTGGTAGGCGCCGAGGACGCACACGTCGAGGTGGCCGCCGCGCATCATGGCGAAGCTGTCGGCGTGGTGGAAGTACGACGCCCCCGGGGTCTCGACCACCGGGATCTTGCCGGCGTTCACGAGGTCGGGGTCGATCTCGTCCCCCACGGCCGCCCGGCCCATCCCGAGCATCCCGTTCTCGGTGTGCAGCACGACCCCGGACTCGGGAGTGAGGTGGTCGGCGACCAGCGTCGGCCGGCCGATGCCGAGGTTCACGTAGGCGCCCTCGGGGATGTCGCGGGCGACCCGCGCGGCGAGCTCGTCCTTCGACAGGGGACCTCGTCCCGTGTTCTCGACGGTGTTCTGGATCGTCACGCCGCCACCCCCACGCGCACGACGCGGTCGACGTAGATGGCCGGCGTCACGACGTCCTCGGGGTCCAGCGAACCCGTCGGCACGACGTCGGAGACCTGCACGACGCTCGTCCGCGCGGCCGCGGCCATGACGGGGCCGAAGTTCCGGGCCGTCTTGCGGTACACGAGGTTCCCGAACTCGTCGGCGAGGTGCGCCTTCACGAGGGCCACGTCGCCGTGGATCGGGAACTCCAGCAGGTGCTCTCGCCCGTCGATCACCCGGGTCTCCTTCCCCTCGGCCAGCGGGGTGCCGGCACCCGTCGGGCAGTAGAACGCGCCGATGCCGGCCCCGGCGGCCCGCAGCCGTTCGGCCAGCGTGCCCTGCGGCACGAGTTCGAGCTCGATCCGCCCGGCCCGGTACAGCTCGTCGAACACCCACGAGTCGCTCTGCCGCGGGAACGAGCAGACGATCTTGCGGACGCGCCCCGCGGCCAGGAGCGCGGCGAGCCCGACGTCGCCGTTGCCGGCGTTGTTGTTGACGACGGTGAGGTCGCTCGCGCCCTGCCGCAGCAGCGCGTCGATCAGTTCGACGGGTTGACCGGCCGCTCCGAAACCCCCGATGAGGACGGTGGCGCCGTCGGCGACGTCGGCGACCGCCGCGTCGGCGTCGTCGGGGAACTGGGTGCGGCTCAACGGACTCCCGCCTCCTGCGCGTCGGTGTTCTCCAGGACGACGGCGAGCCCCTGCCCGACGCCGATGCAGATCGCGGCCACGCCCCAGCGGACGCGCTCGGCGCGCATCCGGGCCACGAGGGTTCCCACGATCCGGCCCCCGGAGGCCCCCAGCGGGTGCCCCAGGGCGATGGCACCACCTCGCGTGTTCACGATCCCCTCCTCGACCCCCCAGGCGTCGACGCAGGCGAGCGACTGGACGGCGAAGGCCTCGTTCAGCTCGACGGCGCCCACGGCGCCCCAGCCGATCCCGGCCCGGGCCAGCGCCCGGTTCGCCGCCTCGACGGGAGCGAACCCGAAGTCCTGCGGGTCGAGCGCGAACGTGCCGCGCCCCGCGACGCGGGCGAGCGGGTCGTGCCCGGTGCTGGCGGCCGCCTCCGCCGTCCCGAGCAGCACCGCGGAGGCGCCGTCGGACAACGGCGAGGCGTTCCCGGCCGTGATGGTCCCGGCGGGGTCGAACGCGGGTTGCAACCCGGCGAGCCGTTCGACCGTCGTGCCGGGACGGATCCCCTCGTCCTTCGTCACCTCACCCACCGGCACGACGAGGTCGTCGTAGAACCCCTCTGCCCAGGCGGCGGCGGCGCGCTCGTGCGAGCGGACGGCGAACTCGTCCTGGCGCGTGCGGGAGATGCCGAACTTCTGCTGCAGGAGCTCGTTCGCGCCTCCGAGGCTGACGGTCCACTCCTTCGGCATCCGCGGGTTCACCAGCCGCCAGCCCAGCGTCGTGGAGACTGCTGTGACGTCCCCCGCCGGGAAGGCACGGGAGGGTTTGGGCAGCACCCAGGGCGCCCGCGACATCGACTCCACCCCGCCGGTGAGCACGACCTGCGCGTCACCCGTCTCCAGAGCGCGCGACCCGGCGAACAGCGCGTCGAGCCCGGACCCGCACAGTCGGTTGACGGTGCTGCCGGGCACGGACGTGGGCATCCCGGCGAGCAGCACGGCCATGCGGGCGACGTTGCGGTTGTCCTCGCCGGCGCCGTTGGCCAGGCCCAGGAACACCTCGTCGACGGCCTCGGCGGGCAACTGCGGGGAGCGCTCGAGCGTCGCGCGCACGACGGCCGCAGCCAGGTCGTCCGGACGGGCCTCGGCGAGCGCGCCGCCGAACTTGCCGAAGGGAGTGCGGACGGCGTCGTAGACGTACGCCTCGGGACGAGCCTGCGATCCAGCCATGACCCCAGCCTGGCCCCGCTGCGCCCATACGTCCAACATCCGTTGCGGACCGCTCCGGTACTCAGGAAGTATGGGATGGTGACGTTGCGCCGCCTCGAGTACTTCGTGGCCGTGGCCGAGGAGCAGTCCTTCACGGGGGCCGCCCGCGCGCTGCACATGGCCCAGCCGCCGCTGTCCAGCCAGGTGCGTGCCCTCGAGCGCGAGCTCGGGGCGGAGCTCTTCGACCGCAGCGGTCGCACCCCCGTCCTCACCCCCGCCGGCCGGGCCCTCCTGCCGGAGGTCCGCCGGCTGCTCGCCGCCTACGACCGGTTGCCCGCCACCGCGCAACAGGCGCGCGACGGCAGCGTCGGGCGGTTGCGGGTCGGGCTGGTCCCCTCGGCCGTGGCGGGTGGCCTGCCCGACGTCCTGCGCCGCGTGCACGGCGAACTGCCGGGCCTGGAGGTGGCCCTGGTCGAGGGCAGGCCCGCCGACCTGCTGCGCCGCCTCGACCTCGACGACCTCGACGTCGTCCTGCTCTACGCCGTCCCGGACGGTCCTGCGCTGGCCTCGCAGGTTCTCGCGGGCGAACCGTTGGTGCTGGCCCTGCCCCGCGGCCACCGGCTGGCGGCCGGGGCGGCGGTCGCCGTCCGGCAGCTCGAGCACGAAGCGCTCCTGATGCCCGCCCGGCACGGCGACGACGGCCTTCGGGAGCGGACGTCCGCGCTGCTCGCCGGGGTCCACGTCCGGGTCGCGCAGGACGACCTGTGGATGGTGCAGACGATGGTCGCGCTCGTGGCCGCCGGCCTCGGGTGCGCGGTCGTGCCGGCCTCGACGACGGGGCTGCGGCCGGACGCCGTGGAGTACCGCCCGTTCACCGGCGCCGTCCCGGGCCTGGAACTCGTCGCGACGTGGCGCGAGGACCGGGACCACCCGCCGGTGGCCCGGTTCCTCGACCTGTGGGCGGGGTGAGGGGCCGGCCGTTCACCGTCGTGCCGTGACCGCCTGCAGGTGCCGCAGCAGCACGCCCAACCCGGACGTCCACGGCGGCAGGTCCTCGGTGGCGAGCACGGTGTTCTCGAGCGTCCCCAACTGCGGACAGCTGATGCGCACGACGTCGCCGACGTGGTGGGTGAACCCCTGCCCCGGTTCGTCCCGGTCCGTGGTCGGCGCGAAGAGGGTGCCCGTGTAGAGGACGAACCCGTCGGGGTACTGGTGGTGCGCGCCCACGGTGGCCGCGACGAGTTCCTCGAACGGCCGACTGATGCGCGCCAGCGAGTTCCGCCCGTGCAGGACGAAACCGTCGGTCCCCCGCACCTCGAGCTCGATCTCCGCCGTGCGCAGGTCGTCGAGGCGGAGGGAGTCGTCGAGGAGGCGGACGAACGGACCCAGCGCGCTGGAGGCGTTGGCGTCCTTGGCCCGGCCCAGCAGCAGCGCCGACCGGCCCTCGACGTCGCGCAGGTTGACGTCGTTGCCGAGCGTCGCCCCGACCACCTCGCCGCGGGAGGTGACGACGAGCACGAGTTCGGGCTCGGGGTTGTTCCACCGCGACCAGGACGGCACGCCGACCGCCGCCCCGTGCCCCACCGAGGCGAGGACCGGCGCCTTGGTGAACACCTCGGGGTCGGGACCGAGGCCCACCTCGAGGTACTGCGACCACCAGCCGCGCGCCTGCAGCACCTCCTTGACCCGCGCCGCCTCGGGCGAGCCCGGCCGCACGGAGGACAGTGCGCCGCCGAGCACGTCGGCCACCTCGGCCCGCACGGCGGCGGCCCGGGCCGGGTCACCGCCCGCCCGTTCCTCGATGACACGTTCGGCGAGGCTGTCCGCGAACGTGACCCCGCACGCCTTGACGACCTGCAGGTCGACGGGTGCGAGCAGGTGCGGCGTGTCCTGGGACCCCACGGGCGCCGCGAGCAGGTCGCGCGTCCACCAGCGGGGCTCCGAGGCCAGGGCGCTCCGCACGACCGTGACCCGGTCGTCCCGTTCGAGCAGTCCCGAGACGGTGGGTTCGAGCGCGGTCAGGTCGTGCACGCCCCAGCCGTCGTCTCCCGGGGGTTCCGCGGTGTCGAGGGCCACCACGCGGGGGCCACCCGTCGAGGGGTCCTGCACCCGGCCGAGGAGGAGGGCCCCCGCCGGCAGCACGTCGTCCACGCGTCGCCCCGGCCGTCAGTCGGTCTCGGGACCGCAGCAGTAGAAGCAGTCCCCCTCGCACCGTTCCCCGCCGTCGACGACCGTGAGGTCCTCGGTCCGCTCCGCCACGACCGTCATGCCCGTCCTCCGTCACCACCCGCCCCGGCGACCTGCCGGTGCACCCCTCCACCGTGCCCCGGGACCGCGGTCCGCAGGGCCGGACGCGCTGCACGTCCCCCGCTTCTCCACCGATCCCCTCACCCCGCCCACAGTCGTGAAGACGAGCCGTTCTTCACGCCTGGACAACAACCGGAGAAACATCCGCGGCCGAACGGGCGCAGGACCGCGGTGCGCACCTAGCGTCGGTCGACGTGACCGACCTTCTCCCGGCACCGGAAGCCGCGCTCGACACCACCCCCGCCACCGCCACCGCCCCATCCGGCCCCGTCCGCAGCGCGGGCCACGCCATCGTCGAGGCCCTGGCGCTGCACGGCGTGCAGCGCACCTACGTCGTCCCGGGCGAGAGCTACCTCGACGTCCTCGACGGCCTCGTGGACTCCGGCATCGAGACGGTCGTCTGCCGGCACGAGGGCGGCGCGGCGTACATGGCCGAGGCCGACGGCAAGATGCACCGCCGCCCCGGCATCGCCATGGTGACGCGGGGACCGGGGGCGGCGAACGCCCACGTCGGGCTGCACACGGCCTGGCAGGACTCGACCCCGATGGTCCTGTTCGTCGGGCTCATCCCGTTCGACCACCGCGACCGCGAGGCGTTCCAGGAGTTCGACGTCAAGGCCTGGTTCGACACCGGGGCCAAGCGCGTCATGGTCCTCGACAACGCCGAGCGCGCCTCGGAGATCGTCGCCGAGGCGATGTTCGCGGCCAGCAGCGGCCGTCCCGGCCCCGTCGTCGTGGGCCTGCCGGAGGACGTCCTGCGGCACGCCGTGCACGGCCCGGCGCACCCGCCGATCCCCGTCGCGACGGGCGGCATGACGTCGCGGGACGTGGAGGCCCTGCGGGAGGCCCTGGCCGGGTCGGTCAAACCCCTCTTCGTGACCGGCGGCAACGACTGGACACCGGAGGCGGCGCAGCAGCTCACGCGGTGGCTGGAGCGGCACCGCATCCCCGCCGCGGCCGAGTGGCGCACGGAGGGAACGGTGCCCTTCGACTCCCCCAGCTACGTCGGCCCCATCGGCTACGGCCGGCCGAAACCCACCTACGACCTGCTCGAGGAGACCGACCTGCTGGTGTTCGTCGGGACCGTCCCGGGCGACACCATCACCGACGGGTTCGTCGTGCGGCAGGACTGGTCGAGGAAGAACTTCCTCGTGACGATGGACCCCTCGCTGCGGGGCCGCAGCGGGGCCGTGTCCTACCAGATCGTGGCGAAACCCGACGTCTTCGTCCGCGACCTCACTGGCATCGAGCTCGACGTGCGCCCGGAGTGGACCGCGTGGACGGAGCGGATGCGGGGGGAACAGGAGAGGTTCGCGGCGCTCCCCCCGGCCACCCCCACCCCGGGCCCGGCGCGGATGGACACGTTCATGGCGAACCTCGTCCCCACGCTGCCGCGCGACGCGGTCGTGACGTTCGGCGCCGGCGAGCACACGAACTGGGCGCACCGGTACTTCCCGACGATGGAGTACGCCTCGATGCTCAGCGCCCGCAACGGGTCGATGGGCTACTCGATCCCGTCCGCCGTCGCCGCCTCGCTGGCCCGACCCGGCCGCCGCGTCGTCACGGTCGCGGGCGACGGGGAGTTCCTCATGAACGGCCAGGAACTCGCGACGGCCGCGCAGTACGGCGCGACCCCGCTCGTCGTCGTCGTCGACAACGCCGAGTACGGGACCATCCGCACCCACCAGGAGCGGCACTACCCGGGGCGGGTCAGTGGCACCCAGCTGGAGAACCCCGACTTCGCCCTCATGGCGCAGGCGTTCGGGGGGTTCGGGGTCCGCGCCGAACGGGACGAGGACGTCCCCGACGCCCTCGCCGCCGCCCTGCGGGCGATCGACGAGGACCACGTGTTCGCCCTCGTCCACCTCGTCGTCGAGCAGCGGACCCGCGCCTACTGATCGGGGCCCGACCGGGTCCGCGCGTCCCCTCCGCGCGCGGACCCGGTCCGGGCCACGACCTCAGCCGCGCGGGATCGACAGCGTGAGGGTGTAGCGGCTGCCGGCCGGCGCCTGGACGGAGAGCCGGTAGCTGCCGGTGCTCGGCAGCTGCACGGAGACGTCGCGCTGCTGCTCCGTCATCGTGGTGTGCAGGGGGCTGCCGTCGGGCGCCACGAGCGTCCACGCGCCCTGCGCGCTGGTGTCGGTGAAGTGCACCGTGGCGCGCTGCCCGGAGCGGGCGTCGAACGTGTAGTCGTGCGACCCGCTGCCCTTGACGGTGGTCGCGGTCCCACCGGCCGGGAACGAGACCTTCGTCGGCGACGACGCCGTGGCGGCGGGGATCGACAGCGACAGGTCGTAGGTCGCGGGACGGCTCGAGACCACGTCGACGTAGTACGTGCCCGACTCCGGCAGCGTGTACGTGAAGTCGCTCTGCCGGGGGCTGTGCGCGTTGTGCACGGAGGGGCCGGTCGGCCCGACGAGGGTCCACGTCGTCGCCGAGGTGCTGCGGGACAGGTGGAACGTCGCCGTCTGCCCGGCGCGGGCCTGGAACGTGTAGCGGCGGTCGCCGCCGGCGGCGACGTGGCCGCTGACGTGCGTCGAGCTGGCGCCACGGGCGAAGTGCAGGGGCGTCGCGGTCGGGATGCTCGGCGAGGCGGCCGACGCGACCCCGGCGCCGGCGACGCCGGCGGTGGTCAGCAGAGCGGCGGCGGCTGCGATCATCTTGCCACGCATGGGTTTCTCCTCAGGGAGTGCGTTTCCGGGTCTGTGCTTCCGGTCTTGTCCGCGGCCGCTCCCGCGGCCACACCTCGAAACTACGGATCCGGTGTGGCACCCGGGTGTCGGCGCGGCAACCGTTCCGGGACGGCGTGTGTCGAGATCGACACATCACTCCGGCGGTGCCGCCGGCAGGTGGACCCGCACCACGGTCCCCTGCCCCTCGCGGCTGTCGGCCGCCACCGTCCCCCCGTGGCGCTCGACGACGGCGCGGACCAGGGGCAGGCCCAGCCCGCTGCCCGCGACGGTCCGCGCGGAGGGGCTGCGGAACAACTCGTCCCACACGTGCGGCAGGTCCTCGGCAGGGATCCCCTGCCCCGTGTCGGCCACCTCGACGAGGACTCCGCCGGCGTCCTCGCGGGCCCGCACCTCGACGTTCCCGCCCTCCGGCGTGTACTTCACGGCGTTGTCGACGAGGTTCACGAGGGCCAGGGCGAGCAGGTCCGCGTCGCCGTCGACGGCCGGCAGCGGCCAGGGCGCCCGCGGCACGTCGAGGTCGAGGCGACGACCGGCCGCGCGGGGTTGTTCGCCGACCACCTCGACGGCCTCCTCCAGGAGCGCGGTGAGGTCGACGCGCCGGAACGTGAGGGGGTTCGTCTGGACGTCGGCGATCTTGCGCAGGTCGGCGGTGAGGCGACTGAGCCGCAGCACCTGTTCCTCGATGCTGCGCAGGCCGCGGCCGCGCTGGTCCGGGGTCGCGTCCTCGGCCGCGGCGTTCGCCAGGGCGAGGCGGATGGCCGTCAGGGGGTTCTTCAGCTCGTGGTCGAGCCGGCCGAGCAGGAGCTGACGGTCCCGCGCGGCCCGTGCCGCGACGGCCGCCACGGCCTCCCGCTCGGCCCGCCACCGGAGCCGCCGGACGCGGGCGAAGAGGGCCAGCACGACGGCCGCGACGACCGAGACGAGCACCCCCAGGGTGAGCACCCAGTCCTGGGTCTGGGCACCCAAGCGCACCTCGACGAACTCGGCACCCCCACCCAGACGTCCTGTGCGCCACAGGGTCCACGCGCCCAGCCCCGCCAGCGCGGGCAGCACGGACAGCACGGCGGCGAGGACGGCGCGGGCGTTGCCCGACCGTGCGCGAGGTTCGGCCACGTCGCTCACGTCACGCCTTCTCGACCGAGCCGGCGAACCGGTACCCCGATCCCAGCACCGTGGCGATGAGCCGCGGGGCGGCGGAGTCGTCCTCGAGTTCACGGCGCAGTTCGGCGATCCGGGTGTCGACGGAGCGGGTGCTCGTCTGGAACGTCCACCCCCACACCGCCTCCAGCAGGCGTTCGCGGGTCATCACCTCGTCGGGGTGGGTCATGAGGTAGGACAGCAGCGCCGTCGCGCGTGGCGTCAGGACGACCTCGCGGCCGTCCTTCCACACCCGTTGCGAGACGCGGTCCAGCACGACCGACCCCGACCGCAACCGCTGGAACTGCCCGGGTCCGCCCCGCCGGTCGCCGTCGCGCCGGCGCAGCACGGCCCGGATGCGCGCCGTGAGCTCCTGCGGGTCGAAGGGCTTGTTGAGGTAGTCGTCCGCGCCCTCCTCCAGCGCCATCGCTCGCTCGCTGGACTCCCCCACCTGCGTCAGCAGGATGACGGGGGTGGAGGACCCCTCCTGCCGCAACCGGCGCAGCACCGCCCGCCCGTCCATCCTCGGCATCATCACGTCGAGGACGACGAGGTCCGGGTCCTGCGCGCGGACCCGGTCGAGGGCCTCCTGCCCGTCGTGCGCGACGACCACGTCGAAACCCGCCCGCGTCAGCAGCGGCGCCAGGTTGTCGGTGATGGCGCTCTCGTCGTCGGCGAGCAGGATGGTCGGCACCCCCCGATGATGCCCGCCCCCGGAGCCCCCGGGCAGCCCCGGCACCCCCGCTGTGCCGGAACGGTTGCCGGTGTGTCCATCCTGTCACGACCGCCGGGCGCGGCACCCGCCGTGAGCCGGCGTTCCTAGACTGGGCGGGTGCGTCCCCCCGTGTCCCGTCCGCTCGTCCTCGCGGTGCTGGCGGTCACGGGAGTCGCGCTCGCGGGGTGCTCGTTCCGCGGCGGGGTCAGCGTCGGGGCGCCGGCGACGTCGAGCTCACGTCCCCCCACCTCGGCCGCGCCCAGCCCCACCCCCACACCGACGACGCCGACCCCCACGACTCCCGTCCCCACCCCGACGGCACCCACCCCCACGAGCCCGACGCCCACGACCACCGCGACGACCACCCCCAGCGCTCCCCCGACGTCCGTCGGCGTCTGCACCTCGGCCCAGCTGGTCGCGGCGCTCGTGCCGGCCGACGCCCCGGCCGGCCGCGGCGCCGCAGTCCTGACGCTGACGAACACCGGCCGCGGCGCCTGCCACCTCAAGGGGTTCGGCGGGATCGCCCTGAGCCGCAGCGACGGTGCCCCCGTCCTGTCGCGCCAGGTCCGCTCCGACGCCACGCCCCCCGCACTGACCCTCGCGCCGGGTGACGTCGCCCGTTCGTCGCTGTCGTGGTCCACCGCGGCGAACACCGCGGTCGGGGAACCGGCCACCGGGGACTGCGAGGCCGTCCCGACGTCGTTGCTCGTCATCCCGCCCGACCAGATCGACGACCGCGCGGTCCCCTGGTCGGCTGGACCCGTGTGCGACCAGGGGACGATCACGCAGACGCCCTACGCGGTCGGCTGAGACCGGGAACCCACGACGCGGCCGACGAGCGCGGCGACGACGACCACGACGAGCACCCCGACGGTGAACACCTCGAAGCTGCCGCGACTGACGCCCCACTCCCCCGCGAAGTCGTAGTCGAGCCCCAGGAACCCCTCCAGGACGCCCGGCACGACGGCGGCCACCGAGCCGAGCAGGATGAACAGGTACACGATCCCGGCGAGCACCGTGAACCCTCGACGGCCGCCCGGCACCTGGTACGGCCGGATCGTGTCGTGGGTCCAGCGCAGGTGGACCATCGCCGGGACGATGACGACGTAGCTGATGAGCAGCGTCGAGACGGCCTGGGTGAGGACGACCCCGAACACCGCGGCCGCCGTCCCGTGCACGAACACGGTCGCGAGGACGAGGAACACCGTCGACACGACCCCGGAGACGAGGTTCATCCGCACCGGCGTCCCCAGCCGCTCGGAGAACTCCCCCAGCCGCCGGGTGAAGAACGCGCCGTCGGCCGCGGCCACGGCCTGCATGCGGTCCGTCGCCATCATCCAGGCGGAGCCCTGCGTCAGCAGCGCGTACACGAACGCCACCGCGGTGAGCGTCAGCAGCGGCCCCGACAACGGGCCGAAGACGCCGTAGCTGACCTCGATCGCCTGCATGACACCGGCGTCCGCCGTCCGGTCAGCCGGGGTCACGAGGATGATCGCCAGCACCGGCGCGAGGTAGGCCAGCAGCGTGATGCCGGCGCCGCGCGCGATGGCGGTCGGGGTGTCGCGCTGGGGGTCGTGCATCTCCTCCGACGCCGCGCTCGGCGCCTCGAAGCCGACGAAGGCGAAGAGCGCCACGGGCACGATCGCGAGGAACCCCGCCACGGTCGGTCGGGCGGCCGACCAGTCCACACCCGCCGTCCCGGACTGGGCCACGTGCACCAGCGCCGTCAGGGTGAGGCTGGCGAGGACGAACAGCTTGGCCCACGCTCCGACGTTGATGAGCACCTTGCCGCGCTTCAGGCTCACGACGGCGAGGAGGATCGCGACCCAGACGAACACCAGCTTGACGACGAAGTCGCCCACGGCCGACGTCGCCACGACGTACTGCGACCACACGGACCCGGCGATGAACGCCAGCGATCCGCCCAGCCAGATCGGGTTCGTGATCCAGTACAGGATCACCGCCACCGACGCCCACGTGCGCCCGAACGCCCGGCGCACCCACTGGTACGGCCCGCCCTCCTCGGGGTACGTCGAGGAGGTCTCGGCGAAGACGAAGGCCGACGGCACGAGGAACGCGATCCCGATGAACGCGGACCACACGAGCCCCTCGGGCCCGCCACCGGCGAGGACGGCGATGCTGTCGCCGCTGATGACGGCGGCGACGATGAACAGGACGATGTCCCCGCGCCGCAGGGTCTTCACCAGACGGCTGCGGGCCACCCCGTCCTCGGGGGCGGGTGCTGGGGGGTGAGCAGGCTGCTCGTACGACACGGGGGCTCCGATCTCGGGCGGTGAGCGGAGTGTGCCGGACCCGTGTTTCGGGCAGGTGTCGGTCCCGGTCAGCGTCCCCCGAGCGGGCCAGCGGCGTGCACGTCGTGCAACGCCCGGCGCTTCACCGCCTCGCCGAAGAGGCTGAGCCCGGCGTTCAGCGTCACCAGGCCCGCGGTGCCGGGGACGACCCAGGGACGCCGTCGCGCCCGCCGCACGGCGGCGTCGGTGACGACGCACACCCCGGCCCCCACGAGCAGCAGCCCCGAGGGGGCGAGCACCTTCCACGCGGTGAGGTCGTCCACCACCCCAGCTTCTCAGCGGGGGTTCAACAGCGCGCGGGCACGCTGTCCGCATGTTCGACCTCATCGGCGGTCTGCCCGTCCACCCGCTCGTCGTGCACGCCGTCGTGGTGCTGCTGCCCCTCGCCGTCCTCGGCACCGTCGCCGTCGCGGCGCGCCCCGCGTGGCGCGCCCGCTACGGCGGGATCAATGCCCTCGTCGCCGTCGTGGGCACCGCGCTGTGCCCCGTCGCGACGAGCAGCGGGGAATCGCTGGAGCACCGGGTCGGCGACCCCGGCCGGCACGCCGAGCTCGGCGACCAGCTCGTCTGGTTCGCCCTCCCGTTGGCGGTGCTCGCCGTCGTCCTGTGGTGGCTCCAGCGCCGCCGACGGGACGAGGCGGGACGCCCGCCCGCCGCGGTGACCGTCGTCGCCGCCCTGTCCGTCGTCGCGGCCCTCGCCACCGCCATGCAGGTCTACCGCGTCGGCGACTCCGGCGCGCAGGCCGTCTGGAAGGACCAGGTGAACGCGGCGCCGCAGAAGTCGGGCAGCTGACGCCGTCGCTCCCGGGATGCGGTCCCACGGCCCGCCCCGAGACTGGACCCGTGACCGGGCACCGGGCCCGGGACGACTCGGAGGTCGACGTGGCGAGCGGTGTGGCGACGGTGTGGGTTCCCGTGGACGACATGGACAGGGCGGTCGCGTTCTACGGCACGACCCTGGGGTTGGACGTGAGCATGACCTCGCCGGACTGGAGCGAGGTCGAGGCCGGCGGTCTGACGATCGGGCTGAACGCGCGGGAGGACACGGGGTCGCACGCCGACGGCGGGGCGGTCATCTCCTTCACGCCCGACTCCTCCATCGACGAGGAGGTCGCGCGCCTGCGCGGCGAGGGCGTGCAGTTCACCGGCGAGATCAGCGACCACCCGTGGGGCCGGATCGCCCCGTTCAAGGACAGCGAGGGCAACGACCTGCAGTTCTACGCCCCGCCGGCCTGATCCTGCAGTTCCAGGACCGGGATGCGGCGCGACGTCTTCGCCTCGTACCCGGCGAAACCCGGACTGGCCGCGAGGAACCGCGCCCAGGCCGCGTCCCGGTCCTCCCCCTGCAGGTCGACGGCCCGCACCGCGACCTCGCCCCGGTCGGGGTGCTCGACGACGGTGTCGGGGTGGGCCAGGAGGTTGTGGTACCACGCGGGGTGCTGGTCCGCGCCGGCCGCCGACACCGCGATCAGCCACCCGCCGTCGGTGGGGATGGCGAACAACGGGGCGACCCGTTCGGCCCCGCTGCGCGCACCGGTGTGGTGCACCAGGAGCAGGCTCCGGCCGAACCCCGCCGTCGTCACCGTCCCGCCGTTGGCGCGGAACTCCTCGATCACCTGCTGGTTGAAGTCCACGGTTCTCCTCCTGCGCGATGATGCGGGGATGGATTCCCCCGCCCGGTTCAAGGACCTCTGCCTCGACGCCCGTGACCACCAGGCTCTCGCGGACTGGTGGTGCCGCGCCATGGGCTACCGCCGCCACGTCGGGGCGTCGGGACCCCGCCCCGACGGCGACCCGGTGCCCATCGTCGCCGTGGACGGAGCGGGCCCCCTGGTGTGGGTGAACCCCGTCCCGGAGGGCAAGGTCGTCAAGAACCGGCTGCACTTCGACGTCGACGGGGACGTGCAGGCGCTCCTCGCCCTCGGCGCGACCATCGTCCGGGCGCGGGAGGTGGACCGGCCGTGGGACGTGCTGGCCGATCCGGAGGGCAACGAGTTCTGCGTGTTCAGTCCCGGCGGCGCCTGAGGTTCCAGCCCCGCACCGCCAGGAACGCCCCCGCGACGACGGCCCCGTAGGCCCCCGCCCGCAGTCCGGCGTGGTTCAGCAGCACGGTCCAGGTGTCGCCGCCGTCGGGGCCGGACGGCCGGTGCGCGGCCGCGACCCCGTGGAACGCCACGCCGGCGACGACGAGGACGACGCCGACGAGGAGGAGAAAGGAGCCGCTGGGGGAGGGTCTCGACACCCGTCGATCGAAGCGCACCGGAGCAGCGCACCCCATCCCCCGTTCGTCGGGCGGACGGTCGGTCAGAAGGTGACGACCCCGCGCACCCGGTGCCCCGTGGCGATGGCCTCGCCGCTGACCGCGGCGGCCAGGGGCGAGACCAGGAACGTCACGAGCGCGGCGATCTGGTCGGGCGAGGACTCCCCCGGAGCCCCCGGACGCACCTGCGACGACGGCTCGTCCACCACCGGTCCGGGGTTCACGGTGTTCACGGTGACGCCGCTGCCCGCGAGCTCGTCGGCGAGGTTCTTGGCGGCGATCACGAGCGCGGCGTTGCGCACGGCGCCCGTCGTGTTCCCCGTGAGGTACGCGTTCTGGCCGCTGATCCCGACGATCCGGCCGTACCCCGCCTCCCGCATGGCCGGGGCGGCGGCGTTCGCCAGGCGCAGGAACCCCAGGGACTTCGCGTCGAACGCCGTCGCGATCTGCTCGGGGTCGGAGTTCCTCGCCGGGTCGAGGCTCCCGGCCGCCGGGGCGGCGGTGACCACGAGAGCGTCGATCCGGCCGTGGTCGGCGAGCACCCGCTCGACGGCGGACCGCGCCGAGGCGGTGTCGGTGAGGTCGACGGCCACGCCGTCCTGCCCGGGGTTGCGGGAGGCGACGACGACGGTCGCCCCCTCCTCCCGCAGGCGCTGCACGACAGCGCGTCCGATGTAGCCGCGCCCTCCGGCGACGAGCACGACACGGGAGTCCAGTCCGAGGTCCACGGGCTCGACCCTACGTCCCGACGAGCGCCAGCACGTGGTCCACGACGCCGTCCAACGCGTCGCCGCGGACGGCGTCGTCCCCCACCGTGAGGGCGCGGAACAGCAGGGACCCCATGAGGACGTCGGTGGCCTGCGCCGGCGTGGTGGTCGCCCGCAGTTCCCCCCGGGTGCGGGCGCGGTGGAAGGCGTCCTCGAGGACGGCGGCGCAACGGTCGACGTGGTCGCGCCGGAACCGTTCCGTGACCGCGGGCGCGTTTGCGACCTCGTCGAGGCACCGCTGCAGCACGCGGCGCCGGTCGCCCGACAGCGACCGGGCGATGTCCGGCACGAGGCCGTCGAGGTCGCCGCGCAGCGTGCCCGTCAGCGGGGGGCGCAGGTTGGCCGTCAGCGTCGCCAGGGCGTCCACGACGAGGTCCTCGGTGGTGGCCCAGCGGGCGTGGACACCGCGACGGTCCACCCCGGCCCGCACGGCCACCCCGCGGGTGCTGAACCCCGCGACGCCCTTCTCGGCCAGTTCCTCGACCGCCGCCGCCAGGACGCGCCCGTCGATGCCCGGGTCCCGCGGACGGCCCCGGGCGGGTCGGGTGGTGGGGACCTCGCTCACGGGTGCATCCTATTCGTGCACCAGCCTGGTACACGAATAGAAGGGCACCACCGTGTCGACTCTCTACGAAGCCACCGCCACCGCCTGGGGCGGCCGCGACGGACGCGTGAGCTCCTCCGACGACCGCGTCGACCTGAACCTGTCCACCCCGAAGGGCATGGGCGGCGACGACGGGCCGGGCACCAACCCCGAGCAGCTCTTCGCCGCCGGGTACGCCGCCTGCTTCCACAGCGCCCTCAAGGCCATCGCCCGCTCCCAGAAGGTCGACGTGGCCGACTCGGCCGTGTCGGTCACGGTCGGCGTCACCGGCGGCCTCGCCCAGGGCATCGACCTCGCCGTCACCATCGAGGCCCAGCTGCCCGGCGTCGAGGAGCAGGTGGCGCGCGGCCTGCTGGACGCCGCGCACCAGACCTGCCCCTACAGCCGCGCCACCCGCGGCAACGTCGTGCAGGACGTCCGCCTCGTCACCGACGAGGACTGACCCGCAGGACGGCTCAGAACAGGTCGCCGAACCCCAACGCCACGAGGTTGTCGTGGGAGGTCCGCAGGGCCTCCCACACAGTCCGGCCGTACAGCTGGTCCTGCTCGACCAGGAGGTGCTG
Organism: Kineococcus sp. DHX-1; assembly: GCF_042473625.1. GTDB lineage: Bacteria > Actinomycetota > Actinomycetes > Actinomycetales > Kineococcaceae > Kineococcus. The sequence goes on along the minus strand of NZ_CP170445.1, from coordinate 764,294 downwards.
CGCGCCGGCCTCGACGGCCGCGGGGACGATCGCCCCGAAGTCGAGGTTGCCCTCCCCGACCTCCGCGAACTGCACGACGTCGTTGAACGCCCGCTGGAAGCCCTCGCGGTCGCCGCGCTGCAGGGCCTCGAACGCCGACGGGTCGAGGCGTCCGATCCGGTAGTCCTTGAGGTGGACCATCCGCACCCGGCCGGCGTACTGCCCGATGACGGCGACGGGGTTGACCCCACCGCGCTGCAGCCAGTGCACGTCGAGCTCGAGGCCCACGTCGGGCGCGCGCTCGGCGATGACGTCGAGCATGAAGCGCCCGTCGAACTTCGTGAACTCGATGTGGTGGTTGTGGTAGTAGAGGCGGATCCCGTTCTCCCGCATCCGCAACGCCACCTCGTTCGTGCGGTCGCAGAAGTCCAGGACGCGGTCGAGGTCGCGCATCGCCTCGAACGGCAGCATCCCGATCCGGACCATGTCCGCGCCCAGTCGCTCGCAGTCCGCGACGATCTTCTCCAGATCGCCCTCGAGGGCGTCGTTCGGCATCCCGGGAACGCGGGTGAGGTTGGCGGACAGGGCCGCCACCTCCACGCCCAGTTCGTCGTGGGCGCGCTCCAGCTCTCCCACGTTCTCGTCGGTCATGGGGATCTGGGAGACCTCCACGGACCGGTACCCGATCTCCCGCACGCGACGGAACGTCCTGAACGCCCCGATTTCGGCCACGCTCTCGCGCAGCATCATCGCCTGCACACCGATGCGCGCCATCACTCGTCACCCTGTCGCTGCGGGAAGAGCGCCTCGTCCGCGATGCGTTCGTTGAGCAGCTCCAGGTACAGGGCCTCGTCGAAGTCGAGCCCCACCTCCTGACCGGTCCAGCTGGAGAGGTGGACGGCGTTGGCCAGCCGGACCCCGAGCAGCCCCTCGGCACCGGGGGCGATGAGGTCCTCCTCGCCGCGCACGGCGGCCGCGAAGTTCGCCAGGACGGCGACGTGCTGCCCGCCCCACTCGGAGGGGAACTCGATGGTCTCGGTGGTGTAGAGCTGGCTGGGGTCGAACTGCCCGCGGAACAACCCGGCGACCTGCTCGGCGCTCATCCCGGCGCTGATCTCCCGCTCCGGCTCGGCCAGCCGCGTGACGGTGGCGACCTTGCTGCCCTCGACGACGATCTTCCCCGCGTCGCCCTGGATCTCGAGCCGGTCGGTCCCGACGAGGTCGTGCACGGCGGTGACGAACACTCCCGTCGACCCCTCGCCGAAGTCGGCGAGCACGGTCACCTCGTCCTCGACGGCGATGTCGCGCTGCAACCCGTAGGAGACCTTCGCGAACACCGACCGCGGCACGCCGCAGATCCACTGCCACAGGTCGAGCTGGTGGGGGGCCTGGTTCACCAGCACGCCGCCGCCCTCACCGCCCCAGGTGGCGCGCCAGGCGCTCTGCTCGTAGTACCCCTGCGGACGCCACCACGTCGTGATGATCCAGTTCGAGCGGATGATCCGGCCGATCTCCCCGGCCTCGACGATCTCCTTGAGGCGGCGGTAGAGCGGGTTGCTCCGCTGGTTGAACATGACGCCGAACGTGACGCCCGGGTGGGCCGCGGCGACGGCGTTGAGCCGCCGCACCTGCAGCGCGTGCACGCCGGCCGGCTTCTCGACGAGGACGTGGATGCCTCGTTCGATCGCCTCGACCCCCATCTGGGGGTGCAGGTAGTGCGGGACGCAGGTGATGACGGCGTCGACCGTGCCGCTGTCCATCATCGCCAGGTGGTCGGTGAAGAACGGCACGTCGCCGAACTCCGCCGCCGCCCGTTCGGCCTTCGCCGGGTCCGTGTCCGCGACGGCACCCACCGTCATGCCGGGGACGCGACCGTCGGCGACGAAGCGGGCGTACGTCCCGCCCTGCGTGCCGAGACCGATGATGCCGAGCCGCACCGGGTCGTGCGTGGATCTGGTCATGGTGTTCCTCCTCGTGGGTTGCCGATCAGACGAGCGTGACGCCGGCGCGGTCGGTGAGCCGGCGGAAGGCGCGGGCCGCACGCCCGAAGGCGCCCGGTCCGGAGAAGCCCCCGAGCTCGTGGGCGTCGGCGAGGTGCGGTTCGAGGGACGCGAACCCGGAGAACCCGTCGGCGGCCAGGGCGGAGACCGTCGCCTCGACCTGACCGTCCCCCTCCCCGGCGGGCACGACCGACCCGTCGGCGGCCAGCGCGTCCTTGACCTGCAGGTACTCCAGGTGCGGGCGCAGCAGGGCGAACCCCTCGTCGTGGGGACGTTCCACGCCGACCTGCACGAAGTTCGCCGAGTCCCAGGCCACCTTCAGGGCGGGCGACCCGACGGACTCGACGAGGTCCAGGACCCGGTGGGGCGTGTCCCCGTAGATGCCCTTCTCGTTCTCGTGCAGCAGGACCACGCCGGTCTCCTCCGCGACGGCGGCCAGTCCCGCCATCCGCCGCAGCACGTCGTCACGCACCTCGTCGGGCTTCCGCTCCCCCGTGAAGAACGAGAAGATCCGCACGTACGGGGTGCCGAGCACCGTCGCGACGTGCGCGATCCGGCGCAACCGGACGACCTCGTCGTCGGGGTCGGCCTCGACGGGCACCTTCCCGACGGGCGACGCCACGGCCGAGACCTGCTGGCCCCGCTTCCGCAGCACGCGGTCCAGCTCCGCCAGCTGGGCGTCGTCGAGGTCGGCGACGTTCGTCCCCCAGGCGCTGCGCACCTCGATGCAGCGGGCCCCGAGGGCCTGCAGCACCGCCACCTGCACGACGGGGTCGGCGTCGACCTCGTCCCCGAAACCCGACAGCTGCCAGTTCACGGTGCGACCTCCTGCGTCTGGGCGGCCTTGCGGGCCTCGGTCACGTCCCGCACCTGCCGGAACAGGGCGTCGCTCAAGGGGTAGCGGGCGAAGACGAGCATCGCCAGCACGGCGCACACGGCGGGCAGCAGACCCATCGTGGCCTTGATGGCGATGATCGCGCTGTCCGGCTGGACCGGGTTCGGGTTCTCCGAGGTGGCGGCGAGGTACCCGCCGGCGGCCAGCGCCCACGCGCCGAGCGCACCGCCGAGCGACTGCGTCACCTTGCGGGTGAAGGAGAACAGCGCGTACGTCGCCCCCTCGGCGCGGCGACCGGTCTTCCACTCGCCGTACTCGACGGTGTCGGCCTCCAGGCCGAACATCACGCTGTTGATGAGGGTGGTGCCGACGCCCTTGACCGCCAGGGTCAGCAGGACGAACCAGAACACGTCACCCGGGGCGAAGAACAACCCGACCCCGCCGACGACCGTGAACACCCCGCAGTACTGGAACACCGTCTTCTTGCCGAACCGGTCGACGATGCGCGGGATGAACGGCCCGACGACGAACACCACGCCGGTGTTCACGAGGGTCATCAAACCGACGAGCGCGATGTCCCCCAGGACGTACTGGGCGTAGAACGCGGTGCTGCCGCCGACGGCGGAGACGCCGATGAGGTAGAAGAAGCTCGACGTGCACAGGTAGGCCAGGGGCCGGTTGCTGCGCAGGGTCGCCACCGTCTCCCGGGCCCCCACCCGCGGCTGGGCCCGCACGACGCGCTCGCGGCAGGCCCACGCGGTGAAGAGGAACGCGGCCGTCCCGATGAGGACGAACGCCAGCGTGACCTTCGTGAAGACGCCCTGCACCGCGGCCTGGTAGGCGATGAGGTCGCCCGACGTCTCGATCGCCGCCTTCTGCTCCCGCAGCCCGCTGACGAAGTGACCGATGACGTACGTCAGGACGACGCCCCCCAGGCCGGCGCCGATGACCCGGGCCGAGACGAGGCGCGCCCGCTCGTGGACCGACTGCGTCACGGCCGAGGCGAGCGAACCGTAGGGGATGTTGACGAGGGAGTAGACCAGCCCCAGCACCGCGTAGGTGGCGTAGGCGTAGACGAGCTTCATCCCGTCGTCGAAGCTCGTCGGCACCCGGAACGTCAGGAAGCTGAGGAACAGCAGCGGGGCCGCGCCGAACATGATGAAGGGCCGGAACTTGCCCCACCGCGTCATCGTGCTGTCGACCAGGCGGCCGGCGAGCAGGTCCGCCACGGCGTCCCACAGGCGGACGACGAGGAACATCGTCCCCACGGCGGCAGCCGAGATGCCGGCCACGTCGGTGTAGTAGTACAGCAGGAACGCCGTGCTGAGGCTGAACGCGAGGTTGCACGCGAAGTCCCCTGCGCCGTACCCGAGGACGGTCCGCACGGGGAGGTGCTCCAGAGACCGCAGTCCCTGCGCCGTCGCAGGTCGAGCCATGTCATCTCCTCAAGGGGTGTGGCCGCCCGGGCCCGGTGGGGCCGGCGGCGAGGAGACCAGCGTCCGCCGGACGGACCCGCTCACCCAACCACTTGCCACGAGTTGCCAGATCCCGACACCTGGCGGGCAACCGCCTCCGCGGCGCGGTCGGCCACCTCGAGGGGCCCGCCGGTGATCGCCACGACGACACCGTCCTCGTCCGTCCCGAGGGGTTCGAGGAGAGCGAGCTGGGAATCGAGCAACGACGGCGGCATGCAGTGCCCCGTGCGGGCGGCGAGGCGCGCTGCGAGCTCCTCCCGGGACCCGTCGAGGTGGACGAACCGCACCCGGGACCCGCACCGCGCAGGACGTCCCGGTAGGACCGCCGCAGCGCCGAGCAGGTGAGGACGCAGTCGCCGCCGTGCGCGTCGATCCAGTCCCGCAGGGCGAGGAGCCAGGGCGCGCGGTCGGCGTCGGTGAGCGGGGTCCCCGCCGTCATCGCGGCGACGTTTGGCGGCCGGGTGCCAGTCGTCGGCCTCGCCGAGCGGCCACCCGAGGCGGTCGGCGAGCAGTCCCGCGACGGTGCTCTTGCCGCAGCCGGCGACCCCCATGACGACCAGCGCGGTGGGCCTCACCGCGCGGCCCGCTCTTCGGACGGCTGCCGCCCGTCGGGTTCGCCCGGGACCTCCGTGCCACCCCCGGGCGCCTCCGCCCGCAGGCGGTACAGCACCTCCCCCGCGTGAGGTTCGACGAAGGTGTCCGGGTCCTGGGCCCACGCGTCGACGTCGACGGTCGCGGGGTCGAGGTACTGCAGGTTCACGCTCTCCACGACCTCGCGCGGGATCCCCGTCGCCAGCGTCACGGTGACCCGGTTCCGCTCCCCGTGCTCGGGGTCCCACGTGCCCTGGCCGCGCAGGTGCGTGGAGTGCGCGAGGTCGCCCCACGGCTGGTCGCGGAACCGTTCCCACTGCCCCGTGAAGTAGTCCCGGTTGTGGTAGCCGATCTCCGTGATGTGCGGGTGCATGACCGAGACCTGCGTGATGTGCGGGGCGTACAGGACGAGTTCCCCGCCGTCGGCGACGACGGGTTCGAGCTTGTAGAAACCCTTCGCCGCGGTCCAGATGTCCTCGTACTTCTCCGGCATGATCGACAGCACCCGCCGCCACGGCCGGTCGAGGTAGGTGACGTGGGTCTGCGCGGACACCTCCGCGCACGCCGCCCACGCGTCCTCGGGCGTCCCGAACGCCGCGGTGTGCAGCACGTCCGTGCCCGAGGCGACGACGAGGCACAGCGCCAGCCGCGTCCCCGGCAGCATCGAGGCCGCCTCGTTGATGAGCGCGCGTACCGGGGTCACGCCGCGGCTGCCGATCATCGCCGCGCTCGTGATGAGCGCCCCCACCCAGTGCGAGACGTCGATGACCTCCTGGCCGGAGACCCCGGGGAAGAAGTACTTGTTGCCTCCGGAGAACCCGACGACCTCGTGCGGGAACACCGGCCCGACGACGAGCGCGACGTCCGCTTCGGCGACGAGCCGGTTGATGCGGACGTCGACGTCCGGCCCCGGCAGCAGCCCGCCGGTGAGCTCGGCCAGCCGCGCGGCCGGGATCGTGCCGAGGGACGTGAACGTCGCGGGGTCCCAGGACGCGTGGTTCACGACGGACCACCCCGGGTACGTCGCCTCCAGCGCACCGGCCTCGTAGCCGAGGTGGCGGGCGAGGTGCTCCTCGTCCATGCCCTGGTGGGTGCCGAGGGCGATGACGACGTCGACGCGGGCCGGACGACCGTCGAACCCCTCGTGCACCGCGCGCAGCAGCAGCGGGAGGGGGCACGTGCGCGTGGCGTCCGGGACGACGAGGCACACGCGGGCGCCGTCGAGGTCGACACCGCGGACCTGCTCGGCCACGAAGCCCCGGACGACGTCGGGGTCGAGGTGGTCCCCCGGGCCTCCGAGCACGGCGGCGCGCGTGGCGTCCCCCGGATCCGTCCCGTACGCGCTACCAGTCATGGCCCGACTGTGGACGGCGGGAGCTGGGAAGTCGAGGCGGACTGGCCTCCGGCGGCAACTCCCGGCAACCGCTGGTCACCACCGCTCCCCGTCGGGTCGGGTGGCCCCATGACGTCGCTGACGCTGGACCCCGACCGGCTGCTGCCCCCTGACCCGACCCGGCGCGCCGTGGCGCGGCGGCTGCACGCGGCCGTGGCGGACCTGCCGATCATCTCCCCGCACGGCCACGTGCCCGCAGGGTGGCTCGCGCACGACACCCCTTTCACGGACCCGACGTCGCTGCTGCTGACGCCGGACCACTACGCCACCCGTCTGCTGCACTCCCACGGCGTCGACCTCGCCCACCTCGGCGTGGGCCAGGGCCCGTTGTCGGCGGAGGCGTCCCGCGCGGCGTTCCGGACGCTGTGCGCGCACTGGTCGGTGTACCGCGGCACACCCGTCCGGTACTGGCTGCAGGTGCAGTTCGCCGACCTCTTCGGCATCACCGTCCGCCCCAGCGCCGAGACGGCCGACGAGGTGTACGACCAGATCGCCGCGACGTTGCAGACACCGCAGTTCCGGCCCCGCGCGTTGTTCGAGCGGTTCGGCGTCGAGGTGCTCGCCACCACCGACGACCCGTGCGACGACCTCGCCGACCACGCGTTCCTCGCCGCCGACCCGACGTTCTCCGGACGCGTCCTGCCGACGTTCCGCCCGGACCGCTACCTCGAGGTCGGCGTCGACGGCTGGACCGCCCACGCCGACCGGCTCCAGGAGGTCTCCGGGACCGACACGAGCGAGCTCACCGGTTTCCTCGACGCGCTGCGGCAGCGGCGCGAGCACTTCCGCGCGCACGGCGCCGTGTCGGCCGACCACAGCCACGCCGACGTCCGCGCAGAGCGCCTGCCGGCGTCCGAGGCCGTGGAACTCTTCGCGCTGGCGCGCAAGGCGTCCTTGAGCACCACCGAGGCGACGGCGTTGCGCCGTCACCTGCTGTGGGAGATGGCCCGGATGTCCAGCGAGGACGGCCTCGTCATGACCCTGCACCCCGGGGTGGCCCGCAGCCACCACGGCCCGACCGCGCGCACGTTCGGCGCCGACGTGGGCGCGGACATCCCGCTGCCGGGCGACTTCACGCGCGACCTGCAGCCGCTGCTGCAGGACTTCGGCACCGACCCGGGGTTCCAGCTCGTCCTGTTCACCCTGGACGAGACGACGCTGTCGCGCGAGATCGCGCCGCTGGCGGGTTTCTACCCCTCGGTGTGGGTGGGGGCTCCGTGGTGGTTCCTCGACGCGCCCGACGCCATCGTCCGGCACCGGTCGGCGGTGACGGAGACCGCGGGTTTCGGCAAGACGTCGGGGTTCATCGACGACACCCGCGCGTTCTGCTCGATCCCCGCCCGCCACGACATGGCCCGCCGTCTCGACGCGGCGTACCTGTCGACGCTCGTCGCCGACGGGCGGTTGGAGGAGGACGAGGCGCTGGAGACCATCGTCGACATCGTGACGGTCAACCCGCGGAAGGCGTTCCGGCTGTGACTACGACCCCCCTGCGCCGGCAGGTTCCCGCTCCGCCCGTCCGCATCGTCCACCTGGGCCTCGGGAACTTCCACCGCGCCCACCAGGCGTGGTACACCGCCCGCGCCTCCGACGCCGACGCGTGGGGCATCGCGGCGTTCACGGGCCGGCGTCCGGACGCGGCCGAGCGACTGAACCGGCAGGACGGGCTCTACACGCTGCTGGTGCGCGGTGCCGACGGCGACCACCCGGAAGTCGTCACCTCCATCGCCCGCGCGCACGCGGCCACCGAGCACGCGGAGTTCCTCGACCTGCTGCGCCGCAACGAGGTCGCCGTCGTCACCCTCACCGTGACGGAGGCCGCGTACCTGCTCAGCGCGGACGGCCAGCTCGACGAGGACCGCCCCGAGGTAGCCGCCGACCTCGCCGCGCTGCGCACCGACGCGACCGCCCCCGTGACCACCGTTCCCGGCCGCCTCGTCGCGGGCCTGGCCGCCCGCCGCACCGCGGGCGCCGGGCCGGTCACCGTGCTGTCCTGCGACAACCTCGCCCACAACGGGCCCGTCACCGGGTCCGTCGTGACGCGGTTGGCCGAACTCGTCGACCCCGGACTCGCGCAGTGGATCCGGAGCGACGTGGAGTTCGCGTCCTCGATGGTGGACCGGATCACCCCGGCCACCACCGACGAGGTCGTCGCCACGGTCGAGGCCCTGACCGGCGTGCACGACGAGTCCCCGGTCCCCACCGAACCCTTCTCGGAGTGGGTCGTCGCCGGGGAGTTCCGGGCTGGACGCCCGGACTGGGAGAGTTCAGGCGTCGTGTTCGTCGACGACGTGACGGTCCACGAGCAGCGGAAGTTGTGGCTGCTCAACGGGTCGCACTCCCTGCTCGCCTACGCCGGCGCTCTGCTCGGCCACCGCACGATCGCCGACGCGGTCGCCGACCCGCGGTGCCGGGCCTGGGTGGAGACGTTCTGGGACGAGGCGTGCCGGCACCTGCCCATCCCGGCCGAGGACCTCACGCGGTACCGGGCGGCCCTGCTCGACCGCTACGCCAACCCCGGCGTCCGGCACCTCCTCGCGCAGATCGCGGCGGGGGGTTCGCTCAAGCTGCCCCTGCGGATCGTGCCGGCGCTGCGCGCCGAACGCGCCGCGGGCCGGTTCCCGCAGGGGTGCGCCACGGCCGTCGCCGCGTGGATGCGGCACCTGCGGGGCGAGAGCACGCCCGTCGACGACCCGGCGGCGGACCGTGCGGTGGCGGCCGCGACGTCCGACGACCCGGTCCGCGCGGTGCTCGATCTGCTGCACCACGGGCTCGGTGACGACGCGGACCTGGTCGAACTGGTCAGTTCCCGGCTGGACGTCCTGACGCCCGCGGCCGCACACGTCACGTGAGCCACCCCGGTCCGGGGGTGATGGGTGTGGGGTCGAAGTCCGGCGGCCCGGCGTCGGGGTCGTAGGGCTCGATCTCCACGGCGTCGGCTCCATGCCGTCGCAGCGCCTCGGCGATGTGTGATCTGGCGACGAAGGCGAAGTTCTGGCCCTCTTGCCCGTAGAGGTTCTGCAGGTCCGACCCCGGATGGGGGTCGGTCTCCAGCACGACGTACCCGTCGACCGGCGAACCGTCACGGCGCCGGACGTCGACGGGAAACGTGCGGTACCCCGTGCAGCCCACAGCGCGGAGGGCCGAGATCATGCGCGTGGAGGCGATCTTTACCGACAGCCCACCCGTCCAGAGCAAGTCGCCGAAGGTCTTGCTGCGGTTGTAGGGAGAGAACCAGACCCGGAACGGGAGCTCGTCCACCCGCCAGTCGCGGATGTAGTCCCAGACCTGCGTTCCGTCGGGCAGCACCCACGGTTGCGTGGGGTCCGCAGGCCTGGTCTCCGCCTGGACGCTCAACCAGACCCCCCGCCGGGACCTCGCCTGGATCCTCACCCACTGCGACACTTCCGCCTCCTTCGACGTGAGATCACCGCGACCGTCCGCCGCGACCACTGGCGCGGGCCCGTCCCGTCGACCCCCGCACGACGAGCCAAGCCGGGAGCAGCACGGGTTCGCCCGTGCTGCCCTCCCGGGGGCGGCCCGCCGCGAGGTGGGCCACTCCCGCGGACCCCATGTCCACCAGGGGGGCCGCGATCGTCGTGAGCCCGGGGCGGACGAGGTCGGCGTCGACGATGTTGTCGAACCCGACGACGCTGACGTCCTCGGGGACGCGGCGGCCGGCGGCCGTGACGGCGGTGAGGAAACCGATGGCCATGAGGTCGTTGTAGGCGATGACGGCCGTCGACGGCCGGCGTGCCCACGCCTCGGCCGCCGCGGCCCCGCCCCGCAGCGTCGGGAGGTTCGGCCCGACGCGGCCGACGCGCAGGTCGAGTTCCACCCCGGCCTCCTGCACCCCTCGCCAGCGGGTCCCGTCGGCGTGGGAGGCCTCCGGGCCGGCGAGGTACGTGATCGAGGTGTGGCCGAGTTCGACGAGGTGTTCGGCGGCCTTCTTCACGGCGCGGACGTTGTCGCTGACGACGGACGTCACCGACCGCACCGAGCGGTTCAGCACGACGACGGGTTTGCGCTTGGCGATCGCGCGGATCTCCTGGTCGCTCAACCGGGAGGACGCCAGGACGAACCCGTCCACGGTGGCCTCGAGGCGGGCCAGCGCCTTGGCCTCGGCGCGTTCGGACTCCTGCGTCTCGACCACGGCGAGCGTCAGGTCGTGCGTCACCGCGGCCCGTTCGGCGCCGCGCACCATGCCGACGAAGACGGGGTTGCCGATGTCGGCCACGACGAGCGCGAGGACCCCCGACCCCCGCGAGGACAGCGGCACCTGCATGCGCGCGGACCGGTAGCCGAGCTCGGCGGCGACCTGGCGGACGTGCTCGGCGGTCCGCCAGCTGACCCGGCCCGGTTTGGTCAGCGCGCGGGAGACGGTGGACGCGGACACGCCCGCGGCGGCGGCGACGTCGTAGATCGTCACCTGGCCCCCGTCGGCCCCCTCGCTCATGCCCGGACGCTAGCAACCAACTGCTGGCAACGACTGGCCCCGGAGGGGGCGGGGGTGGTCGGGTGGGTCCATGACCCTCGCGCCACCCGACACCGCCGTCCCCGCCACCCTGGCGCGCACCTTCGCGGGGGTGGACCGGCTCGGCGTCGCGTTCTCCGGCGGCGTCGACTCCGCGGTCGTGCTGGCCGCGGCCGTCCGCACCCTGGGCGCCGCCCGCGTCGTCGCGGTCCTCGGCGTCTCCCCCAGCCTGCCCGCCACCGAACGCGCTGCGGCGCACCGCGTCGCGGCCGTCGTCGGGGCGGCACTGGTGGAGGTCGAGACCCACGAGGGCGACAACGCGGCCTACCGCGCCAACGGCCCGGACCGCTGCTTCCACTGCAAGGACGAGCTGTTCACCCGGATCGGCGAGGACGTCGTCACCGCCCACGGCCTCGACGCCGTCGCCTACGGCGAGAACGCCGACGACGCCCGCCGCCCCGACCGCCCGGGCTCGCGGGCCGCGACCGAGCACCGCGTCCTGCGCCCGCTCGCCGACGCCGGCCTGGACAAGGCGGCTGTCCGCGCGCTGGCCCGGGCGTGGGACCTGCCCTGCGCGGACAAGCCGGCCGCCCCCTGCCTCGCCTCGCGCATCCCGCACCACGAGGAGGTCACGCCGGAGAAGCTGGCGCAGGTGGAGGCCGCCGAGGCGGCGCTGCGCGACCTGGGCCTCGCGGACCTGCGCGTCCGCCACCACGGCGACATCGCCCGCCTGGAGGTCCCCGCCGCCGACCTCGTGCGCGTCGTGTCCGCACCGCTCCGGGCGCAGGTGGACGCGGCGGTGCGGCGCGCCGGGTTCCGCTGGGCCGCACTGGACCTGGCCGGGATGCAGTCCGGCGCGTTCACGCTGGAGGTGCTCAACCGTGCCTGACCTGGTGGGTGGTCTGCAGGACATCGCCGACCTCGACCTCGACCGCACCGCCCGCCGCGGGTACCCCGAGGCGGTGTTCTGCGCGGGCAAGACGCCGGAGCAGGTCGGCCGCATCGCCGCGGCCGTCCGCGAGCGCCCCGACGTCACGACGCTGTTCACCCGCGCGGGCGCCGAGCACGCCACCGCGGTGATCGCCGAACTGCCGGACGCCGCCCACGACGCCGAGAGCGGACTGCTCGCCTGGCCGCCCGGCCCGCCGGACCCGACGGGCGGCCTCGTCGTCGTCCTCGCGGCGGGGACCTCGGACCTGCCCGTGGCGCGCGAGGCCCACCTGACGGCGCGCTACCTCGGGCGCGAGAGCGAGCTCGTCGTCGACGTCGGAGTGGCTGGGTTGCACCGCGTCCTGGCCCGGGTGGACCTGCTGCGCCGCGCCCGGGTGGTCGTGGTGGCGGCCGGGATGGACGGTGCGCTGCCGAGCGTCGTGGCCGGGCTGACGTCCGCGCCGGTCGTGGGGTTGCCGACGTCGGTGGGCTACGGCGCGGCGTTCGGCGGGATCGCCGCGCTGCTGACGATGCTCAACGCCTGCGCGCCGGGGGTGAGCGTCGTGAACATCGACAACGGGTACGGCGCAGGGCACCTGGCGGCCCAGATCGCCGCGCCCCAGGCCGGGGTCCCGTCGTGAACCACGTCTGGGTGGACGCCTCCGCGGGGGTCGCCGGGGACATGCTGCTGGGCGCGCTCCTGGACGCGGGGGCCGACCTCGACGCCGTCCGCGACGCCGTCCGCGCCGTCGTGGGGGACGCCGTGTCCGTCCGCGCCGAACGAGTCACGCGGGCGGGACTGGCCGCGACGAAGGCGCACGTGGACCTGCACGACGAGGACCCCCCGCACCGGACCTGGACGACGATCCGGCGGATGCTGACCGACGCCACCCTCCCCGAGCCGGTGCGGCGCAACGCCCTCGCGGTCTTCGACGCGCTCGCCACGGCCGAGGGCGCCGTCCACGGCGTTCCCGCGGACGACGTCCACTTCCACGAGGTCGGCGCACTCGACTCCATCGCGGACGTCGTGGGGGTGTGCGCCGCGCTGCACGCCCTCGGCGTGACGTCCGCGAGCGCCGGCGCGGTCGCCGTGGGGTCGGGGACGGTCCGCGCCGCGCACGGGGCGATCCCCGTGCCGGTGCCCGCGGTGGTGGCGCTGTCCCGGGGACGGCGGGTGCGCGCCGGCGGCGTGGGCGAGCTGACGACGCCGACCGGGATGGCGCTCGTGGCCGCGCTGGCCACGGCCGACGAGGACCTGCCCGAGCTGACCGTCACGGCCTGGGGTTCCGGCGCCGGCACGCGGGACGTCGAGGGCCGCCCCAACGTGACGCGGGTCGTCCTGGGTCAGCGCGCGGTCCGGGCCGCGAGACCCGTGGCGCACCAGCTGGAGGCGACGGTCGACGACCTCGACCCGCGGTTGTGGCCGGGGGTCGTGGCCCGGGTCCTGGCGGCGGGCGCGCTCGACGCGTGGCTCGTGCCCGTCGTGGGCAAGAAGGGCCGGCCGGCGCACGTGCTGACGGTGCTGTCCCCGCCCGAACGCTCCGACGAACTCGAGGAACTGGTGGTCGCGACGACGACGACGCTCGGGGTGCGGCGCACGGAGTGCACGCGGCTGGTGCTGGACCGCGGCTGGGTGGACGTGGGCGTGGAGGGGCAGCCCGTGCCCGTGAAGGTCGGGCTCCTGCGGGGCGTGGTGCAGCAGGTGATGCCGGAGTTCGAGGACGTGGCCCGGGTCGCGGACGCGCTGGGCTGGCCGGAACGCCGTGTCCTCTCGGCCGCCCACTCCGCCGCGGCGGCCGCCGGCTGGACCGTCGGCGGACCCCCGCCCGGGGACCTCAGACGGTGACACCCACGGGTGCCCCCGCGGCCGCGTACTGCCGCAGCGTCTCGGCCAGGACCTGCGGCCACGTCACCTGCGGGTCGGTGTCCACGTTGTGCCGGCGGATGCGTTCGCGCCGCTCGGGGTCGGTGGCGAGCACGTGCAGCAGCCGGGCCGCGTCGGCGTCGTCGGCGGCGAGGAGTCCCTCGACGTCGTGGCGGACGAACTCGGTGACGCCGCTGGCGGCCATGGCGACGACGGGGACCCCCGCGCACCGCGCCTCCAGGGCGGCCAGCCCGAACGACTCCAGCCGCGCGGGGGCGACGTAGGCGTCGGCGCCGGTGAGGACGCGCTGGACCCCCGCCCGGTCCAGCCGGCCGGGCAGCTCGACCTGGTCCGCGAGCCCGGTCGCGGCCAGCTTGCGCTGCACCGCGGGCAGCAGCCGTCCGTCGCCGACGAGGACGGCGCGCAGCGGGACGTCGGCGGGCAGGCGGTCGCGCAGGTCGGCCAGGACGCGCACGAGGGCGAGGGGCCGCTTGCGGGCCGCGAACCGCAGGGCGCTGACGACCGTGAACCCGGGCGCCTCGACCCGGTGCGCGTGGCAGTCCCGCCACTCCGTGGGGTCGATCCCGTTGGGCAGCAGGCTGACCGGGACCCCGACGGTGCGGCTCAGGGGGTCGGCGACGGCGCGGCTCACGGCGCTCCAGCCCAACCCGGACGCCGTCGCCCGCCGCAGGGCCACGGCCATCGGCCGGGCGGCCCCGTGGGACACCATCGAGTGCACGGTGACCAGCGCGGGCACGTCGAGCGCCCGGGCCAGGGCGGCGGCCCGCCAGGCCGTGGGCGAGACGACGGAGGAGTGGACGTGGACGACGTCCGCGGCGGCCAGGAGCCCGGACATCCGGTCGGTGCGGCCCAGGCGCACGACGCGCACGTCCCCCCCCGGGTCGGGGTCCGGGCCGGCGGGGGTGCGGGTCAGCACGTCGACCACGTGCCCGGCGGCGACGAGCTGGTCGGCGAGGTCGCGCACGTGCAGCTCGATCCCCCCGAGCACCGGCAGGTAGCTGTCGGTGACGAGGACGACCCTCACGCGGCGACCCCCAGGTCGGTCCTGCTGCGACGCCGCAGGAGCAGCCAGCCGGCGAGTGCGCCGCCGCCCACGGGCACCTCGAGCAGCACGACGAACGCCCGGTACAGCAGGACGCCGGTCAGCGCGGCGGCCGGCGCGGCGCCCGCGGCGAGCAGCACGCCGGTCGCGCCGGCCTCGGCGAACCCGCTGCCGCCCGGCGTGATCGGGACGGTGCTGGCGAGGCGGTCGACGACGAAGGCCGCGACGACGGCCGACACCGTCGGGACGGCCCCCGTCAGGTGCAGGCAGGCCCAGAACAGCCCGCCCTGCAGCAGCACGTACGCCAGGGTCCCGAAGGTGAGCCGCCGCCACTGCGCGAGGACCGTCTCCTGCACGCGGCGGCGCACCCCGAGCAGCTCGATGCGCCACCGCGCGAGCCGGCGCAGGACGACCGTGCGCCGCGCCACCGGGGACACGGCCAGCACCGCCCGCACGAGGACGACGGTCCCCACCCGCGACCCCAGGGCCGCGGCCACGAGGACGACGGTCGCGAGGAGCGCGGACACGACCCCGGCCCCGGCCAGCACCTGCGGGGGCAGCGTGCCCAGCGCGGCCGTCCCGGCCAGGGCGACCGCGCAGACGACGAGCTTGCCCGCGACGTCGACGACGTTGCTCGTGACGGTGAAGTCGGCGATGCGACGCACCCCGAAACCCCAGCGGCGCAACATGGTCGAGTTCAGCCACATCCCCACGGCCCCGCCGGCGGGCAGCGCGTTGGAGACGGCACTGCCGGACAGGTTGAGCAGCATGGCGCGGGGGCGCGTCAGCCCGGGCAGCGCCCCGGTGAGCGACCAGGCGTAGGCCCACAGCCCCAGCCACCACAGGGCGGCGAGGGCCGCCAGCGCGACCGGGCTCACGGCCGAGGCCAGGCCGACGACGGCCGACCACGTGGTGCCGACGATCCGGGGCAGCAGCGTCACCGCGGCGGCCCCCGCGGCCAGCGACACGACGCCGACGAGGGTCCGGCCGCGCAGGAGGCGTGGCAGTCTGCGCCGGTGCCCCGCTCCGGACCCTTCGTCCTCGTGTCCTTCCACGCCCACCCCGACGACGAGGCCCTGCTCACCGGCGGGACCCTGGCGCGGGCGGCGGCCGAGGGCCACCGCGTCGTCCTCGTCGTGGCCACCGACGGCGAGGCCGGCCTCGCGGCCGACGACCCCGGGACGGGTCTGGGTGAGCGGCGCGCCGCCGAGCTGGACCGGTCGGCCGCCGCCCTGGGGGTCGCCCGCGTGGTCCGGCTCGGTCACCGCGACAGCGGCTGGCCCGAGCCCGCGCCCGGACCGGGCCGCCCGTTCAGCGAGGTCGGGGTGGAGGAGGTGGCCGCCGAGCTGGCCGCCGTCCTGCGCGCCGAGGGCGCCGACGTCCTGACCACCTACGACGCCGCCGGCGGGTACGGCCACCCCGACCACGTCCACGTCCACCACGTCGGGGCCCGCGCCGCGCAGCTCGCGGGCACCCCGGTCGTCCTGGAGGCGACGGTCGACCGGACGCTCGTCGAGCGCGGCCTGCGCCTGGCCCAGCGCGTACCCGGGTTCGTCAGCGACGTCACGGCCGACCGGGCGCGTGCGGCGTTCACCCCGCGCCGGGCCCTGACCCACCGCGTCGACGTGCGCGCCCACCTCGGCGCCAAGCGCGCCGCCCTGCGCGCCCACGCCAGCCAGACCGAGACGCGCGGGCCGCAGGGGTGGGTGCGCGGACTGCGCGGGGTCGGTCTGCTCGCCGCGCTGCCGGGGCCGGTCGGCCGGCTCGTCCTGGGGCGGGAGTGGTTCGTCGAGAGCGGCCGCGTCCCCGGGGCCGCGCTGTCGGACGACGTCTTCGCGAGCCTGCGCCGCTAGGTCCGGGCGCGGGTGGTCGCGATCGTGGTGCACGCGACCACGATGACGTACGCGGACGGGACCGGGAGACCACTCGCCGGAACTCCCAGGAAGCTCGCGGCGGTCTTCACAGCCTCTCCTCAGAGCCGGTGGAGCAGCAGGCGGACGTCGTCGGCGCTCGCGTCGGGCGCCAGGTGCAGGACGCCCTCGCGGTGCGCCCACGCGGCCGCGTGCACCCGGGACGCGCTGCCCGTCTTCCACCGCACGGCGTCGACGTGCGTGTGCACGGTCCGCACCGAGATGGCCAGGCGGCCGGCGATGTCGGCGTTCGACATCCCCGCGGCGACGCACGTCAGCACGTCGAGCTCCCGCCGGGACAGCCCGCACGGCAGCTCCCCCGGTTCCACCCGCACGAGCAGCCGGTCGGGGTGACCGGCGGGTTCCGGGGCGGCGACGACGCGGTACCAGGTGCCGCCGGCGTCCCACCAGGCGCCCAGCCGCCGGCCGGGAGCGGCGCGCAGCGTGCTGAGGACGCGCGCCAGGCGCGGGTCCCCGACGACCGCCGGTGCGTCCGTCCCGGGCAGCGGGTGCAGACCGCGCGCGTCGAGGAAGGCGGCGGCCGCCTGCGGTCGCGGGGCCGTCGTGGCGTTCCGGGCCCGGGTCACGACGGCGTTCAGCACGGGGACGAGGGCCCCGGCCCGCGCCTGTTCGGCCGGGCCGAACCGGGGGGTGCGCGCCGAGAAGTGGGCGAAGCCGGCGGTGGCCCCGTCCGCGTCGACGAGGTGCACGGACATGCCGTCGACGAAACCCTCCGGGGCCAGGTGCTGCCGGTAGAACGACCCCTCGAGGAAGTCGTCGCCGCGTCGCCGTCCGGTGTCGGCCGACAGCGTCGGCGGGGGCCAGGCCGCCCGCAGGTAGTCCAGGTCCGGGGTCCGCATCCAGTCGGCCGCGACCGCGTCGCCCCAGTGGTGGGCGAACCCCCGGCTGGCCAGCGTCCGCGTGGACACCGAGCGCGAGGGCCCTGCACCCACGACCTGCAGGGCCGAGGCGTCGCTCGGGATGAGCGTGGCCAGCAGGCCCAGCACCGTGGACCCCACCGCGGTCCCGTCGTCGGGACCCGGACCGGGGGCACTCCCCGCGAGCACGCCGAGGCCGGCCGCGGCCGTGAGCAGTTCCGTGTCCACACGCACCTCCGTTCGACTCCCGCTGGAGACGGTACGGCGGGGAGGGCGCGCGCTCAAGCACTTCCGGCAGAACCACGCGTCCGTAGGCGTACGGATACCGCCGCCGCACCCACCTGATTCCGTGTCCGGTCACCACCCCACCCGACGCACCCCGACCCCCGCCAGGAGCGCCACCATGGTCACTCGCAGAACCCTCCTCCTCGGCGCAGGCCTGTCCGTCGTGGGCGCCACGACCGCCTGCGGGACGATGACCGAGCAGTCCGGGTCCGGCAGCACCGCGAGCGGGTCCAGCGGACCCCGCCCGGTGAAGAAGATCCTGTTCGACTACCCCTTCACCTCGCTGCCGATCTACGCGGCCCTGACGCCGATCATGGTCGACTACGCGAAGACGAAGTCCGTGGGTTTCGAGCTGACGAACGACAACAACGACCTGTCGCAGCAGATCACGAACCTCACGACGTACCTGAACTCCGACGTCGACGCGGTCGTCTCCTTCCCCGCCGACCCGGCCAGCCTCGAGGCGATGGCCAAGCAGTACAAGGCGGCCGGGAAGTACTGGGTCACCTACGGCGGGGACCTCCCGACGCAGGACGCGACCCTGCAGTTCTCCTTCGAGGACTCCGGCAAGCAGCTGGCCGACCACGCCGGGACGTGGGTCAACGAGACCCTCGGCGGCAGGGCCAAGGTCCTCGTCATCGAGGACCAGACGATCCAGATCGGTCGTGAGCGCACGAAGGGTCTCGTCGAGGGACTGGAGGCCACCGCGCCGGGCGCGCAGGTCGTCGTGCAGCAGCAGGGCGTCAGCCCGTCGGAGGGCCTGAGCGTCACGTCGGCGGCGTTGGCCCAGCACCCCGACATCGCAGTCGTCCTCACGGCCGTGGGCGACGCGGCGCAGGGCGCCTACCAGGCGCTCGTCACGGCGGGGCGCCCCGAGACGGACGCGAAGACGTACGTGGGCGGCCTCGACGCGAACCTCTTCGCACTGCAGAAGATGAAGGCGGGGACGTTCTTCCGGGCCACCGTGACCGTCGACGGCATCGCCATCGCGCACGCCGTCGTCGACATCCCGCTGGCCCTGGGACAGGGGAAGAAGGACGCGAGCGTGGACCTGCCGGTCGCCCTCATCACCATGGACGACCCGGCCGCCGTGGACGCCCAGATCAAGATCTTCGGCGGCTGACGTGGGACTCGTCCTGCAGGGCCTCACCAAGAGGTACGGCGCCACGCTCGCCCTCGACGGCGTCGACCTCACGATCGCGTCCGGCACCGTGCACGGACTGCTCGGCCACAACGGGGCCGGGAAGTCGACGCTCATCAAGTGCCTGGGCGGGGCCACCGCCCCCACGGCCGGGACGATGGAACTCGACGGGGAACCCCTCGTGGACCTCACCCCGCGCCGCGCCATCGCCTCGGGCGTGGCGGTGATCTACCAGCACCTCTCGCTCGTGGGGAACCTGTCCGTGGCCGACAACCTCTTCCTCGGGCAGGAGGTGCGGTCCGGTGGTGTCCTCGTGCACGCCCGCCACCAGCGGGAGGCCGCCGCGGCGACGCTCGCCGAGCTCGGGTCCACGATCTCCCCGCGCGCCCTGGTGCGGGACCTGCCGATCGGGCAGCGGCAACTCGTCGAGGTGGCGAAGGCACTGCAGCGCAACGCCAAGCTCCTCGTCCTGGACGAGCCCACCGCCTCCCTGGCCGGGGACGAGGCGGCCCGCCTCGTGGAACTCGTCGAACGGCTGCGGGACCGGGGGCTCGCGATCCTCTACGTCACGCACCTCCTCGCCGAGGTGACCCGCCTCGCCGACCGCGTGAGCACCCTGCGCGACGGGCGCCAGGTGTTCGAGGCCGACCTCGCCGGGCTCACGACGGCCGAACTCGCCGCCTCGATCAGCGGGCGCAGTGCGAGCCGTCCCCCGGCGCCCCCCGCTCCCCCGGCGGACCCGCCCGTGGTCCTGCGGACGCGGGGTCTGCAGGGCCGGGGCATGGGTCCCGTCGACCTGACCCTGCGCGGCGGCGAGGTCGTCGCCCTGTTCGGCCTCGTGGGGTCCGGGCGGACGCGCATCCTGGAGACGCTGTACCGGGGCGGCACGCAGGAGACCGAGGTCGACGGGCGGCGCATCGACGTCGGCAGCCCGGCGAAGTCCTTGCGCGCGGGCATCTGCCTCGTCCCCGGGGACCGCCGGACCCAGGGGTTGTTCGGGCGGCTCTCGGCGCTGGACAACAGCGTGTTCGGCGTCCTGCACCGCCTCGGTCGCGGGCCCTGGCGTTCCCGGCGCAGCGAACGCCGCGAGTTCGGGGAGGTCGCCCGGCACGTCGCCCTGCGACCCCTGGCCCCCGACCTGCCGGTGGACAGCTTCTCCGGCGGCAACCAGCAGAAGGTCCTCATCAGCCGGTCGCTGCAGGAGGGCGACCGGTTGCGCGTCCTGCTGCTCGACGAACCCACGCAGGGGGTCGACGTCGGGGCCCGGGCCGAGATCTACGACGTCGTCCACGGCCTGGCCGCCCGGGGCGCTGCCGTCCTGTTCGCGACGAACGAGGCCGACGAGGTCCTCGCGCTCGCGCACCGGTGCCTCGTCGTCCGCGACGGCCGGGTCGTGGAGGAACTGGACGTCCGCGACCTGCAGGCCCGCGACCTCGTCGTCCGGCTCCACGACTCCCCCGCCCACCAGGAGAGGAACTCCACATGAGCACCACCATGACCCGCCCGGTGCCCCCGGTGCAGGAGGTCTCCCCGGGCGCCCGCCTGCGGGCCGGCCTGACCCGCAACCCCCTCCTCGTCCTGCTCGTCGTCATGGTCGCCGCGTTGCAGGTGAGCACGGGCACGGCGCTGGACTGGGGGAACCTGCGCGGCGTCCTCCTCGACGCCGCCGTCATCGCCGTGGTCGCGGTTCCCGGTGCGGTGTTGGTGATCTGCGGGTACATCGACCTCAGCGTCGGCTCGACGCTGGCCCTCGGCGGGGTCGTCGCCGGCAAGGTCATGGCCGGCGGCCAGGGGAACCCGGTCCTCGCCGTGGTGCTCGCCGTCGCCGTCGGTGCGTTCGTCGGCCTGGTGAACGGCGTGCTGAGCACGTTCTTCGGGTTGTCGTCGTTCATCGTGACGCTCGGGTCGCTGACCGCCGTCCGCGGTGCGGCGCAACTCGTCAGTCCCCTGCCGGTCAACACCTTCGGCGACACGTTCGGGTTCCTGGGCGTCGGCACCGTCGCGGGGGTCCCGCTCGCGGTGTGGCTGGCGCTCGCCGCGCTCGTCGTCGCGGGCCTGGTGCTGACGACGACGCCCGTCGGCCGGCACGTGTACGCCATCGGCGTGAACCGCGAGGCCGCGTTCCTGTCCGGCGTGCGCGTCCGCCAGGTCCCGCTGGTCGTGTTCGTGCTGAGCGGCGCGGCCGCCGCGTTCGCGGGGGTCGTCACGGTGGCCCGGTTGAACAGCGCCCCGGCCGGGCAGCTCGGGCTGGGTTTCGAGCTCCAGGTCCTCACGGCCGTCCTGCTCGGCGGCGTCGCCCTCACCGGCGGGGAGGGCGGGATGTTCGGCGTCGCTCTCGGGGTCCTGTTCCTCGGCATGCTGCGCAACGGGTTGACCCTGCTCGGGGTCACGACGTTCTGGCAGAGCGTCGCCAGCGGTGTGGCCCTCGTCGCCGCCATCGCCATCGCCAAGGGCACGCACGTCGTCCGACAACGGCTCGAGGCACGAGCCGCCCGCACGAGTTCCGGAGGTTCCGCATGACCGCGCCCACCCACCCCGACACGCTCTTCCTCGGCGGCCGGATCTGGACGCAGGACCCCGACCGGCCTTGGGCGCAGGCCCTCGCCGCGACCGGTGGCCGCATCACCGCCGTCGGCGACGACGCCGACCTCGAGGGGAGCGCCGGTCCGACCACGCGGGTCGTCGACCTCGCCGGCCGGTTCGTCGTCCCCGGTCTGGTCGACGGTCACATCCACCTCAACCTCGGCGGGTCCCAGTCGCGGTGGGAACTGCCCGTCTCCCCCGACGCCGACCTCGACGGCGTGCTCGCCGCGGTGCGGGACTGGGCCCGCGACCTCCCGGCCGAGGCCTGGGTCGTCGGCGGCATCGTCAACAGCGGGGTCCTCGCAGCGGCCGACGCCGACGCCTCCGTCGTCGCCCGGCTCGACGAGGCCGCCGGCGGCCGGCCCGTCCTCCTGCGCGACGTCTCGATGCACAACCGCTGGGTCAGCAGTGCTGCGCTGCAGGCGATGGGGTTGGACCACACGAGCCCGGACCCCGAGGGTGGCCACCTCGGACGCACCCCCGACGGTTCCCTCAGCGGCGTGCTGGAGGAGATGGCCTCCGCCTTGGCCGAGGAGGCCTTCGCCCGGGCCGTGCCCGACCCGGCCGCCCGCACGCTGGGGTCGCTGGAGGAGGCCGTCCGCGTCGTGAACTCCTTCGGGATCACGAGCGTGCAGGACGCGGCCACCACGCCCGCGCCGGTCGAGGCGCTGCGGACGCTGGAGGACGAGGGACGGCTGACCCTGCGAGTCGTGACGTCCGCCCCCGTCCGCCCGTTCCTGGAGGCCAGCGTCGTCGGCGACGAACTGGTCGCCGAACTGCGCCGGCACCGCAGCGAGCTCGTCCGGCCCGACTTCGTCAAGGTCGTCCTGGACGGAGTCCCCATGACCCGGACCACGGCGCTCCTCGCGCCCTACCGCTGCCACCACCAGCACGACGAACCCGAGTACGGCGAGCTGTACTGGCAGCAGGACGAACTCGTCGAGCAGGTCGCGCACTGCTACGACCTGGGGATCGGCGCGAAGTTCCACGCGACCGGCGACGCCTCGGTGCGGGCCGTCCTCGACGCGGTCGAGACCGTCCAGGCCGAACGCGGTCCCGGCCCCCGCTTCCAGATCGCGCACACCGAGTACGTCGACCCCGCCGACCTCCCCCGGTTCGCCGCGCTCGGCGTCGTCGCCGACGCGTCGCCGTACATCTGGTACCCGGGCGTCGTGCAGGACGCCGTCGCCGGGGAGATCAGCGAGGAACTCCTCGCCGCGAGCTGGCCCGTGCGCGACCTCGTGGAGTCCGGCGCCGTCGTCGCGGCGGGCTCGGACTGGCCGTGCGTGCTGCCGACGCCAGACCCCTGGACGGGGCTGCAGACCCTGGTGACGCGCCGGAACGTCGACCCGGCGGTCCCGGGAACGCTCAACCCCGGGCAGGCCGTCGACGTGGCCACCGCCCTCACGGCGTTCACCTCCGCCCCCGCCGAGGCCGCCGGGCTCGGCGAGGAGGTGGGCCGGTTGCGGCCGGGATTCTCCGCCGACCTCGCCGTGCTCGACCGCAACCTGTTCGAGGTCCCGGTCGAGGAGATCCACCGGGCCGTGGTGCTGCAGACGTGGTTCCGCGGGGAACTGGCCCACGAGGTGGTGGACGGGCGGGTCCCGCAGAACGTGGGCTGACGGGTCAGGTCACCCGCCGCCCGGGTCCGTCGTCCAACCGGAGTCGACGGACCCTGGTCGCACGGAAGTCGAAGCTGTCCTGCTGCGCCGCCTCGAACTCGAACTCGACCTCCTCCCCGACCTGGAGTTCCCGGTAGCCAGAACCCTCGACGCAGCTGAAGTGCACCCAGGCGTCGCGACCGGGCGGCAGCTCTGCGCTGCTGATCGCGCCGGTGCCCTTCTCCGCCCGGAACCACTTGACCGTTCCTTCGACCATGTCCGCAGCGTACCCGCGCCCGGTGAGTCACTCATGAGAGTCGCTGCAGCACAATGCGTTCGGCTTGTTCGAACCGTTCCTGTGCGGTAGGTTGAGGCATGGCCGCGACGTTCCTCGACGAAGCCCCCGACGGGGTCACCTTCGCCGCGCCGTCCCGGCTGCGCCGCGCGGTCGACACCGCCCACGCCGCGTTCCTGCTCGGCGTCGCCGCCGCCGTCCAGCGGGTCTCGAACTCCGAGCACCCCGACCTGGCCGTCCTGGACGAACGCGGCCTCACCGTCACCGGCCGCGGCGCCGACCGACTGCAGGCCGCCCTGGACCTGGTCACCGAGGAGTTCGCCCGCCACGAACACATGCCCTACGACGCCGCCGCCGGCGTCATCCACACCGCCTACCACCAAGGCAGCGACCACCACACCCTGTGGACTGCCGTCGCCGAAGCCCGCATCACCCGCCACCAGGCCCGCACCATCGAAGCCCGCGCCCGCCGCCTCGCCGGCCGCGTCGCCGTCCTGACCGAAACCACCCACGCCGACGGCAGCACCAGCATGGTCGCCGACGAGGGCGAACCCCTCCTGACCGGCCAAGCGCACACCCACGCCCTGCAGCAGTACTTGACCGCCGCCGTCACCCACGCCGAACACGGCCACACCGGCCGCCGCCTGACCTACCGCCTCGACCAGGTCATCACCGCCCTCACCCCCGGCTACCGCGCCGTGGAACTGCAACGCCCGCGACCCGAGACCGGCGGGGTCCACGTCACCCCGCACGACGACACCTTCGGCGACAGCGGCGATGACCTCAGCGGCCAGCAGCACGCCCACGTCACCTTCCTCATGCCCCTGGCCGACGCCCTGCGCTTCAAGGCGCACGTCACCGCCGCCGCCGACGCCAGTGCCGACGACGCCACCGCCCGCGGCGTACTGGACACCCGCAGCCATGGACAGCGCGAGTGCGACGTCGCGACCGACCTGCTGCGCGATGCGATGGACCGGCACGTCCCGGCAGCCACCGACCCAGCAGCCAGCGGTGAACCCGCCCCCGCACCCACCCGGCAGGGCCGGACCCACCGTCCCGCCTCCTCCGTCCAGCTGCACGTCCGCATCGACGCCTCCACCCTCCTGCGCCTGGACGACCACCCCGCGTGGGTCGACGGCGTCGGCCCCGTCCCCGCCGACGTCGCCCGCGACCTGGCCGGTACCGCCGGGGCGCAGTGGCGGGCCGTCACCGTGGCTCCCGGAACGCGGCACGTCCTCGACGTCGCCGCTGACACGTACCGCCCCGGCGCCGCGCTGCGCCGGTACGTCACCGCGCGGGACGAGACCTGCACCGCCCCCGGATGCCCGGTCCCGGCGGTCGACTGCGACCTCGACCACGTCGTCCCGTTCCCGCAAGGCCCCACGAGGGCGGAGAACCTGCGGGCGTTCTGCCGCAGCCACCACCGGTTCAAGACCCAGTACGTCTTCCAGGAACTTCGGCGGCGCCAGGTCCGCCCACCCGTTTCGGACGACCCGCCCCCGTTCTGACGTGCACCCCGATGGAAAGCGAGCTTGACACTGCCGGTCCGAGCAGGGGCGACCGCGCCAGGGCGCGCGCCTACCTCCTGGACTTCACGCCGGCCATGGCCGCCTACGTCGTGTGCATCGTGGCCGTCGTCCGCGGACTGTGCCGATCGGACGAGTACGCCCAGCTCCTGCAGTTCCGTGCCCTCGCGGTCGGTTTCGCCGTCGGCATGGTCGGGTGTGTGGTCGTCGGCATGCTCGCCCTCGCCGGTCTGCACCTGACGGCGACCCCCTGGATCGTGTTCGGGGCCGGGATGCTGTCCTGGGCGGTCGCAGCGGCCGTCATTGCCCGCCGGTGAAGAACCGCATCCGGGAACTGCGCGCCGCGCGTGGACTGACCCAGGCGGCACTGGCCGACCTCCTCGACGTCTCCCGTCAGACCGTCAACGCCCTGGAGACCGGCCGGTACGATCCCAGCACCTGCTGAGCCCTTCCCATGCTCCGACTCTCCTCCCACCGGCCGGTCTCGGACACCGGCGCGACGGGACCTGCACGACTCGTGCACCGCTCCGCCTACATCGCGTCCGGCGCCGCGATCCCGAGCAGGTCCAGGCCGGTGGCCAGCGTCCGCCGGGCGGCGGCGCACAGCGCGAGCCGACTGGAACGCGCCGGTTCCTCCGCCCGCAGGACGGGGCAGGCCTCGTAGAAGCCGGACACCGCGACGGCGAGTTCGTGCAGGTACCCGCACAACCGGTGCGGTTCCAGCGTGCGGGCCACCCCCAGCAACACCCCGGGGAAACGCGTCAGCGCGAACGCCACCCGCAGTTCCGCCGGGTGCGCCAGGACCGTCACCGGCCCCGGCGCGCCTCCAGCTCGGGCCAGCAGGGTCGCGAGGCGGGCGTGCGCGTACTGGAGGTACGGCCCGGTGTCGCCGTCCGTCCCGACCATGCGGTCGAGGTCGAACACGTAGTCCCGACCCAGCCCGGAGGACAGGTCGGCGTACTTCACCGCCCCGATGCCGACGTCTCGCGAGCCGGCGCGTTGCTCGGCCTCGTCGAGCAACGCCCCGAGGGGAACCGTGCCGCCGTCCCGCGTCTTGAAGGGGCGCCCGTCGGCGCCGAGGACCGTCCCGAAGGCGACGTGCTCGGCCCGCACGGCGGCCGGGAGCCAGCCGGCGGCCCGCGCCAGGGCGAAGACCTGGTCGAAGTGGAGGCTCTGCCGGGCGTCGACGACGTAGACGAGGCGGTCCGCGCCGTCCACGGCCACCCGGTGCCGCAGGGCGGCGACGTCGGTCGCGTCGTAGCCGAAACCCCCGTCGGACTTGCGCAGGACCACCGGCGGAAGACCGGGCGGGAACGCGCACAGCGCCCCGTCGGACTCCCGGAGCAGGCCGAACGCGTCGAGGTCGTCGACGGTCCGCTGCAACCGGTCCTGGTAGTGGCTCTCCCCCAGCACGTCACCCGGCTGCAACCGCACCCCGAGACGGGCGTAGGTCGCGGAGAACGCCTCGGCCGACACGGCCACGACCCGCTCCCACAGGACCCTCGTCGCGACGTCACCGCCCTGCAGGTCCACGACCCGCCGCCGCGCACGGTCGGCGAAACCCGGCTCCTCGTCGAACCGCCGCCGCGCGGCCCGGTACGCGTCGTCCAGGACGGTGAGGTCGGGCTGGTCGGGGAACCCGCGCTCGGCCAGGTGCTCCAGCAGCATGCCGAACGGCGTCCCCCAGTCCCCGACGTGGTTGCGCCGCAGCACCTCGTGCCCGGCGAACTCCAGGACCCGGACGAGGGCGTCCCCGATGACGGTCGACCGCAGGTGCCCGACGTGCATCTGCTTGGCCACGTTCGGCGAGGAGTAGTCGACGACGACCCGTTGCGGGGCAGGCGGTCTGTCGACCCCCAGGTGGGCGTGGGCCGCGTGCCCGGTGACGGTCCGGGCCAGGGTCTCCGGCCGCAGCGTCAGGTTGACGAAACCCGCACCGGCCAGGACGGGTGGCAGGCACAGGTCGTCGACGTCCAGCGCGTCGACCAACCGCTCCCCGAGGACCCGGGGCGGTTCGCCCAACGGTCCGGCCAGCCGCAACGGGAGGTTGCTCTGGAAGTGGCCGAACTCGGGCCGGGTGGCCGTCCGCAGTTCCGGGTCGGCGTGCACGCCGAAGGCGGACAGGGCGGCGGCGGTCAGCCGGGACGTGAGGGAGTTCTCGATCGTGGGCACTGCGGTTCCTCGGGGTGCGACGGCGGCGTCACCCCCCGGACGAGGGGTGGGTCAGGAGACGCGTCGGCGTCGTCGTCGCAGCACCCGGGTCGAGGACATGGGAGCAGTGTTGCACGTCAGGCTGGGAACGGGGAGGCCGCGGACATCCCGAAGTCCGCGACGCCGATGGCGAGGGCCGCGGCCACTGGGGTGCGGGTCCGCGGGTTCGTCCGGCCGAGCACGGACGGCAGGACCCCGGCGCGGCCGAGGGCGAAGACGTACCGCGTGAACAGGTTGTGGAACCCGATGAGCATGGCGAAGAAGCTCGTCACGACCAGCACGTCCATCACGGTCGCGAAGCCCGAGCCGACGTAGCGGGCGGCGAGGTCGGGGACGAAGGTCCTGGCGGCGAGCTTGTCGCCGGCCTCCTGCTGGACGACGCCGAACCCCGCGGCCCCGCCCAGGCACCACGTCGTGAAGGCGTAGAAGACGCCGATGAACCCGATGGCCAGGTAGGCCGCGCGCGGGATGGTGCGGCGGGGTTCGCGGGCCTCCTCCGAGAACACCACCGTCGCCTCGAACCCGGTGAAGCACGAGACGCAGAACAGGAACGCCACCCCCAGTCCGGGGACGGCCCACGAGGACGGGGAGAAGCCCTGCAGCGAGAACCCGTCGGGGCCGCCGCCCTGGGCGAGGACGACGACGTCGAGGACGACGAAGGTGACCACCTCGAGCACGAGAAGCACCCCGAGGACCTTGAGCGACAGGTCGACGCCGCGGGCCGTGAGCGCGGTGACGACGACGAGCGAGAGCAGCAGCAGGACCTCGCGGGGCACGGCGATACCGAGCCGGTTCTCGACGAGTTGCGCGACGAAGACCCCGTACTGGCTCCACAGCCCGCACTGGAGGGCGACGTAGCACAGGACTGTGATCCCGGCGACGGCCGCGCCGGCCCGGGTTCCCAGCCCGCGGGCGACGTAGGCGACGAAACCCCCGGCGTTCGTGAGGTGCCGGCTCATCGTGACGTACCCGACGCTGAAGACGAGGAACAGCAGCCCGGCCATGAGGAACACCGCGGGCGCCCCGGGGCCGACGCTGGCGAAGACGACGGGCGAACCGCCCACGATGGCCGCCATGGGGGCCACGGCGGCCACCACGAAGAAGGTGACGCCGAGGACGCCGAGCCGGCCGCGGCGCAGTCCGGTGGAGGCGGGGGCCTGGTGAGTGGGGTGCGTCTCGGGAGTCATCGTCGTCCTGTCCGGGATGGGATCCGGAGTCCACCAGGACGGACGCTCCCGGGGATCCGTAGCGCTACGGATGCGGGGAGGAGGGGCGCGGCGGATCGGTAGGCTGCCGCGCGTGTCCCGGCGTGACGACATCCTCACCGCGAGCGCCCAGGCGATCGCCGACGTCGGAGTGCGGGGGTTGCGGGTGAGCGACGTCGCCGCCCGGGTGGGGGTCGCGACGAGCCTCATCTACTACCACTTCACCGACCGGGACACCCTCGTCACCGCGGCCCTGGACCACGTGACGCGGCAGGCGCTGGCGTTCCGCCGGCGGCCGGGTGCGGAGCCGGCGCGGACGGTCGAGCGGTTGCTCGAGCAGTTCACGGCCGAGTTCGTCGACGACCCGGAGGTCGTCGACCACTCCCGGGCGTGGAACGAGCTGCGGGCCAGCGCGGTCCACGAACCCGCGCTGCGGGAGGCGATGGCCGCGGCCAGCCGGGCCTGGACCGACGACATCGCGGCCGCGGTCCGTGAGGCGCAGGCGGCCGGGAACGTGGCGGCCGGCGTGGACGCGGACGGGGTGGCCCTGCAGGTCGCGGTGTTCATGGAGGGCCTGGACAGCCGCTGGCTCACGGGCGAGCTGACGACGGCCGAGGCCGTGCACGCGCTGCGGGACGTCGCGAGCCGGTTGCTGCAGACCCCTGGATCCTGACTGACTTTTCAGTCTAGGATCGGTGCGTGACCGCCGCCGACGCGCCGCTCTTCGACTTCTTCTCCCAGCCCGCGCTGCCCGCGCCCGACGTCCCCGCCGACGAACTGCGGACGCTCGTGGCGCAGGCGTGGGGGCTGGACGTCACGCTGCGTTCCCTGGGCAGCCAGCAGGACCAGAACTTCATGGCCCACGACGCCGGCGGCGAGGCCGTGGGGGTCCTCAAGATCAGCAACCCCGCCTTCGCCGAGGCAGAGATCGACCTGCTCGACCGGGCCGCCGACCTCGTGGCCGCCGGGCGGCCGGACCTGCGGGTGGCGCGTGTCGTGCGCCGGGACGGCGAACCCCTGCGCGGGTGGTTCGACACCTCCCGGGGCCGGCTGCACGCACGGCTGCTGACCGTCGTCCACGGCCACACCCTCAACGGCTCGCGCCACCTCTCCCCGTCCGTCGTCGAGCGCCTCGGCGTCCTGGCCGCCGCGGTCAGCCGCACGCTGGAGAGCGTGGAAGACCCCGCGCAGGAACGGGTCCTGCAGTGGGACCTGCAGCACGCGCGGCGGGTCGTGGAACTCCTGGCCCCCCAGGACCCCGACGCAGGCGTGCGGGAGCGGGTCCTCACCGAGTCCGGGACGGCGCTCGCCGCGCTCGAACCGCTCGCCGACCGGCTGCCCCGCCAGCTCGGCCACTTCGACCTCACCGACGACAACGTCGTCGTGCCCCCGGGAGGGGTGCTGCCCGACGGCGTCGTCGACTTCGGCGACACCCTGCGCTCCTACCGCGTCGCCGAGCTCGCGGTCACGATCTCCTCGGTGCTGCACCACGCCGGCGCGGAGGTGGAGAGCGTGCTGCCCGCCGTCCGCGCCTTCGACGCCGAACGCCACCTCACCGACGACGAGGTCGAGGCCCTCTGGCCGCTGGTCGTCCTGCGCGGGGCCGTCCTCGTGGTGTCCGGCCGCGACCAGGCCGTCCTGGACCCCGGCAACGCCTACGCCCAGGACGGCCTGGACCGCGAGTGGCGCATCTTCGAGAAGGCGGCGGAGGTTCCGCTCCCCGTCGTCACGGCACTGCTGCGGGACGCGCTCGGACGCTCCGCGCCCCGGGAGCCCGCGACGGGCGACCGGCTCCTGCCCGAGGGGCTGGTCGTGGAGGTCCTCGACGCGAGCACCCGCTCAGAGCTCAACGACCTCGGGGCGTGGCAGGACTCGGGCTCTCTCGACCGCGAGGCCGCGCGCCTGCTGGCCGCCGGTGCGGACGTCGTCGCACTGCCCCACGGGGTGCCCGTGCTGACGGGTGCGCCGACGCTGAGCCCGGAACCGCCCGCCTCCGTCCCCACCGGCAGCACCCTGTGGCTCGGCCGCGCCCAGCCCCTGCTCGCGCCGTTCCCGGGGCAGGTGCGATTGCGGGGTTCCGTCGTGGAACTCGTCGGGGACGCCGCGGTGCTGCGGGTGCTCGGGGCGGAGGCGCTCGCCGGTCCCGTGGTCGCGGGGGCCGAGTTCGGGCGGCTGCCGGCGGGAACCCCCGTGCTCGTGCAGGTCGTGCGCGGCACCGGGGACCTCGACGTCCCCGCGCGCGTGCGGGCGGCGCAGGCTCCGGGTTGGCTGGCGCAGGTCGCCGATCCGGCCCCGCTGCTGGGGTTCGACCCGGTGGTGCCCGTCGCCGCCCACGAGGTGCTGCGCCGCCGCGAACGGGTCCTCGCCGAGGTGCAGGAGCACTACTACGCGCAGCCGCCCCAGATCGAACGCGGCTGGCGCGAGCACCTCGCCGACGTCGACGGTCGCGTGTACCTCGACATGGTCAACAACGTCACCTCCGTGGGGCACGCGCACCCGCGCGTCGCCGAGGCCGCCGGCCGGCAGCTGCGGTTGCTCAACACGAACTCCCGCTTCCACTACGCGGCCGTCGCCGAGTTCGCCGAGAAGATCGCCGCGACGCTGCCCGACGAGCTCGACACGGTGTTCCTCGTGAACTCCGGCTCCGAGGCCGTCGACCTCGCGCTGCGCATCGCGATGGCCTCCACCGGACGGCGCCACGTCGTGGCGATGCGGGAGGCCTACCACGGTTGGACGTTCGCCAGCGACGCCGTCTCGACGTCGGTGGCCGACAACCCCAACGCCCTCGCCACCCGGCCCGACTGGGTCCACACGGTCGACGCCGCGAACTCCTACCGCGGGACGTACCGGGGGCAGGAGGCCCACCGCTACGCCCCCGAGGCGGTCGCGACGATCCGCGAGCTCGCCGAACGGGTCGACCTCGCAGCCTTCGTCGCCGAGACGTACTTCGGCAACGCGGGCGGCGTCGCCCTGCCGCCGGGGTACCTCGAGGCCGTCTACGCCGCGGTGCGGGAGGCCGGCGGGCTGGCCGTGGCCGACGAGGTGCAGGTCGGGTACGGCCGCCTCGGGCACTGGTTCTGGGGTTTCGAGCAGCAGGGCGTCGTGCCGGACGTCGTGGCCGTCGCGAAGTCGGTCGGCAACGGCACCCCCGTCGGCGCGGTCGTCACACGCCGGGAGATCGCCGACCGGTACCGGACGCAGGGGTACTTCTTCTCCTCCACCGGCGGCAGCCCGGTCTCCAGCGTGGTCGGCGCGACAGTGCTGGACGTCATCCGCGAGGAGGGGTTGCAGGAGAACGCGGCCCGCGTCGGGGGCCACCTCAAGGACCGGCTGCTGGAGCTCGGCACCCGGCACGATCTCCTCGGCACCGTCCACGGGGACGGCCTCTACCTCGGGGTCGAGTTCGTCCGGGACCGCACCACGCTGGAACCGGCCACCGCCGAGACCGCGGCGATCTGCGACCGGTTGCTGGACCTCGGCGTGGTGATGCAGCCGACGGGCGACCACCAGAACGTCCTGAAGGTGAAACCGCCGCTGTGCATCGCCCGGGAGTCGGCGGACTACTTCGCCGACGCCCTGGACCGGGTGCTCACCGAAGGCTGGTGAGCAGGGCCGTCACGAGCATGCTGCCCGCCATCCCCAGGCCGCACACCCGGAGACGGCGGGCCGCGGACACCAGCCACCCGACCGCCACGAGGACGGCCAGGAGGCCGGTGGGGCCGGCGGTCGCGTGCAGGTGGGCCCCGGCGGGGGACGGCGCGTGGCCGGACGCGGGCCGCAGCCACAGCAGCGCGACCGTGGCCAGCAGGTCCACGGGCACCGGGCTGGGGAAGCCGCTGCGACGCGAGGCCGCCGCCGCGGTCCAGGCGACGCCCCAACCGGCCAGCGTGAGGACCGGGGTGAGCAGGAACGGCACCGCCAGCCCGCACGCGGCCAGCAGGCAGTGGGCCATCGCCGCGGTCATGACGGCCGCCGCGGCGCGGGTGGTCCGGAAACCCACGAGCGCCGCGGCGACCCCGACCACCGCCGCGACGAGGTGGAGGTGCGTCACCCCTCCCGGTGGCAGTGCGCCCCCGCCGAGGGCGGCACGTCGAGGGTGGGGTTGCGGTCGAAGAACCCGACGGGTTTGAGGACGAACCCCGTGTGGTCGACGGGCATGATCGGCCAGTCCTCCGGCCGCGGGACGTGCGTCAGCCCGAACGTGTGCCACACGACCAGGTCGGTGGCCTCCAGGTCCCGGTCCCCCGCGACGTAGGACGGCAGCCCCGCTCCGCCGTGGTGCTGGTTGACGAAGTCGCCCGCCGAGTAGCGCTGGTCCGGGTCGAAGGCCGTCACCCACAAGTGGTCCGTCGCGAACCCGGCGCGCCGCTGGATGGAGGAGTCGTCCGCCGCCAGGAGCGTCGGCTGCCCCTCGGGGAACAGCGCGTAGGCCACGGGCCGGCCGAGGGCGTTGAGGCGTCCCGGGTTCGAGACGTGCCACACCCGCGCCTGGGCGGGGTTCGCCTGGCGACGGGCGGACAGTTCGGTCCGCAACGGCGTGACCGACGTCGTGAACGCGTTGCCGCGCGGGTTCTCCGGCCCGACGGGGACGCGCTCGACCTGCACCTCCTCGACGGAGTTCTCGAACCCGTCCACGGCCATGTCGAGGCGGGCGCTGAACAGGTGCTGGTGGAAGGGCGCCCCCAGACCCGGCGCGATCTCCGACGCGTACGGGTACCCCTCCCCCGGGTAGGCGGAGGTGAAGACGACTCCCGTGGCCTTGGCCTCGAACTCGATGGTCCCGTCGAGGTAGAGGTACCAGTAGAACCCGTAGTCGTAGTTCCCGATCGTCGTGAAGAACGACACGACGAGCCGACGCTGACGCCGCACGGTGCTGCTGCCCGCCCACAGGTCGGTGTGCTTGAAGAGGATCCCGCTGTCCTCCTCGTGGATGCAGACGGCGTTCGGCAGGACCCGCGGGTTCCCGTGCTCGTCCGCGACGGTCGCGTCGAGGTAGGTGATCTCGCCGACGCAGTCGCAGCCCAGCTCCAGGGCGTTGGCGTACCGGCCGACCAGGTACTCCCCCGTGTCGAAGTAGTTCTGCCACGCGCGGACCGGGGAGGGGTCGGCGTACGGGACGACCATCTCGGCGATCGAAGCGCGGTGGACGATCGGGCGGTCGCGGCCCTGGTCCCGGTCGTGGAACGAGACCTGGTGCAGCACCAGGCCTTCCCGGGCGTCGAACCCCACGCGGACGGTGAAGTTCTCCCAGTGCAGCAGGTCGCCGTCGAGGGTGAAGCTGGGGCCCTCGGGCTGGGTGATCGAGATCGGTCTCTGCGTCGTGCGGTGTTCCCCGCGCACGGCGGGGTCGTCGAAGTTCCCCGACCCCGACGGCACGGGCACGACGCCGAGGTCGAGGACCTGCGTCACCTCGCGGGCGATGACGTCGACGTACCCGACGAGCCCGTCCACCGGGTGTGCCCAGGCGAGGTCGGCGGGATGTTCCTGGACGAAGGCGAGACCGCGCAGGATGCGCCGGCCGACCTCCTCGGGGTACTCGAAGACACCGGCCGACAGCGGGGCGACGCGCACGGTGGTGACGTCGAGGTCGCGGGCGGCCAGCGCGGCGAGCCAGCGGTCGTCGGTGGCGAGCAGCTGCTCGACGAGCTCGAACTCCTCGTCGAGGACGGGCAGCTGCCCGTCGACGGCGGCGTCCAGGTCGCTCGAACGCAGGACCGTCCGCGCCGTGAGGTCGACGAGGACGTCGCGGGCCGCGACGACGCGCACGTCGTGCAGCAGGGCGCGGGCCCGCCGCGGCGGCGTCCCGGCGGCGAGTTCCGCCTTCGTCGGTTCGTCGAGCCCCACGTAGGCGAAGCGGGTGGACTCGCGGACGAGCCCGGCGGCGTCCAGCACCTCGCGGACGGCGGCGATCTCGTCGGCGGACAACGAGGACAACGGGTGACCGGTGGTCATGGGGCTCCTCTGTAAGTCTCCGGCGGGAGACGCAAAGAGTAGGACGGAGGGAGCCGTCCTGGGAAGACCCGGTCAGCGGGAGATCTGGGCGAGGTGGGCGTCCAGCGCGGCGCGCTGCTGGTGAGGCGTCAGCAGGGGTTCCTCGGCGACCACGAACGTCTGGGCCCCCATGAGGAAGGCCAGCAGGTGGGCTGCGGCCAGGTCCGCGTCGACCGCCGCGGGGACGTCCCCCGCGCGGCGCGCCTCCTGCAGCCAGCCCACGACCTGCGTCCGCCACTCGCGCAACGCCACCGCGTTGACGCCCGCGAACCGGTCGTCGGCGACGGTACGCCCCCAGAACGAGACGACGATCCGCGCCTCCAGCACCCGCGTCTCGTCCAGCGGCAGCACCTCGAGGCAGAACGCCCGCAGCGCCTCCAGTCCGCGCCGGTCCCCGATCGCCGCCGCCACCCGGTCGTTCGTCTGCGCGAACACGTACTCGAACGAGGCCTGCAGGAGTTCGTCCTTGCCGGCGAAGTACCGGTTGAGCGCGCCGTTGGCGTACCCGGCCTCGGCGGCGATGTCCCGCATCGTCACCGAGTCCAGCCCGTGCCGGGCCACGAGGCGCCAGGTCACGTGGATGATCTCGCGGCGGCGCGCGGCGTGGTCGACGAGACGGGGC
Source organism: Kineococcus sp. DHX-1 (assembly GCF_042473625.1). Taxonomy (GTDB): domain Bacteria; phylum Actinomycetota; class Actinomycetes; order Actinomycetales; family Kineococcaceae; genus Kineococcus. Next base: position 729,442 of record NZ_CP170445.1, on the reverse strand, counting down.
ATGACGCCGGGAACGCTAGCAGCGGGTCTGCCAGGGTGGACGCGTGCTTCCCCGCTCCGGCAGCGCCCTGCCCCCCGGCCACGTCCCTGCGAGCGAGGTCGAGGCCGTGCTCGCGGCGGCCCGCGCGGACCGGGACCTGCCGTGGCCGCAGACCACCGCGAGCACCTGGGCGCGGGTGCGCCGCGACGGCGACCGCACCGGGCACGAGGCGCTGGTCGCCGCCCTCACCCACCGCACCTCCCGAGCCGCGCTGGCCGCCCTCGCCGACCCGGCCGACCCCGTCCTCCTCGACACCGTGGCCGACGCGGTCCTGCTGCGGTGCGAGCAGTCGAGCTGGTGCTGGCCAGCGCACGACGAGACGCTCGTCCCCGATCCCGCGCGTCCCGTCCTCGACCTCGGCGCCGGGGAGGTCGCCGGCCAGCTCGCCTGGACCGACCACCTCCTCGGGGGCCGTCTCGACGAACGCTGGCCCGGGCTGCGCGCCCGGCTGCGGCACGAGGTGCGCGTGCGCGTCCTGGACCCGTTCCGGCAGCGGCGGGACTGGCACTGGCTGGGTCTCGAGGGCGACGTCCACAACTGGAACCCGTGGATCCACGGCAACGTCCTGACCGCCGCCCTCGCCCTGACGGACGGGGCCGAACGCGCCGGGCTGGTCGCGCTCGCCGTGGAGGGGATCGACCGCTACGTCGCGGCGCTCCCCGCGGACGGCGCGACCGACGAGGGGTTCGACTACTGGTTCAACGGCGCGTGCCGCGCGATCGAGGCGCTCGACCTGGTCCAGGACTGGACGCTGGAACCGCGGCTGCGGGCGACGACGGGTTTCGCCTCCGCCCTGCACCTCGGCGGGACGTGGCACGCGTCCTTCGCCGACTCCCGCGCCCGCGCCGCCGACGACCTGCCCTGGCACGCCCTGAACGCCGCGGCCCGCGCGGTCGGCAACGTCGAGGCGCAGGCCCACGCGGCGTTCCTCGCCGCGGAACAGGAACGGGCGGGGCGTCCCCGGGTCGACGTCCGTGTCGGGCTCGGGCGGGTCGTGCGCGAACTGGCCGACGACGAGTGGTGGGCCGCGCGCGACCGGGCCGCCGCGCCCGTGCAGCCCCGCCGGTCGGTGCTGTCCTCGCTGCAGGTCCTCGTGGCGCGGTCGGACTCCCTGAGCGTCGGGGTCAAGGGCGGTCACGACGACGAGCACCACAACCACTGCGACGTCGGGTCCGTCGTCGTCGCCCTGCGCGGGGTTCCCGTGGTGGTCGATCCCGGCCGGCCCACCTACACCGCGGCGACGTTCGGGTCCGGCCGGTACGGGATCTGGACGATGGGCAGCGCCTGGCACTCCGTGCCGCAGCTGGGCGGGGTCGACCAGGCGCCCGGGCGCAGCAGCAGCGCGCGCGAGTTCGCGCTCCGTCTCGAGGAGGACGTCGACGAGGTCGCGATGGACCTGCAGGACGCCTACCCGGGCAGCGGGGTGCGCTCGTGGCGGCGCACGGTGCGGCTCGACCGACGCCGGGACGAGGTGCTGCTGAGCGACCGGTGGAGCGGCGCCGACGCCGGAGCGGCCTCCGCCGTGCACCTCGTCCTCGCCGGTGCGGTCCAGCTGACCACGGGTCGCGCGGTCGTCGAGGCGCTCGACGGGGCGGGTGCGCTCGAGCTGTGCTGGGACCCGTCGTCGGTGGTCGGGGCCGGCCTCGACGTGCGGGAACTGGACGACGACATGCTGCGCGGAGTCTGGGGAGACCGGCTGACGCGGCTGCGGCTGGAGCTGTCCGCCGCGCCTGACGGTGCGCTGGACGTCACCTGCAGGGCGTCCGCTCCCGGATGCGGAGGGTCGAGCACGCGCTGATGCTGAGGGCGTGACCGAGCAGATGGAAACCACCGCACCCGGCGCGCCGACGACGAACGACGCGGGCATCCCCGTCGCGAGCGACGAGCACTCCCTGACCCAGGGTCCCGGCGGCGGGATCCTGCTCCACGACGCGTACCTCATCGAGAAGATGGCCCAGTTCAACCGCGAACGCGTCCCGGAGCGCGTCGTGCACGCCAAGGGCGGCGGCGCCTTCGGCGAGTTCCGCGTGACGGGCGACGTCTCCACGCACACCCGCGCCGCGCTGTTCCAGCCGGGCACCACGACGCCCGTGCTCGCGCGCTTCTCCACCGTGGCCGGCGAGTCCGGGACCCCGGACACCTGGCGCGACCCGCGCGGGTTCTCCCTGAAGTTCTACACGTCCGAGGGGAACTACGACCTCGTCGGCAACAACACCCCGGTCTTCTTCGTCAAGGACCCGCTGAAGTTCCAGGACTTCATCCGCAGCCAGAAGCGCCGCGCCGACACCCACCTCCGCGACCACGACATGCAGTGGGACTTCTGGACGCTCTCCCCCGAGTCCGCGCACCAGGTGACGTGGCTCATGGGTGACCGCGGCATCCCGCGCACCTGGCGGCACATGAACGGCTACGGCTCGCACACGTTCCAGTGGATCGACGCCGAGGGGAAGCGCACCTGGGTCAAGTACCACTTCACGACCGACCAGGGCGCCGAGTTCTTCACGCAGGACGAGGCCGACCAGATGGCCTCGATCGACACGGACTACCACATCCGCGACCTGAGCGAGCACATCCGCGACGGGGAGTTCCCCTCGTGGACGCTGTCGGTCCAGCTCATGCCGGACGAGGACGCCGCCGGCTACCGGTTCAACCCCTTCGACGTGACGAAGGTGTGGCCGCACAGCGACTACCCGCTGCACGAGGTCGGCAAGCTCACGCTGAACCGGAACCCCGAGAACTACTTCGCCGAGATCGAGCAGGCCGCCTTCGAGCCGTCGAACATGGTCCCGGGCATCGGCGTCAGCCCGGACAAGATGCTGCTCGGCCGCATGTTCAGCTACGCCGACGCGCACCGCTACCGCATCGGCGCGAACTACGCCCAGCTGCCGGTGAACCACGCGAAGTCCCCCGTCAACAGCTACGCCAAGGACGGGGCCATGCGGTACAGCAACCCCGGCGACCCGGTCTACGCTCCGAACTCCTACGGCGGACCCGCAGCCGACCCCCAGCGCGCCGGGCACACCGGGCGCTGGGACGCGGGCGGTGAACCCGTGCGGGCCGCCTACGAGCAGCACGCGCAGGACGACGACTGGGGACAGGCCCGGTCGCTCCTCAACGACGTGATGGACGACGCGGCCCGTGGTCGATTCGTCGACAACGTCGTGGGCCACCTGCTGAACGGCGTCAGCGACGCCGTGCTCACGCGGGCCTTCGCCTACTGGGACAACGTCGACGGCGAGATCGGCCGGCGGATCCGCGAGGGCGTGTCGGCCAAGCAGGACCTGACGGACCCCAAGGCCGAGGAGCAGGGCAACTCCGCCCGCCGTTCGGCGCAGCACAAGGCCTGACCCTGGGGACGGTGTCCCGTCTCCGACGGCGTCCAGCCCCCGCGGCCACCGCGGGGGCTGGAACGCAGCCGTCGATCAGGCGGTGCCTCCGGTCCTCTCGTCGCCCACCTCGACCATGAGGAACTGCGTCCCGTTCCGGGACCGCAGGTACACCGTGTGGTAGACGTACCCGGCGACCACGATCCCCGCCGCGACGCCGAGGCTGACCCACTGGGAGGGGTCGAAGACGCCGATCCCCACGACCGCGACGATGACCAGGAGCGCCACGAGCGCTGGCACCGGCCACAGGGGCATCCGGAACAGTCCCGCTTCCCCTGCCCCCGGTCGGCGACGCACGACGACGGCCGCGACGGCGATGAACGCGAAACCGGTGACGACGAGCGACCCGGTGGCGTTGGCGAGCACGGTCATCGGCAACAGGCAGCAGATGCCCGAGATGACCCCCATGACGACGGTCGCCACGCGCGGCATGTGTGCCGCCCCGGACACGCGGGACAGCGGCAGCGCGAGCAGCGGTGGCAACGCGCCGTCGCGGGCGGCGACGTACAGCAGCCGCCCCGCCTGCAGGCTGAGCGCGATGTTCGCGTTGAGGATGGCGAGGGCCATCGACAGGAGGACGAAGACGGACAGGGCGTGACCGGCGCGCTGTTCGAGGAACGCCTGCACGGGCAGGTCGGAGCCGACGAGGCCCTCGATGGAGTCCGCGCCGAGCATGACGGAGGTGAGCGGGACCACCTCGAGGACGACGGTGACGACCGCCGACCAGAGCACCGCACGGGGGATGTTCCGTCGCGGATCCCTGGTCTCCTCCGCGAAGTACACCGCTCCCCCGAAACCGAACTGTGCGAACACCCCCTGCGTCACCACCAGGACGAGGCCGGCGATGCCGACCGGGGCGAGGGATCCGCCGTCGCCGATCGCCTGCGGATCCAGGAGGTCGGTGAGGGGACGCTCGACGTGGGCCACGCCGAGCGTGGTCAGCAACACCAGAGCGGCGACCTCGACGAACAGGAACGTACCGGTCACCCACGCGTTGGTGCGGATCGTCAAGCAGGACACGACGGTGGCGATGACCGTCACGACGAGCGCGGTCACGACGGGATCCATCCCGGCGATCGTGACGCCCAGGTAGTCGGCGACACCGAGGGCGAAGACCGCTTGCGACATCGGCAGGGAGATCAGCCCCAGGAAGAAGACGGCGCTCCCGGACGCCGGACCCAGCGTCCGACTGACGAGCGCGTAGTCACCGCCGGCGATCGGGTGGCGAGACCCCAGTTCCGCGTAACACAGGGCCACCAGGAGGCTGATGACCCCGCCGACGAGGAATCCCCAGAACACGCCCGTTCCGTAGGTGGCCAGAGCTGCACCACCGAGGATGAAGACGCTCGCCGCCGGCGAGATGGACGACAGCGTCAGCAGCACGTTGCCGCCGACGCCGAGGGACCGCTCGAGGCCCTCCGGAGCCGGCCGCGTCTCGTCGCCGATGGGGCTGACCGGTGCTTGCGACATCTGCGGACCCTCTTCTCGAAGACCTCGTCATTCTTTGACGTCTGCGTCAAAGAATCTGGGGGAGATTCGCACAGCGCGTGTGTACTGTCAACCCATGGCCCGTCACCGTGACCAGGCGGCGCGACGGAGCGCCCTCATCGAGGCGACCTACGCGGCCGGTCTCGAACGCGGCCTGCGCTCGCTGTCGCTGAGCGACGTCGCGAAGAAGGCAGGGCTGACGCGCGGCGCCGTCCTCTACTACTACGACGACCTCGACTCGCTCCTCGTCGAAGCGCACGCGGCGGGTGTCACCCGGTTCTGCGACGAGCGCGATGCGCTCGTCGCCGCCGAACCCGATCCCCGCGCCAGGCTCGGGATCGCGATCCGCGCCGGCCTCCCCTCCGGCCCGGACGACGCCCTGATGCGGCTGCTCCTCGAACTCGACGTCCTCGCCGGGAACTCGGTGCTGCACGAAGAACTGATGCGGGAGCTGAACCGCCGTCAGTGTGCGACGTACCAGGGCATCGTCACCGCCGGGGTGGACGAGGGCGTGTTCTCCCCGGCCCTGGGAGCGGAGCTCGTGGCCCGGACCTTCGTCGCTCTCGAGGACGGCTACGGCATCCACATCGTCGCCGACCGCGTGACGACGCACGAGGAGGCTCGGCGGGCGATGGTCGCCGTTGCAGCGCAACTGGGCTGCCCCACCGCCTGACAGCAACGCCGCTCGCGGGGGAACTGTTGTCGGCGTCGTGACGAACGTGTTTGACTGAGTGCACGTGCGGGAGAAGCCGGGACGGTGTCGTCGTCCCCGCACGTTCCGCCCCGCTGACGACTCCTCGTCGTCGCGGCGCTCGTTGCGAGAGGACCCCACGATGAGAACAGAAGCGTCCCGAGCAGTTCGCTCGGACCAGGTGGCCGAGGGCCTCATCTGCCTGACCCTGGCATGGGACCAGATGCCCGAATCGGTGTCGCTGGAGGGCGGCAGCGACCGCATCCTGCGCGAGCCCGTGTGCGCGATCCTCGTCCTGACGTCGATGGGCTGGGTACTGCTCGACACGGGGACGGACGCTCGGCGGTTCCGCGGCGAGAACCCCGACAGGGACCTCTACGCCCCCGCCGGGCTGCCCGAGTTCCTGACCGACGGCGATCCACTCGTCGACGCCCTCGCGGACCACGGGCTGGAGCCGTCGGACATCGCCGTCGCTGCTGTGTCGCACCTGCACTTCGACCACTCGGGGGGTCTGCGCCACCTGGCCGCAGCCGGTGTCGAGGTCTGCATCCAGCGCAACGAGTTGGAGTTCGCGATGAACGGTGCCGGTCGGGAGGACGCGTACCTCCGCGAGGACTACGACGATCCGGCCATCCGCTGGCGCCTCCTCGACGGTGACGCCGTCATCGCTCCTGGCGTCGACGCCGTCTCCACCCCCGGCCACACCCCGGGCCACATGTCCTACCGGGTGACCACTGCGGAACGCACGTGGCTGTTCGCCATGGACGCCATCGACCTGCAGGCCGGGATCGACCTCGACCGGGTCGTCGGCACCTGGGCCCGCGAGCAGGACGCACCGCTGGTGCGCTCGTCGCACGACCGGCTCACCCGGCTGACCCGGGAGGGGGACGCCCGCCTCGTCGCCGGCCACTGCCCGGAGACGTGGCCACCCCTGGACGTCCCGCCTCTCCCCCGGAACGGAACTGCACGATGACGTACGTCAACGTCCTCCCCAAGAGCGAGGACGCCCAGTCCCGCCTGACCGAAGACGCGGACGCCGTCCTGGACATGCTGTTCGCGGCCACCAGGGACGTCCTCGGGATCCCCGAGAACGACATCATCGTGGAGCTGAACCGGTGCACCACGATCTCGTTCAACCGGTCGGCGTTGGAGGCCGCAGTGGCACCTGACGTCGTTCTCACCTTCGTCACCAGCGACCACCACCTGCAGCCCCTGTTCCCGGCCCTGTGCGATCGGGTGGTCAGCGACTGGAACGGCCGGTTCGGGGACGTCAAGGTCGAAGTGTGGGTGAGCCTGCTCCAGAACTCGGGGACCAACATCGACCTCGGATCGACCACTGCGGACGGCGCGCTCCTCGGTTGAGAGCCCCGTCCGACCGCTGCGTCGACCCGGCACGTCCGCTCAGCGACGAGGACGCGGGAGGACGCTGAGGAGTTCGTACAGGACGTGCGCAGCGGCGATGCCGGTGATCTCGGCGTGGTCGTAGGCCGGGGACACCTCCACGACGTCCGCGCCCACGACGTCCAGCCCGTCCAGGCCCCGCAGGACCTCGAGCAGCTGGGCGCTCGTGAGACCGCCCGCCTCCGGAGTTCCCGTCCCCGGCGCGAACGCCGGGTCCAGCACGTCGATGTCGAGAGAGACGTAGACCGGTCGTTCCCCCAGCCGGGTGCGGACCTCGCTGATGATGTCGTCCAGAGGCCGGCGCACGAAGTCCCGCGCGTTCACGGCGGTGAACCCGAGCGAGGCGGACTCCTGCAGGTCGAGGGAGGAGTACAGCGGCCCGCGGATGCCGACGTGGGCGGAGTGCTCGAAGTCGACCAGCCCCTCCTCCGCGGCGCGGCGGAAGGGGGTTCCGTGCGTGTACGGGGCACCGAAGTAGGTGTCCCAGGTGTCGAGGTGCGCGTCGAAGTGCAGCACCGCGATCGGCCCGTGCATCGCGTGCAGGTTCCGCAGGAGCGGCAGCGCGATGGTGTGGTCACCGCCGATCGTCAGCAGGGTCCGGCCCGTGCCGCTGAGTTCCCGCGCCGCGGCGTGGACGGTGTCGATCGCCTCCTGCAGGTCGAACGGGTTGACGCCGACGTCCCCTGCGTCGGCGACCGTCCGGCGTTCGAAGGGGCTCGCGTCCAGGGCCGGGTTGTAGGGGCGCAGCAGGCGCGAGGACTGGCGGACGTGCCCCGGGCCGAAACGGGCGCCGGGGCGGTAGCTGACGCCGGAGTCGAACGGCACCCCCCACACGAGGGTGTCGGCGCCGGGCAGGTCGGCGAAGCGCGGCAGCCGGGCGAAGGTGCCCTCCCCCGCGTACCGCGGGACCGCGGTCGCGTCGACGGGCAGGCCGGGAGCGCGCCGGGGGTGCGCCAGCGCGCTCGGGACGTGGTCGTTCTCGTGCACGGTGTGTGCCCTCTCGTGGTCAGGGGGTGGGGGCGGACCACAGCAGGTCCAGCCCCGCGAAGAGGCGTTCCAGCGTGGCCCGGATGGCCCGACGCGCGGCCGGTTGCAACGGGGCCCCGAGGTGGTCCACCTCGAGCCCGGCGAGGACCGACAGGACCAGGCGCGCGTCCGTGCGCGGGCTCGACGACCCGAGCGCCGTCACGGTCGCCTCCAGGTGCGCCTGCAGGCTCTGCAGCCAGGCTGCGGACGCGCGCTGCAGGTCGTCGCGCCGGGCGGCGGCGTTGAGGAACTCGTACTCCGTGAGGAGTTGCCAGCGGTGCTCGGTCAGGCCCGCGATGACGAAGTCCGCCAGCCGGCCCGCCACCTGCGCCGCAGTGAGGTCGCCGCCCAGCGTGGCGATGGCCGCGACCACCCGCGCGGTCTCGCGCTGGGTGTGCCAGGAGAACGCCGCCGCGATGAGCGCGTCCTTGTCCTTGAAGTAGTACGTCGTGGTGCCCAGCGGGACGGAGGCCTCGGCCGCCACGACGCGCATCGAGACGCCCTGGATGCCGTCCCGGCCGATGACCCGGAGGGCTGCGTCGACGATCTCCGTCTTGCGCTGCACGCCCTTGCGGCTCGGCGGCATGTCCTCCAGCCCGTCCGGCAGGTCTCCGACCGCGACCACGCTGCGCCCCCTCACCGCTCGTGCACTCCCCGCGCGCCATCCAACCAGGCGACGAGGTTCTCCCCCAGGGCCGGGACGCTGTAGCCGCCCTCGAGCAGGACGACGAGGGGCAGTCCGAGGCCGGCGACGGCCTCCCCGATCCGCGCGTAGTCGGGGGTGTCGAGGAGCGCGTCGCCCGAGACGTCGCCACGGAAGGTGTCGAACCCCAGCGAGACGACGACCGCCTCCGGGGCGTGGGCCGCGGACCGCTGCAGGGCGTCCTGCAGGAGGTCGAGGTACTGCGCGCCCTCCACGCCCGGGGGCAGTGGGACGTTGATGGTGGCCCCGGAGCCGTCTCCGCTGCCGCGTTCCTCCGCGTGTCCCGTGAAGTAGGGGTAGGACCGCCGTGGGTCCCCGTGCAGCGACGTGTAGACGACGTCGGCCCGGTCGTGGAAGAGGGCCTGCGTTCCGTTGCCGTGGTGGAAGTCGACGTCGACGACGAGCACCGTGGCCACACCCCGGTCGCGCAGCGACTGCGCGGTGATGGCCGCGTTGTTGAGGTAGCAGCCGCCGCCGAACACCGACCGGGTGACGTGGTGGCCCGGGGGCCGGCACAGGCCCACGGCGAGCCGGTCGCCCGCCAGCACCGCGTCGGCAGCCGTGAGCGCGGTCAGCACCGACCCGCGGGCTGCGCGCCACGTCCCGGGCCCCACCCCGGTGATGGTGTCGAAGCAGTAGCGGCCCATCGCACCACCCTCGGTCACGTCCACCGGGCGGACCGCGGCCGGCGTCTGCAGCCCCTGGTGCCAGAAGGTGTCGGCGAACAGCAGACCGCCGTCGTCGGTCTCACGCGGTGCCTCGTCCCACGCACGGCGCAGGAAGTCCAGGAGGTCGGTGTCGTGGACGCGGGCCATGGCGGCGTCGACGTCCCCGCGTGGGGTCGGTTCCACCTGCCGGGCCCACGCCGTCCCGCGCAGCGCCGCCAGGACGGACTCCATGCGGGCCGGGGTGTCGAAGGCGGGGATGGGGCGGCCGCACTGGACCTCGACGTCCGGGTGGTGCCCCTCGTGGTCAGGGGCGAGGACGACGGGGACGGTGGTCACGGGGTGGCTCCTTCACGGGGGGCGGTGTGCTCGTGGGTGGCGGGGCCACCGACGGCCTGACCACGGGACAGGGAGACGAGGGCGACGTAGACCGCCGTGGTGACCAGCAGGCCGGGGATCCAGGAGACGTCCCCGCCGCCCAGGCGCTCGGCCAGCGGCCCGGTGAACCAGGAGTTCGCGGCGAAGGGGAAGCCGGCAGCGACGCCGATGACGTAGGAGGCCATCACCTTCCAGCTGACCCCGCGGACGGTCCAGGTGCGACGGTTCTCCCAGTAGGGACCCTTCCGCGCGTACATGGCGCTGACGTCGTAGGTGCCGTGCTGGACGAGGTAGAAGTCGACCAGGTTCACCGCGCCCCACGGGATGAGCAGCAGGAGCAGGAGGGAGATGAACGCCGAGAGGTTCGCACTGAAGTCGCCCGAGGCGAACATCGCCAGCGTCGTGCCGAGGACGAACGTGGGCAGCAGCGTCAGCAGCCGCGTCCGGAAGCCGGTGCTCACCCGGACGAAGGTGGACAGGCCGGTGATGAGGTTGAGCATCCCGCCGTACACGTTGAGGACGTTGGTCAGGACGAGCCCGACGGCGGACACGAGGAGGACGACCTCGGCGGCGCCGCCCCCGCCCATCGCTGCGCGGGCCCCGAGGAAGATGTCCGCCGCACCGAACTTCAACGAGATGAAGGCACCGAGCAGGCAGACGGCCGTGGCTGACAGGAACACCCCGGCCGCCGTCCACCCGAACACGGCGCGCCCGGACGTCCGCGAGGGCAGGTAGCGGGAGTAGTCCGACACGAACGGCGCGTAGGTGAGCGCGAACGACGTGGCCACGCCGGTGGCGGTGAGGAAACCCGCCAGCGTGACCGGTCCGGCCGGGGCCGGGGTGTGCGGGTGCACGACGGCGGCGACGCCGATGACGAGCAGCGCGATCGTCAGGGGGACGGTCGCCCACTTCGACACGTGGTGGATGGCGTTGTACCCCACGAGCGCGATGACGAAGCTGACCGCGGCGATGAGCAGCATCGCCGGCCGGATGCCGAAACCGCCGTCGGTGGCCGCGGCGATGGACTGCCCCCCGGCCACCGTGACGGACACGGTGAACCCGGCGTACATGAGCATTGCCGCGGCGACGGGGACGAGGGCTCCGTAGTACCCGAACTGCCCACGGCTCTGGATGAGCTGGGGGATCCCGAGGCGTGCCCCCTGCACCGAGTGCAGGGCCATGAGGACCGTGCCGAGCACGTTGCCGAGGACCACCGCGAGCGCGGCGTACCAGATGTTCGGGCACGTGAGGGCGATGACGAACCCGAAGATGCAGTTCCCGACGTTGAGGTTGGCGGAGAACCACACCGCGAACAGGTCGCGGGCCCGCCCACGCCGGTCGGTCTCCGGGACGGGGTCGACGTGGTGCGCTTCGACGTCGGGACCGGCGGAGTCGCTGGTCGTCATCGACATGGGATCTCCTGGTGTTCGGCGAGGGCGCGTTCGAGTTGGTCGGCGAAGAAGTCGGCGTCCACCTCCTCGATGCACAGCGGGGGTTTGAACTTCAGGACGTTGCCGTCGATGCCCGTGGGCTGGGTGATGACCCCGAGTTCCCGCATCCGCTCCGCGATGCTGCGGGCCGCACCGGGGGCCATGGGGTTGCGCGACCCGTCCCCGGAGACGAGTTCGACGCCCCGGTAGAGGCCGCGTCCGTGGACGGCACCCACCACCGGTGACGTCCGCGCCAGCTCACCGAGGCGCTCGGACAGGCGGGCACCGACGGTGTGGGCGTTCTGCTGCAGGCCCTCGTCGATCACGGCGCGCAGGACCGCGGTCCCGATGCGGCAGGAGACCGGCCCGCCCCCGGGGGAGGAGAAGAAGGACCGCTGCGCGGCGAACGACTCGGCGATCTCGGGCCGGCACGCCACGAACCCCAGCGGGTGCCCGTTGCCGACGGCCTTGGCCGCCACGAGGACGTCCGGGACGATGCCCTCGGCCTCGAACGCCCAGAACGTCGCCCCGGTGCGCGCGAAACCCACCTGGATCTCGTCGGCGATGGTCACGGCGCCGGCGGCGCGGACCATCTCGTAGGCCGACCGGAGGTAGCCGGGGACCGGCTCGACGCCCCCCTGGGACCCGAGCAGCGGTTCGCAGACGAAGGCCGCCGGGCCACCGCGCGCGGCGAGGTCGGTCAGCTGGTCGGTGAGCGAGGCCAGGTAGGCGGGGAGGTCGTCACCGTGCGCGCCGTGGAAGGCGTCGGGCGCCTCCGCGATCCACACGTCCGGGGACAGGGTGCTCCGCCAGTCCGGCCGGTCCCCCGGCATCGTCGCCAGTTCCCACGTCCCGGTGGTCCAGCCGTGGTACGCGTTCTCCAGGGCCACGACGGGGCGTCGCCCCGTGTGCGCCCGCGCGAGCTGCAACGCCAGGTCGACGGCCTCGCTGCCGGAGTTCACGAAGAACAGGCACCGGAGTTCCTCGGGCAGCACGGTCGCGAGGAGTTCGGCGTACTCGTCCATCGCGTCGTAGAGGAACCGCGAGTTCGTGTTGTGCCGCTGGAACTGGTCGACGGCAGCCGCGGTCACGCGCGGGTGCGCGTGCCCCACCGCGGCGACGTTGTTGACCACGTCCAGCAACCGTCGGCCCGAGTCGTCCCACAACCACTGCCCCCGCCCGCGCACGATCGTGGCCGGCTGGTCGTAGTAGAGCTCCTGTGCCGCCGCGACGTACCGGCCGCGTGACGTCCCCGGTGCGGTCCGGTTCCCGCGCGCAGGAAGACCCAGCAGTTCCGCGGGGTCCGGGCACAGGGCCGCGAGTGCCGGGAGGTCGCGCGCCCGGCAGGTCTGCGGCAACCCCACCGCGGAGCCGACGTGGACGCGCAGCCGGTCCTCCCGCACGACGCCCACGACGTCCCCCGCGGCGACGGTCCGACCCGCCGGGAGCCTGGGTCGCACACCGCCCAGGGTGAACACCGAGGTGGCGGTCAGGATCTGCACCTCGTCGTCCTCGACCGCGCCCACGGTGCCCGCGACCGGCGAGAGGACGGGGGTGCGTTCGGGGACGGCGACCTCCGTCGACAGCGCCGTGCCGACCGGGTCCACCACCCGGTCCTCCTCGCCCGGGAGGTCGACCGGGTCGCCCCAACGGCGCAACACCTCCAGACCGGAGGTGTCGGCGAGGACCGGAACCCCGTCCACGGCCGGAGCGGGCACGGCGGCGTGACCGGCGGCATCGCGCAGGACGGCTGCGGCGACCCGAGCGTCGACCTGGAGCAGCGCGCCGAGCGCCGCGCCGTCGGTCGCGACGAGGTCCGTGAGGTAGCGGTTGTCGTCGGCGTGCAGCGCCTCCGCTGCTTCGAGGGCGACGCAGAGAGCGGCCCGCGCCAGTACGACGGTCCAGAGGTGATGGATCTCGGCGGCGGTCAGCGGGACGACGGAGGTGAAACCCCGCACGACGTCGCCGACCGCGCCGAGGGGGTCGGCGAGCTGCCGGGACGCCGCCGCGTGCGCCGGCGCGGCGACCTCGCTGAGGCGCCAGGTGTGGACGAGGTCGCCGAAGTCGATGACGCCGTCGATGGTGACGGAACCGTCCGCGGCCCGACGGGACCCGAGGACGTTCCAGTCGGTGATGTCGGTGTGGGCCAGCTGCCGGGGCAACGCGTCCGCCACGGGGAACGACGCGTCCAGGACGGTCAGGGCGCGGACGACCAGGGCCCGCTGCACCGCCGGGAGATCGGCCTCCACCCGGCGCAGGGTCTCCCGCGCGTGCTGCGGGTCCCAGTCGGACACCCGGTGCACCGCCGTGGCGGCTCCCCCGGTGGGCGTGAACCCGGCGAGGGCCGCGCTCACCCGACCCGCCACCCGTCCCAGGCTGCGGATCACGTGCGGGCCGAGGTGGCTCACCTCCCCCAGCACCCGCCCGGGGACCCAGGTCGAGAGCACCGCCGTCCGGCCGTCGGGCAGGGACGTCCCTCCCGTCGTGCCGCCGAGCTCGCGGGGGGTGCGCAGGTCCGGGCAGGCGGAGGCCACGTGCTCGGCGACCTCGGACTGCAGTCGCAGGAAGTCGCGGTCCTCGCCGGCGCGCAGCACCTTCAGGGCCGTGCGCGTGCCGTCAATCGCGCGGACGTCGAAGACCTGCGCCTCGGAACTGCCGCGCTCGAGCACGTGGGCGTCCAGACCCCAGGTCGAGCGGACGAGCGCGGCGGCGTCGTCCACGCTGAGGGACGCGGTCACCGCGGACCGCCCCCGCGCTCCTCGGCGATGGAGTTCCCGCCGTCGACCACGAGCACCTGACCGGTGAGGTACGACGCCCCCGGGGACGCGAGGAACGCCACGAGCGAGGCCACCTCCTCCGGGCGTCCCGGACGCCGCATGGGCGTGGCCCGCCCCATCTCGACCTCCTTCTCCGACGAGGAGCTCGTCTCGATCCAGCCCGGGGCGACGGCGTTGCAGGTGATGCCGCGGTCCGCCAGGTCGATGGCCAGCGATCGGGTCAGGCCGACGGTGGCGGCCTTGGCGGCGTGGTAGGCCGCGTCCCCCGGGTAGGCCATGACGGGGCCGGACACCGACGACACCGTGACGATCCGACCCGTCTGCGCGGGGAGGTGGGGCAGGGCGGCGCGGGTGACGAGGAAGGTGGTGTCGAGGTTGCGGGAGATCCCCGCCCGCCAGTCCTCCAGGGTCGTGGACTCCAACGCGGAGGGTTCCTCCGCCCCCGACACGGAGACCATTCCGGCGTTGTTCACGAGGACGTCCAGGCGGCCGAAGGCGTCGACCGCCGTCTGCACGAGCGCCTGCGCGGTGTCGGGATCGGTGAGGTCACCCACGAACCCCTCGGCCGTCGCCCCCTCGCGCCGCAGCTCGGCCACGCGCTCGTGGATCCGGGCGGTCGTGGCGGCCACCACGACCGCGAAGTCGCGGGCGAGGAGTCGGGCGCACGCGAACCCGATCCCGGTGGGGCTACCCGTGCCCGTGACGAGAGCGACCGGCCGCTCGGAGTGCATCGTGGTCATGTCCGCTCCCATGAGTCGTACGTTCGTACGGGTTCACAGCATGGGACGCAGCCCACGAGATGCGCAAGGGGGTCAGGCGAGCTCGTGGAACCGGATGCAGACGAACCCCGGTTCGGGACGGGCCAGGCCGACGACGACGGTCCGGGTCAGCCACTCGTGCTGCGGGGCGTCGGTCTGGAACTGCGCCGACGTCCGGTAGTAGAACTCGGTCTCCTCGACGGGCTCGCCGGCGTCGGCGCGGGCCTCGACCTCGGGGGTGGAGACCCAGAACCCGCGGTTGCGGATGTCGATGACGGCGCCGTCGTCGGCCTGGAGCAGGTACCTGGCGTCCAGTTCGGTGCCGTTGGCCCGCGAGACGGACCAGTCGCCGCCGTGCGGGAGGACCTTGCCCCGCAGGCGTGGCCCCTCGACGGTGCCACCGGTGATCGGAGTGAACCAGACCTCTTCGCGCTCCCCCCGCCCGATGCGCAGCGGCGGATCGCACGCGACACGGGCCTCGAAGGCGAAGCGCAGGGACGGTGGCGGCGGCGTGGACATGGAACCCCTCCAGGGGCGTCGGTGGTGACGCAGAGTGGTGTCAGTAAACCTGACGGATTGGTGGGGACGGAAGTCTTGTGCGGGCGCGTCCCGACGTGCTGCACTCGTACGGCCGTCCGAGACCAGCAACCTCCTGGAGTCACCGCCGACCGTCCGACGAGAGGAACGCCCCCGTGTCCACGCCCCCCTCCCCCGCCGTGCCGCCGGGCGACGCCACGCACCTGAAGCACGGCGTCCTCGGCACCGGCAGCATCGTGTTCATGGTCGTGGCCGCCGCCGGGCCCCTGACGGTCCTCGCGGGGATATCCCCGCTGGCCATCGCGATCGGAGGCGTCGGCGCGCCGGTCGCCTACCTCGTCGGCGGGGTCGCCCTCACGGTCTTCGCCGTGGTCTTCACCCGCATGACCAAGCACGTCGGCGCCGTCGGCGCGTTCTACGCCTACGTGACCAAGGGCCTGGGCCGCACCTGGGGCCTGGCCGCCGCCCTGCTGGCCCTGATGTCGTACAACACGCTGCAGGTCGGGGTGTACGGCCTCTTCGCCGTCCAGGCCAAGTCGACGCTGGTGACGCTGTTCGGGGTCGACGTGCCGTGGTGGCTCATCGCTGTGGTCGCCATCGGCCTCGTGTACCTCGTGGGCTGGGCCGGCATCGACGTCGGTGCCAAGGTCCTCGGCGTCCTGCTCGTGGCCGAGACCGCGATCCTGCTGCTGCTGGCGTTCTCGGTCCTGGCCAAGGGCGGGACCGGCCACCTCGACGCCACCTCGTTCACCCCCTCCGCCGTCTTCCAGCCGGGGATGGGCGCCGCCATGGCCTTCGCCTTCGCCGCGTACACCGGGTTCGAGTCCACCGCGATCTACCGCCGCGAGGCCCGCGACCCCGAACGCACCATTCCCCGGGCCACCTACATCGCCATCACCGGCATGGCGCTGACGTACGCCTTCATCGTCTGGGCCGTCGTCCAGGCCTTCGGTTCCGCCCAGGTGCAGGACGTGGCGAGGGAGAACCCGCCGGCGCTGTTCTTCACCGCCATCACCCAGTACGTCGGACCCTGGGCCGCGACGATCATGTCGGTCCTCATCGTCACCAGCGTGTACGCCGCTCAGCTCGCGTTCCACAACACGATCAACCGCTACGCGTTCGCCCTCGCCGAGGACGGCGTGCTGCCGGGGTTCTTCGCCGCCGCCCACCCGCGGTTCCGCTCCCCCTACCGGGCCGGCCAGGTGCAGTCGGTGCTCGCCCTCGTGGTCGTCATCGCCTTCGCGGTCGCCGGCGCCGACCCCTACACCCAGCTCCTGCTGTGGGTGAACACCCCCGGCGCGATCGGGATCTCCACGCTCATGCTCCTCGTCTCCATCGCCTCGCTGGTGTACTTCGTGCGGCGCAACCCGTCCGCCAGTTCCCCTTCCACCGTCGTCGCCGGGATCGTCGCCAGCGTCATGCTGGCCTTCGCCCTGTGGATCGCGCTCGACAACATCGAACTGATCACGGGCTCGACGACGGTCACGAACGTCGTCCTCGCGGGCATCGTGCCCGCGACGATCGCCCTCGGGCTGCTCTACGCCCTGCGCCTCAAGCGCACCCGACCGGACGTCTACGCCCGCATCGGCGAGGGCCGGGACGAGGAAACAGCCGGTTCCGGAGCGCCCGGTACTGTCCCGACCAGCTGACCACCCACCCCCTCGAGCAGATCGGAAGCACCCGTGTCCCCGCAGCACCCCGGCGTCCTGGCCGACCTCAACCTCTTCAGCGGCGCCCCGCAGATCGACCACTTCGGCCGCATGGCCGAGGTCGTCGGCACCCGGGCGATGGCCCCCTCCGCTCACCCCCGACCGTGGCCCGAGGGTGCGCGGATCGACCTGCCCACGACCTTCTCCTTCGACGGTTCCGAGCACAGCGTCGAGGAGTTCCTCGACGACACCGAAACCTCCGCCGTGCTCGTCCTGCACGACGGCCGCGTCGTCCACGAGCGGTACTTCCGGACCGGCGGCCCGGACGTCCCGTGGTTGTCGATGTCGGTGGCCAAGAGCTTCGTCGCGACCCTCGTGGGTATCGCGGTGCAGGAGGGCCTCATCCGCGACATCGAGCAGCCGATCAGCGACTACGTCCCCGTCGACCCCGGTTCCGCCTACGACGGCGTCCCGATCCGCAGCGTGCTGCAGATGTCCTCGGGCGCGGTGTGGAACGAGGACTACAGCGACCCCGAGGCCGACGCGCTGCGGCTGGCCCGCGCCACCTCCGGGCAGGGAGGGAACCTGGACACCCTCGTCGCCACCCTGGCCAAGGAACGCGAACCGGACGTCCTGTGCCGGTACAACTCCTGCGACACCCAGGCTCTAGCGGCACTCATCCGGCACGCGACCGGCCGGCACCTCGCCGACTACATGCAGGAGAAGCTCTGCGAACCACTGGGGTTCCAGCACGAGGGCGCCTGGGTCGTCGACCCGAGCGGCGTCGAGATGGGGTTCGCGGGCCTGAACCTCGTCGCCCGCGACTTCGCCCGTCTCGGCGAGTTGTACCGCAACGGCGGGCAGGTCGACGGGGTGCAGGTCGTCCCTTCCGACTGGATCCGCGCCGCCGTCACCTCGTCCCTGCCGCACCTGGAAGCGGGCCGGGTCGTCGTCGGGGGCGGGATCACGCCCGAGGGCTACGGCTACCAGTGGTGGCTGCCGCCGGGCGAGCGCGAGGAGTGGATGGCCGCCGGCGTCTACAACCAGTACGTCTACGTCGACCCGGCGAACGCCGTCACCGTCGTGAAGCTGTCGGCGAACCGCAAGTACGGCACCGCGGACGCCGAGAGCGCCCACCGCGAGGGCCAGTCGCTGGAACTGCTGCGCGCGATCGCCCGCAGCTTCGACTGAGGTTCAACCCTCCTCGCGCAGCCGCCGCGGCGAGCGTCCCGTCACGGCCCGGCAGGTCTTGTTGAAGGCCTGCAGGTCGGGGATGCCCACCGTGGCGGCGACCGCGCTGACGGACATCGTCGTCCGCGTCAGCAGGTGCACGGCGTGCTCGATCCGCCGGCGGCGCACGTACCCCGCGATCGTCTGACCCGTGGTGCGGGAGAACACGCGCGTGAGGTGGTCGGGCGAGACCCCGACCGTCCGGGCGATCTCCGGGACCGTGACCACGTCCGCCAGGTGCGCCTCGACGTACGACATCGTCTCGGCGACGTAGTTCTCCGCCAGGCCCGGAGTTCCCGGCTGCGGCCGGACGGCGTCGCGCAGGCGCAGCAGCACCATCCAGACGTCCGCGCGGGTGCGTTCGGGGAACGCCGCCGCGCTCGCGACGGCCGAGGCCATGAGGTCGGTGAACACCGGCAGGTTCGGGCCGGCCGTCACGACGAGCGCCCGCGGGCCCGTCGCGTCCAGCACCGGGGCGCGGACGTGCGCGTAGAGGTGCTGCGACGGGCCGCGGTAGCGGTACCGGACGGGGGTCGCCGGTCGCACCAGCGACAGGCTGCCCGGGGTGATGGGGTGGGTCGTGCCGTCCACCTCGAGGTCGGCGGTGTACTCGTACAAGTGCAGCGACCACAGGTCGGGCAGCTCGAACTGGTCCACCGCGCGGTCGCGCCCGTGGACGCTCCGCCCCTGCGCCACGACCTGCGGCGGTCCGGTCAGGTCGACGCCGAGCATGCCGCTTTCCTACCAGCAGACGTCGGCTGGCCGCCACGACGAGCCCCTCCGGCCGCGCCTAGCGTCGACCGCATGACCGCTCAGGTGGACCGCAAGCACCTCATGACGTCGGTGGAGATGGCGCACTTCGTCGCCCACGGCGCGATCGCCTTCGAGGGCGTCGTGCCCGACGAGCTGAACCGCCGGGCGATCGACGTCCTCGACGCCGGCATCGACCCCGTGCCGTACGGGACGCCGCTGGACGTCGCGTTCCCGGAGGGCACGTTCGTCCGCGAGCTCATCGACCTGCCCGTCGTGGCCGGCGCGATCCAGAGCCTCGTCGGGCCCTCCCCGAACGTCGACCACCACGCCGTGCACGTGCGTCCCCCGCGCGGTGGCGAGGCGCAGAACATGCACGGCGACGCGATCCTGGACACCCGCCGCGACGCGTTCGACGCGCAGCTCATGTACTACCCCCGCGAGGTGACGCTCGAGCAGGGCGGAACCCTCAGCGTCCCGGGGACGCACCTGCGCCGGATCAACCAGACCGGGATCGGCCGCTACCAGAACCTCGCCGGCCAGACCCGCCTCACGTGTCCCGCCGGGACCGTCGTCCTCCTGCACCACGGGATCTGGCACGGCGGCCGCCGCAACGACTCCGACGTCCCCCGCTACATGTTCAAGATCCGCTTCAACCCCGCCGTGCGGCAGCTGCGGTTGTGGAACACCGACGACATCGACAGCGACGGCGTGCGCCGCGAGCTGACGCAGCAGTTCGGCTGGACCAACGCCAACGAGGGTCGGCTCGAACTCGTGAACCGCGCCAAGCTGTGGCGGACGCTGACCGGCGACGAGAACTTCGACATCGACTACTACCTGACCCGCGAGACGCTGCGACCGCAGTTCATCGCCCCCGGTGCCACCGACGTGCGGTTGGGCTCGAGCCTCGCCGCCGACGGCTGGGGTCGCTGAGTCCGTCGCCCATCCCCACTCGTTCGAGGAGAACAGCGTGACCACGACCACCCCGCTCGGCCGCGTCGAGCAGTCCTTCGCCGTCCCGTCCACCACCCCGACCGTGCGCCAGCAGGTCATGGTGCTCTACCTGGGGACCTCCGCCCTCGACTCCGCCGTCATCGGCTGGACGCGCTACGACGGCACCGGTCGCTCCCGCCCCACCATGGGCGACAGCGACGAACCCCCCTACGCCACCGGCCTCGACGCCCTCCTCGACGGGTGGCGGCTGCTGCAGATGTCGCAGCTCCTGTCGCACGCCGAAGGGCACGAGTACGACACCGCGTACCTGCCGTACGAGTTCCTCTTCGAGCGGCTGGTGGACGTCGGCGGGGCGTGATCGGCGGGGTCAGCCCGCCGTCCTCACGGCGGAGAGGAGTTCCTCGCTGACGTCCCAGAGTCGCCGGGCGTCCTGAGGGTCGAGGGCGTGGGGCAGGACCCCGTGGATCCCGTCGAGGTGGTCGACGACCCGGGCCTCGGTGCAGTCCTCGAAGTAGCGCCCGCCGACGCCGGCGACCAGGGGTGAGGTGTCGAGGAACACCGATGTCGCCGCCCCCTGTTCGGGGGTCTTCATGTGGAAGGCGCCGCTCGCCTCGGCCTGCTGCGACTGCGCCTCGGCGGCGGCGCGCTGTTCGTCCGACCAGTGGCGTTGCAACGGGGTCCAGATGCCACCGGGCATGAGGGCGTTGGCCGTGACGCCGTCGGCCGACCAACGACGGGTCAGTTCCACGGCGAACAGGGAGTTCGCCGTCTTCGACTGCCCGTAGGCCGACCCCGGGTCGTAGGCACGCCGCTCGAACATGAGGTCGTCGAACACGACCGGCGAGGCAGCGTGGCCGCTGGAGGACACGACGACCACGCGGGCCTCGCCCACCTCGGCCGCCCCTGCCACCAGCGCGGCGCGCAGGCCGGTGGTGAGGGCGAAGTGGCCCAGGTGGTTCGTGCCGAACTGCAGCTCCCACCCCTGCGCGGTGGTCGCACGCGGCGTGTCCATCACCCCGGCGTTGGCCACGAGCAGGTGCAGGGGCGCGTCACCCCAGCGGGCGGTGAACGCGTCCACCGAGGTGAGGTCGGCGAGGTCCAGGGGTTCGACGCGCGGAGCCGGCGCGGGCGAGCCCGCCGCCCGGGCCGTGGCGGCGATGTCTGCGGCGGTGCGCTCCCCCGCGGCGGTGTCGCGGACGGCGAGCACCACCTGAGCCCCGGAGTGGGCCAGGGCGCGGGCCGTCTCGACGCCGATGCCGGAGGCGCCGCCGGTGACGACGGCTGTCCGGCCCGACAGGTCGACACCGTCCACCATCTCGAGGGCGGTGCTGCGGCTCCCGAAGGGGCTGGTGATCCGTGACTGCTGAGTGCTCGTCATGGCACCACCGTAACCAACTAGTTGGTTACCCGCTACCCTGGTGGCGTGCGAGACGGAAAGGCCAGCCGGCGACGACTGCTCGACGCGGCCGCGGTGGAGTTCGCCGCCCACGGCTTCGCGGGGGCCCGGGTCGACCGCATCGCTGCGGCGTCCGGGGTGAACAAGCAGCAGATGTACTCCTGGCACGGCTCCAAGGACGGCTTGTTCGACGCCGTCTTCGACGACCAGTTGCAGCACATCGTCGACGCCGTCCCCTTCGACGCCGACGACCTTCCCGGATACGCCGTGCGGCTCTACGACTCCTACCTGCGCGAACCCGAACTCATCCGGCTCACCAGCTGCAACCGGCTCGAGCGGCGCCCCACCGGCGACCTCCTGCGCGACCACCGGCACCTCGCGCAGCCGAAGCTCGACGCGATCGTCGCCGCCCAGGCAGCCGGGCGCGTCGTCCCGGAGCTGCACCCCGCTGATGTGTACTCGCTGGTCATCGCCCTGGCCGGGACCTGGTCCCCGGTGAGCGGAACGTTCACGGCGGCGGCGACCGACGACGAGGTCGACCACGACCGGCGTCGCGAGGCACTGCGCCTCACGGTCCAGCGCGCCTTGACTCCCGCGCCCTGAAACCCTTGACATGCAAGTCCGTACTTGCGCATCATGGAGCGCAGTGGACGTCTACCAGGCCTTGGCCGACAACACGCGCCGCCTCCTGCTCGACGAACTGCTGCAGCGCGACGAGCAGACCCTGTTCGAACTCTGTTCCCGACTGGCGATGCACCACGCCATCACCTCAACCCGACAGGCGGTGTCCCAGCACCTCGCCGCCCTCGAGTCCGCCGGCCTGGTCCGCAGCGAACGCCGGGGCCGCCAGAAGGTGCACACGATCGACACCACACCACTGGCGGTCATCACCGACCGTTGGCCCCTCCCGGAGGACGTGCGATGAAGCTCCAGACCGTCAGCATCTTCGTGGACGACCAGCAGCGCGCCCTGGAGTTCTACACCGGCCCGCTCGGCTTCGCCGTCGCCGCGGACGTCCCCCTGGGGGAACACCGCTGGCTCACGGTGGTCGACCCCCGGCAGCCGGAGGGAACCCAGCTGTCCTTGGAACCCAAGGCCCATCCCGCCGTGCCACCGTTCACCTCGGCCCTGGCCGCCGACGGCATCCCCTACCTCGTCCTGGGCGTCGACGACGTGGCGGTCGAGCACGCACGCCTCGAGGCCGCCGGGGTCGTCTTCACCCAGCCGCCGGTGGCGATGGGGCCGGTCATCACCGCGGTCCTGGACGACACCGTCGGCAACCTGGTGCAGCTGGCGCAGTTCGCCGGCTGAGGTCGGGGACGGTTGCGCAAGGGTGGGCCCCAGGGGATCTGGGGTGTCCGACCAGTCCGTCAGCCAGGGATCGACGGCTGATGCAGGCGAGCACGATCCCACTTCACGACGACGAGCGTTCCACCAGGCTCCGGACCCGAGCTGCGATGTCGTCGCGGACGAGTCGCATCCGCTCCATGCCCTCGATGCCGCGCAGGGACGGCTCGTCGGTCTCCCAGACCTCGACGGGGGTGCCGTCGACGGGCTCGACCTTCGCCTCGCCGCCGAGCACGACGACCAGGTCGGCGGCGCGGACGAGGTCGTCGGTCAACTGCTTCGGACGCTCGGCGCTGATGTCCACGCCGGCTTCGGCCAGGCTCTCGACGGACAGGGCGTTGAGCTCGACGCCGGCCTGGGTGCCAGCGGAGTCGACGGTGACGGCATCCCCGGCGGCCTGACGCATGAGGCCGGCGGCCATCTGCGACTTGCCGCCGTTCTTCACGCACACGAAGAGGATGGTGGGTTTGGGCACGGCGATCTCCTGGGACGGTGACGGATCCGGGAACGGGACGGCGCAGGTGTCAGCGAGCTGACGAGGCTGCGGTACCCGCGACGGGGCTGCGGCGCTCGATGAGGAGGGTGTCGCGCCACTCCCCGGTGAGCGGGCCGTAGGTCATGAGGGCGATGCGCTCCCGGCGACCGACCTCGCGGAAGCCGGCTGCTCGGTGGAGGGCGACGCTGGCGAGGTTCTCGGGGAACAGGGAGGACTGGATGGTCCAGATGCCGCTGCCCTCGGTGGAGGTGACCAGCTCGTCGAGCAGTCGCCGCCCGATGCCGCGCCCGCGAGCGCTGGGGGCGATGTAGATGGAGTGCTCGACGACTCCGGCGTAGACCGGGCGGCGCGAGGTGGGTGTGACCGCAGCCCAGCCGAGCAGGGTGCCGCTCCCGTCACGGGCGATGAGTCGGTGGTCGGGGTGCTTGCCGGTGTCGAACGCGGTCCAGGTGGCTGGCGGGTCGGCCTCGAAGGTCGCGTGACCGGTGGCGATGCCCGCGGCGTAGACGGTGCGGACCTCGGGCCAATCCGGCTCGGTGAGGGGAAGGACGGCGATGTCGTGCGGGTCCCAGGGCTGCGACGGCGGTCTGGTCATGGCGGTGGTCAGCAGGTGGAGGCGCCGGCGCGGCCGGACGGTGCGGTCAGGACGGCTGCGACAGCGTTCATCGCCTCGGTGACCAAGGTGTAGTAGGCCCAGACGCCCCTCTTGTCACGGGTGAGCAGGCCCGCATCGACCAGGACCTTCAGGTGGTGCGAGACGGTGGGCTGGCTCAGGCCCAGCGGCTCGGTGAGGTCGCAGACGCAGGCTTCGCCGCCCTCGTGGGAGGCGACCAGGGACAGCAGGCGCAGGCGGGCGGGGTCCGCGAGCGCCTTCATGGTGCGCGCGAGGGTGGTGGCGGCCTCGGCGGTGAGGGGTTCACGGGCCAGCGGGGCGCAGCAGGCGACGGGTTCCGAAATGGTTGGCGTGGCCATGAGCCTCATGGTGCCGTAGAGATCGAAACCTGTCGATATTGACAGGCGTCGATGCCTGCTGCCAGGGTCACATCGATGTCGATCGATGGAGGGATCTGCTCGTGAGCGACGTCGTCGCGGAAGGACCCCGGGCCGGCGCCGATGGCCCGGTCCTGGCCCGGCTGTCGGTGCTGGACCGCTTCCTGCCGGTCTGGATCATCGCGGCCATGGCCCTCGGACTGCTGCTGGGCCGACTCGTCCCCGGCCTCGACGACGCTCTCAGCGCGGTCGAGGTCGGCTCGGTCAGCGTGCCCATCGGCGTGGGCCTGCTGTTGATGATGTACCCGGTGCTGGCGAAGGTCCGCTACTCCGAGACGGGGCAAATCGCCGCCGACCGCCGGCTCATGGTCAGCTCCCTGGTCCTGAACTGGCTCGTCGGCCCCGCGCTGATGTTCGCCCTGGCCTGGCTGCTGCTGCCGGACCAGCCGGAGTACCGCACGGGGCTGGTCATCGTCGGTCTGGCCCGCTGCATCGCCATGGTGTTGATCTGGAACGACTTGTCCTGCGGTGACCGGGAGGCCGCCGCCGTCCTGGTCGCCCTCAACTCGGTCTTCCAGGTCCTCGCCTTCGCCGCCCTCGGGTGGTTCTACCTGCAGGTCCTGCCCGGCCGGCTGGGCCTGCCCACCACCAGCGCGGACTTCTCCGTCGGCGCCATCGTCGTCTCGGTGCTCGTCTTCCTGGGCATCCCCCTGCTCGCCGGCTTCCTGACCCGCACGCTGGGCGAGCGAGCCAGGGGACGCGCCTGGTACGAAGGCCGCTTCCTGCCGAAGATCGGCCCCGTCGCGCTGTACGGGCTGCTGTTCACCATCGTGATGCTCTTCGCCCTGCAGGGGGAGGCGATCACCTCCCGGCCCGGCGACGTCGCCCGCATCGCCCTGCCCCTGCTGGCCTACTTCGCGATCATGTTCGCGGGCTCCTTCGTGCTCGGTCGCGCGATCGGCCTGAGCTACGCCAAGACGTCGACGTTGTCCTTCACCGCCACCGGCAACAACTTCGAGCTGGCCATCGCGGTGGCCATCGGCACCTTCGGCGTGACCTCCGGGCAGGCCCTGGCCGGCGTCGTCGGTCCGCTGATCGAGGTGCCCGTCCTCGTCGCACTGGTCTACGTGGCGCTGTGGGCCGGGCGCCGCTTCTTCCCCGGTGACCCCACGGTGCCCGCGAGCGCCGCCGTCGCGTCCCGTCGTCGACCTCTCCCCTGAAAGGGACAGCCGTGTCCACTCCCACCGCCACCGTCGACCGCAGTGGACTGCCGGTCATCGTGATCGGTGCCGGGCCGGTCGGCCTGGCCGCTGCGGCGCACCTCCTGGAACGGGGACTCGAACCGCTGGTGCTGGAGGCCGGGGACGACGTCGGGTCCGCGGTGCGGGCCTGGTCGCACGTCCGGCTCTTCTCCCCGTGGCAGTTCGAACTCGACGCCGCGGCGGTGCGTCTGCTGGAACCGACCGGCTGGACGAGCCCGGAGCCGACGGGACTGCCGACTGGGGGAACCCTCGTCGCGCAGTACCTCGCCCCCCTGGCGGCCGTCCCGGCGCTGGCACCGCGCATCCGGACCGGTGAACGCGTCATCGCCGTCAGCCGGGTCGGGATGGACAAGACGCACCAGCACGAGCGCAGCGACCGACCGTTCCTCGTCCGGACGCAGGTCGCCGGCGGCGCGGTCGTCGACCACCGGGCGCGGGCGGTCATCGACGCCTCCGGGACGTGGAACCAGTCGAACCCCCTGGGCGCCGCGGGATTGCCGGCGATCGGGGAGCGGGAGGCCGGCGACCACCTCAGCGGTCCCCTGCCCGACGTCCTCGGCGCGGACCGCGCACGTTTCGCCGGTCGTCGGGTGCTGGTCGTCGGGGCCGGGCACTCCGCGACGAACACGCTGCTGGACCTCGTCGCCCTGGCCGAGCAGGAGCCCGGCACCGTCATCACCTGGGCCGTCCGTGGCGCGTCGGTCGACCGCACGTTCGGTGGTGGTGACCGCGACGGCCTTCCCGCCCGCGGTGCTCTGGGCTCGCGGATGCGGGCCGCCGTCGAGGCCGGCCACATCGAGGTGCTGACCGAGGTGACGATCACCGCACTGGAGACGTCCGGTGACGCGGTAGCTGTCGCGACCTCGTCACCGACCGGGGATCGCCGGCTGCCCGTGGACGTCGTGGTGAACGCCACGGGGTTCCGACCCGACCTGGCGATGCTGCGCGAAGTGCGTCTCGACCTGGATCCCGGCGTCGAAGCCCCCCGCCGCCTGGCCCCGCTCATCGACCCGGAGTTCCACTCCTGCGGAACCGTCCCAGCGCACGGCGCGGACGTGTTGGCCCACCCGGACACGGGCTTCTTCATCGCCGGGATGAAGTCCTACGGACGTGCGCCGACCTTCCTGCTGGCCACCGGCCACGAACAGGTGCGCTCGATCGCCGCCGCCCTGGCAGGGGACGCCGCTGCTGCCGCCGACGTGCAGCTCGACCTGCCCGAGACGGGAGTGTGCTCCTCGGCGCCGCCAGTCTTCTCGGCAGGCGGCTCCCTGGACGTCGACGAGTCCGCGAGCGCCGAGCGCTGCGCGGGACCGGCGACACCTCAGCCGGTGCCCGTCGGGTTCCCCACCGGTTTCCTCCACGGTCGTGCCGGCGAGCGGGACGCGCCTGTTTGACGTCACAGCGCTTGTCCAGCCCTCTCGAGTTCAGGAGGACCTTCCACCAGCCTGCAGACGCTCGCCAGCGGCGGGGGTCGCACGGTGGTGGACCTCGTCGTCGGGGAGGTGCTGGAACCCGTTGGTGCGCCAGGGTCGCCGGGCGGCGCCGCCCGGGCGCGCGCGGCTGACCGGTGGTCCTGCGCAGGTCGGGAGAGGTGGGCCCCCAGGGGATCGAACCCTGAACCCGCGGATTAAAAGTCCGCTGCTCTGCCGATTGAGCTAGAGGCCCGGACCCGGAGGCCCGTCGACATCATCGCAGACCAGGCGGCGCCCCCGCCCGACCGCCTCACCCCGTGGAGTGAGCCGTGGGTGTCCCGATCACGTCGCCTGGACGACGTCGGCGGGACACCCACGGGTGACTCCACGTGGTGACACCGGTGGGTGTCCCGGTGGGGCGCGCAGGAAAGCCCTGGCCCCACCACGCTCCCCCACGACAGGATCACGCGGTGGACGACCACGAGCGCACGCGCGAGGCCTGGGGGCGGGCGGGCGAGAAGTACGTCCGCGAGCACGACGACTTCCTGGAGCAGGCCCGCGCCGCCACCCTCTTCCCCCACGAGCTGGACCTCCTCAGCGCCCTGCTCGAGCGGCGCCCCGAGGTCCTGCACCCCATGAGCGGCAACGGGGTCGACGACCACGCCCTCCTCCACGCCGGCGCGGCCACGGTCACGGGGCTCGACTACGACGAGCGCGCGGTGACGTCGGCGCAGCACCGGGCCGACGCCCTCGACGTGCCGATCCGGTACCTGCAGGCCGACGTCCCGCCGTTCCCCGTCCCCGACGCCTCCGTGGACCTCGTCTACACCGGCAAGGGCGCGGTGGTCTGGGTCGCCGACCTCGACGCGTGGGCACGGGAGGCGGCGCGGGTGCTGCGGCCGGGCGGCCACCTCTTCGTCCACGAGGCGCACCCCGTGGTCCCGCTCTACGACCTCGACGCGCGGACCACGCGGGTCCGCGACGACCGCAGCTACTTCGCCGACTCCCACGTCAACGACACCTTCCCCGCCCACGGCGCGGTCG
The DNA here is from genome assembly GCF_042473625.1 of Kineococcus sp. DHX-1. Taxonomy (GTDB): domain Bacteria; phylum Actinomycetota; class Actinomycetes; order Actinomycetales; family Kineococcaceae; genus Kineococcus. The sequence continues at coordinate 701,633 of NZ_CP170445.1, read as the reverse complement.
AGCGGCAGCACACGCTGGGCGCGGTCGTCACCGCGGTGGCGGGGGCGGGGCTGCGCGTCGAGGTGCTGCGCGAGCACCCCGAACCCTTCTGGAAGCCGGGAGACGTCGAGGCCGCGGCGTGGGACGGGCGGCTGCCGAACTCCTACAGCCTCCTGGCCCGCCTCACCGGGTGAGCCGCAGCGGCGGCACGACAGCGGCACCCCGCCTGGTGGCGGCAGAATCGGGCGGGTGACCGCTCAAGGATTCCTGCTCCTGCTCGAACTCGTGGGGGTGTTCGCCTTCGCCCTCGACGGGGCACTGACGGCGATGCGGTCCACCCACCTCGACCTGTTCGGGGTGGTCGCGCTGGGGATCGTGACGGCCGTGGGCGGCGGCATCATGCGCGACGTGCTGCTCGGGGAACTGCCGCCCGCGACGTTCCGCGTCTGGTACTACCTCGCGATCGCGACGGGCGGTGCGCTCGTCGCGTTCTGGGGGCACCGGCTGCTGTCGCGGATGTCCCGGCCCATCTTCGTCTTCGACACCGTCGGGTTGTCCCTGTTCGCCGTGACGGGCGCCCAGCTCGCGGTCGACGCGGGTGCGGGCGCCGGCCAGGCGATCCTCCTGGGCGGGCTCACGGCGGTGGGCGGCGGAACCCTGCGGGACGTGCTGGTGCGCAAGGTCCCGAGCATCCTCACGGGCGGCCTGTACGCGGTACCCGCGCTGCTCGGCGCGGTCGTCGCGGTGGTCGGCCCGCTGCTGGGGGTTCCGGCCGGGATCGCGGCGTTCTCGGGCGGGGTGCTGTGCGCGGCGGTCCGGACCGGCGGCGCCCTGCGGGGCTGGAAGGCGCCGCGCGCGACGCTCGCCACCCCCGAGGACCTCGACTGACCCGTCAGCCCTCGACGGGCGCGGGACGGACGAGTTCGTCGACGACCTCCTGCGCCACGTCGCGGAGCCGGCGGCGCTCGGTCCGCGCCTGCGCCCGCAACCGCTGGAACGCGTCGTCGGGGTGCACCCGGAACCGTTGCGCCAGAGCACCCTTGGCCTGCTCCAGGACGATCCGGCTGTCGAGGGCCTCCTGCAGCTGCGCCTGCACCCGTGCCCCCTCGGCCACGTGCTCGAGCTGGGTGATGCCCACCGCACCGAAGGACGCCATCGCGCGCGCCACGTCGGACTCGACGCTCGAGTACGCACCCTCGTGGTCGCGGAACAGGTTCAGCGCACCGATCGTGCGGCCACCGCTGTGGACGGGGACGGTGTGCACGGCGACGATCCCGAGGGCCGCCGCCCGGGTGGCGAACTGCGGCCAACGGGCGGCGAGCTCGTCGGCCGTGGCGACGGAGACGACGCTGCCGGTGCGGTAGGCGTCCAGGCACGGCCCCTGTTCCAGCTGGAGCTGCAGGAGTTCCACCTCCCGCGTCGCGCTCGGCGTCGCGGCCAGCAGCTGCAGTTCCCGGCGGGCGTCCTCCACGAGGAGCCCGACCGCGGAGGCGGACAGCAGGTCGGCGCAGTGCCGCACGAGGCGGTGCGCGAGGTCGAGCGGTTCGCCGTGCTCGGCGAGCACAGCAGCGATGTCGTTGACGGCGGCAGCCACCGCGTCGGCGCGCACGTCCACGCCCGAGCCCTCCTGAGGTCGGCTCCGCGCCGACCGGTCGTCCCCGGTCCACTCCGATGACACGCCCTGGGCTGCACGTGCGCCCCCATCATGGCCGATGCCCGACCCAGGCGACGCACAGGGCGGACCGGCGGCTAGCGTCGGACCGTGCCCAGCCCCGCCGTCCGGTCCGTCGTCGTCCTGGGTGGGGGCGTCCTCGGCGTCTCCACCGCCGTCCACCTGCAGCGGGCGGGCGTCCGCACGGCGCTGCTCACGCGGGGCGCCCTGGCCGACGGCGCGTCCGGCCGGTCGCTGTCGTGGCTGAACTCCGCCGGCGCGTTCTCCGACGCCTACCACCGGCTGCGCACGGTCGCCGTCGACCGGTACCGGACGCTGTTCGCGCAGGACCCCGGCCGGGACTGGTTGCGGTTCGACGGCGGGGTCTGGTGGCCGGGGGCCGAGGACCCTGACCAGGACCAGGACGAGGCGCGCGACCGGCACCGGGCGCAGGTCGACGTCGGGTACGACAGCCACCTGCTGACGCCCGACGAGGTCCGGGCGCGGTTCCCGGGGGTCGCCGCCCCGCGCGCCGCGCTGTCGAACCCGGGAGAGGGATGGGTGTCGCTGCCGCACCTCGTCGCGCACCTCGCGGAGGAGTTCACGGCCGCGGGGGGCCTGCTGCGCACCGGGACGGGCGCCGGTTCGGTCGTGGTCGAGGACGGTCGGGCCCGCGGGGTGCGGACGGCCGACGGCCAGACGGTGCGGGCGGACGCGGTCGTGGTGGCGTGCGGGCCGCAGACCCCGGGCGTGCTGCGCGAGCTCGGGGTCGACCTGCCGGACGCGTCGCCGCTGAGCGGCCTGGTGGAGACCGAGCCCGTGGACTCCCCCGTCCGCGTCGTGCTCAACACCCCGCGGGCGGCGTTGCGCCGCACACCCTCCGGGGGTTTCGCCGTCGACCACGACTGGTACCTCGACGACGTCGAGGAGCACCCCGACGGGTCCGGGGACCTGCCGGAGACGGTCGTGACGGAACTGCTCGGCGAGGCGACCGCGGTGCTGGACGGGACGCTGCTGCGGGCACGGACCGTGCGCGCGGGACGCAAACCCGTCCCGGCCGACGGCGAACCCGTCCTCGGCGGCCTGTCGGCGGTCCCCGGCTGCCTCGTGGCGTTCACCCACTCCGGGGCCACGCTGGGCCTGCTCGTCGGGGAACTGCTGACCCACGAGGTCACGACGGGGCGCCCGCACCCGTTGGCCGCACCGTTCGGGCCCGGCCGCTTCGGCTGCTGACGCCCCGCGCGTCAGGGGTTCAGAGGTCGGCGGGCACCGTCGACGGGTTCCCGTCGGCGGCCGCCGCCAGCGCGGGAACGGCCTGCTCGAGGGCGTAGGGCAGCGAGATCGGGCTGGAGTAGCCCAGGGCGCCGGCGAAGTCCGAGGCGAACGTCGGGACGTAGACGGTGCGGTTCTCGGTGACCGCGGCGAGCCCGGCCGCGGCGGGGTTCTGCGCGAACTCGGCCTTCGACTGACCGAGGACGACGAGCACGTCGGTGTCGAGCTGGACGACCTGCTCCTCGCTGACGCTGCCGGACAGCGGGTTCGCCGAGAAGCCGAGCTGGAGGAAGAAGTTCCCCCGCGGGTCGGTGGCGTCGAGGGCGTAGTACCCCTGGTTGTAGAGGACGACGCTGATCGTCTTGCCCTTGAAGGACGGGTTCGCGTCGACGGCGGCGGTGAACTTCGCCTCGACGTCGTCCGTCAGGGAGCTTGCCTCGGTCTCCTTGCCGAGCGCGGAACCGATCGCGGCGAGCTCCTCCTGCCAGGTCGCCGCGGCCTCGGTGTCGGCGGGCTGCCCCGCGGGGAGGACGTCCCCGATCGTCGGGGCGATCTGCGTGAGCTTGTCGTAGTCGGCCTGCTGCAGGTACGCGTAGGCGCCGATGATCAGGTCGGGCCGCAGCGCCGCGATCTCCTCGAAGTTCAGCTCGGCCTGGCCGACCGAGGGGATCCCGCCGGCGGGCAGCAGGTCGACCGCCCACGGGCGCTTCGTGGCGTCGAAGGCTCCGAGGGGCGTGCGGCTGCCGACGGGGGTGACCCCGAGCGCGAGGACGAAGTCCTCCTCGTTGTAGCCGACCGTGACGACGCGGGTGGGGGCGGACTCCACGACCGTGCTGCCGAACTTGTGGGTGACGGTGACGGGGAAGGCTCCCCCACCGCTCGTGGACGGGCTGCTGGAGGACCCGCCGGTGGCGGGCTCGTCACCCCCGCCGCAGGCGGCGAGGGTCGTCAGGACGCCGGAGGCGCCGAGGGCGGCGAGGAGGGATCGACGGTGCACATGCGTAGGTAGCCTCACCTCGGTCGTTCCGGTGCCACGCCCCACTCGCAGCGTCGCACGCCGCCGAAGGTGCGCGGGCTTCGGTCCCGCCGCCGGTCACAGGCTGGTCATCCCGCCGTCCACGCGGAAGATCGCGCCGGTCGAGAAGGACGACTCGTCGCTGGCGAGGTGGACCATGACGCCGACGACGTCCTGCGGTGTCCCAGGCCGCCCCAGCGGCGTGCGGCCGACGATGGCGGCGCGGGAGGCGGCGTCCTGCGAGATGGTCGTCACGAGCGGCGTCTCGGTGTACCCGGGCACGACGGTGTTCACCCGGATCCCGCGGTCGGCGTACGCGGCCGCCACGGTGCGCGCGAGGCCGTGCACCCCGGCCTTGCTGCTGGAGTACGCCGTGAAGTCACGGCCCTCGCCGTTCAGCCCGGTGGGCGAGCCGGTGACGACGATGGACCCGCCGCGGTCGGACAGGGCGCGGACGGCGTGCTTGAGCGTCAGGAACGTGCCGGTGAGGTTCACCGCGAGGGTCCGCTGCCAGACGTCGAGGTCGAGGTCGGCGACGGGGGCGTCCTGCCCGAACAGCTGCACCCCGGCGTTGGCGACGACGACGTCGAGCCGCCAGCCGTGGTCGGCGACCGCCGCGAACGCGCGGGCGACGGACTCCTCGTCGGTGACGTCGAGGTGCACGCCGACGGCCCCGCCGCCGGCGTGGGCCGCCGCCGCCTCGGCGCCGGCGGCGTCCCGGTCGCTGAACACGACGCGCGCGCCCTCGGCGGCGAAGGCGGTCGCGACGGTGCGGCCGATCCCTGAAGCGGCACCCGTCACGAGGATCGTCTTGCCCTGCAGGCGGTCGGTCACGCCCCGATCGTCGGGGTGCGCCCCGCCTGTGTCAACCGGTTGACCGATCGGCACGGGCGGGGCGGGAGGCTCAGAAGTCCCAGTCCTCGTCCTCGGTGGCCACGGCCTTGCCGATGACGTAGCTGGAGCCCGACCCCGAGAAGAAGTCGTGGTTCTCGTCCGCGTTGGGCGACAGCGCCGACAGGATCGACGGGTCGACCTTCGTCATGTCCGCGGGGAACATGCCCTCGTAGCCGAGGTTCATGAGCGCCTTGTTCGCGTTGTAGTGCAGGAACGTCTTGACGTCCTCGGTCAGCCCCACGTTGTCGTAGAGGTCGGCCGTGTACTTGCACTCGTTGTCGTACAGCTCGTACAGCAGCTCGAACGCGTAGTCCTTGATCTCGTCGCGCTTGGCCTGGTCGACGAGCTCGAGACCCCGCTGGAACTTGTAGCCGATGTAGTACCCGTGCACGGCCTCGTCGCGGATGATCAACCGGATGAGGTCGGCGGTGTTCGTCAGCTGCGCCCGCGAGGAGAAGTGCATCGGCAGGAAGAACCCGGAGTAGAAGAGGAAGGACTCCAGCAGGGTGGAGGCGACCTTCCGCTTCAGCGGGTCGTCACCGTGGTAGTACTCCAACACGATGGACGCCTTGCGCTGCAGCGCCTCGTTCTGCTCCGACCAGCCGAAGGCCTCGTCGATCTCGCGCGTGGTGGCGAGGGTGGAGAAGATCGAGGAGTAGCTGCGGGCGTGCACCGACTCCATGAACGCGATGTTCGTGTAGACGGCCTCCTCGTGCTGGGTCAGCGCGTCGGGGATGAGCGAGACCGCCCCCACGGTGCCCTGGATGGTGTCCAGCAGCGTCAGACCGGTGAACACGCGCAGCGTGAGCGTGCGCTCCTCCGGGCTGAGGTTCTGCCACGACTGCACGTCGTTGGACAGCGGGACCTTCTCCGGCAGCCAGAAGTTGCTGGTGAGCCGGTTCCAGATCTCCAGGTCCTTCTCGTCCTGCAGACGGTTCCAGTTGATCGCGTTCACGCGGTCGATGAGCTTCAACTTCTCCACGGTTCCCTCTTCTCCCCCCCGTCCGCCGCTGCTCAGAGCATGCAGCTGACGCAGCCCTCGACCTCGGTGCCCTCGAGGGCCATCTGCCGGATGCGGATGTAGTAGATCGTCTTGATGCCCTTGCGCCACGCGTAGATCTGCGCGCGGTTGATGTCCCGCGTCGTGGCGGTGTCCTTGAAGAACAGGGTCAGCGACATCCCCTGGTCGACGTGCCGCGTCGCGGCGGCGTAGACGTCGATGATCTTCTCCGGGCCGATGTCGTACGCGTCTTCGTAGTACTCCAGGTTGTCGTTCGTCATGAACGGCGCCGGGTAGTAGACGCGACCGAGCTTGCCCTCCTTGCGGATCTCGATCTTGGAGGCGATCGGGTGGATCGAGGAGGTCGAGTTGTTGATGTAGCTGATCGACCCCGTCGGCGGGACCGCCTGCAGGTTCTGGTTGAAGATCCCGTGCTCGACGACCGACGCCTTCAGCCCGGCCCAGTCCTCACGGGTGGGCAGGGCGACACCGGCCTGGGCGAAGAGCTCGGCCACGCGCGGCGTCGTCGGGAGGAAGTCCTCGGTGAGGTACGTGTCGAAGAAGGTCCCGTCGGCGTACTTGGAGTTCTCGAAGCCCTCGAAGGTCTCGCCGCGCTCGATCGCGATCTTGTTGCTCGCCCGCAGGGCGTGGAACAGGACCGCCGCGAAGTAGACGTTCGTGAAGTCGATGCTCTCGGGGCTGCCGTAGTGCACCCGCTCGCGGGCGAGGTAGCCGTGCAGGTTCATCTGCCCCAGGCCGATGGCGTGCGACCGGGAGTTCCCGTGCGCCACCGAGGGGACGGACTGGATGTCGCTGGCCACCGACACGGCGGTCAGGGCGCGGATCGCGGTCTCGACGCTCTGCCCGAGGTTCCCGCCGTCCATCGCCAGGGCGATGTTGAGCGAGCCGAGGTTGCAGGAGATGTCCTTGCCGACCTCGGCGTAGGTGAGGTCCTCGGCGAGGTGGCTCGGGGTGTTGACCTGCAGGATCTCCGAGCACAGGTTCGACATGTTGATGCGCCCGGCGATGGGGTTGGCCCGGTTCACCGTGTCCTCGAAGACGATGTAGGGGTATCCCGATTCGAACTGCAGCTCGGCGAGGGTCTGGAAGAACTCCCGGGCCGAGATCTGCGTCTTGCGGATCCGGTCGTCGGCCACCATCTCGCGGTAGTGCTCGGACACCGCGACGTCGCCGAACGGCTTGCCGTACACGCGCTCCACGTCGTACGGGGAGAACAGGTGCATCGGCTCGTTGTTCTTGGCGAGCTCGAAGGTGATGTCCGGGACGACGACGCCCAGGCTGAGGGTCTTGATGCGGATCTTCTCGTCCGCGTTCTCCCGCTTGGTGTCCAGGAAGCGCAGGATGTCCGGGTGGTGCGCCGACAGGTACACCGCGCCGGCGCCCTGGCGGGCCCCGAGCTGGTTGGCGTAGGAGAAGGAGTCCTCGAGGAGCTTCATCACGGGGATGACGCCGGAGGACTGGTTCTGGATCTTCTTGATCGGCGCGCCGTACTCGCGGATGTTGCTCAGCAGGAGGGCGACGCCGCCGCCGCGCTTGGACAGCTGCAGGGCGGAGTTGATGCCGCGGCCGATGGACTCCATGTCGTCCTCGATGCGCAGCAGGAAGCACGAGACGAGCTCGCCGCGCGACCCCTTGCCCGCGTTGAGGAACGTCGGCGTGGCCGGCTGGAACCGGCCGGCGATGACCTCGTCGACGATGGCCGTCGCCAGCGCCTCGTCCCCCACCGCCAGGGTGAGGGCCGTCATGACGGCGCGGTCCTCGAAGTTCTCGAGGTACTCCTTGCCGTCGAAGCTCTTGAGCGCGTAGCTCGTGTAGAACTTGAAGGCCCCCAGGAACGTCGCGAAGCGGAACTTCGCGCCGTGCGCGCGGTCGGTCAGCGTCCGGACGAACTCCGGGGAGTACTGGTCGAGGACGTGCTGCTCGTAGTAGCCCTCCTCGACCATGTGCTGCAGCCGGGCCTCGAAGCTCTCGAAGCGGCGCGTGCGCGGGATGACGTGCTGCAGGAAGTACTGCCGCGCGGCCTCGACGTCGGCCCCGAACTGGATCTTCCCCTCGTCGTCCCAGAGGTTGAGCATCGCGTTGAGCGTGTGGTAGCTCGGCGAGCCCTGGGCCGGGACGGTGGCGAGCCCGGGGGCGTCGGAGGTGAGGGTCACAGCGAGTCCAATCCATCGCGGACGCGGCGCACGTCGTCGGGCGTCCCGAAGAGTTCGAAGCGGTACAGGTGGGGCACCTGGCACTTGGCGGCGATGATGTCGCCGGCCAGCGCGTAGTGCTCACCGAAGTTGGTGTTGCCGGCCCCGACGACCCCGCGCACGAGCGCGCGGTTGGCCGGGTCGTTGAGGAAGCGGATCACCTGCTTGGGGACCGCGCCCGCCCCGTTGCCGCCGCCGTACGTCGGGACGATGAGGACGTACGGCTCGGTCACGGTGAGGTGCTCGTCCCGGGCGTGGAGCGGGATGCGCAGGGCGGGGCGGTCGAGCTGGAGCTTGTCCACGAAGCGGTGGGTGTTGCCGGAGACGCTCGAGAAGTAGACGACGCCGGGACTCACGGGAACCCCCTGGTGGAACGGGTCAGACGGAGACGGCGGCCTTGGCCAGCGCGTCGATGCGGTCGGGGCGAAAGCCCGACCAGTGGTCCTCGCCGGCGACGACGACGGGGGCCTGGACGTAGCCGAGCGAGCGGACCAGCGCGAGGGCGTCGGCGTCGACGGTCACGTCGACGACGTCGTAGGCCAGACCCTTGCGGTCGAGCGCGCGGTAGGTCGCCTTGCACTGCACGCAGGACGGCGTGCTGTAGACGGTGATGCTCATCGGGTCGTCCCTTCCCTCGGGTCTGCCTGTGGTGCCGGTGTCGCGTCGAGGGCCTGAGCGGTTCCCCGTCCCGACGTCCCGTCCTGCTGCGGTGCTCTGAACACTACCCCTAGGGGGCCATGTGGAAAACCGGCACAAGATGGTGTGTGACACCGATGTGATTCGCGGCCGGACGGCGGCGGCCCGACGCGCACGGAGCGCAAGCCGCTGACCTGCGACGACACCGTCCGCACCCCCATCCGCGTGACACCCGAGGTGATCAACCGGCCACGCAGAGTGGTCGGCGTGTCGTGCAGGCTCGGCGTGTCCTCCACAGCTGTCCCCACGTCGTCCCCCTCCGATCCACACCTTCTTCCACAACACCTGGGGGTCCGGGCGTCATCCCGCCACTACATCTCGGGGGACGCGAGCGGCAGCGTCCGGCAGCGGAAGGGTGCCGCAACCGCACGGAACGTGCAGCCCGACGGCGACCTCCGGCCCCGCGCCGCCCGGCGCCGCTTCCTCGCGCAGTGCGGCCCCGTCCCGGCCCTCCTGGCCGCACCAGCGTGACGTGCGACCGGTCGGCGGCGGTGGCGTGCTCGACGCGGAGCAGGACGTCGACGGCGGGGACCTGGTGCTCACCGGTGTCCTGACGCACCTCACCGGCCCCGACGGGCGCGGAATCGACGACCGTCGAGCATCCTTCGCCGAGCGGTTCCTCGCCCACGGTCCCGATCGCAGCGATGCGCGACCGCGTAACGCCGTCGTAACGGGACGGGTACGCCACAGCAACACCCTGGTCGTAACTTTTCCGCCGTGATCGAAAATCCCCCCACGACCGACCGCGTGCTGGACGTCGGTTTCGACGACCGCGTGTCCGCCCCGCGGACCGCCCTCTACGGCCTGCAGCACCTGCTCGCCCTCACCGGCATCTGGATCTTCCCCGTCGTCATCGGGGCGGCCCTGTCGCTGGGGCAGGGCCAGGTGAGCCACATCGTGCAGGCGTGCTTCTTCATGACCGGCCTCGTCACCGTCCTGCAGTCGACCCGCCTGTTGCGCCTGCCCATCGTCCAGGGCCCCACGGCGGCCTTCATGGCGGCGCTCATCACGGCCGGGGCGTCGTACGGCCTCGGCGTCGCCTTCGGGTCGATGATGGTGGCCGGGGCGGTGTTCCTGCTCCTGACCATCCCTGCAGGCCGCATCGGGGTCTTCGGTCACCTCACCCGCCTGGCGGCGCACCCCCTCGTGTTCGGCACCCTCTTCGTCATCATCGGCGCCCAGCTCGCCTCGATCGGTCTGCCGCACTGGTTCGGGACCGCCGGGACCCCAGGGTTCGGGTGGCACAGCTTCTGGGTCGCGGCCGCCACCGTCGGGACCGTGGTCGTGTGCATGGTCTTCGGCGGGTCGACGCTGGTGAAGCGCGGCGCGATCGTCTGGGGCATCGTCGTCGGCTCCGTCCTGGCCGGCGCCACGGGGTTGTGGTCGGTGCCGGACCTGTCGGGTGCGCACCTCGTCGGCCCGCCCGCGTTCATGCCGTTCGGTTTCGGCGTGCAGTGGCCCGTGGTCGTCCTCATGCTCCTCGCCTTCCTGCAAGCCGGCGGTGAGGCCATGGGCATGTACAGCCTCGTCTCCGGATGGGGCGGACAGCGGATGGACGTCGCCCGCGTCAACCGCGGCCTGTTCGCCGAGTTCCTGGGGTCGGTCGTCGGCGCCGCGTTCGGCGGGATCGGCACCACCTCCTACCCGGAGAACGCCGGCATCATCCGCGTCACCCGGATCGGCAGCCGCTTCGTCACGATGACGGCCGGGGGTTTCGCCCTCGTCCTCGCGTTCCTGCCCCAGGTGAGCCTGTTCATCGCCGGCCTCTCGCCGGTCGTCCTGTCCGCGGCGTCGACCGTGTTGTTCGGCATCATCGCCGCCAGCGGGATCCAGACGCTGCGCCGGGTCGAGTGGGACGAACTCAACCTCGCCGTCGCCGGGACGTCGTTCATCGTGGCGCTCGGGTCGCAGTTCCTCTCCCCCGAAGTCCTCGCGCTGCTGCCGGAGGACATCGCGGGCATCCTCGTCAGCCCCATGATGGTGGGCGTCGTCCTGCTCCTCGTGCTGCACGGGACGGTCAACGGTCTCGTCCGGCCCGTCCTGGAACGCCGGGCAGCTGCGCCGCAGCCGGTCGTCACCCTCGAAGCCGTCCCCGCCCCCTGAGAGCGAGAAACCCCGTGAGCACCACCTTGGACGGTCCGGTCCCGGAACCCACGCACCGGGTCCACGGCCGCACCCTGCCCCTGCATCTCGACGGCCCCTACGCGGACTGGTTCACCGGCCCGACCGCGATCGTGTCCATCGACATGCACGAGGGCCACCTGTCGCAGGACGCCGACTGCCCGTGCCCGGCGCCCCGCGGCCGCGAGATCGTCGACGCGGTCGACGCGTTCCACGCCCGGGCCCGCGCCCTCGGCATCCCCGTGGTCCACGTCCGCTCCGAACTGCGCGCCTCCGGTGTCGACGACGTGCGGGGACGGTCGGACAGCGCGTGGCGCACCACGTTCCCGCAGCACGTGGGCCCCATCCCCGGCGCCGAGGGACACGCGCTCGCCGGGAGCCGGTGGACGCGCTTCGTCACGGCGGTCGAACCCGGAGACGAGATCGTGACCGGCAAGAAGAGGCTGTCGGCCTTCTACCCCACCGACCTCGACTTCCTGCTGCGGCAGCTGGGCGTCCGCACCGTCGTGCTCGACGGCATCATGGCCGACTGCTGCGTGCTGAACTCCGCCTTCGACGCCTCGAACCTCGGCTACCGGGTGGTGGTCCCCGCCGACCTCGTCCGCGGCACCGACGAGGAACTCGAACGTGCTGCGCTGGCGATGGTCTCGCTGCACCTCGGCCTCGTCACCGACGCCGCCGACCTGCTGGCCCTGTGGACGGCGAAGGTGCACCAGCCGACCCCATGAGCTCTCTCACGAACGTCCGCCCCACCCCGGTCCTCGCCCGCGCACGGACCGTCCTGCCCGCCGCCACCGTGCTCGTCGCGATGGCGCTGTCCACGCTGCCCACCCCCCTCTACCCCCGGTACGAACGCACCCTGGGGCTCGGCCCCTTCGGCATCACCGGGATCTTCGCGGCCTTCGCCGTCGGCGCCGTCGGCGGGCTGCTGCTCGTCGAACGTCGGGGGGCTCGCCCCGACCGCCGGATGGTCGCCGCCGCCGGCGCGACCGCGGCGGCCGCGGCCCTCGCGCTCGCCGCCGACGGTCCGCTCGCGACGTTCGCGGCGGCCCGTCTCCTGTCCGGTGTCGGCGCGGGGACCGGTGCCGCCGTGGCCACGGCCGTGGTGCTCTCGGCCGCGGCCGACCTGCCACCCGCCGAACGCCGCGCCTGGACCACCCTGGCGCCCGGCCTGAGCATGCTCGGCCTGGCCGCCGGGCCCCTCACCGCCGGTGCGCTCACGGGAGCCGCGCACTGGTCGGTGCCGGCGACGTTCCTCCTCGTCGCCGTCGCCGCGGTGCTCGTCACCACGGGACTGCTGCTGTGCGGGGGTGCCGGCCCGGCGGGAGGCGACCCTTCGGCGCCCGGGGATCCCGTGCACAGGGACGTCGCCCGCCACCTGCGCTGGACGGCCCTGGCGGCCTTCGCCACGACAGGGGTCTTCGGCGCCCTCACGCCGACGCTGCTGCACTCGGTGGTGGCGGCCCCGTCGACCCTGCTGCTGGGGTGCTGCGCGAGCGTCCCCTTCGCCGCAGGCGCCGTCGGCGCCGTGGTGCGGCTGCGCCCGAGCGCCGGAGCGGTCGCCGTCGGGACGGGACTGCTCGGACTGCTCACCGCCGTCGCGACCGCCGACCTCGCGGTGTTCGTCGTCGCCTCGGCGCTCGCGGGGCTCGGCGCCGGCACCCTGTTCCGCGTCGCGTTGACGGACGCGCTGCGCGCCGCGACGCCCGCAGACCGGCGCCGGACCAGCGCGGTCGTGCTGCGCTGGGCCTACACGGGACTGTCCGTCCCCGTCCTGGGCTTGGGTCTGGCCGTCGACCACCTCGGCACGGTCCCGGCCCTGGCGGGTTTCTCCCTCGTGCTGCTGGTCGTCGTCACCCTCGCGGTCGCCCGACCCCGATCGGCGTGGGGCAGAGTGGAGCCATGAGCCTGACCGAGACCGCGCCGCTCGACGACGTCCTGCGCGGGATGGGGTCGCGCATCCGGAGCATCCGCCGCGAGCGCGGGCTGACCCTGGCCGAACTCGCCGGCCGCTGCGGGCTGAGCGTCTCCCTGCTCAGCACGGTGGAGCGCGGTCAGACCAGTCCCTCGGTGGCGACGCTGTACGCCGTGGCGAGCGCGCTCGACATCAGCCTCACCGCGTTGTTCTCCTCCGACGAGAACGCCGAACCCGTCGTGCGTCGCGCCGACCAGCAGCGACTGATCACCGACGGCGGGTCGCGTCGCCGGCTGGCTCTCGACCTCGTCGAGGAGCAGTTCGAGCTCTACGTGGACGAGTACCCGCCCGCCTCGGCGCACGCGGCCCGCCCCTCCCAGCACCCGGGCCACGAGTACGGCGTGGTGCTCCAGGGGCGGCTCGTCGTGCAGCTGGGGGAGGAGGAGCACGTCCTGCAGGCCGGGGACGCGGTCCACTACCCGACGGACCAGCGGCACCAGATCCGCAACGAGGGAGATCGGACCGCCACGGCGGTCTGGGTCAACACCCGCCGCACGCGCTGACCGGCGCCGCGAGAGCCTCACCCCACGACGTCGAACACGAGCACCCCACCGTCGGCCAGCAGCGGACCCACGAACTCCTTGAACCGCGCGTGCTCGGGGTCGAGGTGGGCCGGGTCGTCGACGACGGGCGTGCCGACGTAGAAGTTCCGGTCGCCCTCGGAGGCGAAGGTCACGACGATGCCGTGCTCGAACCCTCCGCTGGCGCCCTCGCCGCTCGTCTGGGTCCCGGCCTCGATCGAGACGACGTAGGGCCGGCCGTCCGGCCGCGGGCTCGTCGCGAGCGCCCGGAAGCGCTGCAGCACCTCCTCCTTCTGCGCCGGGGTCACCTCGTCGCGGTAGCGGAACAGCACGACGTGGCGGACCACACCGGGGCGGAAGTCGCGGGCGGTGAACTCCTGCACGCCCACGTCGGCGAGCAGTCCGGACAAGGGGTTCGACATTCCCGCACTGTGCCACGGGTGGGGCGCGGGGACCGGTCAGGGGTGGGGGCGTCGACCCGTCGAACGGCGCACCACGAGTTCCGGCTCGAAGACGATCTGCTGGGCCGGTCGCCCCTCCACCTGGGCCAGGAGCAGTTCGACCGCCGTGCGGCCCAGGAGTTCGCGCGGCTGGCGCACCGACGTCAGCGGGACGGTGGCCGTCGCCGCGAACCCGATGTCGTCGTAGCCGACGACGGCCAGTTCGTCCGGGACCCGGACCCCGCGGCGGACGCACTCGTTGAGCACTCCGAGGGCCAGCAGGTCGTTGGCGCAGAACACTGCCGTCGGGCGGTCCTGCTCCGGGCCGGCGAGGATCTGCGCGGCGGCCTGCGACCCCGCCCGGACGGACATCGCGGTGGCGTCGACGACCTGGACCGAACCCGCCGCGCCGACGGCCTCGCGCACGCCGCGCAGGCGGTCCTGCACCTGCCGCAGCGGCGCGGCCACCCCCACGTAGGCGAGGGCCCGGTGCCCGGCCCCCACGAGGTGCTCCCCCGCGAGCCGGCCCCCCAGGACGTCGTCGACCGCGACCGAGGCCTGGGCGGTGGCACCTGCAGCGCCCCGGTCGACGAGCACGACGGGTGTGCCGTGCTCGCGCACCTCCGTGAGCGCGGAGCTCGGCGCGTCGTGGACGGGGGTGAGCAGGACACCCAGGACGCGCTGCTGGTCCAGGCGCCGCAGGTGCCGGGCCTCCCGGTCGGCCGAGTTGGCGCTGTTGCACATGACGACGAGCGCGTCGTGGCGTTCGGCGAGTTCCTCCGCCCCCGCGATGACGTCGGTGAAGAAGGGGTTCGCGACGTCGAGGACGACCATCGCGATGGTCCGGCTGACGCCGGCCCGCAGCTGCCGCGCGGACTCGTTGCGGACGAAGCCCAGCTCGGCGATGGCGTCCTGGACCCGGGTCCGCAGCGCCTCGGAGACCACCTCGGGCCGGTTGAGCACGTTGCTCACCGTCCCCAGGGACACCCCCGCGCGCTGCGCGACCTCCTTGACCGTGGCCATGCCCTGAATGTCCCAGACCGCGGTGCGGGGCTCAGCGCCGGGCCGAGTCGGTGGTCGCGCCCGCGCCGTCGGCCGGCAGGTCGACGACCTCGCCGTACCGTTCCCGCTCGATCTGCTGCAGGGACCTGCCCTGGGTGCGCGGCGCGAACACCGTCCCGACGACGGCCGCGACGACGAGCAGCGCGATCATCAGCGTGCCGACGAACGGGACGCCCTGCTGGCGCAGCAGGCTGGGGAACCAGTAGCTGAGCACCCCGACGGCGCACCGGGCCGCGAAGAACAGGACGCCCTGCGCGCTCGCGCGGTTCGGCGTCGCGAACAACTCCGACGTCCACACGCTGTAGAACGCCTGCGCCCCGATCCCGGCGCCCAGACCCCACAGGAGGGCGTAGCCCAGCAGCGTGGGCAGCGTCCCGTCGGCGAAGACGAGCAGCGCCCAGGCGGCGATGCCCAGGACTGCCCCCAGTGCGTACAGCAGACGCCGGCTGACGCGATCGCCGTAGCGCATGAAGCCCAGCACCGTCGCGAGGCACGTGCACGCCCACACCAGGACCTGCAGCAGGTTCTGCTCGGTCGCGCTCTGCACCCCGGCCGCCTCGTAGACGCGGGGCATGAAGATCCCGGCCTGCCCGGCGACGGTGTTCCAGAACGCGTAGACGCCGAAGAGGAACAGCAGGGCCGTGAGGTTCGCACGCCGGGAGAACAACCCCCGCAGACCACCCGGACGACTCCCCGCAGCGGTCGCGGCACGGTCGTCCTTCCAGATGGCCGACTCCGGCAACCCCTGCCGCACCCACCAGGTGACGGCGGCGACGACGAACAGGTGCGCGAAGATCAGCCGGTTCCCCAGCAGACCCAGACCGCCCAGGGCCACCGCGAGCGCGAAACCCACGACGGGTCCGAGCGACCACGCCAGCTGCGCCGTACCCACGCGCCGCGCCCGCTGGTCGGCCGGGGCCTCCTCGGCGATGTACGTCCAGGACGCCGGGACACCGGCCCCGACGGCGATGCCCGTCAGCACGAACGCCACGAGCAGCATCGAGTAGCTGACGGCGAACGTCGCGAGCAGCACGCCGACCATGTACAGCACGAGGTCGTAGGTGTAGATGAACTTGCGGCCCAGGCGGTCGCAGAGCGGACCACCGAGCGCCGCCCCGACCGCCGCCCCGAAGGCGTTCGCGGACAACGCTGCGAGCAGCCCCACGGCGGTGTCGGAGACGCCGAACCGGTCCTGCCAGTTCGTCAGGCTCACCGCGATCGCGATGATCGAGCCCGCCTCGATGTAGTTCGACATCGCGACGGCGACCGTCGCCTTCCAGCCCGTCGTCCGCCTGGCCCCGAGCGCCATCGCCCGCCCCTCTCGTCCGTCCTGCGCTTCAGTCCAGGTGGAAGTACTCCACGAGCCGGTCGCGTGCCCGCTCCCCGCCGTCCTGCGCGGGTGTTCCTGTCGGGGGCGGCAGGAAGTAGCGCGACATGGTCGCCTCCCAGCGCGCCGAGACCTCCTCAGCGTCCATCGCGGCGGTGGTCGCCTCGAAGTCGTCGGTCTCGCAGTAGCCGACGACGAGGCCGTCCTGCGCCCGCAGGAAGAGCGAGTAGTTGCGCCAGCCCGTGCGCCGCAGGGCGTCCAGCACCTCCGGCCACACCTGCTCGTGGACCTGCAGGTACTCCTCGACGAGCTCCGGGCGCAGGTGCAGCAGGAAGCAGGCCCGATCCACCACGACGTCCTCCGGTCCTCGTCGACCCGCTCTGACACGATTCAAAGCTGCGTCCGGCAGTCTGGTCGCCGCGTCCGGGCGCCGTCAAGGGAGCCCGCGACACCCGTCCGGGCGACAAGTCCTCCGGACCGATCAAGAGTGGGCCCGTGGCCGCCGATGAGCCGGGTGTGAGCGACACCTACCGTCTCGTGACCCGCAGCGACTTCGACGGACTCGTCTGCGCCGTCCTGCTGCGCCAGCTCGACCTCGTCGACGAGATCACCTTCGTGCACCCCAAGGACGTGCAGGACGGCGTCGTGGAGGTGACGGGCCGGGACATCCTCACGAACCTGCCCTACGACCCGCGCGCGCACCTCGTCTTCGACCACCACCACTCCGAGACGTTGCGCAACGCCGGCGCGACCAACCACGTCATCGACGCCGACGCCCCGTCCGCGGCGCGCGTCGTGTACGACCACTTCGGCGGCGCCGACCGGTTCCCGAAGATCTCCGACGAGCTGATGCGCGCCGTCGACCAGGCCGACTCGGCCCAGTACGACGTCTCGGAGATCCTCGAGCCGACCGGCTGGACGCTGCTGAACTTCCTCATGGACTCGCGCACCGGCCTCGGCCGGTTCCGCGACTTCCGCATCTCGAACTACCAGCTGATGATGCAGCTCATCGACGCCTGCATCGACTACCAGGACGTCGAGGAGATCCTCGCCCTGCCCGACGTGGCGGAGCGGGTCGAGCTGTTCCAGGCCCAGGCGGGGCTGTTCAAGGCCCAGCTCGAGCGCGTCACCACCCTGCACGGGGACGTCGCGGTCCTGGACCTGCGCGAGGAGGAGACGATCCACGCGGGGAACCGGTTCTTCGTCTACGCGCTCTTCCCGCAGGCCCGCGTCTCGATGCACGTCATGTGGGGCCGCGCCAAGCTCAACACCGTGTTCGCGATCGGCAAGTCGATCGTGGACCGCACCTCCCCCGTCGACGTCGGCGGCGTCTGCCTGGAGTACGGCGGCGGCGGCCACCTCGCCGCGGGGACCTGCCAGGTGCCGCACGAGGACTCCGAGCGGGTGCTGGGCGAACTCGTCGGCAAGCTCCGGACGCGCTGACTCCTAGACTCCGTCCCCGGAGGTGGGGCGTGGGCGAGCACGAGGAGAACGGCGCGGACGGCGAACCCGGGCGCGGCCCGGTCAAGTCGGCCGAACGCACCGTGCGCATCCTGCAGGCGCTGGCCCAGCCGCCGTACGTCCTGTCGGTCGCGCAGCTGCAGGAGCGCACGGGCTACCCGCGGTCCAGCCTGCACGCGCTGCTGCGCACGCTCGTGGACCTGCGGTGGATCGAACCCCCGGCCGGCCCCACGGGTGGGTACGGGATCGGGTCCCAGGCGCTCCTGACGGGCACCGCCTACCTCGACCGGGACCCCGCGCTGCCGTTCGCGCTGGCCGCGGTCGAGGCCGTCCGGGACGAGACCCGCTGCACCACGCACGTCGCCCGCCTGGACCCCACGGGGAACGTCGTGTACCTCGCGACGCGGGAGGCGCCGGACGCGCACCGCGCCCACTCGCGCGTGGGACGTTTCCTGCCGGCGTACGCCACCGCCCTCGGCAAGGCCCTGCTGGCCGAACGGTCCGCCGGCGAACTCGACGCGCTGCTGCCGGGGGCCGACCTGCCGCCGCTGACCCCGGACACGGTGCCCGACCGCCCCTCCCTGGACGCCGAACTCGACGAGGTGCGGCGCCGCGGCTGGGCGGTCGAACGCGGGCAGAACCTGCCCGGCACCGTCTGCGTCGGCGTGCGGGTGGAGTACCGCATCCCGGCCACGGACGCGTTGAGCTGCAGCCTGCCCGCCGACCTGGCCACCGACGCCGAGGTCGAGCGCGTCGCCGGGGTGCTCGTGCGGGCCGCGGGCCGGCTGGCTACCGACCTGCGGGAAGCCGGCATCCGCTGAACCCGGGGGCTCACGTCCCCAGGCAGGGTCCCGTACCCAGGGTTGCGAGACCTGTGAGATCGCCTGCGGCGTAGTCGGTCACACCAGACATCGACGGATTCATGATCTGTCCGGGGTCGTTGACGTGGTCGAGCCCGACGAGGTGGGCGAACTCGTGCAGCCAGACCGCCTCCAGGAGAGCGGCCTCCGCCGGGCGCGACGGGTCCAACGAGGCGCCGTCCACCGTGAGACCGACGGTGCCGGAGACGTCCACGGTGCGCCCGGCGGGGGTGGTGACGGTGATCGGGCCGGCGCGGCCCAGGACGCGGGACTCCCCCTCCGGTTCCTCCGCGTGCTCGGCGGGCAGGTTCCAGCGCACGAGGACGGGCGCCCAGGACGACCGTAACCACCCCTCCTGCACGGGCGAGGTGCGGTCGGTGTCGTCGGTCTCGCCGTCGTCGACGAAGTGCAGCCCCGTGGCACGGCTGACGCGCGCGACGGCCGCCTCCAGCACGGTGCGCCCACCCTCGGGCATACCCGTGGGGTTGACGACGAAGTGCACGGGCCGGCACGGGTCCCAGCGGACGGGCTGGCCGTGGGCGTCGGTGGTCAGGGGTTTCCAGTGATCGCTGCCGACGGCGACCGGGGCGGGGGTGCCGAGCGGGGCGTCCTGCCCGTCCTGCGCGACCGGGAACGCGGCGGTGGTCCCCGCCGTCGCGCCCGCGGTGGACGTCACGTCCCCCAGGGCACCGGCCCCGACGGCGAGGACGAGGACCGCGGCCGCCGCGGCGCCCAGCACGAGCGGACGGCGACCGCGGCGACGGGGGCGGGCGGTGGGAGCGCTGCGCCAGCTGGTGTCGGCGACGGTTCGCCCGGTCGCCTCGTCGAGGACCCACTGCGGGACGCGGCCGGTCGGGGACCGGGGGA
Source organism: Kineococcus sp. DHX-1 (assembly GCF_042473625.1). Lineage (GTDB taxonomy): Bacteria > Actinomycetota > Actinomycetes > Actinomycetales > Kineococcaceae > Kineococcus. The sequence continues at coordinate 682,279 of NZ_CP170445.1, read as the reverse complement.
CGTCGGGGAGGTCGCGGCGCTCGGGCGGGTGGAGCGGGTCGATCGGCGGCACCCCACCAGCATCACCCGGCGCTCCGGGCCGGGAGGTCCGTTGCGGGACCGGGTGCCCCGGACGGCTCAGCGGCGCGGCACGAACCGGGCCAGCCCGGCAGCGACGGCGACGGCGAGCACCGCCACCCCGCCGGTGGCCACGACGAGCCCGCCGGCGCCCGCAAGCGCCCCGACGAGCAGCGGCCCCGACGCCGCGCCGGTGTCCGTCACCAGCCGCCACGCCCCGAGGAAGGTCGCCCGGCCGCCGGGTGGGGCGTGGTCGGCGCCGAGCGTCATGACGAGCCCGGCTCCCATGCCGTTGCCGAACCCCATGACGACACCGACGAGCGCGACCGTCCAGGCGCTGTGCGAGAACGGGAGCAGGACGTGCCCGACGGCGAGCACGAGCATCGAGGGCACCCCGACGGCGGCCCGGCCGACGCGGTCCATGACCGAACCCGCCGGGTAGAACAGCAGCATGTCGACGGCTCCGGAGACGCCGGCGACCAGGCTCGTGGTCGTGGCGTCCAGGCCCACGTGGTCGCACCACAGCGGCAGCACGGTCTGGCGCGACTGCCGCACGGCCTGGACCGCGAGCGCCGCGACGCCGAGCGTGGCGAGCAGCCGGGCGTGGGCGCGGAACACCTCCCGCAGGGTGGGGGCCGGGCCGTGGTGGACCTCGTCGAGCTCGGGGTCGGGCAGGGCGAGGACGACGACCGCGGCGGCCAGCACCGCGAGGACCGCCACGGCGTAGGACCCCCGCACGCCGGCGACGGCGCTGCCCGCGGCGCCGAGGAACGGGCCGACGAAGGTGCCGATGCGGCCGACCCCGCCGAGGGTCGACAGCGCCCGGGCCCGCAGGTGGGGCGGGGCGGCGGCGGTGAGGAACGACTGGCGGGCCAGACCCCACACGGCGGAGGCCAGGCCGAGGGCGAGGACGCACACCGCGAGGACGGCCTCGGAGGGGGCGAACGCCGCCCCCGCGAGCGCGAGGCCCGAGACGACGGCTGCGGTGAGCATCGCGAACCGTTCCCCGGTCCGGGTGACGAGGGCTCCGGCGGGCAGGGCGCCCGCGACCTGCCCGACGCCGAGGAGCGCGACGACGACGGCGGAGACGGCGACGGAGGCGCCGAGCTCGCGCGCCGTGAGGGGCAGGACGGGCAGGACCGCGCCCTGGCTGGTGCTGAACAAGGCGGCGGGGGCGTACACCGTGGCCAGGGAGCGCCACCCGCCGAAGACCGGTCCGGACGGGGTGGGCACCGCAGCACCCTCGCAGACGCGCCGCCCCCCGGCCCGGTGGGTCGGGGGGCGGCGCTGTCGGTGGGTGACTGGGCGGGTGGGTCAGCGGGCGAGGGCGAACTCGGCGGAGCGGACGCTGCGGCTGCGCAGGACGATCCCGGCCGAGCGCGCCACGAGCATCCCGAGGACGGAGAAGACGATGGCGTTGCCGATGACCGCGGCGATGTCCTGCACCGCGACCCCGTGCAGGTAGAGCCAGGTGCCCCACTGCTGCCCGAACCAGTGCTGCGCGCCGTAGCTGACGAAGAACCGCAGGACGCAGGCGCCGATCCAGAAGGTGAGGTACCCGGCGCCGACGCGGGTGACGACCTGGCCGGTGGCCTCGTCGCGGCCGACCCGGGCGAGGGCGACGGCCGCGGCGCCGAGCGCCAGACCGGCCACCGCGCCCAGCACCTCGGCGGCCAGGCCGACGCCGTGCGTCACCACGTGGGACGCGAAGTACAGGGCGATGGGACTGCCGATGAGCAGCGGCCGCAGGACGCGGCCCCAGGCGACGCGGCGCACGCCCCGGTCGGACAGGAGGGTGGTGACGATCATCGTGACGTTGATGACGAGGGCGGTGGTGAGGTTCACGGTTGGCTCCTGGCTGGCTGGTGGGTTCCGGTGGTCTGTCCTGCGAACACCTGAACCCTCCCGCCGGCGGGCCCCCTCGGGCATCGACCGCTGGACCGGTCGCGGGTGGACCCCGCGGGTGGAGGGCCTCCACCCCCTACCGGTGGGCGCGGGCCGGGATCTGGGTGGCGAGCTTGCCGCCGGAAACGTCCACCAGCGTCCCGGTGATGTACGACGCGGCGTCGCTGGCGAGGAACACCAGCAGGTCCGCGACGTCGTCGGCGCTCTCCCAGCGGCGCAGCGAGAGGGTGTCGAGGAGTTCGTCCGCGGCGGCCGGCGGGAGGTCGGCGAAACCGTTCATGGCCGTCGGGACCATGCCGGGCGCGTAGGCGTTGACCGTGATGTCGTACGGGCCGAGTTCGGAGGCCAGGACGCGGGTGAACTGCACGACGGCGGCCTTGGAGGCGGCGTAGGCGGCACTGCCGACGCTCGGCACGATGGCGGCGAAGGACGCGGCGCTGAGGATGCGTCCCCGGCGACGGGGTTTCATGACCTCCGCGACGGCCTGGCTGACGAGGAACACCCCGCCCACGTTGACGTCGAGGCACCGTCGGAAGCGATCCCACGTCAGGTCCGCGACGCGACCGTCGACGTTGGTCCCGGCGTTGTTCACGAGGACGTCGATGCGGCCGTGGCGGTCGACGACCGCGTCGACGGCGGCCTGCACGGACGTGGGCTCGGTGACGTCGCAGGGGATCCTCGTGACCTCCGTCGGGAGGTCGTCCTCGAAGGCGAGGTCGAGGGCCGCGACGTGGGCCCTCTCGGTGGTGAACCGCTGCGCCAGGGTGCGGCCGATGCCGCGACCGGCGCCGGTGACCACGACGACGCGGTCGGTCAGGTCCAGGTGCACGGGGGTCGTCCTCTCCTCGGTGAGCCGATCCAATGAGCATACTGTTGTCATGGAGCGAGCAGTGGAGACGACGGAGCGGGTCCTGTGGATCACGGGGGCGGGTTCTGGCATGGGGCGGGCCGTCGCCCGGTCGGCCGTGGCGGCGGGGTGGACGGTGGTGCTCAGCGGCCGGCGTGCCGACGCCCTGCACGAGACGGCGACCGCGGCGGGCGGGACGTCCCTGGAACTGCCGCTGGACGTGCGCGACGGGGACGCGGTGCGCGCGGCACGCGAGCGGATCGTCGACGAGTTCGGCCGCATCGACGGCCTCGTGCTGGCGGCCGGGCGGAACACCCCGCGCCGGGGCTGGGACGACCAGGAGATCGCGACGTTCCACGACGTGGTCGCCGTGAACCTCGGCGCCGTCGTGACGGTGCTCGACGCGACCCTGCCGGACCTGCGGTCGAGTTCCGGGGTCGCCGTCGTCGTCTCCTCCTACGCGGGGTGGTCCTTCCACCCGAGCGCGGGAGTCGCCTACTCCGCCAGCAAGACCGCGCTCGGGTCGGTCGTCCGGACCCTCAACGCGACCGAGGCCGGGCACGGCGTGCGGGCGTGCCACCTGTGCCCCGGGGACGTGGCGACGGACTTCCTCGACCAGCGTCCGAACGTCCCCGACGCGGCGGCCCGGGAACTCATGCTGACCCCCGACGACATCGCCCGGACGGTGCAGTTCGTCCTGGACTCCCCCGCCCACGTCCGCATCGACGAACTGGTCGTCTCCCCCGTCGTGCAGCGGTGAGCAGCCCCGCGTTCCGGCGGGTCCTCGACCACGTCGGCGCGGCCGTCGTCGGCGGTGACCTCCCCGCAGGGGCGCGGACGTCGGTGGAGGCCCTGGTCGAGGAGACCCTCGCCTCGCGCAGCATCGTGCGCGAGGCCACCCGCGTCCTCGTCGCGCTCGGGTTGCTGACGGCCGGTCCCCGGGTCGGGCTCGTCGTGCAACCGGCCGGGAACTGGAACCTGCTCGACCCGCACGTCGTGCGGTGGCGGTTGGCCGGTCCCGACCGCGAGGCCCAGCTGGGGGAACTGCGCGAACTGCGCGAGGCCCTGGAACCGGCTGCGGCGCAGGCCGCGGCGCGCCGGGCCGACGCAGCGACCCGCGATCGCCTGCGGGAACTCGCCGTCGCGTTCGACCGCCGCCCCGGCGAGTTCGCGCGCCTGGACGCCGAACTCCACGACACGCTGTCGCGGGCGTGCGGGAACCCCATGGTCGTCGCACTCGGCGCGGTGGTCGCGCTCGCCGTCCACGACCGCGCGGGCGTCCCCGCGCGGACCCACGACGTGCGGTTGCACGCCGACCTGGCCCGCGCGGTCGCCGACGGCGATGCCGCGACGGCCGGTGAGCTCGTCCGCGAGATCGTGACGCGCACCTCACGGGAGTGAGTCGACGACCTCCAGCAGCGGCGCGTACAGCCGCATCGCGTCGAGGGCGCGGGCGTGGTCGTCGTCGCTCGCCCCGGCGCACGCGTCGGCGACGACCGTGACCCCCACACCGTCGTCGGCCGCGGGCAGGACGGTGGACAGGACGCAGCAGTCGGTCGACACCCCGCCGACGACGAGCGGTGCGCCGCCGGTCACGGCCGCCAGCTCCGGTCCCCACTTGCCGAACGTCGTCCGTGTGACGACCTCGAACCCGCTGACCGCGAAGGGGTCGACGAGGTCGTAGAGCGGGTCGTCGGCCGGGACGAGGGCGAACGGGAACTGCTCGTAGTACGGACCCCAGGCACCGGTCGGCCGCTCGGGGGCGACGAAGCGGGTCAGCACGACGCGCGGGGCGAAGCGCTCGGCGAGACGGGCGCAGGCCGCCGCCGCGGCGTCGAAGCGGGGTGCGGCCCAGGGGCTGTCCGGGGCCCCGAAGATGCGCTGCAGGTCGACGAGGACGAGCCACGGGTCGGTCACGCGCGGAACGCTACCCGCGCCGGGTGCGGCACAGTGCTGTCGTGAGCACTCGGCGACTGGTCTCCAGCGGCGGACCGTGGGAAGCGGTCGTCGGCTACTCCCGCGCCGTCCGCGTCGGCGACCACGTGAGCGTGGCCGGCACCACCGCCGCCACCCCGGACGGCCCGGTGGGTGGGGACGACCTCGCGGAGCAGACGCGCGTGTGCCTGACACGCATCCGTGCCGCCCTGCTGGAGGCCGGGGCGACCCTCGAGGACGTCGTGCGCACGCGCATGTTCGTCACCGACATCTCGCGCTGGGAGGAGGTGGGTCGCGTGCACGGCGAGTTCTTCGGGCACGTCCGGCCGGCCTCGACCATGGTCGAGGTGAGCGCCCTCATCGACCCGCGCCTGCTCGTCGAGATCGAGGCGGACGCGGTCATCCTCCGCTGACGTCACCGACCACGACCGGGCGCAGGTGCTGGGCCTCCACCCACGCCTCGACGAGGACGGGCTCCTTCCCCGGGACCACGTAGACCACCCGCCCTCGCCAGCCGGCCGGGCCGCGGACCCACGCCACGACGATGCCCGGCCACGGGTCCCCGCCGTCCGGCGCCCGCACCCAGCAGTGCCGGACGGCCGGTTGCTCACCACGCGACTGCTGCTCGCGCAGCACCTGCTGGCGGCGCACGACCTCGTGGAGGGGCCGCTGCCCGTTCCTGCGCAACTGTCCCCCCGCCACCCGACCACTGTGCCAGAGATCGAACACCTGTACGAATGTCGAGCGTCCGTCACCCCGCGGGCCGAGCACGACGGGTCACCCGAGGTGGTCGCGGAACAGCACTCAGCGAGACCCCGACCAGCCGGTGCTGGGAGCGTTCCCCAGGCCACGTAGCTGTGGACGAGCCCGAGGGGAAGCGGCGGTCGGCGCCCGGGCCGGGTCGCAGCGACGCGGACGCCAGAATGGGCCGGTGACCGCCCCCACGCCCGCGCCGCCCGGTGATCCGGGAGCACTGGTCGGCACCGCAGTCCGCACACGCCGCACGGCTGCCGGTCTCTCGGTGGCCGAGCTGGCTCGCCGCGCGCAGGTGAGCGGGCCGTTCGTCAGCCAACTCGAGAGCGGTCGCTCGTCGGTCAGCATCCCGGTGCTGTACCGCTTGGCGTCGGCGCTGGACTGCGCCGCCAACGACCTCCTGCCGCCCACGGACGGCTCGCGCCGCACCACGCGTGCGGGAGAAGGACCCCGCTACCGGGTGAGCGAGGACGACGAGAGCCGGCCCTCGCAACGGTCTCGACTGCTCACGCGGGCCGGGGAAGGGGTGCTGCTGGAGGCCCACCACTACGTCATCCACCCCGGCGAGGCCGAGCAGGACTGGTTCTCCCAGCCGGGAGAGGTGTTCGTGCACGTGCTGCGAGGAGCCCTGAGCGTGGAGTTCGCCGACGGCAGCAGCTACGACCTCGACGCTGGCGACTCCCTGCACCACGAGGGCGAGGTGCCTCACCGGTGGGTGGTTCGCAACGGCTCTGGTGACGACGACGGCCTGGTCGAGGCCCTCGCCGTCGTCACCGCCTCGAAGAAGCCGTAACACGGTCGTCACCCAGAAGCCGTAAGCAGCACTTACGGTGGCGGCATGAACGCACCCTTCGAGGTCCCCGTCGTCGACATCTCCCCGTACGTCCTCGACGGCACCGACGCCGAGCGCGCCGTGACGGCCGACGCCATGGACACCGCCTGCCGCACCGTCGGCTTCGTGCAGGTGGTGGGCCACGCGGTGCCGGAGGAGGCAGCAGCCGACCTGGCCAGCGCCGTCGACGACTTCTTCGCACTGCCACTGGAGACCAAGAAGCAGTTGTGCGCCCCGAAGGGGGTCAACCGCGGCTACACACCACCGAAGAGCGAGAACTTGTCGCTGTCGCTGGGTCTCCAGGCGGCCGACCGCATGAACGACTTCTTCGAGGCGTTCAACACCGGAGCCGCCGTCGCCGACTACCCCGACGCCTCCGTGCCCCTGGACCCCGCGCTCTACCCGGAGAACCTGTGGCCTGCCGAGTCGCTGGTCCCCGGCTTCCGGCAGCGCGTCCAGACGTGGGAGGCCCAGGCCGGCCGCGTCGCTCGCACCCTGACCGCCGTCTTCGCCGACGCCCTCGGCCTGGAGCCGGACTGGTTCCGTGGAGTGACGGGACACAGCCTCGACGTGCTGCGCATGAACAACTACGCGCTGCCGCCGGGCACCGTCGATCTCGACGGGGACCTGACCGGCATGGGTGAGCACACCGACTACGGCATCGTCACGGTGCTGTGGGCGGACCAGGTCCCGGGCCTGCAGGTGCTGGGACGCGACGGACACTGGCACGACGTCGTGCCCGCCGACGGTGCGCTGCTGGTCAACCTCGGAGACGCCATGGCGCGCTGGACCAACGAGCGCTGGATGTCGACGCTGCACCGCGTGAAACCCCCCGTCGTGGACGGTTCCATCCAGCGGCGCCGGTCCGTGGCCTTCTTCCACGACGGCGACGTCGACGCCGTCGTCACCGCGCTGCCGGGAACGGTCGAGGACGGTGAGGAACCGCTGTACCCGCCAGTCACCATCGGGGAGCACATCTCCGCGAAGCTGGCGGGCTCTCGCGACCTGCAGGAGAACACCGACGCGGTGCGCGAGGCCGCCCGGGTCCTGGCCTCCGCGCGCTGACCCGCGCAGCGCTCCGCGCGGCACGCTCGACGCCGCCGGAGGGCGGGCGGACCTGGACCACGACGGTGGTGGCTCCGGCGCCGAGACCGTGGCCGGGGATGCGGCAGCACGGCCCGACGAGCTCTCGGGCGCCGAGGCCACGCCCACCGGCACCTCAACCGCACTGCGGCGCCACGAGGAGTGGATGCGACCCCTGGTCGAGGACGTGCAGGACCTGCCCCGCGGCATCGTGGGGTTCGCCTGTCCGCGGACCCGGCTGGGACTGGCCGCGCGCCGCGCCGCAGACGAGGTCCTCACCTCCGCGCTGCTGCGTCCGTTGACGGCCCGGCTCACACGAGTGGCCACCACCGACCGAGAACTCCCCCTGCTCCGCAGCGGTTCAGCCTCGCGGACGTGACCGGCAGGGTGCGGTGACGCAACTCGTCACCCCGCTCGAACTCGAGGCGTGCAGACAGTTCCGTGGCCCACGGCACGCAGGTCGACCCCGGGGGAGGTGGCCGTGGGCCCGACGGGTCTAGTACCGGAAGCCGGCGACCAGCTGGTTCAGGTCCGCCGCGACCCGCGACACGTCCTGGCTGGTGCTGGCCGTGTGCTGCGCCGACGTCGCGGACTGCTGGGCGCCCCCGGCGATCCCGGTCATGTTCAGCGAGATCTCCTGAGCGCCCCCCGACACCTCGGTGACGTTGCGGACCATCTCGGCCGTGGTGGCCGACTGCTCCTCCACCGCCGCCGCGATCGTCCCCTGCAACCCGTCGATGCGGGCGATGACCTCGGAGATCTGCGCGATCGCCGCGGTCGCGGCCGCCGCGTCGGACTGCGTCGCCGCCACCCGGGAGGTGATCTCCTCCGTCGCCCGCGCCGTCTGCATCGCCAACTCCTTCACCTCACCGGCCACCACCGCGAACCCGCGCCCGGCCTCCCCGGCCCGGGCGGCCTCGATGGTCGCGTTCAGCGCCAGGAGGTTCGTCTGCCCCGCGATCGAGGTGATCAGCTTGACGACCTGACCGATCTCCTCGCTGGAGGCCGCCAGTCGCGTCAGCGTCTCGTCCGCCGACGCGGCGGTGGCCACCGCCGTGGCGGCAACACCCGAGGCGTCCGCGGTGGAGGCGGAGATCTCCCGGATGGCGGCGCTCATCTGCTCCCCGGCCGCCGCGACCGTCCCGATGTTCGCGGTGATCTCCTCCGTCGCCCCCGAGACGACCTGCGCCTGCGCCGCGGACTCCTCGGCCCCGGCCGACATCTGGGTGGCCACGACGGTGAGCTCCTCCGAGGAGGCGGCCAGCGTCGTCGCGCTGCCGACGACCTGAGCCATCACGTCACCCAGGCGTTCGGTGGAGGCGTCCAGGGCGGCGGCCACCTGCCCGATCTCATCGCGCTGGTCCAGACCGACCCGCTGGTCCAGCCGTCCCTCGGCCAGTCCACGGACAACGGTCACCACCGCGCTGAGCGGCCCCGCGATGCCCCGGGAGATGACGGTCCCGATGACGACCGCGGCCACCAGGGCGACGGCGATGAGAGCAGCGATCAGGATCAGCGCTCGGTGGTAGTCCGCGGCACCGCTGACCTGCAGGGCCCGGGCGTCGGCGTTCTCCCGCCCGACCATCTCGGTCAACTCGGCGTTGACCTTCTGGTCCAGCGGCACGGTCGTGGCCGCGCGCTGGGTGGCCAGTGCGGCGTAGTTCCCCGAGGCGGCCAGCGGCAAGATCGCGTCGCGCGCGGCGCGGAAGGCGGTCAGGTCGCCCTGGAAGCTCTGCAGTTGTGCCGGGGTCTGCGCCGGGTCGGTGCGCAGGTAGGCCGCCCACTCGGCGTCCAGGGCCTTGTCGTCAGCGGCTTCCGCCTCGGCGGCCTTGGCCCGGCCGGCGTCGTCGACGGCCAGGGCGTAGCCGCTGAGGTCCTTGGTGACCCGGATGAAGGAGGCCTGGGCCTGCCCCAGGTCGGCGACCGAGACGACACTGGTGGCGTACATCGCCTCCAACCGGTCCTGCGCCTTCCCCAGTTCCAGCACCCCGGTCCCCCCGACGGCCAGCATCAACACCCCCATCGCAGCGAAGCCGGCGGTCAGCTTGCGACCCACCGGCCAGTCGCGCAGGCGCATCGAACCGCTGCGAGTCGCCGGCTGGGACACCGGTTCGGACGTCAGCGGGGATGTCGGGTGGAAGGGCTGGGTCGTCGGGCGGGGCATGGCGGAACTCCTCGAGACATCGGTGTGGGATGTCCGTGGCGTCGACTGCTGGACTTCGGCCGATGGGCCAGGAGCGGAGACGTCTCGGGCAGCGGCGCGGGTCACGCGCCGTGTCCCTCATCGGAGGTACACCGCGATTCCCGGAGGCCAGGTCACCCGATCGCCGACGACGGAACGCGGACTCGCAGGTGCCGCCCAGACGAGACCCGGTCGATCCTCAGCCGTACGCCCGGACGTGCCACCTGCGCACTGCTGCCAGGCGGTCACCGGCGTCGACGATCAGAGGTCCACGCAGACGATGGTGGCGTCCTCCTCCGGACCGTCCGCTCCGGCGAGGTCGAGCAGGTCGGTGATGACGTGCCGGACCACTTCGGCTGCAGCCAGTCCGGGCTGGTGGGCCCCAGCTCGTGCTCGTTCCCGACCCGTCCCACCCCGGCGGAGCCCCGCGGGTCGTCGCCACCGCGCCCCGATCAGCCCTCAGGCCCACACGCTCACCGACCGAAGGTTCCTGGGTGGACTCTCCGGCACAGCGCCGCCTGCTCGAGCAGGCACCGCGGACACTGGTGCTGTTCTGCGCGGTGACGGCGGTCACCGCCATCACCAGCCAGGTGCTCCACCCGACGGCGACGCTGCTGACATCGTCCCTCGGGGGGCCGGTCCCCACGGCTTCGCTGGTCGGGCGGGGAGTGGGCCGGGTCCTGATGTTCGCGGCCGCAGCCGTGGTCCTGTCGTGGCGAGCCCGGGTGCTGGGACCGGAAAGCCGTGTGTGGCGCTACTTCGCCGCCGCTGCCTGGGTGGCCACCGCTGCCGCTGCCGGGGCCGGCGTCCTCGACCTGCTCTCCCTGTGCGGTTCCTCGGGCGCCGCCGGCGGCGGCGGGCTGCTCCTGGGGCTGGGCGTCCTGGGTGCGTGCCCACTGCTCTACCAGGGGCTCGTGCGCTGGAACCGTCGCGGAACGCTGATGTCCGAGCCCGGCGACTGGCTCAACGGGGTCGGCGCCGTCTTCACCCTGACCGCCATCGGCAACCTCCTCCTGCCCGCGCTCAGCTCCCCGATCGCGCAGTGGCCCCTGTGGCAGGAGCAGTTGTGGCTGCTGCGGACGTCGGCGGAGATCGTGCTGCTGGGCAGCACCGGCACGGTCCTGCACCTCGGCGGCCTGGTGCGCGATGCGCGGGCGTGGGCTCTGCTGCTCTCCTTCGGCCTCGTGGTGGTCATCGACCTGGCTGCCGTGCACGACGTCGCCGCCGCGGCGGGCAACGGCCGGTTCTCCGAGGTGGGCTGGACGCTCGCCATCGCGGTGCTGGCGGTGGCCGCCGTGGTCCGCACCGACCCGCCGTCGTCGCGGCCGGCCACCACCACGGCCCCCACCACCGGTGCCTTCGTCGTCCTGCTGGCCTCCATCGCCGTGCTCGCAGCAGCGGGGCTCACCAGCGGCGGCTTCCCTGACCACGGGGTGCACGCCGCCGCGGTCGCCGGCGCCCTCGGGGCGGTGAGCGTCGCGGTGCGCGGGGTGCAACTCGTGCGTCTGCTGGCTGACCTGGTCACGAGCCGCCACGAGGCCCTCACCGACGACCTCACCGGGCTGGCCAACCGACGCGCCCTGGACCGTGCGCTGGCGAGTGCTCTCAGCGACCCGCCCAGCGACGACGTCGCCCCGGAGGGCCCCGTCACCCTGATGCTCATCGACCTCGACGGCTTCAAGGACGTCAACGACCGCTTCGGCCACGCCGTCGGCGATGAACTCCTGCGCCGGGCCGGTGCCCTCTTCGAGACGTTGAGCCCACCGCAGTCGGTGTGCGCCCGCCTCGGGGGCGACGAGTTCGCCATCGTGCTGTCCGACACTTCCACGCAAACCTCCTCCGAGGTGGCGCAGGCCCTGTTCACCAGCCTGGCCGAGGCGAGTGCCGAGCCCGTCCTCATCGAAAGCCGGCGACTGGTGGTCCGCGCCAGCGTCGGTGTGGCCACGGCCGCCCCGGGGGATGCCCCGGAGCAACTGCTCCGCCACGCCGACGCGGCCATGTACCGCGCCAAGTCCGCCGGCGGAGCCCGACTCTGCGTGCACGACGAGGCTGCGGCCCTGGCCGACGAGCAGCGGGCCCAGCTGGTCGAGGAGCTGAAGGTCCTGCTGCACTCCCCCGACGCCGCCGACGACCTCGAGGCCGGCCGCGTCGTGGTGCACTACCAACCGCAACTGAGCGCTGCCGGGCACGTCGCCGGAACCGAGGCCCTCGTCCGCTGGGACAACCCGCGCCTGGGTCTGCTGACCCCCGACCGCTTCCTGGACCTCGTCGAGGAACACGCCCTGATGCCCGACCTGACCGCCCAGGTGGTCTGGCTTGCCGTCCACCAGGCGAAGCGCTGGCAGCACGACGGTCACGACCTGCGGATGTCCGTCAACCTGTCCGCCTCGTGCCTGTCCCACCCCCGACTCCTGGTCATGGTCGACGACGTGCTCGCCGAGACCGGGCTCGACCCCGCCAACCTCGTCGTGGAGGTGACCGAGACCTCCCTCATGGCAGACCCCCAGGAGTCCATCGCCCGGTTGCGCGACCTGGCCGCACGCGGAGTCGACATCAGCATCGACGACTACGGCAGCGGCTACTCGTCCCTGGCCTACCTGCACGACCTGCCGGCCACCGAGCTGAAGCTGGACCGTTCCCTGACCGAGCAGGTCACCACCAACCCCCGCACCGCGGACATCGTCGCCGGCACCGTCGCACTGGCGCACCGGCTGGGCCTGCGCGTCATCGCCGAAGGCGTGGAGGACACCGCGACGCTCGCCCAGCTGCACGCTCTCGGCTGCGACGAGACCCAGGGCTACCTGCACGCCCGCCCCATGAGCGCCGACGCCTGCCACGCCTGGCTGAGGACTGCCGGGACGACCCGACCGGTCGAACTCGCCGCTGACGCCCGCTGAGCTCCAGCAGCTGAGCGGGCACCAGGACCGGGACAGGACCGGGACCGGACCAGCGGAGACACGGGGGTCCGCGTGGCGGCCTGCGTCGAGGTGACCAGGTCCGGCACTTCGCCGACGTGGGGCGCCGTCGCCTCGACGTGACCGGCGCAGCACCGGACACAGGCGAGCAGGGCAGACTCCTCCGAGCCGGTCGGTCACGATGGCCCGTGACCCGGCCGCGACCCCCGGGCCGCCGGGCACCGGTCCGGGGAAGACCAGCGCGATCGTGAGGACTGAACAACGTGGGACCCGTCCTGCCGGACACCGGCTCGGCCTCGACCGCAGGAGCACGTGCCGTTTCCGACCGGATCGGCGCCCACCGCCTGGCGCTGCACGCGGCGTGGCTCCTGCGACGGGGTCTGGGGTTGCTCCTCCTGCTGTCGCTGGTCCTCGTGGTCGCGGCTGCCCCGGCGCAGGCGGCTTCTGACACCGGCACCGGGCGGGCACCGGTGGTCCTGGTCGGGTTCTCCGGCGTCCGCTGGACCGACGTGTCCACGACGGCGACGCCGGCGCTGGCGTCGATGACCTCGGGGGCCATCGGCACGGTCGCCGTCCGCAGCGTCTTCACGGCCGCCTGCCCCGTCGACGGGTGGCTGGGCCTGTCCGCTGGCCGACGGGCGACCGCCTTCGACGGGACGGACCACGAGCACCAAGACGCGGCGTGCGCACCGGTCGCCGACCCCGTGAGCGGGGTGCAGCCCGACTTCAGCCGGTACCGGCAGATCGCCGAGGACGGGACCTTCGACGCCGTACCGGGAACGCTGGGACAGGCCCTGGCCGACGGGGGCGCGACGACGTTGTCGATCGGGCCCGGGGCGGGGATCGCCCTGGCCCGCACCGACGGCTCCCTGGGCGACCACCTCTCGCTGAGCAGCGGCAAGTACACCGCCCCAGCCGTGGTCGGGGACTACGTGCAGCACGCCCTGGAGTCCGGCACCGACGTCGTCGTCGTCGACGCCGGCACCGTCCGCGACCCCGCCGACCTGCCCGCCGGGGAGAACGCCCCCGGGTCCTCGCGCGCCACCCAGGTGGCCGCGGTCGACGCCGTGGTCGCCGCCGTCCAGCAGGCGGTGAGCGCCTCCACCGGCCCCCAGGCCACGACCGTGCTCGCCGTCTCCCTCGCCGACTCCGGGAGGACCCCCCACCTGCAGTACGCGGCCGCGACCGGACCGCAACCCGCGACCGGGTCGGACCGCGGGGACTACCGGGGACTGCTCGGTTCCCGCGCCACCCGGGAAGAGGGCATCGTCCAGACCACCGATCTGACGCCCACCGTGCTGGCCCTGGCCCTCGGGTCCGACCACGGGACCGCCGGCCTCGTGGGGGCACCGGTGACGAGCACCGACGCCGGCCGGTCCACGGCGGAACGCCTGGCGAAGGTCTCCGACCTCGACGCGGCGGCGCAGGCCGTCAAGCCGCTCGTCGCGCCCTTCTTCGTCCTCTGGGGTGCCACCCAGATCGCCCTGTACGCCGTCGGGGCCGTCGCCCTGCGCCGTGCGTGGGGCGGCACCGCGGGCCGGCGGCGGATCCTCCGGGGGCTGCGCACCGTGGCCGTCCTGTACGGCTCGGTCGGCGCGTCCACGTTCCTGGCCAACACGATCCCGTGGTGGCGGGCAGGCAGCTCGGTGGGCGCGCACCTGATGGCGGTGACCGGTGCCGTCGTCCTGTACGCCACTCTCGTCACCGCCCTGGCGCTGCTGGGCCCGTGGCGGAGGGGGGCGCTCGGTCCGGTGGGGTTCGTCGGGTTCACCACCGCCGCGGTGCTGGCGGTGGACTGCGCAACGGGTTCCCGGCTCATCACCTCCAGCCTCAACGGCGAGCAGCCGGTGGTGGCCGGGCGCTTCTACGGTCTGGGCAACCAGGAGTTCGCCCTCTTCGCCACCGGTTCCCTGCTCTTCGCCGTCGCGGTCGCCGACCACCTCGTCCGCGCCGGGCGGCGGCGCGCGGCTGTGGCTGTCGTCGCGGTCGTGGGGGTGGCGGCGACCTTCGTCGACGGGGTCCTGGGCAGCGACTTCGGTGGTCCCCCGGCGCTGCTGCCCGCGTTCGGGCTGCTCGCCCTGGTCGTGGGCGGGGTCCGCGCCACCGCACGGCGCGTGGTGCTCCTCCTCGGTGCGACCGTCCTCGTCCTGGTGGCGATCTCGGTGGCGGACTGGTTGCGACCGGCCGACGACCAGACGCACCTGGGCCGGTTCGTCCAGAGCGTCCTGGACGGCGGGGCGTGGCTGGTCATCGGGCGCAAGGCCGTGCAGAACGCGCAGATCCTCTCCGACAGCTGGCTGCTCGTCCTGCTCCTGGGGCCCGCCGCCGTGTTCCTCGTCGTCGCCCTGGCCCGCCCCGCCGTCCTCGGCGCCTCGGGCGCCGCGGTGCTGCAGCGCGCCTACGACCAGCACCCCGTCCTGAGACCCGGGTTGGCGGCCCTGCTGGTGCTGCTGGCGATCGGCCTCGCCGCCAACGACTCCGGGACGGTCGTCCCCGCCGTCGGCGCGATGCTCGCCGTCCCCCTCCTCATCGCCCTCCTGACGCGGGTGCTGGAGGTTCCCGCAGCACTCCTGCCGGACCCGGCACCGGCGGTGGACTGACGACGGTCCTCGGAGCTCGCGGCCGGTACTCCTCGATGTCGTGCGTCCGGCGGACACCGCGCGACCCGTCCTCGCCCACCCCCTCGTGGTAGTGCCCGCGCGCGCACGTCCTCCAGGAGTCGACACGGCAGTACAGGACCGCTCGATGGTCTCAGGCGCCGCGCCTCACCCCGTCGGGAACTGCCTCAGGTGCGCGGCGAGAGCTCGCAACCGGCGGCTGGTCTCCCACCGGAACGCCCGCAGGGCCACGAACTCCACGGGGCGGCGCAACACCGCCGGCGCGCCCGTGAAGGTGAGCGTGTAGACCACCTCGCTGCTGCGACCGTCGTCGAGGTCGCGGTGGCGCATCGAGGCCGCCCACACCGCGAAGAACGGCGACCGCGAGGTGAGCGTCACCGCGGCGAGGTCGGGACGGCGGAACGTCACGTACCGGGTGCGGAAGGACAGCCCCCCGAGCGACCAGCGCGCCCGGCACACGGCTTCCACGCCGCGGGCGGGTGACGCGCCGTCGACGGTGAACGCTTCGCGCAGCAACGTGTCCCACGCCAGCCGGTGGGGGTAGTCGTGGACCACGTCGAAGGCGACCGCGGCGGGTACGGGCAGGACCTGGCGGACGACCGCGTGCGCGCTCACCTCCTCAGCCTGCCAGCCCGTGCGGCTGCGCGGGAGCGGACCTAGGGTCGGCCCGACATCCCGCGCACCCCAGGAGAAACCCGTGACCGACAGCCCCGACGCCGACCGCGTCCACCTCGCCCGCGCCGTGGAACTGGCGTCGGCGAACGTCGAGGAGGGTGGGAAGCCCTTCGGGTGCGTCGTCGTCGAGCGCGCCTCCGGCGAGGTGCTCGTCGAGGCCGTGAACCGCACCGTGCAGGACGGCGACGTGACGGCGCACGCCGAGATCACCGCCCTGCGCGCACTGGCCTCCCGCGGGCGCAAGGAGCTCGACGGGTGCGACGTCTTCGTGACGGCGTCACCGTGCCCGATGTGCCTGGGCGCCCTGTACTACGCCGCCCCCGACCGCGTCGTCTACGCCGCGACGCGCGAACAGGAGGGCGAGCACTACGAGGACGGGGGCCGCTACTTCACCCTCGACAGCTTCTACGGCGAGTACGCCAAGGACGAGGGCGACCGCCGCCTGCCGATGGGCCAGGGTCAGCACCCGGACCCACAGGAACCGTTCCGCCGCCACGAGGCCCGGCACCGGGACTGAAGGCCTCACCGGGTTGACCTGCAGTGCACTGGAGGTGGAAGGGTTCCCGCCATGACCGACGCACCGACCACGTACACGCTCCCGGACCTGCCCTACGACTACTCCGCGCTCGAGCCCCACATCTCCGGGGCGATCATGGAGCTGCACCACGACAAGCACCACGCCACCTACGTGGCCGGGGTGAACACCGCCCTGGAGAAGCTGGCCGAGGCCCGCTCCAAGGACGACCTGGCCACCGTCAACCTGCACGAGAAGAACCTGGCGTTCAACCTCGGCGGGCACGTCAACCACTCCGTGTTCTGGCCCAACCTGTCCCCCGACGGGGGCGACAAGCCGACCGGTGAGCTGGCCGCGGCCATCGACGCCGACTTCGGCTCCTTCGACGGCTTCCAGAAGCACTTCGCCGCCACCGCCCTGGGCATCCAGGGGTCGGGCTGGTCGATCCTGGCCTGGGACTCCATCGGCCAGAAGCTCATCAACGTCCAGCTGTACGACCAGCAGGGCAACATCGCCCTGGGCCTGGTCCCGATCGTCGTGCTGGACATGTGGGAGCACGCGTTCTACCTGGACTACAAGAACGTCAAGCCCGACTACGTCAAGGCCTGGTGGAACGTCGTGAACTGGGCCGACGCCCAGCAGCGCTTCGACCGCGCCCGCACCCAGACGAACGGCCTCATCCTCCCCTGACGAGGAGCCGCGCCGACCGGCGGTGAGCGAGTCTTCGGACCGGGGATGGGACCGGGGCGGGCGTCGTCCTGACGACCGGCGGGCCGGTCCGACGGCTGCAACGAGGTGGGACCGGGCGTGGGAACACCGGTGGGTGTCCGTTCGGCGTCGTCGGGGCGACCGGTGCGGGACACCCACGTCTCACTCCACGTGGGTGTCCGCGTGGGTGCCCCCGTGGGTGTCCCGCGCGGCGCGGCATCGGACCGGAGGTGGGACCGGCGCGAGCGTCGTCCGGGCGACCGGCGCGCCGGTCCCACGGCTGCAACGACGTCGAACCGGCTGTGGGACCGGGTGTCGGACCGGGCGCGGGAACACCCGTGGGTGCCCTCCGCTCGTCGCCGGATCGGCCAGTTCGGAACCCTCACCCCACGACGCCGCCCCGGTCGGCGGCCCGCGGGGCGACGGCCCCCGCGAGCGCGATCCCGACGCCGCAGAACACCAGCGGGAGGACGAGGGCCGTCGTCAACCCGACGCCACCGGCGAGCCAACCGATCACGGCGGGACCGGCGAGCAGCCCGACGTACCCGGCGCTCACCACCCGGGAGATGGTGACGCCCGGGTTCGCGACGCCGAGGTTTCCCGCCGCCGTGAAGATCTGCGGCACGATCCCGGACAACCCGAGCCCGAACACGACCCAGCCCAGCAACGTCAGCGGGAAACCCCCGGCGGTGGGGCTGAGGACGACGACGAGCATGCCGACGGCCGCGAGCGCCGATCCGATCCGCACGACGCTCACGGGGCCGAACCGGTGGGCGACGGGGTCGGCGGCGAACCGCCCGGCCGTCATCGCCACCGCGAAGGCCGCGTAGGCCAGCGAGGCCGAGGCGGCCGAGCGCCCCAGGTCCTCCACGGCCTGCAGGGCGCTCCAGTCGTTCGCCGTGCCCTCGGCGAGCATGAGCAGGAACGCCATGAGCGCGAGGGCGAGGAGCCGCCCGGTGGGACGCGGAGCCGTCGGCACCGCGGCGGGATTCTCGGGGGCCGGGTCTGCGGACCGGGTGCTGCGGGTGAGGACGGAGGGCAGGCTGACGAGCGCGAGCACCGCGACGACGACCGCCCCGACGGCGAGCGTGGGCAGCAGCGCGAGACCCGCCGCCTGCAGCACGGCTCCCAGGCCCGCGCCGAGCGCGCCACCGACCGAGAAGAACGCGTGGAAGCTGGACATGATCGGGCGGCCCCACGCCCGCTCGACGACGACGGCCTGCTCGTTCATGGCGACGTCGACGGCGCCGTTGCCCAACCCCAGCACGAACAGTGCGGCACCCAGGTGCCAGGGAGCTGTGGCCAGCCCCGGCAGCAGCACGCCGACGACCAGCAGGACGGCCCCGACCGCCGCCACGGGCCGGCTCCCGACCCGGTCCACGAGCGGCCCACTGGCCTGCATCGCGACGACCGACCCGGCGCCGAGCAGGAGCAGCAGACCCCCGAGGACGCCGTGCGAGATGCCCAGGCGTTCCTGGACCCCGGGGATGTTGACCACCCACGTGGCGAGGGCGAGACCCGTCAGGAGGAACAGACCAACCACGGCGACGCGGGGGCGCCACAGCGCGGAACGGTCGGGGGCCGCCGTGGCGGCGGCGGGCGTCGAGGACATACGTACGATCGTACACATGATGCGGTCGGTCGTACACTCATCGCGTGACGGACCACTTCGCGGGCGAACGGCACACGAACCTCCACCCCGCGCTCGTAGGCACCTCGTGACGGAACAGCGGGCCCGCCGCACCGATCCGCACCGGCGCGAACGCATCGTCGAGGCCACGGTGGAGTGCATCGCCGAGCACGGCGTCGCGGGCACCTCGCACCGGAGGGTCGCGCAGCTCGCCGACGTCCCGCTGGGGTCGATGACGTACCACTTCGCGGGGATGGACGAACTCCTGCGGGAGGCGTTCACCACGTTCGCCCGGCGCATCGAGGCGGCCTTCGCCGAACGCCTCGGGCAGGGCGGAGTAGACGAGGTGCTCGACGCGGTCGTCGACCTCGTCCACGTCGACCTGCAGCGCTCCCGGGCCGAGCACGTGCTCACCTACGAGCTCTACACGCTCGCCGCCCGCCGGCCGGAGTTCCGGGAGATCACGCAGTCCTGGATGCACGCCAGCCGCCAGGTGCTCGGCCGCGTGTTCGACCCCGTCACCGCCCGCCGCCTCGACGCGTACGTCGAGGGCGCGGCCCTGCACATCGCCCTCGACCCCGATCCCCAGCCGCGGGAGCAGACGCGCACGGCGTTGCGACTCCTCGCCGGGCGGTGACACCGCGGTTCACACCGGCGCGACGTCCCTCGACCGCGAGAACGACGCCGACAGCGACCGGTACTGCGGACTGCACAGCGCGACGAGGGTCGCGACGACGCCGAGGAAGCCCGTGACGACGAACACCAGGGCGATCGCCCGGGCCTGTCCGGTGCCGAACCACCCCCCGATCGCGTCGGCGCCCGCGCCGTCCGTCATGAACGGCACGACGACGAACTGCGTCAGCGGCCCGACGAGGAACGCCGTCACCGGGGAGGCCGCCTGCTCCACGCTCTGGGCGAAGCCGAACACCCGACCTTGCCGTTCGTAGGGCACGACCCGTTGCAGCACCGTCTGTTCGGCCGCCTCCGCGAACGGCATCAGCAGCATGAACACGGCCATCGCGACGGTCAGCGTCACGACGGAGGACACGAGCGGGAACGCGAACGTCACCGCCCAGGAGGCGACGTTCACGACCAGCAGGACGCGGACCGGCCGGGCGCCCAGCCCGACCCGCGCGACGAGCAGACCCCCGACGACCATCAGCGCGCTCAACCCGCCCCAGAGCAGACCCCACGCCTGCACGGACACCAGGGACAACCCGTAGGCGTCCATGAGCGCCATGAAACCGCCGGCGATGAAGTTGTTGAAGCAGCTGAACGCGATGAGCGGCACGAGTCCGGGCACCGACCGCACGAGCCGCCACGTCCCCCGCAGGTCGACTCCCCCCACCGCGGGCCCTGCGTCGCCCGTGCTGGGCACCCGCGTCTCGGGCACGTGCACGGTCGCGAGGTGGACCACGGCCGCCACCAGCACGACGAGGGCGAGGACGAGGACCCACAGCATCCCGCCGGCCGCGACGAGCACCCCGCTGATGACCGACGTCACGAGCATCGACACCCCGCCGACGGTGCCGAGCAGTCCGTTGGCCCGGTCGCGCCGGTCGGCCGGGACGAGCAGGGTGACGAGGGTGGGCAGGGCGATGCCCCGCGGGTTCCCCGCGATGACCCCGCCCATGAGGAGCACGATGAACGCCCACAACTGCCAGGACGCGACGTCCGCGAACTCCTCCGCCGGCGTCAGCAGGTACAGCCCGAGGCAGAGGCCGTAGACCAGGAACGACGCGACGGCCGAGCCCTGCAGGACGGTCCGCTTGTGGTGGCCGTCGACGAGGCTGCCGAACCAGATCCCGGTCGCCGCCGTCGCCACGACGAAGATCCCCGCGATCATGCCGGTCGCGAACACCGACCGCGTCGCCAGGAACACCCAGAACGTCAGGGCGAACCAGACCGTGTAGTTCAGGACGTTGACGACACCGTGGTTGACGAGCAGGTGCACGAACGTCCGCTCGGTGCCGTGCCGGAGGTCCAGCCGCGGGCTGGGTGCGTCGGGGGTGGGCACGTCGTCTCCTGTCGTCGGCCTCGGACGCCGCGGGGGCGGCGCCTGCACCTCCGACCCGCCCGGGCACCCGAACTCATCGCCGAGCGTGCCACGTCACCGTTCGCGGGCGACAGCCGTTTCCGGGGCGCCCCAGCTCGCCAGCAGCGGCAGCACCCGCGCGGTGGGCGAGTCGGCCTCGACGGTGTAGACCACGAGCCGCTGGTCGGGGTCGAGGGGAGCCACCACCGACTCGATCCCGAACGTCAGGGGACCCGCCTCGGGGTGGTCGACGTGCTTGGTCACCGACGTGCGGAACGTGACGCCCTGGTCGGCCCACCACCGGGCGACGTCCGGGTCCTGCGCACGCAGTTCCTCGACGAGCGCGACCAGTCGCCGGTCGTCGGGCCGGCGTCCGAGTTCGTAGCGCAACGCTCCGACGGCCGGCGCCGCGAAGTCCGCCCAGTTCGTGATGCGGGCACGGGCGCCGGGGTCGAGGAACAACCAGCGCGCGAAGTTCGATCCGGGATCCATCGAGGTCCCGAGCACGGCGCTCAGCAACCCGTTGCGCGCCAGCACGTCCGAGCGCCGCCCGAGCAGGAGTGCGGGGACGTGGGCGAGCGTGTCCAGCAGGCGCAGCAACCCCGGGTCGGGGCGTTGCGGCGCTTCGGGACCGGAACGGCGTCGGCGGGAGGTCGGGGCGGCGAGGTCGAGCAGGTGGGTGCGTTCGAGGTCGTCGAGCTGCAGGGCCCGGGCGAGGGCGTGGACGACGTCCTCGCTGACCGTGGACTGCCGCCCCTGCTCCAGCCGGCTGTAGTGGTCCGGGCTCAGCCCGGCCAGGACGGCCAGTTCCTCCTTGCGCAGGCCCGGCACGCGCCGCGGCCCGGGGAACGCCGTGATGCCCGCCCGGGCGGGCGTCAGACGGTCGCGCCGTGAGCGCAGGAACGCCCCGAGGGCGGCACGGTCGGCAGGCACCCCAGCAGCGTACGAGGCGTGCGCGGACGGAGCCTGGTCACGCCGTGACCCGGCAGCACGCGCCCTGGTGGCCCGCCCTGGGTCCGCGTGGAGTGGGGTCATGACCACGCAGACCACGTCCTCGCAGAACTCCCACGGAACCCCCCGCACCGTCCTCGTCACGGGCTCCACGAGCGGGATCGGCGCCGCCACCGCCCGCGCCCTGGCCGCGGACGGCTGGACCGTCGTCGTGACCGGCCGGGACGTCGCCCGCGGCGAGGCCGTCGTCGCCGACGTGCAGGCCGCCGGCGGCACCGCCCGCTTCGTGCCCTCCGACCTCGCGGCCGCCCCCGACGTCCTGCGCACCTTCGCCGCCGCGGCCGTCGACGCGGCGGGCGGCCGGCTCGACGCCGTCGTGCACAACGCGGCCCTGTGCCCGGCCGTCGACACCGTCGCGCTCACCGACGCCGACCTCGAGGCGACGCTCGCCGTCAACGTCCGCGCCCCGCACGTCCTCACCGCGGCCCTGGCCCCCGCGATGGCCGGACGGGGGCACGGCGCGGTCGTCGTCCTCGGCTCGTGGATGGCCCACGTCGGGCACCCCTTCGTCGGCCTCTACTCCGCCACGAAGGCCGCCGAGGTCCAGCTCGCCCGGTCCTGGGCCGCCGAGTTCGGGCCGCGCGGCGTCCGGGTCAACACCGTCTCCCCCGGCGCCACCCGCACCCCGGTCAACGACGCGGCGGCCGACGTGGTCGACGCGATGACGCGGGGCATCCCGGCGGGTCGGCCGGGGCGTCCGGAGGAGGTCGCCGACGCCGTGGCGTGGGTCCTGTCCGAGCGGGCGGCGTACGTCCACGGCGCGGAGATCGCCGTCGACGGAGGCATCACGTCGGTCGCGCGGGCCTGAGCCCCTCGACGTCGACGCGCACGTCCTCGCGCAGGTCCAGCACGCGGCGCGGGGCGCGGGCCGGGAGGACGACGGCGGGAGCCCGCAGCGTCCGCAGCGGCAGCGCCCCCACCGACCCGGCCGCGAGCACGACGAGGTCGCCCACCGCGAGCCGGCGGGGCAGGACGTCGCCGAGCTCGCCCTCGGCCACCTCGGCCTTCAGCGGTCGGTGCGTCCCGGCCGACAGGCGCGCCCGCACCGTGTGGTGGACGGCGACGGCGCGCAGGTGCGCGTGCCGTCGCCCGCTCCCGCCGTCACCCGAGGGCGACCGCCAGACGGTGAGCAGGTGGACGGGAAGCTCGCGCTCGCGGCGCAGGACCCAGTCCGCCACCGCGTCCTCGGGGGAGCCCACGACGAGCAGCCGGCGCGGTGGGGTGAGCACCGCGCGGGGTCCGACGAGGACGACCGGTCCGGGCGAGGCGGCGAGGACCGCGGCGAGGACCCCCTCCCCCGGACCCCGGGGGCCGACGCCGCGGCCGCACCCCAGCACGAGGTCCGCGCCCTCCTGCGCGGCGTGGACGAGGGTGCGGACGGGGTCGTCGGTGGTGAGGGTCACGTCGACGGCGGGTTCACGGCCCGGGACGCGTTCCAGCTCCTCGGCCAGCAGCTCGTCCAGGTCCGCGTGCGCGCCGCCGGGACCGACCACCACGTGCAGGGGACGCCCCGCGGCGGCGCTGGACTGGACGGCCCACCGCAGCGCGCGCCGGGACGCGCCCGAGCCGGAGAAACCCACCGTCGTCGCTCGCACGCCGCCTCCTCGCGGTCGGGAGCCGGGCTCGTCGTCCGGCCCTCCGATGGTGCCCCCGGACGCCCACGACCACAACGGGTGGCGGTCAGCCCCCTGCCATCGTGCGCGCGATGTCCGAGGCCGAGTCACCCGAACGGCGCAGCACGAGCGCGACGACGCCGAGAGCGACGAGGGTCAGCAGCAGCATGAGGGTCGAGACGGCGGCGATCTCCGGTCGCAGGCCGGCGCGCAGGGCCGAGAACACGTAGACGGGCCAGGGGCTCGCCCCCGGCAGCGAGACGAAGCTCGCGACGATCGTGTTGTCGAGGCTGAGCGTGAAGGCCATGAGCCCACCGGCCAGCACCCCGGGCGCCGCCAGCGGCAGCGTGATGTCGCGGAACCGACGCCACGGCGTCGCGTAGAGGTCAGCCGCCGCCTCCTCCAGCCGGGAGTCCAGCCCGGCGACGCGGGCCCGGACGATGAACGTCACGACGGCCGTCGACAGCACCGAGTGCGCGATGACGAGACGGGCGATGCCGTTGCCGAACAGCGGTAGCCCGGCCTCGGTGTCGAGGGAGACGAACCAGCCGAGCAGCGAGATCGCGTCGACGATCTCGGGGGTGACGAGGGTGAGCCCGAGCAGCAGCGTCAGCGCGCCGGCCCACCGGCCGCGGACCCGGGCGAGGGCCAGGCCGGCCAGGGACCCGATGACGGCGGACAGCAGCGCCGCCCCCGCCGCGCTCTGCAGCGACGTCGCGACGGCCGCGCGGATGACCGGCCGGGACAACCCGGCCGAGTACGCCTCGAACCCCGCCCCGCCCCAGGAGGTGAGCAGGCGCCCGGAGTTGAACGAGTAGACGACGATCACGGCGATGGGCAGGAACAGGAACGCCAGGACCAGGACGCCCCACACGCCGAGCAGGGCGTCGGACCGGCTGCGGCGCCGCGCAGGACGGGAGCGGACGACGGTGGGCGGGTGTTCGTCGATCACAGCGCGACCTCCACGTGGCGACGGGCGCCGCGCACCCGGCGGACGACGAGCACCCCGAGGGCGGTGAGCAGCACCGTGCCCCCGGTGAACAGGATGAGGACGACGGCCATGGCCGACCCGAGCGCCCAGTTCTGGGCCGACTGGAACTGCCCGGCCACGAGCTGGCCGACCATGTTCCCCTTGGCCCCGCCGAGGACCGTGGCGGTGACGTAGTCGCCCATCAGCGGCACGAACACCAGCAGGCTGCCCGAGGCGATGCCGGGGAACGCCAGCGGCAGGGTCACGTCGACGAAGGTGCGCCAGCGGCCGGCCCCCAGGTCGCGGCTGGCCTCGCGCAGCGCCTGGCTCGTGCGTTCCAGCGCGACGTAGAGCGGCAGCAGCATGAGGGGGAGGTAGTTGTAGACGACGCCGAGCTGGACGGCGCCGCGGGTGTAGAGGACCTCGAAGGGGTCCCCCCCGAGGGCCTGCCACGCCGTCGAGAACGGTCCCTGGGGCGACAGCGCGATCTGCCACCCGAGCGTGCGGACGAGGAAGTTCGTCCAGAACGGCACCATGACGAGGGCCAGCACCAGCCCGCGCCAGCGCGGGGACACCTTGACCGCGAGCCAGTAGGCGAAGGGCAGCGCCACCACGAGGCAGACGAGCGTGCCCACCACGGCGATGCGCAGCGTGTTCCAGAACGTCCGGACGAACGTCCCCGACAGGGCCTCCCCGTACCGGTCCAGCGACAGCACGTCGTTGGCGTGCGTGCCGAACAGGCCGGGTTTGTAGCCGAAGCTGTACCAGACGACGAGCGCCACGGGGGCCACGAAGAACCCGAGCAGGAACACCCAGGCCGGCAGGGCGAGCGCACCGTGGGGGGTGCGCAGCCGTCGGAGCATCAGTTCCCCGCCGCGGCGCGGATCGCGTCCACGGCCTCGACGATGGCCTGGTGCCCGCTGTTGAGGACGCTGGCGGTGAGGCGGTCGACGATGCCCTTGTCCGGGAACACCAGCTCGGGACGGTCGAGCCCGGCGGCGGCCGCCTTGGTCCCGATGTCCTTGATGGCCGACGGGTAGCCGGTGTAAAGGACCTCCTTGACCGCCGCCTCCTCCCCGAGCATGAAGTCGATGAACGCGTACGCGGCGTCGGGGTGCTGAGCACCCTTGGCGATGCACCAGTTGTCGATCCAGAGGTTCGCCGTCGGCGTCGGGTACACGTACGTCCACTTGTCCGGCGTGCTCGAGGCGTCGATCCCGAGGCGCGCGTCGCCGTTCCAGCACTGCATGAGGGCGAACGTCGACTGCGCGATGGCGCTGCTGCCGGGGTTGGACTCGAAGCCCTTCAGGTGCGGCGCGAGGTCCTTCACGAGGGCCTCGCGCGCCTCCTTGATCTTCGCCTGGTCCTCGGTGTTCGGGTCCACGCCGTTGGCGGCGAACCAGATGCTCATGACCTCCCAGGGGTCCTCGAGGATCGAGGTGTTCCCGGAGGCCTCCTTCTGGGCCGCGTCGAGGAAGTCGGCCCAGGAGGTGAGCTGCCGCTTGACGACGGTGTTGTCGTAGACGAAACCGGTCGTGCCCCAGTCCTTCGGCACCGACCACTTGTTGTCCGGGTCCCAGGTGCGGCCGAGGTAGGCCGGGTCGAGGTTGGCGAAGTTCTCGAGCTTGCTGTGGTCGATCTCCTCCAGCAGCCCGTTCTGCGACATCTGCGGGATGAACAGGCCGGTGGGGACGACGATGTCGTACCCGCTGGCGCCGTTCGCGGCGACGAGCTTGGCGATCATCTCCTCGTTCGAGGCGTAGCTGTCGACCTGCAGCTTCGGTCCCGTCGCCTCGAACGTCTTGAGGTTGTCCGGGTCGTCGTAGTCGGCCCAGCTGTAGACGTTGAGGCTGTCCTCGACCTTCCCGTCGGGCGAGACCGCGGAACCGGAGCCGCCGCCCTTCCCGCCGCCGCAGGCCGCGAGCGCGGCGGTGGAGGCGAGGGCGGCGAGCACGCTGCGGCGCCGGGTGAGGGCACGGCCGAGGCGGCCGGCGGTCCCGGCGGGGACGAGGGCGGTGGGGTGGTCGGTCACGCAGGGCTCCCGGGGGTCAGGGGGGCGGGGAAGACGTGGACGTTCTCGGGGGCGAATCCGCACCAGACCTCGGCGCCGACCTCGCTGGTGCCGGGCCCGGCGGCGCCCCGCGGGGCCCGAGCCAGCACCTCGACCCCGGAGGAGGTCACGACGACGCGCTGCACGACGTCGCCGAGGTGGGCGACGCCGGCGAGGCGGCC
Organism: Kineococcus sp. DHX-1; assembly: GCF_042473625.1. Classification (GTDB taxonomy): domain Bacteria; phylum Actinomycetota; class Actinomycetes; order Actinomycetales; family Kineococcaceae; genus Kineococcus. Next base: position 655,764 of record NZ_CP170445.1, on the reverse strand, counting down.
GCGCACGCGGTTGGTGGCGCCGTGCGCGTCGCCGGTGGTCACCTGGACCGCCTCGGGTCGCACCGCCGCGAGGACGGCCGATCCCGCGGGCAGGTCGACCGCGCGGGTGGCCAGCGTGCCCTCGGGGCAGCGGACCACGCCGGGTTGCACGAGGGTTCCGGGCAGGAAGTTCTGCTTGCCGATGAACCCGGCGACGAAGGCGCTGACGGGTTCGGCGTAGACCTCCTCGGGAACCCCGAACTGCTGGACCCGGCCGTCGAGCATGACCGCGATGCGGTCGCTCATCGACAGGGCCTCCTCCTGGTCGTGGGTGACGAAGACGAACGTCGTGCCGAGGCTGGTCTGGAGCAGTTTGAGTTCGACCTGCATCTCCTCGCGCAGCTTGCGGTCCAAGGCGGACAGGGGTTCGTCCAGCAGCAGGACCTGCGGCCGGTTGACGAGCGCGCGGGCGAGGGCGACGCGCTGCTGCTGACCCCCGGACAGGGCGCTCGGGGACCGCTGGGCGAAGGCGCTCATGCGCACCATCTCCAGGGCCTCCCCCACCCGACGGCGGATCTCCTGCGCCTCGACCCGCTTGCGCCGCAGTCCCTTCTGCCGCAGGCCGTAGGCGACGTTCTCGGCCACCGTCATGTGCGGGAACAGCGCGTAGGCCTGGAACACCGTGTTCACCGGACGCCGGTGCGGGGGCAGACCCAGGACGGACGTGCCGTCGATGGCGAGGTCGCCCTCGTCGGGCTGCTCGAACCCGGCCAGCATTCGCAGCAGGGTCGTCTTGCCGCAGCCGCTGGGCCCGAGGAGGGACAGGAACTCCCCGGACCGCACGTGCAGGTCGACGCCGTCGACGGCCGTCGCCGCGCCGAACCGCTTGACGACACCGGTGATGTCGACCGACCCGCCGCCGGTGCCGGCGAGGGAGGACGTGTCGGGTGCGAGCACGACCGCCTGCGGTCGTTCGTCGACTCCGCTCACCGTCCCACCGCCGTCAGGTCCGCGGGTTCCGAGGCGTCGTGGACGGGGGCACCCGCCACGAACGTCAGGTCCGTCCGCACCTCGTGCAGGTCGCGAGCATCCAGGGCGAACGGGTCCACGCTGGCGACGGCGAGGTCGGCGACGGCGCCCGGGGCGAGGGTCCCCGCCTCGTCGTGGCGGTTGATCCAGGCCGAGCCGGCCGTGTAGGCGTGCAGCGCCTCGGTGAGGGTCAGCGCCTGCTCGGGGAAGAACGCGGTCGCGTCGACCCCGGGCGGGGTGCGGTTCACCGCGACGTGCACGGCCTGCCACGGGTCAGGGGTGGAGACGGGCCAGTCCGACCCCATGACGAGACGGGCTCCGGTGCGCAGCAACTCCCCGAAGGGGTACTGCCAGGAGTTCCGCTCCGGTCCCAGCAGGGGTGTGGTCAACGCGGTCATCTGCTCCTCCTCGCAGGCCCACAGCGCCTGGGCGTTGGCGGTGACGTCGAGCGCGGCGAACCGGGGCACGTCGTCGGGGTGGACGACCTGCAGGTGCGCCAGGTGGTGACGACCGCCCCGCGAGGCCGGCGACCGCCGGGCCAGGGCGACGGCGTCGAGGGCGTCGCGCACGGCGCGGTCGCCGATGACGTGGACGTGGACGTCGAAACCCGCCGCGTCGAGCGCGGGCACGGCGGCCAGCAGCAGGTCCCGGTCCAGGTACGACAGGCCCGTCTCCCCCGAGCTGCAGCCGCAGCCGTCGAGGTACGGGCTGAGCATCGAGGCGGTCCGGTTCTCCGCGACCCCGTCGAGCATGATCTTGACGCTCGTCGTCGCGAACCGGTCCGAGCCGGCGGCGGCGACCCGCTCGCGGTGCGCCACGAACCCGGCCACGACGTCGTCGACCTCCTCGACGGTGCGACCGCGCGGCCACCACAGCGCCCCCACGACACGGGCGCTGAGCGCGCCGTCGGCGGCCGCGCGCAGGTAGACCGGCGTCGTGTCGGAGTGGCCGGCGTAGCTGCCGACGATGGCGTCCTGCCAGCCGGTGACGCCCACGGAGTGCAGGTACCGCTGCCCCTCGGCGAGGCCCGCGGCGAGGTCGTCCGCGGTGACGCGCGGCAGCAGCCGGCTGACGAGGTCCATGGCCCCCTCGTGCAGCGTCCCCGTCGGGGTGCCGTCGGGGTCGCGCTCGATGCGGCCGTCGGCGGGGTCGGGGGTGCGGGCGTCGACGCCGGCCAGCTCCAGCGCCCGGCTGTTGGCCCAGGCGCCGTGGTGGTCGCGGTTCAGCAGGAGGACGGGGCGGTCCGGGACGATCCGGTCGAGGTCCTCCCGGCGCGGGGTGCCGCCGGGGAAGTCCGCCATCGACCAGCCCCCGCCGGAGATCCACTCACCGGGGTGGGCTGCGGCGTACGCCGCGACGCGGTCGAGCGCGGCCCCGGCGCCGTGGACCTCGCTGAGGTCGCAGCCGAGGCGCTCCAGCCCGCCCATGACGGGGTGGACGTGGGCGTCGGTGAAGCCGGGGAGGACGAGCCGGCCGGCGAGGTCGACGGTCCGGGTGCCCGGCCCGACCCGGTCCCTCACCTCGGCGTCGGTCCCGACGGCGGCGACGCGGCCGTCGCTGACGGCCACCGCCGTCGCCGACGGGTGCAGCCCGGAGCCGGTGAAGACCCGTCCGGAGTGCAGGACGAGGTCCGCAGTACCGCTCATGGCATCGGAAGGTACAAGCAGATCGCCTCCGTGACAACGGATTCGGTGTTTCGATCGTGTTGCCACCACCGGTTCCGCCCCTCGAGCGGCCCTGCGACGGACCGGCCGGGTGAGGACGGGAGCACTCCGGGTGGCGGCCGTACCCCCGCGGCGTCAGTGCGCCGTGAGCCGGGCCAGGGCGGTCGACAGGGGCGTCCGGCGCCCCAGGACGGTCTCCGCGGCGTCCGCGGCCCGCGCCACCAGCAGCCCGGCGTTGACGCCGAGCCAGCGCAGCGGTTCGGGCTCCCACCGGGGCGGGACGTGCCCGAACCACGGCAGCCGCAGGAGCTCGGAGTCCTGGCCGGTGATGCTCGCCGCCAGCGTCCGCCCGGCGAGGTTCGCCGTGCCGACCCCGTCGCCGACGTAGCCGCCGGCACTGCCGAGGCCGGTCACCGGGTCGTGCCGGACGGAGGCGTGCCAGTCGCGCGCGATGCCGAGCGGACCGCCCCACGCGTGGGTGAACCGGGCACCGGCGACGGCCGGGAACATGTCCCGCAGGGTGGCGCGCAGGCCGCGGAACACGCCCTCGTCCCCGTCGAACTGCGGCTTGACGGCGGAACCGAAGTGGTACGGCGCGCCGCGGCCGCCGAAGACGAGGCGGTCGTCGGCCGTGCGCTGGCCGTAGACGATGACGTGCCGGTGGTCGGAGAACGTCTCCCCGCCCTCCAGCCCCGCCTGGTCCCAGAACCGGGCGGGGAGGGGCTCGGTCGCGACCATGAGCGAGTAGACCGGGACGACCTCGCGCGAGCCCGTGGTCGCCGTCCACGCCTCGGTGGCGCGCACCACGTGCCGGGCCCGGACCGTGCCGCGGTCGGTGCGGACGCGGCCGGCCACGACCTCCGTGGCCCGGGTGCCCTCGACGATCCGCCCGCCGCGGCGTTCGACCGCCTCCGCCAGGCCCCGCGCCAGGCGCAGGGGGTGGATGCGTGCGCAGTCCGGGGTGTAGGTCGCGCCGAGGGCGCGGGTCATGCCGACGGTCTTGCGGGTCTGCTCTGCGTCCAGCAGTCGCAGCCGCTCCGGCGACCCCGCGCGCTCGTCCGCCGCCACCTCGGCGGCGGCCCGAGCCAGTTGCGGCTCGCTGCGGGCCACGACGACGGTGCCGCCGCGGCGGAAGTGGCAGTCGATCCCCTCGGCCTGCACGACGCGCTCGACCTCGTCGATCGTGCCACGCATGGCCTCGCGCATGGCGCGGGCGGCAGCGGGACCGTGCTCGGCGGCCAGAGCGCCCTCCCCCTGCGGCAGCAAGGCCGAGCACCAGCCGCCGTTGCGGCCGCTCGCCCCGAACCCGGCCCGCTCGGCCTCGACGACGAGGACCGACGCCGACGGGTCGTGCGCGAGGACGTGGTAGGCGGTCCACAACCCGGTGTACCCGGCCCCGACGACGCACACGTCGACCTCGGTGTCCCCGTCGAGGGGGTCCCGCGCCGGACCCGGCGGAGCGGTGTCCTCCCAGAGCGACCGGATCACAGCAGCCGGCCCGCCTCGGTGAGGACCGACCGCAGGCGCTGCTCGATGTCGTCGAACTCCGGGGGGCCGATGACCAGCGGCGGCGCGAGCTGGATGACGGGGTCGCCGCGGTCGTCGGCGCGGCAGTACAACCCGGCCTCCCACAGCGCCGGGGACAGGAAACCCCGCAGCAGGCGCTCGGACTCGGCGTCGTCGAACGTCGCCCGCGTCGCCTGGTCCTTGACCAGTTCGATGCCGTAGAAGAACCCCTCGCCGCGCACGTCACCGACGATCGGCAGGTCGAGCAGGCGTTCCAGCGCGGCACGGAACAGCGGGGCGTTCTCGTGGACGTGCTGGACGAGACCCTCGCGCTCGAAGATGTCGAGGTTCGCCATCGCGACGGCCGCCGAGACGGGATGGCCACCGAACGTGTAGCCGTGCGCGAACACCTCGCCGGGCGCCCGGAACGGTGCGAAGATGCGCTCCGAGGCGATGACCGCCCCGAGCGGGGAGTACCCGCTCGTGAGCCCCTTGGCGCAGGTGATGATGTCCGGGACGTAGTCGAAGTCCTTGCAGGCGAACAGCTCCCCGATGCGACCGAAGGCGCAGATCGTCTCGTCGCTGACGAGCAGGACGTCCAGCTCGTCGCAGATCTCGCGCAACCGCTCGAAGTACCCGGGCGGGGGCGGGAAGCAGCCGCCGGCGTTCTGGACGGGTTCGACGAACACGGCGGCCACGGTGTCGGCGCCCTCGAACTCGATGGCCTCCCCCACCCGGTCCGCCGCCCAGCGACCGAACGCCTTGGCGTCCTCGCGCAGGTGCTCGGGCGCCCGGTAGTGGTTGGTGTTCGGGGCGCGGAACGTACCGGGGACGAGGGGTTCGAAGTCGGCCTTCACCCCCGGGATGCCCGTGATGGACAACGCCCCGTGCGTGGTGCCGTGGTAGGCGATGGAACGGCTGACGACCTTGTGCTTGCCCGGTTTCCCGGTGCGCTTGTAGTACGCCTTGGCGAGCTTCCACGCCGTCTCGACGGCCTCGCTGCCGCTGGTGGTGAAGAAGACGCGGTCCAGGTCGCCCGGCGCCTCGTGGGCGAGGCGTTCGGCCAGGTCGATCGCGGCGGGGTGGGCGTAGGACCAGAGCGGGAAGAACCCCAGGGTGGAGGCCTGCCGGGCGGCGGCCTCCGCCAGCTCGGTGCGGCCGTGGCCGACCTGGACGGTGAAGAGGCCGGCGAGTCCGTCGATGTACTCCCGGCCGCGGGAGTCCCAGATGCGGGCACCCTCACCGCGGACGATGACGGGGACGTCGTCACCGGCGTCGAAGGGCGCGTGCCGCGTGAAGTGCATCCACAGGTGGTCACGCGCAGCCACGGAACGGTCGGTGCCGCGCGGAGTGGTCGCGAGGTGGCTGGACATGCCCGGACACTAGACCGGCCGGTACAGCAACGACAAGCATTCCGTGGCGGAAAAGGGGCTCGACTGCGGATCCATCAGCGCGTGCCCCAGTTGTACAGCTGTTTGCGCAGGCTCAGGTAGACGAAGGTCTCCGTCGCCACGACCCCCGGGATGGCGCGGATCTTGGCGTTGATGAGCTCGAGCAGCCCGTCGTCGTCCTCGCAGACCGCCTCGACGATGACGTCGAAGGAGCCGGCCGTGACCACGACGTAGTCGATCTCGGGGACCTCGGCCAGCCGGTCGGCGACGATCCGGGTGTCCCCCTCGGCGCGGATCCCGATCATGGCCTGGCGCGCGAACCCCACCTGCACGGGGTCGGTCACCGCGACGATCTGCACGACCCCGCTGTCGAGGAGGCGCTGCACCCGCTGTCGGACCGCCGCCTCGGACAACCCGACGGCCTTGCCGATCGCCGCGTAGGACATCCGGCCGTCCTCCTGCAGCACCTCGATGATGCGCTTGGAGACGTCGTCCAGGGCGAGGGCTGGCTGTCGGCTGGGCACTCGTCGATGCTACGCGGAACCCCTTGCCGCCCACCGACGATCCGGGGTATGACTCGGCGGGTGCCGTTCCTCACCTCGAGTTCACCGGCCGTCGACGACGCCCTGCGGGGAGTCGCCAGCACTCCGTTCTGGCTCGACGACCCCGGTCGGCCCGACCCGGAACCTCCCCTCATCACCGGCACCCGCGCCGACCTCGTCGTCGTGGGCGGCGGGTTCACCGGGCTCTGGACGGCCCTGCGCGCCAAGGAACGCGACCCGGACCGCGACGTGCTGCTGCTGGAGGGCGCGTGGATCGGCTGGGCCGCCTCCGGGCGCAACGGCGGGTTCATCGACGCGAGCCTGACGCACGGCCGCAGCAACGGGGAGCTCCACCTCCCGGACGAGGTCGACCGGCTCGACGCCCTCGGGCTGGCCAACCTCGACGGTCTGCAGGCCGACGTCGCCCGGTACGGCTGGGCCTGCGACTTCGAGCGCACGGGTGGGTTGTCGGTCGCGACCGAGGCGTACCAGGTCGACCAGTTGCGCGCCGAACCCGGGTTCCTCGACGCGGCCGCCGTCCGCGCCCAGGTCGACTCCCCCACCTACCTCGCAGGGGCGTGGACGCCGGACGACACGGCCCTCGTGAACCCGGCCCGGCTGTGCTGGGAGCTCAAGCGCACCTGCCTCGAGCTCGGCGTCCGCATCGCCGAGCACACCGCCGTGCGCGCTCTGTCCTCCGACGGCCGCGACGTCGTCCTGCGGACGGCCGGCGGCGACGTGCGCGCACGCCGAGTCGCCCTGGGCACCAACGTGTTCCCGTCGCTGCTGCAGCGGTACCGGTGGCACACGATCCCCGTCTACGACTACGCGCTGGTGACCGAACCGCTGTCGACGGCGCAGTTCGACGCGATCGGCTGGCGGAACCGCCAGGGCATCGGCGACCTCGGGAACCGCTTCCACTACTACCGCCGCACGGCGGACGACCGCGTCCTGTTCGGCGGGTACGACGCCGTCTACCACTACGGCCGGCGGCTGTCGGCCGAGTACGACCAGAACCCGGCCTCGTTCCGGACGCTCGCCTCGCACTTCCAGCAGACGTTCCCGCAGCTGGAGGGTCTGCGGTTCACGCACGCCTGGGGCGGCGCGATCGACACGTGCACGCGGTTCTTCCCGTTCTTCGGCACCGGCCACGGCGGCCGCGTCGCGCACGTCGCCGGGTACACGGGTCTGGGGGTCGGGATGACGCGGTTCGCCGCCGACGTCCTGCTGGACCTGCTGGCCCGTGAGGAGGACGGCCCGACGGAACGCACCGAGCTCGACCTCGTGCGGACCCCGCCGGTGCCGTTCCCGCCGGAACCGATCGCGTGGGGCGGGGTGGAGGTCACCACCCGGTCCCTCGACCACGCCGACCGGCACGAGGGCCAGCGCAACGCCTGGTTGCGGACGCTGGACCGGCTGGGGCTGGGTTTCGACTCCTGACCCCTCGGGTGCGCAACGGGTTCGTGAGGACCCGTTGCGCAGCAACCGGTCTCTCAGCCCGTCTTGCCGCCCACCTCGCCCGACGCCGCCCCGGGCTCGTGGCCGGAGTGGCAGTGCTGGCCGTGGTGGCCCGCCGGAGCGGGTGCGTCGAGCGCGGGGTTCCGGTCGAAGAACCCGGCGGGCTTGAGCCGGAACGCGACGGCGTCCTGAGGCATGACGGGCCAGTCCTCCACCCGCGGGACGTGGTGGATGCCGAAGACGTGCCACAGCACGACGTCGGTGTCCTCCAGCGGTTCGTCGTCGGCGATCCACCGGGTCATGCCCTCGTCCCCGCTGCTCTGCGTCGGGTGGTCACCCGCCGGCCACAACTCGTCGTCGTGGTGCCGGGTGACCCACACGTCGTGGCCGATGACGGGGGCGCGCAGGAACTGCGGGGCGTCCGGGGCGAACAGGTGCGGGATGGCGTCCGGTGTCGTGAGCTTGTACGCCGTCGGCGTGCCCACGGCGTTGGTGCGCCGCGTGCTCGCCACCTTCCAGACGCGCTGCTTCTGCCAGTCGACGTCGCGGCCGGCCTCCCGCTCGGAGCGGACCGGTGTCGAGGTCGTCGTCAGGGCCAGACCGTGCGGGTTGTCCGGACCCGTCGGCGCGACGTGGGTGTCGACCTCGTGCACGGTGGCGTGCTGCCCGTCGACGTCGAGGTCGAGGCGCGCGACGAGGAAGTGCTGGTGGATGGGCGCGTACGTGCGCTCGTCGACGAGGACCCCCGTCGCGGGCGTCGGGGCACCCTCGGGCAACGGGGTCGTCACCATGATCCCCGTCGCGCGCACCTCGCACTCGATCGTGCCGTCGAGGTACAGCCGCCAGTAGACGAGGTACTCGTAGTTCGCGACGGTCGCGTGGAAGGAGACGACCATGCGCCGCGAACGCCGCACCTGGGCGCCGGCGCGCTCGTCGACGTGCTTCCACAGGACGGCGTCGTCCTCCTCGTGCAGGCAGATCGCCTGCGGCACGGTGTAGGCCTCGCCGCGGGAGTCGGTCAGGACGGCGTCGACGTAGCGGATCTCACCGAGGCAGTCGCACCCGAGTTCCAGGGACGTCGTCATGTACCCCAGGCCCCACTCGCCGATGTCGTAGGCGGTGCGGCGGCGGTGGTCGAAGGACGGGTCGCGGTAGGGCACGACCATCTCCGCGAAGGACAGCCGGTAGCCGACCTCGCGGCGCTCGTCCCCGTCGTGCCAGGCGAGCTGGTGCAGGACCAGTCCTTCGCGGTGGGTGAAGCCGAGGCGCACCGACCAGTTCGCCCAGCGGAGTTCGCCGTCCTCGCTGATCGTGAACGAGGGCCCGTCCGGCTGCGTGATGTCGAGGGTCCGCAGGTCGGTGCGGCCCGTGATGCCTGTCAGCGCCGGGTCGTACTCGCCCCGCGTCGGCGCGTCCGGGGCGGCGGGCGCATCCTCGACGTCGAGCAGCTCGTAGGTGTTCATGTCGAGGATGAACTTCAGGCCGCTGACCGGGTGGGCGTAAGGACTGCCGCCGGGGGTCTCCCGCCGCCACACGTCGACCCAGCCGAGCCGCCGGTCGCGCCACTGCTCGGGCATCACGGCCGCGCCGAACGTCCAGGTGTCGAGCAGGACGAGGTCGAGGTCGGTCATCCCGCGGGCGGCGAGCGCCTCGACGACACGGGGTTCGCGCTTGAGGGCCTCCTCGGCCTCGTGGAACTCGTCGAGCGTGAAGTTCGGGGTCACCCCCGGCAGGTGCTCGAAGTGCTCGACCGCCCCGGCCACGAGGTCGACGAGGACGTCGTACGTCCGGCCGTCGGCGCGGTCCCAGACGATCGAGCGCGCGCGGCGGGGAACGTCGTCACCAGGCCGCCACGCCAGGACGTCGGCCTTGGGCGGCTCGGCGAGCACGACGCCGGCGAAGCGCATGGAGGGGGCCAGGCGGCCACTCCCTCGCAGCACCTCGAGGTTGCGGCCGAACTCCTCGGCGTCCAACGGGACCAGCGGGTGCGCCGGCACGGCAGTCCTCCTCCATCGGTGGCTCCATCGGCTGATGGACGGCCAGTCTGACCGAGAGGTCAGGACCCGTCCAGCGAGGGCCGCGTTTTCCGTCGCGTCGCGCGCTCGTCACGACGGATTCCGCGAGCACGTCATCTCGCGCTGTTAGGGTCGCCCGGTTCTGGACCCCCCTCGACGTCAGGAGCCCCGATGGCACGTGCCGACCACCCCCCGAGCTCGCCGCTCGCCACCTCCCCCGCGGCCGGCAAGGGACTGCAGTCCGGAGCGCTCGGGCTGTGGGGCAACACGGTCATCGGCCTCGGCGCCACCGCTCCCGTCTACAGCCTCGCCGCCACCCTGGGCTACGTCGTCCTGGCGGTGCACGACAAGGCGCCGGCGATGTTCCTCGTGGCGTTCGTGCCGATGCTGCTGGTGGCCGTCGCCTACCGGGAACTCAACCGCGCGGCGCCGGACTGCGGGACGACCTTCACCTGGGGCACCAAGGCGTTCGGCCCCTGGGTCGGCTGGATGGGCGGCTGGGGCGTGGCGGTCTCGGCGATCATCGTGCTCGCCAACGTCGCGGAGATCTCCGCCGTCTACACGCTGCGGTTCCTCGGCCTGGACGGCGCCGCCGAGAACCTGCCGCTGCGGGTCGGGCTCGGCCTCGTGTTCATCGTCGGCATGACGTGGGTCAGCTACCGCGGGATCGTGATCTCCGAGCGCATCCAGAACGTCCTCATCGTCGTGCAGTTCCTCGTGCTGGGCGTCGTGTCCGTGGGTGCGCTGTACCTCGTCTACACCGGCGGCGCCGGGGACCAGGCCGTCCGGCCGCAGTGGGACTGGTTCTCCCCGTTCGGCGTCAGCGGGTCGGCGCTCGCCGAGGCGGTGATCCTCTGCATCTTCATCTACTGGGGCTGGGACGCGTGCCTGGCCGTCAGCGAGGAGACCCGCGACGCCGACCGGACCCCTGGCCGGGCCGCTCTGCTGGCCACGGTCATCCTCGTCGTGACGTACGTGCTCGTCGCGGTCGCGGTGCAGGCCTACGCCGGGTTCGGGACGACGGGCATCGGGCTGAACAACCCCGAGAACGCCGACGACGTCCTGTCCACCCTCGGCGCCCCCGTCGGCGGGGCCGTCCTGTCCGGGCTGCTGCTCGTGACCGTCGCGATATCCGCGGCGTCCTCGACGCAGACGACGATCCTGCCGACGGCCCGCGGCACGCTGTCGATGGCCGTCTACGGCGCTCTGCCGCAACGGTTCGCGAAGGTCCACCCGCGGTTCAAGACGCCGTCCTACGGGACGGTCGTCATGGGTGCTGCAGCGGTCGCGTTCTACCTCGTGCTGAGCCTGGTGAGCCAGAACGCGTTGCAGGACTCGATCGCCTCGCTGGGCCTGGCCGTCGCGTTCTACTACGGCATCACGGCGTTCTCGTGCGTGTGGTTCTTCCGCCGGACGCTGACCCGCTCGGCCCGGGACCTGCTGCTGCGGGGGGTGTTCCCGGCCCTCGGCGGGCTGGCGATGCTGTGGGCGTTCGTCCAGAGCAGCGTCGACATGCTGGCCCCGGACTACGGGTTCACGACGTTCGGCCCGCTCGGCGGGGTGTTCGTCATCGGCGTCGGGATGCTGGCCCTCGGGGTGCCGCTGATGCTGCTGTGCGCCGCCCGGCTGGGCGCGTTCTTCCGCGGCCAGACGCTCGACGCGGACACCCCCGTCCTCGTCCCCGACACCGGGCAGCCGCCCGTCGGCGGGCTCTGAGGGCACCCGCGGGGTTGGGCTCGTAGACGCAACCGGCTCACAGGTTGAGCCCGTCGCGTCTACGAGCCACCCCCCGGAGGGCGCGCGTCAGGTGAGGACGCGGAGGAGCGCGAGGTCGGCGTCGAGGACGACGGCGCCGCCGCGGGCGCCGGGTTCCAGGTGGCCGACGTCGGTGCGGCCGAGGAGCCGCGCGGGGGTCGCCGTGACCGCGTCGAGGGCGTCGGCGAGCTCCAGGCCCGCCTCGGTCACCGCGAACCGCAGGGCGCGGTCCAGGGTGAGGGTGCTCCCGGCGATCGACCCGCCGTCGGCGAGCCGGGCCACCCCGTCGACCACGTCGACGTCGAGGTCGCCCAACCGGTAGCGGCCGTCGGCCGACCCGGTCGCGGCCATGGCGTCGGTGACGAGCGCGACGCGCCCGCGGCCGGCGCGGCGGGCGGCCAGGGCGACGACGAGGGGGTGCAGGTGCACCCCGTCGGCGATGAGCTCGACGGTGACGCGGTCGTCGTCCAGCAGCGCGGGGACGGCGCCGGGTTCGCGGTGGTGGACGGGGGGCATGGCGTTGAACAGGTGCGTCGCCCACCGGGCGCCGGCGTCGACGGCGCGACGGGTGGTGTCGGCGTCGGCGCCGGTGTGCCCGATCGAGGCGATCGCCCCGGCGGCCGTGATCTGCTGCACCGCAGCCAGTCCCCCGGGCAGTTCGGGGGCGATGGTCACCATCCGCACGACCCCGGTGCGCAGGAACCGGTCGAGGTCGGCGGGGTCGGGATCGCGCAGCAACCCGGGGGCGTGGGCGCCGCGGTGGTCCGGGCTCAGCCACGGCCCCTCGAGGTGGACGCCGGCGAGCTCCCCGTCGGCGACGAGGTCGCCGAGGGCGTCCACGGTGGCGGCGAGTTCGTCGAGCGGGCCGGTGACGAGGCTCGCGACGAGCGTCGTCGTCCCGTGCGCGCGGTGGGCCGCGGTGACGGTGCGGGCGGCCGCGACCGCGTCGTCCCCGCGACCGCCGAAGCTGGCGCCCCCGCCGCCGTGGCAGTGCACGTCGACGAACCCGGGGACGACGTGGGCCCCCTCGACGGTCTGGTCGGCGTCCGGCACGGGGCCCGTCCCCACGGCCACGACCTCACGGCCGTCCAGCAGGGCCCAGCCCTCGGGCAGCACCCGGGAGCCGGTGTGGACGGTGCCCCGCGCCAGGACGGTCATCGGGTCTCGGTGACCTTGCGCAGCCCGCGCGGCGCGTCCGGGTCCAGCCCGCGCGCGACGGCCATCTCGAGCGCGAGCCGCTGCAGCGGAACGATCTGCACGACGGGCGCGAGCTCCTCCGGCATCCCGCCGGGCAGGGCGAGCCGGACGGTCGCGTCGGGCGCGAGGCCCTCGGGGGCGACGGCGCAGACGTCGGCGCCGCGGTCGCGCAGCGCGTCGAGCACGGGTGCCATGGCCTCCCCGCCGCGGCCCTGGGGCACGACGGCGATGACGGGACGGTCCGCGTCGACCATGGCGAGCGGGCCGTGCATGAGGTCGGCGGCCGAGAACGCCTGAGCCGACAGGTAGGAGGTCTCCATGAGCTTCAGCGCGGCCTCGCGCGCCGTCGGGTAGGAGTAGCCGCGGGCGGTCACGACGAGGCGGTCGACGAACCGGTAGCGGGCGGCGACGTCCGGCACGTCGGTGGCCGACACGGCCTGCTCGAGGAACCCGGGCAGGGCCTTGGCGGGCGCGAGGTCGCCACCGCGCCAGGTGGTCACGAGCAGCCAGAGGGTCAGCAGCTGGGCCGTGTAGCTCTTGGTCGCCGCGACGGCCAGCTCCGGACCGGCGTGCACGTCGAGGTGGTGCTCGGCGGCCTGCGCGAGCGGCGACGCGGGGTTGTTCGTCACGGCGAGCGTGATGGCCCCGGCGCGGCGGGCCGCGGCGGTCGACTCGACGAGGTCCGGGGAGCCGCCGGACTGGCTGATGCTGATCCAGAGCACGTCGCGCAGGTCGGGCGTGGCCTCGTAGACGGTGAGCGTCGAGGTGGACGTGAGCCCGCAGGGCAGGCCGAGCCCGATCTCCAGGAGGTACTTGGCGTAGAGCGCGGCGTGGTCGCTCGTGCCGCGGGCGGTCAGGAGGACGGCGCGCGGAGCCTTGTCCCGCAGGACGCCGGCGATGCGGGCGAGCTCACCGTCGGCGGCGGTGAGGATCCGGTCCGCGACGGCGGGCTGTTCGGCGATCTCGGAACGGACGAGGTGGCCACGGGCGGGGCTCAACGGGTCTCCAGACGGGGAGGTGGGGTTCCATGAAGGAAGTTGACACGACGGTAGCGCCCGACGAAAGTTCTCGCCAGACCCTGGACGGAGCCCTGTGACCGCACCCGACCCCGCCGCCCTGCGCGCCCACCTGCTCGCCGCCGTCCCCGCGGCGACGGCGTCGGGAGCCCGGGTGCTCACGGCCCTCCTGGAGGACCCCGTCGCGGCCGCCCAGCTCACGGTCACCGACCTCGCGGGCCGCACGGGCACGAGCGAGGCGACCGTCGTGCGGACGGCACGCTCCCTGGGGTTCGCCGGGTACCCGCAGCTGCGCCTGGCCCTCGCGGCGGCGGGTCCCGCTCCAGCCCCCGCCGCACTGCTGACCGAGTCCCCCGAGGACGCGCCCGACCTCGCCGGCGTCGTCGCGACGCTGACCGCCCTGGAGAGCGAGGCCCTGCACGCCACGGCCCGCACGCTCGACCTGACCGCCCTCGGCGCGGCGGCCGACGCCGTCCACGGCGCGCGCGCCGTCGACTGCTGGGGCATCGGCGCCTCGGGGCTGCTGGCCGCCGACTTCGACCACAAGGCCGTCCGCGCAGGTCTGCTCACGCGGCTGCGGACGGAGGGTCACGCGGCGCTCGTCAGTTCCGAGACCCTCGGCCCGGACGACACCGCGCTCGTCGTCAGCCACTCCGGCCGCACCCCCGACGTCGTCGCGGCGGCCGGCCGCGCCCGCGACCGGGGGGCCGTGGTCGTCGCCGTGACCAGTTCGGCGGGGTCCCCGCTGGGCGAGACGGCCGACCACGTCCTCGTCGCGACGGGACGCGAGACCGCCTACCGCGCAGGCGCGATGGCGAGCCGGGCCGCCACGGCGCTCGTCCTGGACTGCCTCTACGTCGCGGTCGTGCAACGCCTCGGGGACCGCGCCGGGGACGCGCTGCAGCGCACCTACCGGGCGGTGGAGGAACCCCGCTCGGTCGACGGCGGCCGACCGCGCCGCCGCCGGTAGGCCGTGCTCAGCGCGAACGCGTCCGAGAACCCCACCTCCGCGGCGATCGAGGCGAGCGTGCGGTCGCTGCGCCGCAGCAGGTCGGCGGCCAGGTCGAGGCGCAGGTCCGTCAGGTAGCGCTGCGGCGGACTGCCCACCACCTCGGCGAAGCGTCGCGCGAAGGTGGCCCTCGACACTCCCGCCCGCTCCGCGAGCGCCGCCACGGTCCACCGCTCGCCAGGCCGGGAGTGCAGCAGGTCCAGCACCGGACCGACGACCGGGTCGGCTGCGGCGCTGAGCAACCCGACGTCCCGCCGCCCGCGCAGGACGGTGAGGACCAGCAGGTCGACGAGCCGGTCGAGCACCGCGCGCTGCGCCGGTCCGTCCCGCAGGGACTCCTGCGCGAGCAGGGCCAGCAGTTCGTTGGGGGCCCCCCCGTCAGCACGGCCGGGAACCCGGCCAGGGCCCGACGACCCACCGGGTCCTGGGCGAGGTACGCGGCGTGGACGAGGAGCGTGGGGGCGTCGAGGGCGTCGCCGTAGCTGCGCGCTCCCGGCAACCGCCACCGGTCACCTGCCCGCTCGGGCGCCTCGTGGGGTTCCCGCGTGCGGCCCGGCCCGTCGACGACCGCGCCCGGCGCCGTACCCGCGGGGTCGGTCAGCTCGTGCGCTCCCCGGACCAGCGCGACGTCCCCCGGCCGCAGGGGGTGACCCGCGCACCGCGCCGCCCCGCGGACGAGCACGTGGACGACGAGCACGGCCGGGGTCTCGAACCGCAGGCCCCACGGCTCGCGCAGGTGGGACAGCGTGACGTCGGTGGCCGTCCCGGCGAACAGGTCACTGAGCACGGGTCGAGGCTAGGCGGTGACGAGACGCCGGGACATGCCTGCGAGCCGCACGAGCATGTCCAGCTGTCCAGCGGGAGGGGTTGACTGACACTGTGCTCATCGTCCTCTCCGGCCTGCCGGGCAGCGGGAAGACCTCCCTGGCCCGTGCCCTCGTCACCGCCGCCCGCGCCGTCCACGTGCGTCTCGACACGGTCGAGCAGGCGCTCGTCGACGCCGGCACCGCGACCCACCCGGTCGGCCCCGTCGGCCACCACGTCGCGCGGGCCGTCGCGGGTGACCTGCTGCGGCAGGGGCACCTCGTCGTCGCCGACGGGGTGAACCCGCTGCCCGTGACGCGGGAGCTGTGGTGGGACGTGGCGTGCGCGGCGGACCGGCCGTGGCTCGACGTGGAGGTCGTCTGCGGCGACCCCGCCCTGCACCGCCGTCGGGTGCAGGACCGGGTGGCGGACATCCCCGGCCACCCCGAACCCACGTGGGCGGACGTGGAACGCGTCGAGTTCACGCCCTGGACGACGGAGCGGGTGCGCGTCGACCTCGGCGAACTGACTGCCGCCGAGGCCGCCGCCGTGGTCCTGGCCCGCGCTCAGTCCTCCCAGACGACGCCGACCTTGCCTCCGACCCCGGAGTCGGCGACGGAGTAGGCCTCCGCCGCCTGCGCCAGCGGGAACCGGTGGGTCACGACCTTCTCCGGGTGCAGGCCCCAGCGCGCGAGGTTCTCGAGCAGTTCGCCCATCCGGACCGTCGAGGTCACCCAGGAGCCGTGCACCGTGAGCTGGCGGTGGATCAGGACCTCGCTGACGTCGACGGACAACTGCCCGCCCTCCCCCACGAGCGCCGCGCGCCCCCAGCGCCGGGTGTGCCGCAGCGCGGTGAGCTGGCCCCGCCCGTTCCCCGAGCAGTCGACGGACGCCTCGGCCCCGTCACCGAGAGCCGCGTCGAGTTCCTCGTCCGTGCCCGCGAGCGCCTCGTCGACCGCGCCGAGCTCGACGGCCAGCGCGCGCCGGTCCGGGCTGGGGTCGGTGCCGACGACGCGGGAGGCCCCCATGGCCTTCGCGAGCAACCCCGCCGCGAGCCCGACGGGGCCCAGCCCGACGACGAGCAGCCGGTCCCGGCCGGAGACGGCGAGCCGGCACAGCGCCTCGTACGCCGTCCCGAAACCGCACGCGACGCACGCGCCGTCGAGGAACGTCAACTCGTCGGGCAGCACGAGGAGGTCGCGCTCCTCGGCGAGCAGCAGGTCGGCGTGGCCCCCGTCGCGCTGCCAGCCGTAGGCCTTGCGGGTCGGTGCGGTGCAGCTGATCTGGTACCCGCGGCGGCAGTCGTCGCACTGGCCGCAGCCGCTGATGTGGTAGACGACGACGCGGTCGCCGACGGCGATGCGGTCCACCCCGGACCCGACGGCGACGACGCGGCCGGCGGGTTCGTGACCGCCGACGACGCCCTGGTAGGCCTCCGGGCCCTCCCCGAGGTGCTCGCGGTAGATGGCGCGCAGGTCCGACCCGCAGATCGTGGAGGCGCGGGTCGCGACGACGACCTGGCCGTGGCCGGGACTCGGGTCGGGCACCTCGCGCAGGTCGACCTCGCGGTTCCCTGGCAAGAACGCTGCGTGCACGGTGCGGACTCCTCGTCGAGTGTGGTGCGGGTGGTCGTGGCGCCCGAGCATGGCACGGGCGTCCCGGACGCGGTTCAGCGGACAGCGGCGTGCAGCAGGCTGTCCCGGCGTTCGCCGCGCACGACGACGTGCGAACGCAGCAGGCCCTCGCGCTGCATCCCGATCTCCTCCAGCACCCGGCGCGACCCGGAGTTCTCCGGCCGGCACGTCGCCTCGACCCGCGCCAGACCCGCCGGCCCGAACGCGAACTCCAGGACGGCGGCGGCCGCCTCGGTCGTGAGGCCGGAACCCCGCCGGTCCCGCCGTAGGACGTAGCCCAGTTCCCCGCGGGCGTTGCCCCGGCTCTGCACGGTCAGACCGACGGTCCCGACGAGGTCCCCGTCGAGGACGACCGCCCACGTCCACGCCTCCCGCTCACCACCCTGGCCGGCGGACGCCACGACGTCGGCGACGAACCGGCGGGTGTCCTCGGGCGAGTTCGGCCCCCACGTGACGAACCGGCAGACCGCGGAGTCACCCGCGTACCGGTGCACGGCCTCCTCGTCACCGGTCACGAACGCCCGCAGCCGCAACCGGGCCGTCGTCAGCGCCTGCACCCCACCAGTGCAGCGCAGCGTCCCCGTCGTCGTCCAGGCGTCAGCCGGGACCGAACTCCAGCAGGACCGTGCGGTGGCCGTCGTCCTCCCCCGTGGCCCCGGTGGGCACGAAACCCGCCCGCCGCCACGCCGCGAGCGCCCGGGGGTTCCCCTCGGCCGGGTCGGCCGTGACCGACGTCCACCCGCGCCGCAGGAGGTGCGTCGCCAGGAGCCGGGCCACGACGGGTCCGGTGCCGCGGCCCTGCTCGTCGGCCGCGAGGAACACGTCCACTCCCCCCGCGCCCGGACGCTCGGCGTCCTGCCACACCTGCACCACGCCGGCGGGTCGCCCCGCCACCTCGACGACGAAGACGGTGACGTCGGGTTCGCGCGCGCCGCAGTACTTCGCGAGGACCTCCTCGCGCGAGAGGGGACGTCCTCCCCACCACCGGTGCACGGCCGGGTCGGCGAGCCACCTGGTGATCGCGTCAGCGTCGGCGGGGGTGCTCGGCCGCAGCGCCACCGCTCCCGACCACGCGCGGCGCGGGACCGGTCGCCCGGGCAGGTCCAGCGCGCGGCGGACGTCGTGCACGTGGTGGAACGCGTCGTGCGCGTTGTTGCCGGCGACGTCGACGGCACGCTGCTCGCCGCGGGTGGCGTGGCGCAGCACGATCCCCCGCGCGAGAGCGTCCCGCAGGACCTCCCCCCACGCGGAGGCGCTGTGCCGCAAGGACCACAGCGCACCCTCCGCGGTGACCACGTCGTAGCCGCGGGCGCGGCCGAGGGCGTCGGGGTCGTAGGCGGCGACGAGGCGGTCCTCACCGGCGAGCGCCTCGGCGAGCCGCTCGGCCCACTGCCGCAGGTTGTCCCCGACGTGGGCGACGTACCCCGCGACCGTCCAGCCGTGGTCGGGGTGCCGGGTCGCGCCGTCCCGGCCGGCGAGGGCGTGCGCGAACTCCTCGGCGACGCCCTCGACGAACTGGACGGCCTCCTCGCCGGCGGGCCAGCTCCAGCCGCACTCGGTGCAGGGGTTCCCGTACCGGGCGACGCCCCAGGCCTCCGACGATGCGGGGTTCACGGCAGCGTGAGGACCACGGGCCCGTCGGTCGTCACGGCGACCGTGTGCTCCTCGTGCGCGCCGCGGCTGCCGTCGACGCTGCGCATCGTCCAGCCGTCCGGGTCGGTGCGGTAGGAGGAGTTCCCCCCGGCGGTGAACCAGGGTTCGATCGCGATGACGAGACCGGGTTTCAGCGTCAGCCCCCGCCCCGCCCGGCCGTCGTTGGGGACGGAGGGGTCCTCGTGCATGGTGCGGCCCACACCGTGGCCGCCGAACTCGGTGTTCACCCCGCAGCCGTGCGCGTGGCCGACGGCCCCGATGGCGGCGGAGATGTCGCCGATCCTGCCCCCGACCACGGCCGCGGCGATGCCGGCGGCCAGCGCCTCGCGGGTGGCGGCGACGAGGGCCTCGTCCTCGGGTCGCGGGGTGCCGACGCTGAACGTCGTGGCG
Source organism: Kineococcus sp. DHX-1 (assembly GCF_042473625.1). Lineage (GTDB taxonomy): Bacteria > Actinomycetota > Actinomycetes > Actinomycetales > Kineococcaceae > Kineococcus. The sequence goes on along the minus strand of NZ_CP170445.1, from coordinate 636,722 downwards.
GAGTCGCCCGCCCAACCGTCGAGGACCGCCCCGCAGTCGACGCTCAGCAGGTCCCCGTCGCGCAGGGCGTAGCGACCCGGGATGCCGTGCAGCACCGCGTCGTTGACGGAGGCGCAGATGACGCCGGGGAACGGGGAGTCCGCGAACCGCGGCTGGTAGCCGAGGAAGGGTGACGTCGCGCCGGCGCCGAAGACCACCTCGCGCGCCACGGCGTCCAGTTCGTCGAGCCGCACGCCGACCGCGGCGGCCTCGCGGACGGCGACGAGGGCCTGGCCGACGACGCGGCCGGCGGCGCGCATGGCCTCGACCTCGCCGGGTGTCTTGAGTTCCACCACGAAGACCTCCTGGGAAAGTTATCCCGGTATTAGTATCACGCCATGGTCCGTCCCCCCCTGCCCGACGAGGTGCGCGCCCGTGGCCGCCGCCTCGGCGAACTCCTGCGCACGGCGCGCGGCGACCGGACCATCCCCCAGGTGTCCGCGCTGTCCGGCGTCCCCGCCGAGACGCTGCGCAAGATCGAGGCGGGCCGGGTGCCCACGCCCGCGTTCTTCACGGTCGTCGCGCTCGCGACCGCCCTCGACCTGCCGCTCACCGAGGTCGTGGAGCACTGCACGCCACCGGTTCCCGCCGTCGAGGGCGTCGCGTGAGCACGCTCCCGGGACTGCTGACCGACCACGGCAGCAGGGACGCCGTCGCGACGGACCGCTCCGGCCACCGCCCGGCCACCCTGCCGGACGGCGTCGTGCGCGCCCGCGACGTGCAGGACGTCGTGGAGACCCTGCGCTGGGCGAGCGCCCACCGCGTCCCCGTCGTCACCCGCGGCGGCGGGTCGGGGCTGGCGGCCGGAGCGAGTGCCAGCGCCGGGGAGGTCGTCCTGGACCTGTCGGGCATGGACCGCATCCTCGACCTGCGGCCGCTGGACCAGGTGGCCGTCGTCGAACCCGGCGTCGTCACCTCCCACCTCGACGCGGCCGCCGCCGAGCACGGGTTGTTCTACGCGCCGGACCCGGCGAGCGCCGCGATCTCCACGATCGGCGGGAACATCGCCACCAACGCGGGCGGGTTGCGCTGCGCGAAGTACGGCGTGACGCGCGAGGCCGTCCTCGGTCTCGACCTCGTGCTCGCCGACGGCCGCCGGGTCTCGACGGGCCGGCAGACGGTCAAGGGCGTCGCCGGCTACGACCTCACCGGACTCGTCGTGGGGTCGGAGGGAACCCTCGCCGTGGTCGTCGGCGCGACGCTGCGGCTGCGCCCGAAACCCCTGGAGACGGCGACCCTCGCCGCGCACTTCGACGACGTCGTGGCCGCCGCGTCCGCCGCGGCGGCCATCACCGCGGCGCGCCTGCAGCCGGCCGTCCTCGAACTGGTCGACGCGGTGACGCTCGAGGCGGTCGACGCGGCGCGGGGTTCGGCGCTGCGCTCCCTCGGCGCGGCGGCGCTCGTCGTGCAGTGCGACGGCCGGGGCGCGCGGGCCGACATCGACGCCGTGGCCGAGGTCGTGGCCCCCTTCGCGACGTCGTGGCGCGCCACCACCGACCCCGTCGAGGCCGAGGAGCTCCTGGCCGCCCGGCGCGCGGGACTGCCCGCGCTCGAGGCCACGGGCGACGTGTTCATCGAGGACGTCGCGGTGCCGCGCTCGCAGCTCGCCGCCGCAGTCTCGGGGATCCAGGCGATCTCGGCGCGCACCGGCGTGCGCATCGCGACGATCGCGCACGCCGGCGACGGGAACCTGCACCCGATCGTCGTCGTCGAGCGCGGCGGCACGGTGACCGAAGGGCCCGCCTGGGAGGCGGCGTGCGCGGTGTTCGACCTGGCACTGGAACTCGGCGGGACCCTGACGGGCGAGCACGGCGTGGGCCTGCTCAAGCGGACGTGGCTGGCCCGCGAACTCGGGGAGGACTCCCTGGGGCTGCAACGCGGCATCAAGGCCGTGTTCGACCCGCTCGGGATCCTCAACCCCGGGAAGGGGATCTGAGCCGGGCGCTCCACGCCAGCATCGTCGGGATCCGGCTGAACCAGCGTTCGTGCTCGGCCCACTCCCCCTCAGGCCGCCCGTGCTGCGGCAGGGACGGCGGTTCGGCGAGCCCGGTCACGGCGAACCCCGCCGCGGCGAGTTCCGCGACGTACCAGGACAGCGGCCGGTGGTAGTGCCGGTGACCGCCGAACGCGGCGATCCACCGCTCCTCGTGGTCGAGGTACCCGCGCACGTGCCGCCGCCACGGCCGCGGCGCCTCCGGGCCGTCGACGTCGTGGCTGAAGTACGCCGGGTGCAGGAGGGAGGCGACGAACACCCCGCCCGGGGCGAGGGCGCGGGCGACGTCGGCGAACAGGGCCGAGAGCTCGGGCACGTCCATGACCACCATGTGCGCGACGACCGCGTCGAACTCCTCCGCCACCAGTCCTCCGGGCAGGCCCTGGACGAGGTCGGCCTCCAGGAAGCGCACCCCGGGGTGCTCCGTCCGCGCCCGGTCGAGGAGGGCGGCGCTCCCGTCGACACCGACGGCGTCCGCCCCGCGGGCGGCCAGCTCCCCCGCGAGCCAGCCGTGCCCGCAGCCGAGGTCGAGGACGCGGGCCCCGGGCAGGTCCGGCAGCTGCTCGTCGAGGAAGGGCCGCAGCCGCCGGTGGAAGCTGTCCCCGGCCGGTCCGATGGCGTCCGCGTAGGCGTCGGCGACGGCGTTCCAGCGGCTGATGTCGTCCTCGGCGCCCACGCCTGCGACGCTACCCCTGGACCCTGTGACCGCGTTGCATGTTCATGCAGTCGTGTGCATACTGTTCCGCATGTCCAAGGTGCTCACCTCCCTGCCCGCCGGCGAGCGCGTCGGCATCGCCTTCTCCGGCGGTCTCGACACCTCCGTCGCCGTCGCCTGGATGCGGGAGAAGGGCGCCGTGCCCTGCACCTACACCGCGGACATCGGCCAGTACGACGAGCCGGACATCGCCTCGGTCCCCGGTCGCGCCGAGGCCTACGGCGCCGAGCTGGCCCGCCTCGTCGACTGCCGCGCCGCCCTCGTCGAGGAGGGCCTGGCCGCCCTGACCTGCGGCGCGTTCCACATCCGCTCCGGCGGTCGCGCTTACTTCAACACCACGCCGCTGGGCCGCGCCGTCACCGGCACGCTCCTCGTGCGGGCGATGCTCGAGGACGACGTCCAGATCTGGGGCGACGGCTCGACCTACAAGGGCAACGACATCGAGCGGTTCTACCGCTACGGCCTGCTGGCCAACCCGGCCCTGCGCATCTACAAGCCGTGGCTCGACGCGGCGTTCGTCACCGAGCTCGGTGGCCGCAAGGAGATGTCGGAGTGGCTGCAGGCCCGCGACCTGCCGTACCGGGCGAGCACCGAGAAGGCCTACTCCACCGACGCGAACATCTGGGGCGCCACCCACGAGGCCAAGCGCCTCGAGCACCTCGACGTCGGCGTGGAACTCGTCGAGCCGATCATGGGCGTCCGGTTCTGGGACCCCGAGGCCGAGATCGCCCCCGAGGACGTCACCGTCGAGTTCGAGCAGGGCCGCCCCGTCCGCATCAACGGCGCGTCCTTCGACAGCGCGGTGGACCTCGTCCTGGAGGCCAACGCCATCGGCGGCCGCCACGGGCTCGGCATGTCCGACCAGATCGAGAACCGCATCATCGAGGCCAAGTCGCGCGGCATCTACGAGGCCCCGGGCATGGCGCTGCTCCACGCCGCCTACGAACGCCTCGTCAACGCGATCCACAACGAGGACACGGTCGCGAGCTACCACAACGAGGGCCGGCGCCTGGGCCGCCTCATGTACGAGGGCCGCTGGCTCGACCCGCAGTCCCTCATGCTCCGCGAGTCGCTGCAGCGCTGGGTCGGCAACGCCGTCACCGGGTCGGTCACGCTGCGCCTGCGCCGCGGGGAGGACTACTCGATCCTCGACACCGCGGGGCCGGCGTTCAGCTACCACCCGGACAAGCTGTCGATGGAACGCACCGAGGACTCCGCCTTCGGGCCCGTCGACCGCATCGGCCAGTTGACCATGCGCAACCTCGACATCGCCGACTCCCGCGCCAAGCTCGAGCAGTACACGGGCCTGGGCATGGTCGGCAACGCCCAGGTCAGCCTCATCGGCGCCCTGGAGTCCGGTGGGGCGCAGGCGATCGCGTCCCGCGGCGAGACGAGCGAGGACGAACTCCTCGACCGCGCGGCCATGGAGTCCGGGACCGACTGACCCGTCAGCCGACGCGGGCGGGTTCGGCGTCGCAGAGCCGGAGCAGTTCGGAGAAGCTCGTCGGGAACACCGCGTGCGGTGTTCCCGCCGCGGCCCACACGACGTCGTAGCGCAGCAGGTCGACGTCGACGACCGTGCGCAGGCGGCGGGGGTGCCCCACGGGCGACACCCCGCCGATGGGCTGACCGGTGGCGGCGCGGACCGCCGGCGCCTTGGGCCGGGTGAGTTCGGACGCGCCCAGGGCCGCGGCCGTCGCGTCGACGTCGACGCGGTGCCCGCCGCTGGTCAGGACGAGGACCGGGTCGCCGTCGGCGAGGAAGACCAGGCTGTTGGCGATGGCCCCGACCGGACAGCCGAGGGCCTGCGCGGCCTGGGCCGCCGTCCGGGCGGACGCGGCGAGTTCGACGACCTCCCCCGCGGCCCCCGCCTCGCGCAACGCGCGGGCCACGGCGACTGCGTTGCGGTGCACGGCTGCTCCTCCGCTCGGGGCTCGATCGCCGTCACTCGCCGTCGGGGTCCCCACCGGCCAGGATCCCGCTGCGCAGACCGATCGAGACCGCTTCGGCGCGGGACGATGCTCCGAGCTTGGCGAAGATGCGTGAGACGTGCACGCTGGCGGTCTTCTCGGCCATGAACAGCGCCTCCCCCACCTGCCGGTTGGTCCGGCCCGCCGCGAGGAGTTCCAGGACCTGCAGTTCCCGCGGCGTCAACGGTCCGCGACCCGGGAGCGGTGCGGGACCCGCCACGCGGGCCCGTCGCGCGAGGTCGTCGAGCACCGCGACCAAGGGCTTCGCGTGCAACCGCTCCGCCGTGCGCCGCGCCTCCTGCAGGACGGGCAGCGCGTCCTCCCGGCGACCGGCGGCGACGAGCGCCTCGGCCAGCCGCCACCGGGACCGGGCGCGTTCGGGGACGTTGCCGTAGCCGAACGCCTCGACGACCCGTTCCCACGCGCGGACCTGCTCGGCAGGCGGGGCACCGCGGAAACGGGCCGCCTCGGCGCCCAGCACGTCCGTCCACGCGCGCCCCTCGGGTCCGAGGACACCGGCCCGGGGCTGCCCCAGGGTGAGCAGCCCGGCCACCCGCTCCTGCACCCCGCGCACCAGGGCGTCGTCGCGCGATCCCGCGTCGGCCAGCGCCCCGACCGCCTGCGCACCGATGCGCAGTCCCAGGAGGTGCTGCGGGTGCTCGATCCCCGGGAAGCTGCCGAGCGCCTCCAGCAGCACCGACGCCGCACCCGCCGCGTCACCCCTCCCGCGCAGGACCTCCGCGCGGGCCGCGGCTGCGGGCAACCCCTCCTCCACGTCGTCGAACCAGTCCGGTTCCAGCACCGCCTCCGCCTCCTCGACGGCGCCGCGAGCGGCCAGCACCTCCGCGGCGACGATCCCGACCGGGAGGGCCGCGAGGACGGGGGCCTGCGGGCCGAGGGCCCGCGCCTGCGCCAGCGCCCGGTCGAACTCCCCGGTGACGAAGCTCGTCCGCGCCTGCAGGGCCAGGAGCGTGAGGCCGTAGGGGGACCACGACAGCCCCACCGTGGCCGCCCACGCGCACGAGGCGTCGAGCACCTGCGCGGCTCCCCGCAGATCGCCCCGGTCGTACCGGTCGGCGGCCAGGTTGTAGCGCGCGCGCAGCGAGGTGCCGAGGTGGCCGCCCGCCTCGGCGGTCGCGGCGGCGCGGGTGAAGAGCGCGTCGGCGTCGGCGAGGCGACCGGCGAGGTTGTCGAGACCGGCGAGGGTGATGAGCGCGTCCGCCTCGGCGGAGGCGAGGTCGTCGGCGCGGGCCAGGTCGAGGGCGAGCTGCGCCTGGGCCTGCGACTGCGCGAACCGGTCGAGCCCCAGCAGGCAGCGCGCGGCGACCGCGGCCGCCCAGGCCACCGCGTGCCGGGCCTGCGGGTCGTCGCCGCCGCGGGAGACGGCGAGCTGCGCCTGCGCGATGCCCTCCTCGAAGCGGTCGCACGCCCACAGCGCCGAGGCGCACTGCTGGTGCACCTCGGCCGCCTGGGCCGGGGCCGCGTCGGCGGGCAGGAGGCCGACGGCGTCGAGGGCGGTCAGCGCCGACCGGGCCACCTCCCCCGCGGACGCGGCCAGCCGGGACGCCCGCACGGTGACCGCGAGCAGGGTCGTCCCCGTGCGCTCCTGCGCGTCGGGAACGCTGCGCCACAACGGCAACGCCTCCTCCAGGTGCCGCCACGCCTGGCCCGGCGCCCGCAACCGTTCGGCCTCGTCCGCGGCCGCGAGACCGGCGACCAGCGCGCGCGGGAGGTCGTTGCTCTGGCGGGCGTGGTGGGCCAGCCGGGCCGCGGGAGCCAGCCCGTGGGCGGCGATGGCGTCGGCGTAGGCGGCGTGCCAGCGGACCCGTTCCCCGGGCAGCAGGTCGTCCAGGAGCGCCTCGTGGAGCAGGGCGTGCCGGAACGCGTAGCCCTCGTCACCGTCCGGTTCCAGCACGCGGAAGGCCACCGCGTCCCGCAGCCGCGCCTCCAGCTCGGGCGCGGGCAGCCCCGTGACCGCGGCGAGCAGGTCGTGCCGGACGCGACGCCCCCCGACGGCGGCGGTGCGGACGAGGTCGGACACCGGCGTCGGCAGGGTCTCCAACCGGGTCAGGACGACGTCGGCGAGCCCGCTGGGCAGCCGCCCGCCCCGTGCGGGCCCGGCGAGGAGCAGTTCCGCGGCGTAGTAGGCGTTGCCCTCCGAACGGCCGTGGATGCGCCGGACCGTCGCCGAGGGCAGGTCGCGACCGGCCAGGGCGCGCAGGAAGTGGGCGGTCTCCTCACCCGTGAAGGGCTCGAGCAGCACCCGCTGCACACCGGGCAGCCGGCCGAGTTCGCTCAGGACCGGTCGCAGGGGGTGCCGGCGGTGCAGGTCGTCGGTGCGGACGGTGGCCACGACGAGCAGCCGTTCGTCGCGCACGCGCCGCAGCAGGTAGGTCAGCAGGTCGCGGCTGGCCGCGTCGGCCCAGTGCAGGTCCTCGAGCACGAGCAGCACCGGCGCGGACCGGGCGGCCGCGACGAGCGCCGCCGCGACGGTGTCGAACAGCTGCAGCTGGGACAGGTCCACGGCCGCCTCACCGGGAGCGGCCGCGGACCAGAAGGCCGGCGCTGACCCGCTGCCCCGCAACGGTTCCAAGGCCTCCACGAAGGGCAGGTACGGCAGGGCCTCCCCGCCCCCGGAGGCGCAGTGGCCGAGCAGGACCGTGCCTCCCGCCGACCGGGCGTGCGCGACGAGCTCGGCGACCAGGCGGGACTTGCCCACGCCGGCGTCCGCCTCGACCAGCACACCGCCCGCCGTCCCCCGGGACGCGGCCGCGAGAGCCGCGTCGAGGGCGGCGAGCTCCTCGTCCCGCCCGACGAGGGCGGGGGCGGCGCCGGCGGGCGCAGGCGGCAGGACGGGCACGCTCGTCATCGTGGCACCGGGCCCCGACACGGCGCCGGTCCCGCCGGTCCGGGCGTTCAGCGGACCGCCGGGTGGTGCCGGACGCCCGTCCGCAGCCAAGGGCGAGTCCACCAGCGGGGACGTTCCGCCCCGGCCCCACGGGCGCGCCGCGCGGCGCGCAGCTCGCGCACCAGCCGCTCCCGTTCAGCCGCCGCCGTGGCCTCGGCGACGCGCAGCGCGAGCCCCTCGCGCAGTTCCCAGTCGATCGCGTAGGTGTTCCCGTGGATGCTCATGGCGTGTGTCATGGCGACGACGCTGCTGCTGAGGGGCGCGCCCGGGCATCGGGAGTTCACGCCGTTCCTCACAGCCCCACCCCTTACTCACGGAGCGTGACTGAGGGGAACAGGGCGTGAGAGCGTGTCGACCGGGCCGGTGGACTCCGGCCTCCCGCGCTGCGAGCGCCCCCTCCGCGCGCCACCATCGTCGGGTGGCCGTCTGGAAGTCCTTCATGGATCTCGTGCACCTCATCGGCGCCCTCGGCTGCCTCGTGCTCACCGGGGGTTTCGCCGCCGAGGGGGAGGCCGCGCGCGCAGTGTTCTACGGCCTGTGCTCCATGGCCTTCGCCGTCGCACTGGCCCGCCGCTGGCCCACCCACACCACCCGCCGGCCCGTGGTGATCGACCTGCGGGACGAGGCTCCCGCCCGGATGGCCCAGCGGCACTGACCTCCACCGGCGAGGGCCGGCACGCCCCTCGGTAGCGTCGCGCCATGGCCACCACCACGACCGCCACCGCCGTCCTCGACGAGGCCCACGTCGGCACGATGGACAACGTCGCCTACGTCGTCCGCTGCCGCGCCACCGGACGCCGGCTCCTCGTGGACGCGGCGGCCGAACCCGAGACGTTGCTGGCGCTGGTCGACGGCGAGCTCGACGTCGTCGTCACGACGCACCGCCACCACGACCACGTCGGGGCGCTCGCGGCCGTCGTCGAGGCCACCGGGGCGCGCACCGCTGCGGGGGCACTGGACGCCGACGAGCTGCCGCTGCCGGTGCAGCAGCGGCTCGAGCACGGGGACGTCCTGCGCGTGGGCGACGTCGTGCTGGAGGTCGTCCACCTGCGCGGTCACACGCCCGGGTCCGTCGCCCTGCTGCTGCGCGACGCCGACGGCCCCGACCACGTGTTCACGGGCGACTCGCTCTTCCCCGGCGGGGTCGGGAACACCTTCGGCAGCGCCGAGGCGTTCACCCAGCTCCTCGCCGACGTGACCGAGCGCCTGTTCGACGTCCTCGCCGACGACACCGTGGTCCACCCCGGCCACGGCGCGCCGACGACGATCGGCGCGGAGCGGCCGCACCTGGCCACCTGGCGCGAGCGCGGCTGGTGACCTCGGGGGGCCTCAGAGCACGACCGGGTCCTTCATGGCCAGCGACGGGTAGACCGTTCCGACCTTGGTGCCGCCCAGCCAGTCGGTGAGCCGCCGGGCCTCGACCTCCAGGGCCCTGCGCGCCCGCGCCGGCACGCGGTCGAGCAGGCGCAGGTGCACCCCACCGGCGGGGTCCTGGACCCAGCACCCGACGATCCGGCCGTCGACCCACACGGTGGTGCCGGCGTTGCCGTTGCGGTCGAACAGCTGCTCGCGGTGGGGTCCGAGGTAGAACTCCCGCGTCTTCCAGCCCATGACCGTCGGGTCGAGCACGGGCAGCAGCGCGACCCACGGGCCGGGGTCGGGGGCGACGTCGAGGTCGTCGGGCAGCAGCCAGCCCGTGCCCCCGCCGTCGAGGGTGACGGGTACCGCGTCCAGCTCGGCCAGGGCGGCGCGCACGATGCCCTTCGTCGCGCCGAGCCACCACACGACGTCGTCCTCGGTCCCCGGGCCGAACGCGACGAGCCAGCGCCGGACGAGTTCGCGCCAGCCGTCCGCCGCGTTCCACGGCACGGGCTCGGGGATCCAGTGCCGGGTCAGCGTCCAGCGCGGTCGCGACACCCGCCAGTGCCCCGTGTTCGTCCCGCGCACGACGTCGCCCGTGAGGCCGAGGTGCGTGAGGATCCGCGACGCCGACGAGGTGCCGGGGCTGACCGACACCGTCCCGTCGAGCACCGGCACGGCTTCGCGGACGGCCTGAGCGGTCAGGCCGTCCGGGTGCCGGGCGAGGAGCGCGAGCACCTCGCCACGCGCCGCGTCGACCCAGGCGCCGCAGTCCGCGACCCCGCACTTCGCGGCCTCCTTGGCCATGGCGGCCCGCTCGGTGGCCGCCACCCGCGCCGACGCGCTCGGCAGGACGGCGGGCAGCAGGTCGCGCGGGAGCACGAACAGCGTGCGGCGCATGCCGAGCTGCTTGACCAGCGAGCGGTCGACCTCCAGGGCCCGCACGACGTCAACGACCTCGAGCTGCGACACCCGCGCCCGGCACGACAGGTGGACGGTGGCGGGCTCGGTGGCGTGCAGCACCCCGACGGCACGGGTGGCCGCCTCCGGGGTTGCGGCGCGGTGGCCGGGGGCGAGGGCGTGCCGGACGGCGAGACGGGCCCGGCGTTCGTCGTCGCTCACGTGGCGCACCGGGCCATCGTGGCAGCCGGGTGCCCTCGTCAGCACCCGCCGTCAGTGCCGGTCGTGCAGCGTGATCCGGTAGCCGTCGGGGTCGGCGAAGGTGAAGGTCCGCCCGAACGGGCCGTCGACCGGGGCCGCGACGACCGTGTGGCCGTCGACGACGAGGGCGTCGTGGATCTCCTGGACGTCCGTGGCGTGCAACCAGACCGCGGTCCCCGCCCCCGGGTGGTCCCCCGCCGAGGGGTCGGTCCCGGGCACGACGTCGCGCAGGGCGAACGCGATGGGCGTCGTGGAGAACACGACGGCGTGCGGCGGGCCCGCCGGCGAGCGGACGAGCCCGAGGTACTGCTCGTAGAACGCCTGCGACGCCGCGAGGTCGCGCACCTGCAGGGAGACGAAGTCGGGACCGGTGACGGGCACGGGAGAACCTCCGGGGAGTTGGTGTGTCAGGGAGCTGACACAGATGAGTGTGTCAGAATCCTGACATGAGTCAAGAGGGCATCGACCTCGGGACGTCGCTCGGCTACCTGCTCAAGCAGGCCTCCAGCGCGTTGCGCGTGGCGATGGAGGACGCGCTCCGGCCCTTGGGCCTCACCGTCACCCAGTACTCCTGCCTCGAACTGCTCGCCCAACGCCCGGGGCTGTCCGGGTCGGACCTGGCCCGCGGGACGTTCCTCACGCGGCAGTCGGTGAACACCCTGCTGCAGCAGCTCGAACGCGACGGCGACGTGCAGCGGCCGGCCGCACCGACCGTCGGGAAGGTGCTGCCCGCCACGCTCACCCCCCAGGGCCGGCGGCGCCTGACGGCTGCCTCGGCGGCCGTGCGGGAGGTCGAACGACGGATGCTCGAGGAGCTGAGCGAGCGCGAGCAGCGGCAGGCGTTCTCGCTGCTCGACCGCATGACGCGCTCGCTCCGACCGCCCCCCACCCCCTGACCACGTCAGCCGCCCGCGTACAGGTCGACGTGGTTGCCGGACGGGTCGGCGACCGTGCTCGACCGCGGTTTCCACGACTGGTCCACCGGCGCGGCGACCTGGACGCCGCCCGCGGCCAGGGCCCGGGCGTGGGCCGCGTCGACGTCCGGCACCGTCAGTCCGAACTTCACCGGTCCCCCGGCCCAGGGGTGCGTCGCCGGGTGCGCGACGGTGAGCAGGAAGAAGTCGTCGTCGGGGTAGCGGCCGAACTGCAGGGAGCCGATCTCGGGTTGCCAGACGGCGTCGAAGGCGTCGCAGTAGAACGCGACGCAGGTGTCGAGGTCGTCGGCGACGACGGTGACCTGGCTGATGCGGACAGCGGACACGGGCAGTCCCTCCTGGAGGTAGCGGTCGATGGTGCCGAGCCGGGCTCGCGCCTCGTCCACCGAGGCGCGCAGCCGGTCGCGGTGCTCACGCAGGACGGCCTCAGGACCCTCGGCCACGGCCCGCCGCAACCCGTCCACGGGCACGCCGAGGCGCCGCAGCAGGGCGACGGTGCGGCCCGCGCGGACCTGCCCGAGGTCGTAGCGTCGGTACCCCGTCGCCACGTCGACGTCGGCGGGCACGAGGACCCCGACGTCGGCGTAGTGCCGCAGGGAGGTGACCGACAGCCCGGTCACCAACGAGAAGGTCCCGATCGTGAGCACGCGGCCAGTCTCGAGTCTCGGGTCGCCCGAGGGTCGAGACGCGGAGCGGGGATGGGAACCTGGGTCCATGGGACTGGGCGGCGGGCCGGGCGAGTACGCCGACTACGAGTGGTTCCGCCTCGAGGACGTGCCCGCCGCCGAGGTGGTGCGTACCGGGCCGGACCCGTTGAGCGACGCCCTGCGCGAGCTCGTCGCGGGGTACCCCGTGTGGGCCGGGCAGGGCGCCACGCGCGTGCTCCTCGTCGACCTCGACAACCTGCGGGCGGGCCCGGCCCGCCTGCGGGCGCGGCTGGCGGTGGTCCTGGACCTGGCCCGGCAGGCCGACCGGGTCTCCCTGGCCGGACAGGTCGGGGCCGTCGCGCGCTCCCGGCCGTGGCTGGAGGAGTTCGCCGACCGCGCTCAGCCTGTCCCCGACGGCGCCGACGTCGCGGACCTCGCGCTGCTCGCCGCCGCCCGCAAGGTGCCGGACCCGGTCGAGTTCGTCGTCGTCAGCAACGACGGCATCTTCGCCGACCTCGCCGAGCGCGGGGACCTCACCCTGCTCTCGCCGGGGACGAGCGCCCTGAGCGACCGGCTGTACGGGGCGGCGAGCCTGCTCGTCGACCTGGCCGCCCTCGAGGCCGAGGCCGCCGCGAGCCTCGTCCGGCGCTGACGTCGTGGCCCGGGGACACGAGTGCAGATCGTGCCGGTGCGACCCCGCGCCTCCCCGGGGCATCCGCGGCCTGCCCGGCGACGAGTCCGACCTGAGCGACCGCGCCGACCCCTGAGGGCGGTTCAGTCCAGCGCCATCCCCCGCCGTTCGGGCAGCAGGAAGCTCGCGGAGGCCGCGGCGGCGAAGGCGACCCCGAAGACGACGAACACCAGGGCCGTCCCACCCCCCGAGGACAGGAACGGCACCGACAGCGGAGCGAGGATGGACGCGATGCGCCCGAACCCGGCCGCAGCCCCGGTGCCCCGGCCGCGGACGCTGGTCGGGTACACCTCCGGGGTCACGGCGTACAGCGCCCCCCACGCCCCGAGGTTGCAGAACGACAACGCGGCCCCAGCGGCGAGGACCGCCCCCGGGCTGTCCGCCGCGGCGTAGGCGAGGGCGGACAGGGCCGATCCGACGAGGAACGCCGACAACGTCCGCCGCCGGCCCCACGCCTCGACGAGGACGGCCGCCACGGCGTAGCCGGGCAGCTGCGCCAGCGTGATGAGCAGAGTGAACTCCAGCGAGCGGACGAGGGTGAAACCGTCCGCCACGAGCAGGCTCGGAATCCAGGTGAACGCGCCGTAGTAGCTGAAGTTCACGAAGAACCAGACGAGCCACAGGCCGGCCGTGCGGCGGCGCAGGCCGTCCGACCAGATCCCCTGCGTGGCAGGGGCGGGAAGGTCCGGGACGAGCGGGACGTCCGAGCTGCGGCCGGCGGCCGCCTCGAACTGCGCGACGACGCGCTCCGCCTCCTGCGTCCGTCCGCGCGCCAGCAGGAACCGCACGGACTCCGGCAGTCCCCACCGCACGACGACCGCGTACAGCGCGGGTACCGCACCCAGGGCCAGCGCCCACCGCCAGCCGTCGTCGGAGGCGGGCACGAGCCAGAACCCGACCAGGGCGGCCAGCGTCCAGCCGACGGCCCAGAAAGCCTCGAGCACCACCACGACCCGGCCGCGGATCCGCCGCGGGGCGAACTCGCTGACGAGGGTGGAGGCGACCGGGAGTTCCGCGCCGAGGCCCAGCCCGACGAGGAACCGGAACACCAGCAGGGCAAGCAACGACCACGACAGCGCCGCGGCCCCCGTCGCCAGGCCGTAGACGACGAGGGTGATCGCGAACACCTGCCGCCGGCCGATCCGGTCGGCCAGCAGCCCGCCGAGCGTCGCCCCTAGCGCCATCCCGGCGAAACCCACCGACGCGATCCACGACTGCTCGGTGGCGCTGAGGTCCCACTGCACCTTCAGCGCCACGAGCACGTAGGCGACGAGGCCGACGTCGAAGGCGTCGAGCGCCCATCCGACCCCGGAGCCCAGCAGCAACCGGCGGTGCCGCGCGGTGAACGGCAGCGCGTCGAGGCGCTCGGAGACGGTGGCGGGCTGGCTCACAGGAGGAGCCTAGATCGTGGCGACGGACCCCGAGTCCACGCGGTAGTTGCTGCCGTTGACGAAGCTCGCGCGCTCAGAGGCGAGGAACGCGATGACGGCGGCGACCTCCTCGGGTTCCCCGCGCCGCTTGAGCTCCATGAACGGGCGCTCCTCGTCGAGGAAGCTGGTGATGGCCTCCTCGACGCCGACGCCGAGTTCGGAGGACCGCTTCTCCATCATCTTGTCGGTCATCGGCGTCGCGATGAAGGCGGGCGACACGGCGTTGACGAGGATCCCCTCGCTGCCGTAGGTCTTCGACAACCCCTTGACGAGGCTGAGGACGGCGGCCTTCGCGGCGCAGTACGGCAGTTCGTCGGCGTAGGGCTGGACGGCGTCCTCGGAGGCGAGCAGCACGATGCGGCCCCACCCCTTGCCGCGCATGCCGTCGAGGAACGTGCGGACGACGCGGACGGCGGAGAAGAAGTCGATCTCCAGCGTCGAGCGCCAGCCGTCCTCGTCGATCTCGTGGAACAGGCCCTGGGCGCCGGTGACGCCGGCGGCGTGGACGAGGACGTCGGGGTCACCGATGCCGGCGACGACCTCGCGGTGCAGCCGGGCGACGTCGTCGGGGTCGGTGAGGTCGGCGGCGACGGCCAGCACCTCACCGGGGAGCTTCGCCGCGGCAGCGCGCAACGACTCCTCGTCCACGTCGGTGATCGCGACCTTCGCCCCCTCTTCGAGGAGCAGACGCGCTGTGTGCCAGCCGATCCCGGAATCGCCGCCCGTGACCAGGGCCGTGCGTCCCGTGAGTTCGAGATCCATGACGCTCACGCTAGGCACGCCTCAGCGGCACCGCTCGGCGAAACTCAGCGGGGTGCGCGCCGCCACACCGGACGCGGGGTGACGGTCATGGCCGCGGCGAGCGCGCGCAACGAGCCGGGGACCCACACCACCCCGCGCCCGGCGGCCAGACCGGACGCGACGGCGTCGGCCACCTGGGCGGGCGTGCTCGACAGCGGGGCGGGCGACATGCCCGCCGTCATCCGGCCCACGACGAACCCCGGCCGGACGAGCAGCAGCCGCACCCCACTGCCGTGCAGCGCGTCGGCGAGACCGGAGGCGAAACCGTCCAGACCGGCCTTGGCGGAGCCGTACACGTAGTTCGCCCGCCGCACCCGCGCCCCGGCGATGGAGGAGAACACCACCAGGCGCCCACCGCGCACCGGGCGCAACAGCGTGGCGAGGTGGGACAGGACGCTGACCTGGGCGACGAAGTCCGTGTGCACGACGGCGAGCGCGTGCGCGACGTCGACCTCCGCGCGGGCCTGGTCGCCGAGGATCCCGAACGCGACGACCACGTCCAGCGCACCGTGCCGGGCGACGAGGTCGGCCAGCAGCGGACCGTGCGAGGGCAGGTCGTCGGCGTCGAACTCCGCCGTCTCGACGGTGGCGCCCAGGGCCTCCAGCCGGGACGACTCCGCCGTCAGCTCCCCGGCCCGGCGCGCCGCCAGGACGACCGTGCGGGCGCCCGCGCGGACGAGCCGATCGGCCACCTCCAGACCGATCTCGCTGCGCCCGCCGAGGACGAGGACCGGGTTGCTCCCGGGGGTCACCATCAGATCCAGCCGCCTTCCGCACGACGGCGCCAGCCCTGTGCCGGGTCGTCGAGCCCAGCTTCCCGGACGCGGGGCCCCGGCAGTGGTCAGGCCCTGCGCAGGCGCGTCGCGAGGTGGACCTTGCTCCCGTTCCGGCTGCGCACCGCGCTGCTCCACCCGTCGGGCTCGCGGCGCACGACGTGCCGGACGGTCGAGGGCAGGTGCAGGGGGGAGCCGAAGTCCACCTCGTACCGCGCCGCGCCGAGGGCCGGGCCGCCGAGGTCGGCCAGGGCCCGCGAGGCGGTCCACATCCCGTGCGCGATGGCCCGGCGGAACCCGAACGCCCGTGCGGTGAGCGGGGAGACGTGGACGGGGTTCACGTCGCCGCTCACCGCGCCGTAGCGGCGGCCGAGGTCCGCCGGGACGCGCCAGACCGTGCCCTCGCCTGCGGGCGCGTCGAGCCGGGCGGCGTCGCGCGGGATCCCCGGCCAGTCCACGCCCCGGGCGAGGTAGCTGCTCCGCCCCGTCCAGACGGGGGCGCGCTCCCCGGCGACGGTGAGTTCGGTGCGCAGTTCGACGGTCGCCCCGCGGCGGTGCGGGAGCATCCCCACCGCGCGCACGGACAGGTCGAACCGTTCGCCGACGTCGAGGGCGCGGGTCTGCTCGAACTCCTGCTGCACGTGCAGCACACCGACGACGGAGAACGGGAACGGCTCGCGGACCATGAGGTCCACCTGCAGGCCGAACGCGACGACCTGGGGGAAGGGCAGCGCGACCTCGTCGCGCACGGGGAACCCCGTGAGACGGCAGAACTCCGTCAACCGGTCGACGTCGAACCGCTGGTCCCGCAGCACGATCCGGGTGCGCGGGAAGTCCAGCCGCCGGGTCGGCCGACGCAGCAGGGACCGGGCGTAGAGCGCCGGGAAGGACGGCGGCGCGGCGAGTTCGCGGGTGTGCATCACGCCCCCAGCAGGTTCTGGCCGCAGACGCGCAGCACCTGGCCGTCGACGCCCGCCGCATCGGGCTGCGCGAGCCACCCGATCGTCTCGGCCACGTCGACGGGCAGCCCGCCCTGCTGCAGGCTCGACGTGCGGCGCCCCAGTTCGCGGGGGACGGGCGGCATCGCGGCCGTCATCGGCGTCTCGATGAACCCGGGAGCCACGGCGTTGACGGCGAAACCCCGCTCGGACAGCGGACCCGCGAGCGCCTGGACGAGCCCGATGAGCCCCGCCTTGCTCGTCGCGTAGTTCGTCTGGCCCTTCGCCCCCGCGATCCCGTTCATCGACGACAGGCACACGAACCGCGCCCCCGGCGCGAGGGCGCCGGGGTGGTCCAGGAGGGCGGTGGTGAGGCGGACCGGCGCGCCCAGGTTCACGGCGAGGACGGAACCCCACGCGGCCTCGTCGAGGTTCACGAACGACCGGTCGCGCGTGATGCCGGCGTTGTGCACGACGACGTCGGCGCCCTCGAACC
Organism: Kineococcus sp. DHX-1; assembly: GCF_042473625.1. Classification (GTDB taxonomy): domain Bacteria; phylum Actinomycetota; class Actinomycetes; order Actinomycetales; family Kineococcaceae; genus Kineococcus. The sequence goes on along the minus strand of NZ_CP170445.1, from coordinate 619,866 downwards.
GGCCGGCGAGGTGCTCGGCGAGGGTCCGCGGCGCACTGTCGGCCGTGACGTCCAGGTGCAGCGTGGACCCGCCGACGCGGTTGGCGACGGCCGCCAGCTTCTCCCCCGACGCGGCGATGTCGACGCAGACGACGTGGTGACCCGTGCGGGCCAGCACCTCGGCGGTCGCGGCGCCGATGCCCTGTGCCGCACCGGTGACGACGGCGACGCGCTGGTCCCGCACGGGCTGCGGCTCGCCGGGGCCGACGACGAGCGGCTGCCCGTCGACGTAGGCGGAGCGGGCCGAGCAGAAGAACTGCACGGCGCTGCGCAGGGACGTCGTCGTGCCGTCGGCGACGCGCAGGAGGTTCACGGTCGTGCCGCCGCGGGCCTCCTTGCCGAGGCTGCGGACGAATCCCTCCAGGCCCTGCTGGACGGCACGGGCCTCGGGGTCCCCCACCTCCGGCGGGACCGCGGACAGCACGAGGACCCGGCCCCGGGTGCGCTTGAAGTCCGGAGCGGTGGCCAGGAGTTCGCCGAGCTGGTCGACGGTGCGCAGCCCGGACGCGTCCACGACGAGGGCGCCGAGGGGTCCTGTCCCCACGTCGAGGTCCGCCCCGGCGGCCCGCAGGGCGTCCCGGACGGCGTCGACGTGGGCGGCGCCGCTCAGGCCGGTGACCAGGGCGGGCCCCGTCAGCAGGTCCTGGCCCTCCTCGTACCGGCGCAGCCGCGGCGGACGGGGCAGGCCCGTGCGGGCGGCGAGGAACTTCCCCGGCCCGGTGCGGACGAAGGCTCCGTACGGGTCACCCGCCAGCGGGCCGGCCATCACGCCTCCACCAGCGCGACGATGCCCTGACCGCCCGCGGCGCAGACGGAGATGAGGGCCCGGCCGCCGCCGCGCTCGTGCAGCAGCTTCGCCGTCGTCGCCAGCAGGCGTCCGCCCGTCGCGGCGAAGGGGTGGCCAGTGGCCAGCGACGACCCGGCGACGTTGAGCTTCTCGCGCGGGACGGTGCCCAGCCCCTTGCCCTCCCACGCGGCGAGCGTGGCGAGGACCGTCGAGGCGAACGCCTCGTGCACCTCGACGAGGTCGAGGTCGGCCAGCGTCAGTCCGTGCCGTGCGAGCAGCCGCGGGGCCGCCTCGACGGGCGCGGTGAGCAGTCCCTCCCCGTGGACGTGGTCGACGGCCGCGGTCTCGGCGTCCACGAGGTGGGCCAGGACCGGCAGGCGGCGCCGCGCGGCCCACTCGTCCGAGGCCAGCAGGACGGCGGCGGCCCCGTCAGTGAGCGGCGTCGAGTTCCCCGCCGTCATCGTCGCCTCGCCGTCGAGGTCGCGCCCGAACACCGGTTTCAGCGCGGCCAGCTTCTCCAGCGTGGTGTCCGGCCGCAACAGGTCGTCCCGGCGCACTCCGAGGTAGGGCGTCAGCAGGTCGTCGAAGAAGCCACGCTCGTAGGCCGCGGCGAGGTTGCGGTGGCTGGCGAGGGCCAGTTCGTCCTGGGCCGCGCGGGTCACGCCGGACGCCAGGGCGGTGCGGGCGGCGTGCTCGCCCATCGACAAGCCCGTGCGCGCCTCGGCGTTGCGCGGGGGGTCCGGGCGCAGCTGCCCGGGCCGCAGCTTGGAGACCGCGGCGAGCCGCTGCCCGACGGTGCGGGCGCGGGACAGCTCCAGCAGCACGCGGCGCAGGCCGTCGTCGACGGCGATGGGCGCGTCGCTCGCGGAGTCGGTGCCGCCGGCGATGCCGACCTCGATCTGCCCGAGGGCGATCTTGTTGGCGACGAGGACGGCCGTCTCCAGGCCCGTCGCGCAGGCCTGCTGCACGTCGTAGGTCGGGGTGGCGGGGTCCAGCGCGGTGGACAGGACGGCCTCGCGCGTGAGGTTGAGGTCACGGCTGTGCTTGAGGACAGCCCCCGCGACGACCTCCCCCAGGCGCTCGCCGGCCAGGCCGTAGCGGGCGACGAGGCCATCGAGCGCGGCCACGAGGAGGTCCTGCGCCGAGACGTGGGCGTACCGCCGTCCGGCGCGGACGAACGGTGTGCGGTTGCCTCCGACGATCGCGGCTCTGCGTGTCACGTGGTCCCCCGTGCGGTCCGAGTGGGCGAAGTTCTCCGAAGTTAACAGGTACTCGGGGTACCCGATACCCGTCGTCCGGGGTACCTTCGAGGAGTGGAGGTCATCGAGGACGGCACCGCCGTCGCAGCCGTCGCGACCGAGGACGGACGCCGGACCCGCTGGGCTGAGCACCGCCGTCGTCGGCGCGAGGAACTCGTGACCGCCGCCCTGCGCGCGATCACGGCCAAGGGGGCCGGAGTGGGCATGGACGAGGTCGCCGCTGTGGCGGGCACCAGCAAGACCGTCCTGTACCGCCACTTCGCGGACAAGGAGGACCTCTACCTCGCCGTCGCCGAACGGGTGAACGCGCGCATCCTGCGCGAACTGGCCCAGGCCGTCGACAGCGCCAGCGACCCCCGCGACGGACTCGTCGCCATCATCGGTGCCTACGTGCGCCTGGTCGAAGCCGACCCGGAGGTCTACCGGTTCGTCGTCTCGCACCCGTTCCTGGAACGTCCCCTCACGACCGACCCCGTCCAGCGGATCTCCGGCACGATCGCCGCCGAGACCGCGCGCACCATCACCGCGCACCTGCGGGTGGGCGGCGCCCGCGGAGCCTCCGCGGACGTCCTGGCGCACGGGATCATCGCGATGATCCGCACCGCCGCGGACCGGTGGATCTCCAGTCCCGACCGCGTCGCCGCCGACACGCTCGTCTCCGATCTCACGCAACTCGCCTGGGGCGGCCTGCAGGCCGTCCTGACCCCGGAGGAGGTTCAGTGACCACCGTCGAACTGCCCGCAGGAACTCCCGTCGAGGCCCCCGCCGAGACGAGCACCGACGCGCCGAGCGGGCCGGTGGACACCGACGTCCTGCGCCGCGTCCTGGACGGCCGCTTCGCCGACGTGAAGGAGAAGTTCCGCGCCGAGGCGCCGAACCACCTGTTCAGCGCGTCGTACGACCTGACCACGAGCGAGCACCGGGACGTCACGCGCGCCCGCCTGCGCACGCTGGCCGAGCTGGGCGGGCACGAACTCGGTTTCTCCTCGCGCTTCGGCGGAGCCGACAGCCCGGGCGGGCAGGTCGCGCAGTTCGAGATGCTGGGGTTCGGCGACGCCTCCCTGATGATCAAGTCCGGCGTCCAGTGGGGGCTGTTCGGCGGCGCCGTGCAGGCCCTGGGCACCGAGCGCCACCACGCCGAACTCCTCGGCCCCCTGCTGCGGTTGGAACTCGTCGGCTGCTTCGGCATGACGGAGTCGGGCCACGGCTCGGACGTGTCCTCGATCGGGACGACGGCGACGTACGACCCCGCCACGCAGGAGTTCGTGGTGAACACCCCGGACGAACTGTCCCGCAAGGACTACATCGGCGGGGCGGCCGAGGACGCCGAGGTCGCCGTCGTGTTCGCCCAGCTCGTGACCGGTGGGGAGGGCCGCGGCGTCCACGCGTTCGTCGTCCCGCTGCGCCGCGACGGCGTCGACCTGCCGGGGATCTGGCGCGGCGACGACGGCCGCAAGATGGGCCTGAACGGCGTCGACAACGGCCGGCTCGCCTTCGACCACGTCCGCGTCCCGCGCGAGGCGCTGCTCAACCGCTACGCCGACGTCGCGGAGGACGGGACGTACTCCTCCCCCATCGCCAGCGCCAACGCGCGGTTCTTCACGATGCTCGGGGCGCTGGTGAAGGGCCGCGTCAGCGTCTCCGGCGGTGCGCAGTCGCAGACGAAGGTCGCCCTGGAGATCGCGCTGCGGTACGGCGCCGAGCGCAAGCAGTTCAAGCGCCCCGGCGGCTCGGACGAGGTCACGGTGCTGGACTACCTGGCCCACCAGCGTCGGTTGCTGATCCCCCTTGCCACCACGTACGCGCTGTCGTTCGCCCAGGACGAGCTCATGGGCGAGATGGACGACCTGCTCCGCGTGCAGCTCGCCGGCGGCGAGGCCGACTCCGCGCGCCAGCGCGCCTTCGAGGCCCACGCGGCCGCGCTCAAGGTCGCGTCCACCTGGCACGCGACGAGGACGATCCAGACGTGCCGCGAGGCGTGCGGCGGCAACGGGTACCTCGCCGACTCCCGGCTGCCGCTGCTCAAGGCGGACACCGACGTGTTCACCACGTTCGAGGGTGACAACACCGTCCTGCTGCAGCTGGTGGCCAAGGGCCTGCTGACGAGCTACGCCCAGCAGTTCTCCGACCTCGACACCCTCGGCATGGCGCGGTTCGCGACGCGGGACTTCATCTCCACGTACGCCGGGCGCAGCCCCGCGGCCTCGCTCGTGGCCGACGTCGTGGAGGCCGGCCGCATCCCGGACGACCTGCACGACCGCGCGTGGCAGATCCGCATGCTGTCCGAGCGGGAACGCCACGTCGTGGAGTCGCTGGCCAAGCGCATGCGCAAGGCCCGCAGCAAGCCCGAGGCCGAGCGGTTCGCCGCCATCGACGACCTGCAGGACCACCTGCTGCTCGCCGGTCGCGCGCACACCGACCGCATCGTCGCCGAGGCGTTCGCCGCCGCGATCGCCCGGTGCGAGGACCCGGCCGTCGCGGCCCTGCTCGCCGACGTGTGCGACCTGCACGTCCTGGCGCTGCTGGAGGCCGAGAAGGGCTGGTACCTCGAGCACCGCCGGATGACGACGCTGCGCGCCAAGGCCATCACGAGCGCCGTCAACGCACTGTGCCGCAAGCTGCGCCCCAGCACCGAGGAACTCCTCGCCGGGTTCGGCACTCCGCGGCACTGGCTGGGGTCCCGCCTCGTCGGCTGAGCCGGCGTCCCCAGGGGCGACGGTGGGACGTAGCCTGCCGGGATGCACGGTGAGTACAAGGTTCCGGGCGGCAAGCTCGTCGTCGTCGACCTCGCCGTCCGGGACGGCCGGCTCGCCGACGTCCGGCTGAGCGGGGACTTCTTCCTCGAACCGGACGACGCCCTCGAGGCCATCGACGCGGCCCTCACCGGGTTGCCCGCCGACGCCGACGCGGAGGACGTCGCGGGCCGCGTCCGCTCCGCCCTCCCGCGGGACGCGGTGCTCCTCGGGTTCACCCCCGAGGCCGTCGCGACGACCGTCCGGCGCGCGGTCGGCGGGGCCACGGGCTGGCTCGACCACGACTGGCAGTTCGTCCACACCGCTCCGCAGTCGCCGTTGACGCACATGGCCCTCGACGAGGTGCTGACGCGCGAAGTGGCCGCCGGCCGGCGCGGCCCGACCCTGCGGGTGTGGGAGTGGGCGAGCCGGGCGGTCGTGCTCGGCAGCTTCCAGTCCGTCGTCAACGAGGTGGACCGCGAGGCCGCCGACCGGTTCGACGTCGAGGTCGTGCGCCGCATCTCCGGCGGCGGGGCGATGTTCGTCGAACCCGGCAACACCATCACGTACTCGCTCTACGCCCCCGGCTCCCTCGTCGAGGGCCTGAGCTTCACCGAGTCCTACGCGTTCCTCGACGACTGGGTGCTCGTCGCCCTCGGCGACCTCGGCGTCAAGGCCTGGTACCAGCCCATCAACGACATCACGACCGAGCAGGGCAAGATCGCCGGAGCGGCGCAGAAGCGGCTCGGGGACGGCACCGTCCTGCACCACGTGACGATGTCCTACGACATCGACGCCGCGAAGATGGTGCAGGTGCTGCGGATCGGCCGCGAGAAGCTCTCGGGCAAGGGACTGGCCAGCGCCGCCAAGCGCGTCGACCCCCTGCGCCGGCAGACGGGCCTGCCGCGCGAGGAGGTCATCGACTCGATGGTCGCCACGTTCCGCCGTCAGTACGGCCTCACCGACGCGCCCCTGACGGACGCCGAGCTCGCCGCGGCGGACGAGCTCGTGCGCACGAAGTTCGCGACGCCGGAGTGGGTCGGCCGCATCCCCTGACGGACGGCACCTCCGTCGATCCCGTGGACAGCGCCTGGGTGGGAGAGCACACTCGGCAGATGGAGAAGGCCGTCGACCGCGGGATCCGCACAGGTGTCGTCCGCGACGCCGACCGGGGCGGCCGCGCCCTGCGCGTGACGACGCACCCCGAGGCGGGGCGCGTCGTCCTGTCGACCTGGCAGGACGCGACGTGCGTCTCCACCGTCCGCCTCGACCGCGCGGACGTCGTGGAACTCCTCACCGCGCTCGGCGCAGCGCTCCTGCCGCCAGAACGCTGAGGACCGCCAGGGCCGCGACCCCCACGCCGGCGAGCGCCGGGGACGGGTGCAGCAGGGGCTGCCCCGCCAGCGCCTGCACCGTCAGCCAGCCGACGAGGCCGGCGTAGCCCAGCGCGCCGACCGCGACGAGGCGGAACCGCACGACGTCGTCCCGCAGCGCGGCGACGCGGCCGGCGAGACGTTCGAGCAGCAGCACGGCCAGCGGCAGCACCTGCAGGGCGTGCAGCCCGACGAAGTGCGGGATGCGCAGGTCACCGCCCTGGGTGCTCCAACCGAGGAACGGCAGGCCCGGGCCTCCGTCGGGCACCCCCACGGCGTGGGCGCCCACGACGCCGGAGAAGTCCTGGGTCTGTGCGGGAGTCGGGGCCGTCATGAGGAACGCCAGGGCCATGCCCACCAGCCCCAGGACGACCCCCGCGCGGACGGCGAGCGTGCGGGCCCGGTCGGGCAGCGGGGTGCGGAACACCAGGACGCCGATGACGGCCGTGACGACCCACACGACGGCGATGGACGTGCCCATGAGCGCCCACAGGGCGCTGTGCAGGGGGGTGGAGACGTTGAAGTGGCTGGTCGTCCCGACCGCGGCGGCCCAGCCGATCACGGCGATCTCGAGGAGCAGCCCCACCGCGGCCACCGACGCCAGCGCGGAGGCGAGCCGGGGCCGGGGCAGCCCCGGCAACCCGACGAGCCAGGCCAGGGTGAGGGCGTAGAGGCCGATCGAGAGGGCGAACTTCAGGGGTTTCAACCAGGCGACCTGGCCGAGGACGGGACGGGCGTCGACCCCGGCCAGGACCGCGGTGAGCACCGTCAGGCCAGCCATCGCCACGGCGAGGACGAGCAGTGGGCGGTGCCAGCGGGAGGGTGCCGGCACGTCGTGGCGGACGGGCGGGAGCAGGGTGGTCACGGGGTGTCCCCTCGGGGGTCTGAGCCGTAGCGGCGGAAGGCGGTGTCCTGCTGCGCGATGCGCCGCAGGCCGGCGAAGAGCTGGTCGCCCAGGACGGTGCCGACGACGACCGTCTGGGCGGCGGCCTCGCGGTCGCCTCCCCGCCGGGCGTCGTCGATCGACCCGGCGACGGCGTCGAGGTCGGCGGTCGCCACGAGGTCGGCCGCCCGGGCGTAGGCGGGCAGCAGGGCGGCGAGGTCGCCGCGGTCGACGGAGTCCCACCCGTCGAGCACCCCGGCGACGACGCGCACGCCGGGGTTGTGCTCGTCGACGTCCCAGCCGTGCTCGGCCGCGAACGCGAGCACGCGGTCGCGCGAAGCCTCGCTGGGCGGGGTGACCGGTTGCGGCAGAGCCTGTTGGGTGGCACCGAGGACCTCGACGAGCGGGAGGTCCGGGGCGTCCACGGCGGCCAGGACGCGGCCGACGGCGGCGACCGGGAGGCCGCCGACGTCGATGAGGGAGCGGATGAGGTGCAACCGGGTCAGGTGGTCGTCGGAGTAGTCGGTCTGGTTGTAGCCCGTGCGCTCCCCCGCGGGCAGCAGCCCCTCGCGCGTGTAGAACTTGATGGACGCCTGGCTGACGCCGCTGCGGGTGCTGAGCTCGGAGATGCGCACATCGACAGAATTGCTATCGATAGCAGAACTGTCAACATGTCACGCGTCGGTGGTGAACGCCGCCGGCTCGTTGTAGGGCGTGATGACCTGGATCTGCGACGGGACCGAGCTCGGCCGGCCGGGCAGCGCCCCCTGGACCTGCATGACCGCGCGGCACACGCGCCGGACGTCCGCGCGCAGGTCGTGGTGCAGGACGGCCGTCAGCCGGCGCTCGCGCAGCAGCAGGACGTTGTCCTGGTCGAGGTCGTGGGCGACGAAACCCCGCACGCGCCGGCCCGCGTCGTCGAAGGCCGACAGCACCGCCCGGTTCCCCCCACCGACGGAGTAGACCAGGTCGAGGTGGGGCGCCTCCCCCAGCGCCCGCGCCACCGCCTGCCGCGTCGAGCCGTCCAGCCCGTCGGCGCCCTCGACGACGTGCACCGGCAGGTGCGGCGCCAGGTCGCGCAAGGCCGCCCGGAAACCCTGCTCGCGGTCGCCCTCGCCGCGGAAGGTGCTGCGACTCAACGAGACGAGAACTCCACCGGCGTCCGGTGCGACCGCCGTCAGCAGGTAGGCGGCGGTGGCGCCCGCCGCCCGGTCGTCCATGCCGACGTACGCGACGCGCCGGCTCGTGGGCACGTCGGTGACGAACGTGACCACCGGGATCCCGCGCTCTTGCAGCCGTGCGACGGCGGCCACGACGGCCGGCTCGTCCGGCGCCTTGAGCAGGACCCCGCTGGACCCGCGGCGCGCGATGCGGTCCAGGTCCGCCACGAGGTCGTCCACCCCGCCGTCCTCCCGGAGGTGGAACCGCGCCCGCACGACGGCCGGGCGCAGGGCCGGCAGCTCGGCCTCGAGCGCCGTCCGCACGGCCCGGCTGAAGCGCTCCGGCGCCAGCACGACGACGTCGAGGAAGAACGTCGCGCCGGTCAGGCGGACCTGGCACGCCTGCCGGTCCAGGTCGGCGAGGGCGCGGTGCACCTCGGCGACCGTGGAGGCCCGCACCCCGGGCCGGCCGTGCAGCACGCGGTCGACGGTGGCGAGGCTGAGACCGGCCTGCTGGGCGATCTCCCGGAGGCGGTACGGGTGGGCCACGACGCCCCTCTCGCTGAGGTGTCCCGCTGAGGTGTTCTTGAGGTGTTCACGATGCCACCCGCAGGGGCCCGCGGGCTACGTTGGCAGAGCTGGACCACCCCACGACCTCGACGAGGAGACCGCCGTGAGCACCCCCACCACGTCCCGCACGACCCCCCTGCGGTTCCGCGAGACCGACTGCGACGTCGCCGAGTTCGCGCGGCTCGTCGACCGGACGACGGACCTCGCCGACTACCCGCACGCCGCCGCCGTACGCAGCGAGGTGCTCGTGTACGACGCCGACCTGCTGCGGCGCACGACCGCGCAGGAGCCCGGTCGCGAGGAGGTCGAGGCCGAACTCGTCCGCGCCCTCACCGACGGTCCCGGGGTCGTCGTGTTCGAGGGCGCCTTCCCCGACCCGGCGGTCGTCGACCGGGTCAGCGCCGTCTTCGACGCGGTCATCGCCGACGAGAAGGCGGCGGGCACCGCCAAGGGCGACCACTTCGCCGCCGCCGGAGCCAACGACCGGGTCTGGAACGCGCTGGAGAAGCTCGCCGTTCGCGACCCCGAGGCGTTCGTCGACTACTACGGCAACGACGTCCTCGCCCTCGTCTCGACGGCGTGGCTGGGCCCCGGGTACCAGGTCACCTCCCAGGTCAACCTGGTCCGCCCGGGCGGCAGGGCGCAGGACCCGCACCGCGACTACCACCTGGGTTTCCTGTCCAACCCCGTCGCGGCGCGCTACCCCGCGCACGTGCACCTGCTCTCCCCGGTCCTGACGCTGCAGGGCGCCGTGGCGCACAGCGACATGCCCGTCGAGAGCGGCCCGACCATGTACCTGCCGTACTCGCACCAGTACCCGCAGGGCTACCTCGCCTGGCGGCGCCCGGAGTTCCGCGAGCACTTCGCCGCCCACCACGTGCAGCTCCCGCTGCGCAAGGGCGACGCCGCGTTCTTCAACCCCGCCCTGTTCCACGGCGCCGGGACGAACGTGTCCGCCGACGTGCAGCGCTCCGCGAACCTCCTGCAGGTGTCCTCGGCGTTCGGCCGCGCGATGGAGTCCGTCGACCGGGTGCGGATCGCCCGCGCCGTCTACCCGGCCCTGCTCGCCCGCAAGGCGTCCGGGGCCTCGCCGGAGTTCCTGGCCAACGCGGTCGCCGCCGCGTCCGAGGGGTACCCGTTCCCCACGAACCTCGACCTGGACCCGAACGTCGGCGGCCTCACCCCGCTGTCGCAGACGGAACTGCTGACGCAGGCCCTGGACGGGAACCTCAGCGCCGACGAGGTGGTCGAGCAGCTCGGCGCCTACACCGCGCGCCGCCGCACCCACTGAGACCCACCCGCACCCGGCGGCCCCGCCTCAGGACAGGGGGCCGCCGGAGGACTCGCGGGCGACGAGCTCGGGCTTGAGCCGGAGCGAGCGCACGGGGGTCCCGGCGGCCCGGGCGAGCAAGCGCGCCATCCCCTGCCGTCCCATCTCCACCATGGGCGAGCGCACGGTCGTCAGCGGGACCGGGAGTTCGGCGGCGAGGGAGACGTCGTTGTAGCCGACGACGGCGACGTCCTCCCCCACGCGCAACCCGCTCTCCCGCAACGCGCCCATCGTCCCGATGGCGTTGAAGTCGTTGACGGCGAACACCGCCGTCGGCCGGGGTCGGGCCGCCAGCAGCCGCAGCGCCGCGGCGTGGCCGCCCGGCACGTCGTACCGGCAGTTCACGACGAGGTCGTCGGGGACGGGGTGGCCGGCCGCGGCGAACTCCTCGCGGAACCCCTGGGTCCGCTCGACCCCCGTGCTCGAGAACGGCTGGCCCGCCACGACGGCGACCCGGGTGTGGCCGAGCTCCAGCAGGTGCCGCGCGGCGAGCCGGCCCCCCGCCAGGTCGTCCGTCGTCACCGACAGGTGCCCGCGGCTGCGCCGGGACACGAGCACGTAGGGCAGCCCGCGCGCCGCGATCTCCGGGAGCAGGTCGTCGTCGAGCCGTGCGTCGCCGAAGACGAGACCGTCCACCCGGCGGTCGAGCAGAGCCCCCAGGCGGCGGCGACGGACGTCGGGGTCGTCGGAGGTGTTCGCGACGAACGTCTGGTAGCCCGCCTCGGCGGCCGCGGCGTCGAGCCCCTCGTAGATCGTCGCCAGGACGATGTCGGTCAGGCGCGGCACGAGGACCCCGATGAGGCCGCTGCGCCGGGTCCGCAGGGAGGAGGCCGCCGGGTCGGGCCGGTAGCCCAGCTCGGCGGCGGCGGTGCGGACGCGCTCGACCGTCCGGGGCGAGATGCCGACGCCCCCGCCGAGGGCCCGCGACGCCGTCGACGCGTGGACCCCCGCCGCGGCGGCCACGTCGGCGAGGGTCGCCGGACGCCGGCCGCTCGAAGTCACCGCTCCTGTGTACCCGATGCCGGGCGCGGTCCACGCCAGGACCCCGCGCGTTAAATCCGTGTTGCGGGTCTTGTGGGCTCGAAATCGATTGCGTAGGTTGCTCGCAATCGATTTCGACGGACGCAGGCGTCCCGAACGCGGAAGGGTCCGACGTGCCCCTGCAACTCATCGCCACCGGTGGGACCATCTCCAGCACAGGAGGTCTGGGCGCTCTCGAGGCACGCCTCGGGGCGGAGGAGCTGCTGGCCACCCTCACCCCGCCGAGCACGGAGGACGTCCGGACGCTGGACCTCACCACGGTCGTCAGCTCGGCCCTCACCGGTCGCGACCTCCTACGGCTGCACCGGGCCGTGCGGGCCGCCCTCGACGAGGGCGTGGACGGGGTCGTCGTCACCCACGGCACCGACGCGATGGAGGAGACGGCCCTCCTGCTCGACCTGCTGCACGAGGACGACCGGCCCGTCGTCCTCACGGGGGCGCAGCGGGCCGCCGACGCCGTCGCCCCCGACGGACCGGCGAACCTCGCCGCGGCCCTCGAACTCGCCGCCCACCCCGACGCCCGCGGCTGCGGCGTCCTCGTCGTCTTCGACGGCGAGGCCTACGCGGCCCGCGGCGTCCGCAAGGTGCACACCGTCCGCGCCGGCGCCTTCGCCGCGCCCGGACTCGGCCCCACCCACCGCGTCGCCGCCGGACGCGTCGACCTGCTGCGACGACCTGCCCGCAGGCCCGGCTGGTCCCTGCCCGCCGACGTGGTCGACCTCCCCCGCGTCGACGTCGTCGCCACCCACCTCGGCGCGGACGGCTCCCTGCTGACCGCCGCCCGTGCCGCCGGGACCCGCGGTCTGGTCGTGGCGGCGATGGGCGCCGGCAACACCCCACCCGGCGTCACCCAGGCGGTCGAGGACACCTGCGCTGCAGGCATTCCCGTCGTCATCACCTCGCGCGTCCCGGAGGGACCCGTCGCCCCCCTGTACGGCAGCGGCGGCAGCGCCCTGCAACGCGGCGGCGCCGTCCTCGCCGGCGACCTGTCCCCGTGGCAGGCGCGCACCCTCCTGGCGGTGGCCCTGGCCGCCGACCCCGACGACCCGGTCCGGGCCTGCGCGGCCGCGTTCGCCCCGGTCTGACCAGCTCGCACTCCACACCCCCGCACTCCCCGACCCCAGGAAGGACCCACCCCATGGCCAAGGAGATCTTCGTCGCCTTCGGGACCGACGTCGACGCCGTCGGCGGCTGGCTCGGCTCGTACGGCGGGGCCGACTCCCCCGACGACATCTCGCGCGGGATCTTCGCCGGCGAGGTCGGCGTCCCCCGGCTGCTGGAGCTGTTCCGCCGCCACGACCTGACCCAGACCTGGTTCTGGCCCGGGCACTCGATCGAGACGTTCCCCGAGCAGTTCGACGCGTGCGTCGCCGCGGGCCACGAGATCGGCGTCCACGGGTACAGCCACGAGAACCCCATCGCGATGTCCCGCGAGCAGGAGGAGACGGTCCTCGACCACTGCATCGACCTCATCTCCACGCGCACCGGCACGCGCCCCACGGGCTACGTCGCCCCGTGGTGGGAGTTCAGCGGCGTCACCAACGAGATCCTGCTGGACCGCGGGATCCGCTACGACCACTCCCTCATGCACCGCGACTTCACCCCGTACTACGTCCGCGTCGGTGACTCCTGGACCCCCATCGACTACGACAAGCCGGCAGCCGAGTGGATGAAGCCGCTCGTGCGGGGCCGGGAGACCGACCTCGTCGAGATCCCCGCGAACTGGTACCTCGACGACCTGCCGCCCATGATGTTCATCAAGTCGAGCCCGAACAGCCACGGCTTCGTGAACCCGCGCGACATCGAGCAGATGTGGCGCGACCAGTTCGACTGGGTGTACCGCGAGAACGACTACGCCGTGTTCACGATGACGATCCACCCGGACGTCTCCGGGCGGCCGCAGGTGCTCATGGCCCTCGAACGGCTCATCGAGCACATCAGCGGCCACTCCGGTGTCACCTGGACGACGTTCGACGCGATCGCCCAGGACTTCACCGCTCGCTTCCCCCGCACGGACGTGACCGCGTGAGCGCGTCGACCCGGCCCGCAGCGGTCGAACCCTGGAACCGGACGATCACGCCCCGCACCCTGCTCACGGTCTCGATCGTCTGCTTCTTCGCCTGGGTGTTCTCCGTCTACGACTTCACCCTCTTCGGGACCCTGCTGCCCGTCATCGCCGAGGACTTCGGCTGGTCGCCCGCGTACGCCGCGGGCGTCAACACGTGGGTCACCGTCGGGGTGTTCCTCGTCTCGCTCGTCGTCGGCTCCCTGCTCGACCGGTTCGGCCGCAAGCGCGCCCTGATCATCACCGTCATCGGTGCGGCGATCTCCAGCGGCCTGACGGGTCTGGCCGCCGGCGCGGTCTCGCTCGTCCTCATCCGCGCGTTCTCCGGCTTCGGCGCCTCCGAGGAGGTCGTCAACGCCGTCTACCTCAACGAGGTGTACGCCAAGGCCAAGCGCCGCGGGTTCATGTACAGCTTCGTGCAATCGGGCTGGCCCGTGGGTGCTCTCGTCGCCGCCGGGCTGACCGCGCTCATGCTGCCCCACCTGGGCTGGCGGTGGACGTTCGTCGTCGCCATGCTCCCCGCGGTGCTCGTCGCCCTCGCGGCCACCCGGCTGCCCGAGTCGCCCGCGTACGCGGCCCTCAAGGAGGTCCGCCGGTTGCGCGCCGCGGGCGAGGAGTCCGCCGCCTCGGAGATCGCCCGGGCCCACGGCCTGTCGGACACCGACCACCGTCCCTCCCGCGTCCGGGACGTCTTCACCCCGGGACTGCGCCGCCACACGATCTGCCTGTCCCTGGCCTGGCTGTTCAACTGGATGGCCATCCAGGTGTTCTCGGTGCTCGGCACGAGCGTCCTCACGGGCGCCAAGGGGTTCAGCTTCGACAACTCCCTCGTCGTGCTGGTCCTGGCGAACGCCGTCGGGTTCTGCGGCTACATCTTCCACGGCTGGATCGGCGACCGCATCGGCCGCCGCACGACGATCATCGGCGGCTGGACCGTCGGCGCCGTCGTCACCGCGGCCATGCTCCTCGGGCCGGACTCCAGCGCCTGGGTCATGGTCACCTACTCGCTCTCGCTGTTCTTCCTCACCGGCCCGTACGCGGCCCTGCTGTTCTACATGGGCGAGTCGTTCCCCGCGCAGGTGCGCGGCATGGGCACGAACGTCGCGCACGTCATGGGCCCGGTCGGCGGGATCGCGGGTTCCGCCCTGCTCACCGTCCTGCTCTCGGCGGGCGCGGGCATGCGGACGGCGGCGCTCGTCACGGGATCGGTGTTCATGCTGCTGTCCGGGATCGTCATGCTCGGCGCCCGGAACACGGAGAACCGCACCGTCGAGCTCGAGCAGGAGGCGGCCGCGTGACCGTCCGCGACGACGGGTTCGAGGGCAAGGTCGCCGTCATCACCGGCGGGGCCAGCGGCATCGGCCGAGCGCTCGCCGTGGCGTACGCCCGGGCCGGGGCCCACAGCGTCGCCGGGTACTTCCCGGGCGACCCGCACGACGTCGCCGAGACCGTGGCGGCCGTCGAGGCGGCCGGCGGGCGCTGTCTGCCCGTCCCGGTCGACGTCGCGGACGCCGCGTCGGTCGACGCCCTGGCGGCGGCGGCCGTCGAGGAGTTCGGCCGGCTCGACGTCGGCGTCGCCGCGGCGGGGATCCTCCGCCGGGCCCCGCTCGCCGAGCTCGACGACGCCGCCTGGGACGCCATGCTCACCGTCGACCTCACCGGCGTGCTGCGGACGTTCCGCTCCTGCGCCGGGGCGATGACCGGTGCGGGGGCGCTCGTGGCGGTGTCCTCGATCGCCGGTGGCGTCTACGGATGGGACGACCACGCGCACTACGCCGCGGCGAAGTCCGGGGTGCTGGGCCTGTGCCGTTCCCTGGCCGTCGAACTCGCGCCGCGGGGCATCCGGGTCAACGCCGTCATCCCCGGGTTGATCGAGAGCCCGCAGTCCTTGGACCCCGTGAACTCCTTCGGGCCCGACGGGCTCGCCGCCGCCGGCGCGGGCATCCCGCGGGGCCGGGTCGGGACCGTCGACGAGGCCGCGCGCGTCATCCGGTTCCTCACCGGGGACGACGCGGCGTACGTCACGGGACAGAGCATCGTCGTCGACGGCGGACTCACCGTCCGCTGGCCGAGCTGAGGAGGCGAACGTGCAGCTGCAGGGCAGGACCGCGCTCGTCACGGGCGCGGCCAGCGGGATCGGGGCGGCCATCGCCCGCGCGTACGCCGCGGAGGGCGCCGACCTCGTGCTCGTCGACCGCGACGCCGAGCGCGTGCAGGGGCTCGCGGCCGCCCTCGGCGCTCGGGCGCACACCGTCGACGTCACGCACGCCGACGCGACGCGGCAGCTCGTCGACGGCGTGGCCGCCGACCACGGCCGGATCGACGTCCTCGTGAACTGCGCGGGCATCCTCACCGAGGTTCTCCTCGTGGAGATGGACGTCGAGACGTGGGACCGGATGATCGACGTCGACCTGCGCAGCGTGTTCCTCCTGACCCGCTGGGTCGCACCGCACATGGTGCGCCAGGGCTGGGGTCGCGTCGTGAACGTCGCCTCCCAGCTCGGGCTCAAGGGCGGGGAGTCGCTGACGCACTACAGCGCCGCGAAGGCCGGGGTCATCGGGTTCACCAAGGCCGCGGCCCGCGAGCTCGCCCCGCACGGCGTCCTCGTCAACGCCATCGCCCCCGGTCCCGTCAGCACGCCGCTCGTGGACGGGCTGAGTCCGGAGTGGAAGGAGGCCAAGCAGGCCGAGCTCCCCCTCGGCCGGTTCGGGCTCCCCGAGGAGATCGCGCCGACGGCCGTCCTGCTGGCGAGCGACCCCGGCGGGAACCTCTACGTCGGGCAGACGCTCGGGCCGAACTCCGGCGACGTGATGCCCTGATGCGCGGGTGCTCCTGATGTGCGGGGTCTGCGGCACGGGCCGGGCCCGGGGTCCGTGGGAGGACACCGTCGCCGGGCGCGGTCCGCGGGAACTCGCGGCCCGCGCCCGGGCGCTGCAGGAACTGCTCACCGGGTTGCGCTGGCGGGTGGCGCCCTGGGGCGTCTCGGGCTACACCGTCACCCGGGCGACCGGGGCGACGTTCCTCGCCCCCGACCTCGACGCGGTGACGGCCGCCGCGCTGGCCGCCGGCTGGACACCCCCGGCGGGTGCCACGAGCCCCGCGGGTGACCTCGTCCTGCGGTCAGCCGCGCGTCACCAGGGCACGACCCCCGCGCGGTCGCGGAACTGACCCGTGGGGCCGTCCTTCCCGATCGAGGCGAGTTCCACGATCGCGTCGGTCCCCTCCGTGACCGTCTGCGGACCGCTGTGCCCGTTGAGGTCGGTGGCCGTGTAGCCGGGGTCGACGGCGTTGAACTTCACGTCGGGCAGCGCCTTGGCGAACTGCGTCGTGAGCATGGTCAGCGCGGACTTCGACGACGTGTAGAGCGGCGCCGTCACCTGCGACTCGATCCGCTCGGGGTCGTGCGTGGCGGCGAAGGACCCCAGGCCGCTGGTCACGTTGACGACCACGGGGTTCTCGGACGTCCGCAGCAGCGGCAGGAACGCGTTCGTCACCCGCAGCGGCCCGAACACGTTGGTCTCGTAGACGGCCCGGGCGTCGTCGGCCGTGAGTTCGTCGGCGGGCGTCTGCGGCCCGGAGATCCCGGCGTTGTTGACGAGGACGTCGATCGTCCCCTCGTGGGCGGCGACGTCGGCCACCGCGGCCGCGACGGACACGTCGTCCGTGACGTCGATCTGGACGAACCGGGCGCCGAGCGCCTCGGCGGCGGCCCGGCCGCGCTCGGGGTCGCGGGCGCCGACGAGGACGGTGTGGCCGGCCGCGAGGAGCCGGCGGGCGGTCTCGTAGCCGAGGGACTTGTTGGCCCCGGTGATGAACGTGGTGGTCATGGGTCCACCCTCACCCGGTCCCGGGAACCCCGCCAGGGCCCTGCCCGACGGTGGGACGGGCAGTACCAGGCTCGCACCCGTGCGCGCGGGCACTGGCGGGGCACGATGGTCGCGTGGACGACCTCGGTGACCTCGGCGGCGCGTTGCGCCGGTGGCGC
The DNA here is from genome assembly GCF_042473625.1 of Kineococcus sp. DHX-1. Lineage (GTDB taxonomy): Bacteria > Actinomycetota > Actinomycetes > Actinomycetales > Kineococcaceae > Kineococcus. The sequence continues at coordinate 602,642 of NZ_CP170445.1, read as the reverse complement.
GACCGCCTCTCCCCGCTCGACGTGGGGCTGCCCGTCCGGGCGGGCCGGCGGGCGGCCGGGTTGCGCCGCGAGGAGCTCGCCCACCTCGCGGGCCTGTCGGTCGACTACGTCGTCCGGCTGGAGCAGGGCCGCGCCGAGCACCCGTCGGCCCAGGTCGTCGCCGCCCTCGCCCGCGCCCTGCAGCTGTCCGCCGACGAACGCGACCACGCGTTCCGCCTCGCCGGCCTGCTGCCGCCCGCCGACGGCACGGTGTCCCGGCACGTCCCGCCCGGCGTCCAGCGGATCCTGGCGCGGTTGCAGGAACTGCCCGTGGGGGTCTTCGACGCCGCGTGGACGCTGCTGCACTGGACCCCGTCGTGGGAGGCGCTCATCGGGGACCCGACGACGCTCGCGCCTCGGGACCGCAACCTGGCGCGCGCCCTGTTCGGCGGTGGCACGGGGCTGTCCCGCCACCCCGTCCGGCACGCGGACCCGGGGATGCCGGCCGCGATCGTCGCCGACCTGCGGGCGGCCCTGGCCGACCACCCCCGCGACCGGCCGCTGGCCGGGCTCGTGGCCGACCTGCGCCGGGAGAGCCCCGCGTTCTCCCGGCTGTGGGACACCGGTGCCGTCGGCCGGCACGTCTCGGCCCGCAAGACGATCGAGCACCCCGACGTCGGGGACGTGACGTGCGACTGCGACGTGCTGACGGTGCCCGGTTCGGACGTGCGGCTCGTCGTCTACAGCGCCGCGACGGGATCGGTGGACGCGGAGAAGCTGGAGTTCCTGCGCGTCACGCGTGGGCAGCGCGCCGCGTCGTCACCCACTCCTGCACCCGTTCCACCGGCCACGTCGTGACGATCCGGTCGGCCGGCACCTCGCACTCCTCCGCCCGCGCGCACCCGTAGGGCTGCCAGTCGAGCTGCCCGGGCGCGTGGGCGTCCGTCGACAGGGTGAACAGGCACCCCGCCTCGACGGCCTGGCGCAGGAGCGCGCGCGGCGGGTCGAGGCGTTCGGGCCGGGCGTTGATCTCGACGGCGACGTCGAACTCGACGCACGCGGCGAACACCGCGGCGGCGTCGAACTCGCTCGGCGGGCGGCCCTTGTCCCCCACCCGCCCGTGACCGCCCTTGACCATCCGCCCCGTGCAGTGGCCGAGGACGTCCATCCGTCCTGACCGGATCGCGGCCAGCATCCGCCGGGTCATCGCGTCTCCCGGCATCCGCAGTTCGGAGTGCACCGAGGCGACGACGACGTCGAGCCGGGCCAGCAGGTCCGGCGGGCAGTCCAGCGTGCCGTCCTTGCCGATGTCCACCTCGATGCCCGACAGCAACCGGAACGGGGCCAGCGGGGCGGCGAGCGCCGCGATCTGGTCCAGCTGCGCCTCGCGGCGGCCGCGGTCGAGGCCGTTGGCGACCTTGAGGCCCTCGGAGTGGTCGGTCACGGCGATGTACTCGTGCCCGAGTTCGGCCGCGGTGAACGCCATCTCCGCGAGGGGGCTGCCGCCGTCGCTGGCGTCGGTGTGGGTGTGCAGGTCGCCGTGCAGCCGGGCCCGCAACTCCTCCCCGCCCTCCACGAGGGGCCCCGCCGCGTCCTCGAGCT